>CAIKZO010000128.1 GCA_903832005.1 Enhydrobacter aerosaccus | reverse complement strand
GCTCATGGCGTTGAGCGCGCAGGATGCGCGCGGTCCGCTTGAGCCAGCCGCTAACCCGTCACTTGTGCCGCGGATCCAGCGCGTCGCGCAGGCCGTCACCCAACAGATTGAACGACAGCACGGCGAAGAAGATCGCGAAGCCGGGCCAGAACGCCATCCACGGCGCCTGGGCCAGGAAGCGTTGCGCGGCATTCAGCATGCTGCCCCATGACGGCGAGGGCGGCTGCTGGCCGAGACCGAGGAACGACAAAGCGGCTTCGGCGATGATGGCGCCGGCGATGGCGAGGCTCGCCTGCACCAGCAGCGGCGGCACGATGTTGGGCAGCACGTGGCGCAGCGCAATGCGCCAGTGCGGGTTGCCGACGGCGCGCGCGGCCTCGACATAGTCCTCGACCTTGGCGCCCAAGGTCTGGCCGCGCGTCAGGCGGATGAACACCGGCGTCGCGGTCACGCCGATCGCGATCATCGCATTGCTGAGGCTCGGTCCCAGGAACGCCGCGAGTGTAATGGCGAGGATCAGGAACGGGATCGCCAGCATGGCGTCGACCAGGCGCGACAGCACCGTGTCGACCCAGCCGCCGGCGTAACCCGCCAGCAGGCCGAGCGGCACGCCGGCGCCGACGGCGATGCCGACGGAGACGAGCCCGGCGCTGAGGGAGGCGCGGGCGCCCCAGATCACTCGGGAGAGCACGTCGCGGCCGACCTCGTCGGTGCCGAACCAGTGTGCCCAGCTCGGCGGCTTGCGGACCGTGGTGAAGCTGGTGAGCGTGGGATCGTAGGGCGCGACCAGCGGCGCCAGGATCGCGATCGACACCAGGAAGATCACGACGAACAGCGCCACCATCGCGCCCTTGCGCCGGCGCAGGCGACGCCAGGCGCGCGCCCAGGGATTCTCTTCGAGGCCGGCGGTGATGCTCATCCTCGGAGCCTCGGGTTCACCAGCACGTAGGCGATGTCGGCCAGCAGGTTGAGGCTGATGTAGGTCGTGGCGGTCACCAGCACGACGCCCTGCACCACGGCGTAGTCGCGGTTGAACACCGAGTCGACGATCAGCTTGCCGAAGCCCGGGATGGTGAAGATCTGCTCGGTCAGCACCGCGCCCGACAGCAAGGTGCCGAAGTCGAGAGCGAGCAGCGTGATCACAGGCGTCATGGCGTTACGAAGGGCATGCTTCAGCACGACGCGACCCTCGGCGAGGCCCTTGGCGCGCGCGGTGCGGACATAGTCGGCGTTCATCGCCTGCAGCATCGCACTACGTGTATGCCGCATCAGCACGGCGGCCAGCGCGTTGCCCAGCACGAAGGCCGGCATGATCGTGGTGGCGAGGCTCTGCTTCCAATCCTCGCCGAGGCGCACGTAGCCCGAGGCGGGGAGCCACCCCAGCTCCACCGAGAACAGGAAGATCATGAGGATGCCCAGCCAGAAATTGGGCGTGCTGAGGCCCCATAGCGCGAAGAGGTTGGCGCCGTAGTCCCAGAAGGTCTCCTTCTTCACCGCCGAGATGATGCCGGCCGGGATGCCGATAAGGAGGGCGATCAGCAGCGCCATGCCGGCGAGCTGGAGGGTCACCGGCAGCTTCTCCGCGACCAGCGAGGCGACCGAGGACTTGAGCCGCATCGACTCGCCCAGGTTGCCCGACATCACGCCCTTCACCCAGTAGAAGTACTGTATGGGGATCGGGTCGTTCAGCCGGTACTGCTCGCGGATCTGTTGCAGCACCACAGGATCGCGCTCCTCGCCCGCCATGATCAACGCGGGATCGCCCGGCAGCAGTTGCTGCAGGCCGAAGATCAGCATCGACACCAGGATCAGGGTCGGGATGATCTGCAGCAGGCGGCGGGTGAGGAAGACGATCATCGTTTACTTCAGCTTGAGACCGATAACGCGCACGAGGCCATCGGGCATCTGCCGGTAGCCTTCGAGCCGGTCGCTGTGCGCCACCAGCACCTGCGGGTGATAGAGATAAAGGACGGGGCCCGCGGCGTTGGGCGTGAGCTTGGCGGCGACCTTCTCGTAGGCGGCCTTGCGTTCGGCCGGATCGGTCTTGCTGCGCGCTTCCTGATGGGCCGCGTCGACGTCCTTGTCGCAGAAATGCGAGGTGTTCTGCGGCTGGCCGCAAGCCTGGAAGGAGTAGGAGTTGCCGTCGGGATCGCTGCGGCCGCTCCAGCCGACGAGGAAGAGTTGGTCAGCGCCGTCCTCGTTCTGCTTCAGCGCGGTCGCGAACTCGGTGAGGCGGATCTTGAGGTCGAAGCCCGCCTCGGCCGTCATCGACTGGATGATCTCGGCAACGGAGCGCAGTTCCACGCCGTTGGGCACCATGAAGTCGAGGGTGAGCGGCGTGGTGACGCCCGCTTCCTTCAAGAGCGCCTTGGCCTTGGCGATGTCGCGCTTGGGGATCGGGAACTTCGATTGATAGTACGGGTTCTGCGGCGAGACCCACTGGTTGCCTGGAACGAACTCGCCGTTGAACACGACCTGGTTGATGGCGTCGCGGTCGATCGACAGTTCGAGGGCTTCGCGCACCTTGGGATTTTTGGCCAGCGGATTGTCGGACTTGGGACCGTTGGCGAGGTTCATGGTGACGCCGACGTAGCCCAGTGACACCGCCTTGCTGAGCTTGAGCTTCGGCGTGTCGCGCACCGCCTTGATGTCGGTCGCCAGCACGCGCTCGATCAGGTCGAGGCTGCCGGACTTGAGGTTGGCCAGCCGCACCGTCGAATCGATGATCGGCAGGTAAGTGATCTTGTCGATGAAGACCTGATCCTTGTTCCAGTAGTCGGCGAACTTCTCGACGACGATGCGGTCCTGCTGGATGCGCTCTACGAACTTGTAGGGACCGGCGCACACCGGATGGAGACCGAACTTGTCGCCCGCGGCTTCGGCGGCCTTGGGCGAGACCATCATGCCGGCGCGATCGGTGAGCTGGGCCAGCAGCGGCGAGAAGGGCGCCTTGAGGTGCAGCTTGATCGTCAGCGGATCGGCCACCTCGACGGAGTCGATGGCGGCAATCTCGGGCTTGCGGAACGAACCCTTCAGGGTGAGGTGGCGGTCGAGTGAGTATTTGGCAGCGGTGGCGTCGAACGGCTCGCCGTCGTGGAACTTCACGCCGGGGCGCAGCTTGATCGTCACCGTCTTGCCGTCGGCCGACTCTTCGTGGCTGAGGGCAAGCTGCGGCACGACCTTGAGGTTCTCGTCGATGTCGAACAGCTTGTCGCAGATCGAGGCGAAGACGATGCGGCCGACATAGGTGCGCGCCAGCGAGGGGTCGAGCACGTCGGGATCCTCGGCCAAGCCGACCCTCAGGTTGGTCTGTGCGAAGGCACTCGTCGCCAGCGCGACGGTGGCCGCCAGGGCAAGCGTCAGTGTCTTGATCATGTCGCCTCCGTTTGTGACACGAACGCCGCCTGAAGACGGTCAAGTCGTATCCTGTCTTGTTCTTGTTGGACGCCGTCGATCAGTATCTTTGCCGGCGGCAGTTCGCGCCACCACGGACAGGCCGTTGCATGCGGCGTGCCATCGGGTGCGAATTCGGTGACGAGCTGCGGGACGTCGACCTTGCAGCTCTCGCGCGCGAACGGGCAGCGCGTGTGGAAGTGGCAACCGCTCGGCGGATTGACCGCGCTCGGGATGTCGCCCTCGAGCAGCGCGCGCTCGCGCACCGCCGTCGGATCGGGCAGCGGCACCGCCGAGAGCAACGCGCGCGTGTAGGGATGGCGCGGATTGCGGAACAGCTCGTCGGCCGTCGCGGTCTCGACGATGCGGCCGAGATACATCACGGCAATGCGGTCGGCGATGTGCTTCACGACGGCCAGGTCGTGGCTGATGAAGATGTAGGCCAGGCCAAACCGCTTCTGCAGCGCGCGCATCAGGTTGATGACCTGCGCCTGGATCGACACGTCGAGCGCCGACACCGGCTCGTCGGCCACGATCAGGCGCGGCTCGACGGCCAATGCGCGGGCGATGGCGATGCGCTGGCGCTGGCCGCCCGAGAATTCATGCGGATAGCGGCGCGCGTGATCGGGACGAAGGCCCACGAGCTCGAGCAACTCGGCGACACGTTCGTTGCGCTGCTTCTGGTTGCCGACCAGCCGGTGCAGCCACAGCGGCTCGCCAAGCATGGCGCCGACCGTCATGCGCGGATTGAGCGACGCATAAGGGTCCTGGAAGATCACCTGCAGGCGGCGGCGGCGCGCGCGCATCTGGTCCTGGTCGAGCGCCAGCAGATTGTCGCCCTCGAAGCGCACTTCGCCCGCGGTCGGCTCGATCAGGCGCAGCACCAAACGGCCGACCGTCGACTTGCCGCAGCCCGACTCACCCACGATGGCCAGGGTCTCGCCCTGGCCGACCTCGAAGTCGACACCGTCAACCGCACGCACGCTGGAAGAGATGCGGCCAAGCGCGCCGCTCTTGATGCCGAAGTGCTTCACCAGCCCGCGGACTTCGAGCAGCGGCGGCGCGTCGTTCGGTGCTGGGCTCACTGCAGCACGCCCGACAGCGGCGCGCGGCGGCAGCGCGAGAGATGGCCCGGCGCCACTTCGCGCAACTGTGGCGCCTCGGTGCGGCAGGCCTCCTCGACGAACGGGCAGCGCGCGGCGAAGCGGCAGCCGGCGGGCGGCTTGGTCATGTCGGGCACGCGGCCCTCGATCGAGGGCAGGCGCTCGCGCCGATGGTCGAGGCGTGGGATCGAGCCCAGCAGGCCCACTGTGTACGGATGCTCGGGCCGCGCGAAGAGCGTCGCGACGGGCGCGCGCTCTACAATCTGGCCCGCGTACATCACGGCCACATCGTCGGCCATCTCGGCCACGACGCCGAGGTCATGCGTGATCAGGATGATCGCGGTGCCGGTGTCGCGGCGCAGGCCGCGCATGAGATCGAGGATCTGCGCCTGGATGGTGACGTCGAGCGCGGTCGTGGGCTCGTCGGCGATTAGCAGCTTCGGCCCGCAGGCCAGCGCCATGGCGATCATCGCGCGCTGGCGCATGCCGCCCGACAGCTTGTGCGGATAATCGTCGATCCGCTTCTCGGGCGCGGAGATGCGCACCAGCTTCAGCATCTCGATGGCGCGGGCCCGGGCCGCGGCGGCGTTCAGCCCCTGGTGGCGCTGGATCGCCTCGATGATCTGGTTGCCGATCGTGTAGGAGGGATTGAGCGAGGTCATCGGCTCCTGGAAGATCATCGCCAGGCGCGCGCCGCGCAGGTCGCGCAGCTCGCTCAGGGGGACCTTCAGGAGATCGCGTCCCTCGAAGCGTACCTCGCCGCCGATGGTGGCGTTCTCCGGCGGCAGCAGGCCCATGACCGCGAGCGACGTCACTGACTTGCCGCAGCCCGACTCGCCCACGAGGCCGAGCGTATGGCCGCGGCGCAGCGCCAGGTCGATGCCGTCGACGGCATGCACGGTGCCGTCGTCGGTGGCGAAGGAGACGGTGAGGCTCTTCAGCTCCAGCAGGGGGGCTTCGACGGGCTCGCTCATCAGATGGGACCGCGGGCCTCCAGGCCCGCCTCATGATCATGAGCGGACCTGGAGGTCCGCGGTCCCAGATGAGTCTTCATCGACTAACGGCCCGCCGCGTAGCCTTGCATGCCGCGCGGATTGGCGGCGGCCTTGCGCCACGGATCCTGGCGGCTGGCGGCGGTGAGGCGGCCTTCCGACCAATCGTCGTTCATCTCGACCGTATGGCCGCGCTTCTTGAGATCCTTCGCGGTCTCCTCCGGAATGCGGCCTTCGAGGACCAGCACGCCCGGACGCGCGGTGCGCGGCCAGAACGAGGAGGGGAAGTGCTCGCTGTGCCAGGCCGGCGCGTCGATCGCCTCCTGCAGGTTCATGCCGCAATGGACGTGGCGCAGGAACATCTGCGTCACCCACTGATCCTGCTGGTCGCCGCCCGGCGATCCCCAGACCATGTACGGCTCGCCGTCGCGATGGGCCAAGGTCGGCGTGAGGGTCGTGCGCGGGCGCTTGCCCGGCGCCAGCGATCCCGGCAGGCCTTCTTCCAGCCAGAACATCTGGCCGCGCGTGCCGATCGGGAAGCCCAGCTCGGGCACCACCGGCGAGCCATGCAGCCAGCCACCCGACGGTGTCGAGGAGATCATGTTGCCTTCGCGGTCGACGATGTCGAAGTGCACCGTGTCGCCGCTCATCTGGCCCATGCGACCCACGGTCGGCTCACCGGCGCCGCTGGCGGCAACGGCGGCGCGCGAGCCGTCGGCGACGCGCAGCTTCACCACGCCACCATAGCCCTCGAGCTTGCCCGGGCGCTGTTCGAGCGAAGCCCTGTTGGGATCGATCAGCTTGCGGCGGTCGGCGTTGTAGGCGTCCGACAGCAGGGTCTGCATCGGCACGTCGACGAACTTCGGATCGCCGTAGAACGACTCGCGGTCGGCATAGGCGAGCTTGCTCGCCTCGACGACGGTATGGATGAAGTCGGGGCTGGTCGGGTCGACGCCGTCGAAATTGTAGCCCTTGAGCAGCGCCAACTGCTGCAGCACCACCGGCGACTGCGACCACGGACCGGCCTTGCACACGGTGTAGCGGCCGTAGTCATAGGTGACCGGCGCCTCGATGGTGGCTTCCCACTTGGCCATGTCGTCGCCGCGCAGCAGGCCTTTGTTGCGCTGGCCGGAGACGTCCATGATCTCCTGCTGGGTGTAGAACTTGTCGATCGCTTCGGCCACGAAGCCCTGGCTCCAGACCTTGCGCGCGCGCTCGATGATCGCCTCGCGGTTGCCGCCGCCGGCTTCGGCTTCCTTGACGATGCGGGCGTAGGTGTTGCCGACGGCGGGATTGCGAAACGTGTCCATCGGCGTCGGCACCTTGCCGCCCGGCAGGAACACCGCGGCCGACGTCGGCCAGTTGTCGCGGAAATTGTCGGCCACGGTCGCGATGGTGGCGGAGGCGCGCTCGACCAGCGGATAGCCGTTCATCCAGTAGCCGATGGCGGGCGAGAGCACCTCGGAGATGCTCATCGTGCCGTAGTCGCGCAGCAGCAGCATGTAGGCGTCGAAGGTGCCGGGCACGCAGGCCGGCAGCACGCCGGTGCCGGGGATCAGGTCGAGGCCGAGGTTCTTGAAGTGGCCGATGTTGGCCAGGCCGGGGATCGGGCCCTGGCCGCAGATCACCTCGGTCTTGCCCTTCTTCACGCTGTTCAGGATCAGCGGCACGTCGCCGCCGGGGCCGCACAGATGCGGCTCGCAGACCTGAAGCGTCAGCGCCGTGGCGACCGCGGCGTCGAAGGCGTTGCCGCCGCGCTCGAGGATGCCCATGCCGACCGCGGTGGCGATCCAGTGCGTCGAAGTCACCACGCCGAACGTGCCGACGATCTCCGGACGGGTCGTGAACGGGTTCGGATTGATCAGTTTCAAGGCGTGCCTCCCGGGCGGTCCCAATGCAAGAACGGGACCTTATGCCGGTCGGCATCGGGCGGGAAGGGTATGAACAGTCGCCCGGCGATGTCTCGGACTGTCTCCGCGTGTCTCCAGATCGTGAGACACCTCGGATGCCGATGGCGCAAGGGTTTCAGGCGATTTGTCTCGGAATCTCCGCCACCCCTCTCCCGGCAAACGCGAGGGGACGGCCGGTCACATCTTCGTCAGGTCGCGGGCGGTTCCGGCAGGCGCATCCACGTCGGCTTTTCGGCCCGAACGCGCGTACCGCCCGCCGTCAGCCCGTCGCCGCCCACAACGTCGAGCCGCAGCATCGCCAGCGCGCGGTCGCCGAGGCCGGAGCGGATCTCGCCCACCTCCTGGCCGTCGCGCTCGACCAAGGTGCCGGGCGCGGGCAATGGCCCGTCGAGCCGCACCGGGAATAGCCGCTTCTTCACCAGGCCGCGGTACTTTGTGCGGGCTGTCAGCTCCTGGCCCATGTAACAGCCCTTCTTCCAGTCGACGCCGTTCAACTCGTCGAAGCCGCTCTCCAGCAGCAGCGCCTTCTCGGGCGGCAAGTCGCGGCTGCCGTCGGGCACGCCGAGCCCCAGACGCAGCGCGTCGTAGTCGGCCGCCATCGCCGGCGCGAATCCATGAGAGCCGAGAATGGCCGCCGCCTCGCCCGCCGCCGCGAGCACGCGCACGCCCAGCGCCGGCAGGCGCGGATCGGTGTAGGAAACGCACTTCTCGATGCCGAGCGCCTTGTCGGCCTGGTCGCCGAACACGACGGCCACTTCCATCGTGGACGCGCGATCCTCGACCTTGGCCTTGGCGCGCAAGGTGTACATCGACAGCTTCTTGGCAAGCGCCGCCGCCCGCTCGCGCTCGGTCTCGAGCAGCAGCGTCTCAGCCCCGCCATCGGCCACGAACATGTCGTTGAGGAACCGACCCTGCGGCGTCAGCAGCGCCGCCCAGATTGCCTTGTCGGCCGCGACCTTGGTGGTGTCGTTGGAGATCAACCCCTGCAGGAACTCGACCCTATCGGCGCCGGTGAGGGCGACGACGCTGCGGTGGGGGAGGAGGGCGAAGGAGGTGGGCATAGGAGAAGAGTTGGGGGGCGGCGGCCCACTTGGCAAGCCTTGACATAACGGCAAGGTCTCGCGTTATCTAACCTCAATGGGGACTGCGGTCTCCCCATGAGGCGTCAGCCGAAGTATCGCGTCCTAGCAACTCTCCAGGGACGCCTGTTCATGCCTTCGCCAAACTCCATTTCCATTGAAAAGCTGGTGCGCCTTCTGGGACGGCCGGATTCGCCGGCGCTCATCGACGTGCGTACCGACGAAGATTTCGACGCCAATCCGCACCTGATTCCCGGTTCGCTGCGCCGACCGTGGGCGAGCGTTGCCGAGTGGGCGCCTGCCGTTGTCGCCTCGAAACGTCCGGCCGTCGTGATCTGTCACAAGGGTCTGAAGCTCAGCCAGGGAGTCGCCGCGTGGCTTCGCCACGACGGCGGCGCGGCCGACATTCTCGAAGACGGCTTTCTCAAATGGCAGCAAGCCAAGTTGCCGTTGGTGCCGGCCGCAAAACTGCCGAAACGGGACGCTCGAGGGCGCACCGTTTGGGTGACGCGGGCACGACCCAAGATCGATCGTATCGCCTGCCCGTGGTTGATCCGGCGCTTCGTCGACCCCGACGCCGTCTTTCTGTTCGTGGCGCCGTCTGAAGTGCTCAATGTCGCCGAGCGCTTCGAGGCAACGCCCTTCGACATCGATCACGAGAGCGTCCACTGGAGCCATCGCGGCGAGCGCTGCACGTTCGACCTGATGGTGGAGGAGTTCGGCATTGCGACCGAGCCGCTGAAGCGACTCGCCCTGATCGTTCGGGGGGCCGATACCGGTCACCCGGAGATCGCGCCCGAGTCGGCGGGATTGCTTGCCGCTTCGCTCGGCCTGTCGCGCATGTATGCGGACGATCTCGAACAGCTCGAAGCCGGCCTCACGCTGTACGATGCTTTCTATCGATGGTGCCGCGATGCCGTCGGCGAAGGTCACGACTGGCCGCCGACGGTGAAGAAGTCATGAGCGCCCCGCACAACGTTCCTTTCGGCGAGGCGATGAAGGTCTGGGCACGAGTGGCCGCGCTCTCCTTCGGCGGTCCGGCCGGCCAGATCGCGGTCATGCACCGCATCATCGTGGAAGAGAAGAAATGGATCGGTGAGAACCGTTTCCTCCACGCGCTCAACTACTGCACCCTGCTGCCCGGTCCGGAGGCGCAGCAGCTGGCGATCTATATCGGCTGGCTGATGCACAAGACCAAAGGCGGCCTCGTCGCCGGCAGTCTGTTCGTGCTGCCCGGCCTGATCGCGATCATGGCGTTGAGCTGGATCTACGTTCTTCTGGGGCAGGTCACGATCGTGCAGGGTCTCTTCTTCGGCCTCAAGGCCGCGGTCCTCGTGATCGTGGTCGAAGCCGTATTGCGGGTCGGCCGGCGGGCGCTCAAGAACAATACGATGCGGGCCTTGGCGGGGGCGGCGTTCCTCGCGCTGTTCTTCTACAATGTGCCGTTTCCGATCATCATTCTGGCGGCCGGCGTGATCGGCTATGCTGGCGGTCGTGCCGGGGTGCCCGCCTTTGCAGCGGGCGGCGGTCACGGCAAGGTCGGTGCGACGCAGGTTGCCGATGCCGATTCCCTTCTGGGCGAGGAAACGCCCGAACATGCCAGGCCCAACGTGCGCTGGTCGCTGGCGATCACGGCCATCTTTTTGGCCCTGTGGCTTGTTCCCGTCGCCGCACTCTACGTTGGTTTGGGCCATGCAAACGTCTTCACCCAGATCGCGATCTTTTTCAGCAAGATGGCCGTCGTCACGTTCGGCGGCGCTTACGCCGTGCTTGCCTATGTCGCGCAACAGGCCGTCGACACCTATCACTGGGTAAAGCCTGGCGAGATGCTCGATGGCCTCGGCATGGCCGAAACGACGCCGGGTCCGCTGATCATGGTGACGCAGTTCGTCGGCTTTCTCGGCGCGTGGCGGCAACCGGGCTCAATGCCGCCTCTCTTGGCGGCAACGCTCGGCGGCCTGCTGACGACGTGGGTGACGTTCGTTCCGTGCTTCCTCTGGATATTCTTCGGAGCACCCTTCGTCGAAGCGCTCCGCACCAACAAGGCGCTCAGCGCGGCCATGGGGGCAATCACTGCCGCCGTGGTGGGCGTGATCCTCAACCTCGCCGTCTGGTTCGCCCTGCATGTACTGTTCACCGCGCAGAGGCCCGTGCATTTCTTCGGTGCTTCCGTGGATGTGCCGGTCCTTGGTTCGATCGATGTGCCGTCCCTGGTGATTTCGCTGGCTGCCGCCGTCGCCATCTTTCGCTTCAAGCTCGGGGTCATCCCCGTGCTGCTTGCGAGCGCGCTTACGGGCGTCGTCTTTTATCTCGCCCTCGGCATTTCGTAAGTCCGTTCAACCCGAAGCCGGAGCAATGCGATGGTGGACAAGGAACCGTTCAAGCTCGCCGTGATATGGTTCGGCGACCGGGCCGCGCGCACGGCTGCGACCTCGTTCAACAATCGCTATAGCCATATCTTCTCCGCGCTGGCGGCGGTTGGCATCGAGGCGCAGCCCGCCGTCTACGCCGACGACATGGTCGCTGATGTGCGCGAACAGCTTCTCGGCGTGGATGGCGTGCTCGTTTGGGTCGATCCGATCTTCGGCGGAGGAAATCGAGCGACGCTCGACGCCATGCTGCGGGAAGTCTCGGCGAAGGGTGTTCTGGTCAGCGCCCATCCCGATGTCATTCTGAAAATGGGCACGAAGGAAATTCTGCACCGAACCCGGCACCTTGGCTGGGGCGTGGACACGCGTCTGTATCGAACGACCGATGAGTTTCTCGGCATGTTTCCCCGATCGCTCTCCGAGGCAGGGCCGCGAGTCATCAAGCAAAATCGCGGCAATGGCGGGCAGGGCGTTTGGAAAGTCGAGCGTCTGCCCGCCTCGACAATAAAGGGAACGGGTGTCCGCATCCTGCAAGCAACGCGCGGTAGCCTGCCGGAAGATTTGCCGCTCACCGCATTCATGGATCGCTGCAAGGCGTATTTTGAAGATGGCGGATGCGTCGTCGATCAGCCGTTTCAGCCTCGTCTGTCGGACGGCATGATCCGTTGCTATCTGGCAGGTGACAGAGTCGTGGGCTTTGGACACCAACTCATCAAGGCTCTCGTGACGCCGCCATTGAACGGTTCTCCACTGGAGCCGGGCCCACGCATCATGCACGGCGCCGAGGCGCCGGCCTTCCAGGCCCTTCGCACGAAGATGGAGGCGGAATGGGTGCCAGAGATGATGGAAGTCCTGGATATCCAACCGGATATGCTGCCGATCATCTGGGACGCGGACTTTCTCTACGGCCCGCGCATGCCTTCCGGCGAAGACAGCTACGTGCTGTGCGAAATCAATGTGAGCTGCGTCTTTCCCATTCCTGATTCGGCGCCGGCTGAAATCGCACGCAACATCCGGACGCGGCTGTCCTCGCCGGCGGTCCTTGATCCTCATTAGGGAGTTGGGGGTCGAGCGACGGCTCAGCTTGGTGGCCGTGGCATGGTTTCAGAGGTAGATTGCGGGATGTCCGATACGATTGTTCTTCCCGACCACGCGAGAGTCCAGGCCTCACTGCATATCGACGTTCATGACCCGCAAGAGGCGCGAATCGTCTGGGGCGGCTTCAAGTATTTTGCCGGTGCGGAATTGCTCCGGAAATATCCGTCGATGGCTGCGGCCTACGATCTGGAATTCGAAATCCTGAGGGTGACCTCGGGAAGCTTCCTCTATCACGTCGCGATCGTTCTTCGTCTCAAGGCCGCTGTTATGGAGATCAAGAAAGAACTGGGGAAATCCGGAAAGCTGGCTCTGGTTGCCTCAGCATTTAACGCCCCACACGACTTCAATGAATTCGGACACGCCATCCAGGCGTGGCTGGAAGGAACGCAGTCCGTCCTGCAGGAGCATCATGCCATGGCCGCTCCCACTCTGCAGTTCGACGATCCGAACCGGCCGGCGGTGTTCAGTTCGGAATCGATCACCAGAGAAGATGATTTGGCATGAGCTGAAGCGGGTGATCCAATGTGAGGTGCGTGCGTAGCGTCGCGCGGGGCAATATGTACGCGAACGAACGCCGTCAGCTACGAGTAAGGGCGAGGCCGCAATTCGAGCGAAGTCGTTTCCTACAGTCGCGCTCACACAGGAGGACGACATGAAACGCTTTGGACAAGTTCTCGCTCTCGCCACCGGTCTCGCTCTGTCGGCAACGGCTGCTTTCGCAGCACCGCCGGTGTCTCACGCCGACCAGGCCTACTGCATGGCGCTGAGCAATACCTACGTTCGCTACATCGGCCACGACGAGGACAACTCGCATCATCTTCTCTATCTGCGCGGCTCGCTCGACGGCCAGGTTGCCGTCGCGCAGTGCAAGGCGGGAAACGCCGCGGCCGCTATCCCGGTGCTGGAGAAGAAGCTGACCGACCAGAAGTTCACCCTTCCGGCGCGCGGCTAGTACAATCCCACAACGAAGAAGAGGCCCCGGAAGGGGCCTCTTTTGCGTTGGTGGTGATCGGCGTCCCTACTTGTCGAGATCCTGCGCCATCTTCAGATGGCCCTGAAGATGCGGAAGAGTCGTGCTCGCCCAGTCCTTCAGCGCAGCGTTGTCGCCACCCTTTCCGTAACGCTCGAACAGGGAGACGGCGTCCTTGTGCGCCGAGACCTGCATCGACTCGTATTCCTTCATGAAGTCCTTGCCGTCCATCTTGGACAGCTTGTCGAGCTTGTCCTGATGCGCCTTGTCCATCGACGCGGGCAGGCTGGCCTGCACCTTGCCGCCGGTAACCAGCGCCTTCAGCTCGGTCGAGGTCTTGGTGTGGTCTGTGATCATCTGGTCGGCGAAAGCCTTGTCCTTGGTGTCGGACTTCGACGCCACCAGCTTGCTCGAAGCGATTTCCAGCATGTCGCTGTTGGCAGCCTCGGTGATGAAATCCTGCGTCTTCGGCGTGATGCCGAGCGCGGAGTTGACGCCGGTCTTCTCGGCGGTCGACTGGGCAAAGGCCGGACCCGTCAAAGCGATCAGGGCCGTGGCTCCCAGCAGGAAAAGCTTGTTGGTCATATTTACCTCTATTTGTGGAGGTGAATTAAACGGGCGGGACGTGCCGGCGTTGCTTCAGCGGCTCGACTCTCGGGCCAAATACTTTCCGGTCAGGCTGCCGGCTGTCCGGGCAATCCCGGCCGGCGGCCCTACGGCGACGACCTTGCCGCCGTCCTCACCGGCGCCGGGGCCGATATCGATCACCCAGTCGCTCTCCCCCACGACCCGCATGTCATGCTCGACCACGATCACGCTGTTGCCCGAGGCAACGAGCGACTGCAGCTGCAGGATCAGCCGCTCGACATCGGCCGGGTGCAGGCCGGTCGTCGGCTCATCGAGGATGTAGAGCGTGCGGCCGCGTTGGGCGCGCTGCAGTTCGGTGGCGAGCTTGATGCGCTGGGCCTCGCCGCCCGACAGTTCGGTGGCAGGCTGGCCCAGGCGGAGATAGCCGAGGCCGACGTTGCGCAGGGTTTCGAGCGAATGGTGCAGCGCAGGTTCGTTGGTGAAGAAAGCGTGCGCGGCGTCGACGGTTAAGGCGAGCACGTCGGCAATCGACTTGCCGCCGACTTCGATTTCCAGCGTTTTCTCGTTGTAGCGCGTGCCGTGACAGACCGGGCAGGGCGCGTAGACGCTGGGCAGGAACAAAAGCTCGACGAACACGAAGCCCTCGCCCTCGCATTTCGGGCAGCGTCCCTTGGCGACATTGAAGGAGAAGCGCCCGGCATCGTACTTGCGTGCCTTGGCCTGCGGCGCAGCGGCGAACAGGCGGCGCACGTGATCGAACAGGCCAGTGTAGGTCGCGAGATTGGAGCGCGGCGTGCGGCCGATCGGCTTCTGGTCGACGACGACGAGCCGGGCGATGCCCTCCAGTCCATTTTCGATGCGGCCCGCGACAGTGGCGACGGGTCGGCCTTCCAGGATGTCGGCTTCCTCCTCGATCGCGGTCGGGTGGCCGAGCCTTTCCGCGACGGCTTCGACCAGGAACTGCGAAACCAGGGTCGACTTTCCCGAGCCCGACACACCGGTCACGCTGGCGAGCACGCCGAGCGGGATATCGACGTCGAGAGAGTCGAGATTGTTGCGCGTAACGCCGCGCAGCTTCAGCCACGCCGCCGGTTTGCGCGGCGGCTGGCGTTCGGGACGGGCCTCGGGAAAGAGATGCTGCGCCGTACGCGAGATCGCCACGTCGCGCAGGCCTTTTGGCGGACCGCTGTAGAGGATCAAGCCGCCTTGCTCGCCGGGGCCCGGACCGACGTCGACGATCCAGTCGGCGGCGCGCACCACGTCGAGTTCGTGTTCGACCACGAACAGGGAGTTGCCGCTGTCCTTCAGTCTGGTGAGCGCGCGCAGGAGTGCCTCGGTGTCGGCCGGATGCAGGCCGGCGGAAGGCTCGTCGAGCACGTAGACCACGCCGAACAGGTTGGAATGGACCTGCGTCGCGAGGCGCAGTCGCTGCAGTTCGCCCGGCGAGAGGGTGGGCGTGCTGCGGTCGAGCGAGAGGTATCCGAGACCGAGGTCGAGCAGCACGTCGAGGCGGGCGGCGAGATCGTGGGTGATGCGCTGGATGACGATTGCCTTTTCAGGGGCTTTCTCGTTCTTCTGCATCTTGGCAAAGGGTGCAACGAGCGCCGCCAGCCGCTTCAGCGGCAAGCGGGAGAACTCGGCGATGTCGAGGCCGGCGAATTTGACGGAGAGGGATTCGCGCCGTAGCCGCTTGCCGTGGCACTCGGGACAGCCAGCGCCGAGCATGTACTGCGCCACGCGCTTCTTCATCAGCGGGCTCTGGGTGTGCGCGAAGGTCTGTAGCACGTATTGGCGCGCGCCGGTGAAGGTGCCCTGGTAGCTGGGCTCCTCCTTGTTCCTCAGCGCGCGCTTGGTCTCGGCAGGCGTGTAGCCGGCGTAGACGGGAACGGTTGGCGTCTCCTCGGTGAACAGGATCCAGTCGCGGTCCTTCTTCGGCAGGTCGCGCCACGGCGTGTCGACGTCGAAGCCCATCGTCACCAGTATGTCGCGCAGGTTCTGGCCGTGCCACGCCAGTGGCCACGAGGCGATCGCGCGCTCCCGGATCGTCCGCGAGGGATCGGGCACCATCGTCTGCTCGGTGACTTCGTAGACGCGGCCAAGCCCGTGACAGGTCGGACAGGCGCCTTCGGCAGTATTGGCCGAAAACGACTCGGCATAGAGCAGCGGCTGTTTCGCGGGATAGTCGCCGGCGCGTGAATAGAGCATGCGCAGGAGGTTGGACAGGGTCGTGACGCTGCCGACTGACGAGCGCGTGGTGGGCGTGCCGCGCTGCTGTTGCAGCGCCACCGCGGGCGGCAGCCCATCGATCGCGTCGACCTCGGGCACCGCCATCTGATGGAACAGGCGGCGCGCATAGGGCGACACGGATTCGAGATAGCGCCGCTGCGCTTCGGCATAGAGGGTGCCGAAGGCGAGCGACGACTTTCCAGAACCTGAGACGCCGGTGAACACGACGAGCGCATCCCGCGGCACGTCGAGATCGACGTTCTTGAGATTGTGCACGCGCGCACCGCGCACGCGGACGAACCCTTCGGGAGATACGCGCGCCGTCATAGCCCAGCGTATCAGGGTCCCTTGGGCTCGGCGAACGGGCAGCCGATCTTGCCAAGACGGAACTCTGCCGACGCAGGATAGGCATGACGCCGCGCGCGCATGATCGACCCCAGCGGCTGATGGGCGGCAAGGCCATGCCAAGGATTGAACGCCATGGCGTCGTCGATCGCCCTTTGGTGAGAATCGCTCCAACTGTCCTGCGGGAGGACATCGAGGGTGGCGACCGTGATGTAAGGGCTCTTCTCTTCGTCCCAAAGTGCCGTCGCGTCTTCGACAGGCATGTCGTCGAGATTGGTACAGAGCTGGACCCGCACATCCCATTGGCCGCCATTGCCCATGAAATGGGACCGCACCGCCATCCGCAGCGCATCGGGCTCGCGATTGAGATTGAGTGGCTGGTCGGTCAAGGATACGAGCGCGGGCGACACGGGCACCACGCCCACCTTGGCGATGTAGTCGCCATAGCGGATCGGGACCTGGCTGAAAAAGCTGTCGCCCAGGATGTGTGTCTCGGGGTAGCCGCCCAATCCCTTGATCGTGCCACTCTCGCCACCCACGGCCTCCAGCGCCTTCTCCGTGCCGCGCAGGACGGCCGATAGTGCGATCTTGAGCCCCTCGGCCTTGTTGGTCGTGGCGGCCAACAGCTTCAGGCTGCGCAGGAAATGCTTGGCATCGGGCGCGAGGAAGGACTTGCCGTTGACCAGTGCGAAATCCTGCGTGGCGTCGGTGGACGTCTCACCGCCGTTCACGTCGGCAAGCCGCTCGCCCTTCACGCCGAGGATCTTGATCGCAAGACCGCGCGGCGTCGATACGCTGTCGGGCAGCAGGTCGCCCGGCGACGTCGAGAAGCGCAGCGCCGTCGCGTATTCGCCCGGCCGGGCGAACAGGCCTTGAGCCAGGGCGGCAGGCAGTTCGGGCACGATCAGCCGGCCCTTCAGCACTCCGTGGCTCTTGGCATGGACCGAGCGCAGCGCCTTGTGGCCATCGGCATAGGTCGTCGTGCTGATCTTCAGCAGGGTCTCGACCAGCTGCGCGTGCGTCTCCGCCTCGTCGGGCTCGATCTTCTCGACGGCGGAGGTGAAGCGGAGGGGCGATGCCGGGGGCAGTTTGTTCATGGGGTTCCTTCGCACAGCTTCTGGTCAGCTGGGCCGTTCGAAGATGATGGTGGCAATCCACCGAGCCGGCGTGCGCTCGTTCAAATTGGCGGGGCTCATGTATTCGGAAATGCGCTTCAAGCCTTTTTGCTGAGCCCACCACGCATCGGCGTCCCTCTGCGCTGCTTCCTTCGTCTCGCCGCGGAATTCCTTCTGCTCGAACATGTAAAAACAACAGCGAGCGTGGACAGACGTTGCTCAAACGAAAACCGCCTCGCTGCGGGGGAGCAACGAGGCGGCTTCCTTTCCGGCGGAGCCGGTGTCCTAGCGGACGAAGATGGCGAGCAGGATGATGATCGGCAGCGGGATGCCGAGCATCCACAACAGAATTCCGCGACCCATGATTGTCTCCTCTGGTTGACGTTACGCGGCGGCCTTGGCTTCGACCGCTTCGCCCTGCTTGAGCTTGTGGCCCTTGAAGGTGCGCGTGGTCGGCGGCGGCAGGCCCTCGGCCTTGAACTTGGCGAGCAGCTGCTCCTTGCGGACGGCCATGCGGTCACCCAGGGCATTCATGTCGAGCTCGGCGTCGCGGGCCTGCGAGAACACGCCGTCGCCCGGGCGTTCCTCTTCCTTGACGTGATGCTTGATCTCCTCCGACAGCACTTTCATCTTGGCGTCGTAGTAATCGTCATCCGGCGAGCCCGCGAGCAACTCGGCGATCAGCACCTTGGCGCCGTCATGCTCGACATAGGCCTCGTCCATCTGGTCTTCCTCGACCGCGCCCTTGCAGGCCGGGTAGAAGATTTCTTCCTCGATCATCGTATGGATGCACAGCTCGGTGCAGATTTCCTGCGTGAGCGCCTGCTTCGCGCTGGCGCTCTTGGCGGCTTCGAACTTCTCGAACAGATCCTCGACCTTGCGATGGTCGGCCTTCAGCAGGGCGATCGCGTCGAGCTTGGCGGGAGGCTTGGCCATGGTTGTCTCCGGGTATGAATTGCGGTGGTTGTGTGAACGTGCCGGCATTCGCGACGTTGCCGTGCGGTAACGTACGGCAACAAAAAAAGCAGGAAGCGCTGGGCTTCCTGCCTTTCTCGGTTACGGTCGCAGTCGCGTTAGGCGGCGATGTCGTGCTCGCGACGGATGCGCTCGATCTCGGCCTGGCTGGGCTCATAGGCCGGGGCGGCCGGGTCGAAATTCTTCCAGCCTTCCTTGCGGTAAGCATCGCCCCGGGCGACCGGATCGATCGGCTTGTAGGTGTCCAGGATCGACTGGATACGCGCGGCCGAGCCGTCGTCGACGCGTGCGCTCACCAGCGTGCCGCCGCGGCGGACCGACTCGGCATAGACGTGGGCGTGATCGTCGGTCGTGCCGGCGCTGACCAGCGCACCGACAAGGCCACCTGCCGTGGCGCCGGCAGCGGCGCCGACGGCCAGGGCTGCGAGCCAACCCACGGCAACGACGGGACCGAGGCCCGGGATCGCCAGGATGCCGAGGCCGGCCAGCAAGCCCGCTCCGCCGCCCACGATGCCGCCGATGCCTGCGCCGGCTGCTGCCTGGGTGCCATCCTTCACGTCGGCATGCCGATCGCTGACGTGCTTGTTGGCGACGAGGCTGATCTCGGACGCCGGCACGCCGGCCTTTTCAATGGCGGCGACGGCGTCGCGTGCCTGGGAGTAGGTGTCGTAGACTCGGCTAACGGTTTTCATTGTCTGTTTGACCTTTCGCGAGAGAGTTAAGGCGCCGACTGGGGAACGACGTTGCCCTTGAAGTCGACAGCGACCTGAACGGACTTGCCGTCCTGCATCGCCGGGCCACGCCAGATGCCGTCATCGTCCTTCTTGAGGGCGCCGACGTTGGTCAGGCCCTGCGCAACCGCGCGGTCCTTCGCCTGGTTCTCGGTGAAGCTGTTCGCGCCCTTGATCGGTGCGCCGGCATCCGTCTTGCGCGTCATGTACGCGTCGTCCTTGCAGTATTTCAGGAAGGACGTCTGATCGAGCTTGCCGTCGGCGGCCATCTGCTTCTCGTTCACGCGCATTGCCGCCGTGTAACGCATCGATTCCGCGGGCGAGAGCGTGCCGTCCTTGTCGACGTCGGCCTTGGTCCACATGGCCTGGCACTCGGCGTCTGTCGCTGCATAGGCGGGAAGCGCGACACAGGTCGCCGCGAGAGCGGCAGCCACGAGCAGTTTTTTCATTTTTTCACCTGTTGGATGGGGTCGCTTCGGATGAAGCTCTCCATTCAACAGTTTTCGACCGTGGCGAGTTCCGCTTCGGTGTGAAATGAGTGCGTGCGTACGCGCGCGAACCTTAGTCGCGAAGCTTACCTACCCGCTCCACAATCCGTGAGACCAGCTTCATTATCGTGTCGTGCTGGTTCTCGCGGGCTTGCTGCGGCGGATTCAACGCCCCAGTCGCAACCACGAGGTGGAGTGATGGCACCATCAGCGCGAACTGTGAGCCGTAGCCCCAGGCCCATGCGACCGGCCGATCTTTGATCCTGCCGGTGAACCAGAGGTAGCCGTAACGCATGTCTTCGACCGGGTCCGCCGTCCACGTCACGGGCACGCGCGGGCGCAGGCTCGCTTCCACCCAGTGGGCCGGGATCACCTGCGCGCCTCGCCACTTGCCTCCATCGCTCATCGTCCAGGCGAGCTTGGCCACGTCGCGTGTGCGCAGTCGTAGTCCTGCATAGGAGCGCGCCTGGCCTGTTTGGTCAGCAGTCCAGTCGGCACCCTCGAAACCTAGCGGCTTGAACAAGCTCTGAAGCGCATAGTCTTCCAACCGCAGGCCGGTAGCTCTACGCAGGATGGGAGCAATCAGTCCGACGGCCGCATCGTTGTAGCGCCAGTCTGGTTGCGAATGGCCATCGGCTGGCAGCGAGAGCGTGTACTTCACTGGGTCGGAGGCCTGCCGAAGCGCGTCGAAATCCTTCGCCATATCGTAGTCGATGCCGGTGGTGCCGGTCAGGATTTGCTCCAAAGTTACCGTGCCGGCCATCGATCCCGGCACTTCTGCCGCCGCTTCGGGCAGGAGAGCCGCCACCGTCTCGGAAACACCCTTGATTTTGCCCTGCTCGATGGCGATGCCCAGCAGAACGGAGCATACGCTCTTGGTCACAGAGTTGACGGCAAGAAGATCGGCCATCGAAGCACCGTGATAGTAACGCTCGGCAAGCAAGTTGCCGTTGCGCACCACAACGACGCTACGCAGCGTCGGGAGCCTCTCGCCGGACTCTAGTACCTCTTCAACCCCGCCGTCGGCAGACTCGACGATCCAGTCTGCATCCTGTGCGGCCGTCCGGGACGCGGCGGACAGGAAGAGCATTGGTAGGCCCGAGAACACGAGGGCGCGGCGCGAGTTCAAGCCGGTGGCGAACATCGGGCGAGCTTATCATCAGAACTTAAAGATACTTACCCCGTCTCCCGTTGCGCGCAGCGATCCTAGCCGCGCCGCCAATCGGGATACGACAGCGCCCACCAGCCGGGCGGATCGAATTTCTTCCACGCGCCTTCGGGCTGCGCCAGTCGATCGGCCACGGCATAGACCGCGGACGGATGATGGCCGAGGCCGAGATGGCTGCCGTAGATCTCGATGTTCTCTGCCTCCGGTCCCGGCTCGTTGAGACAGGCCTGCCAGGCGCAGATGCCGTCGCTGCGGCTGAAGATCGACGTCGTCGGCACCGGCGGCGCTTCGGCGAGCTGCTCGGTCAGCAGGTCGTGCTCGGAGACCTTGCGGCCAGAGGCGAGTTCATAGGCCTGCCACGCGTTGGTCGATTGCGGCGCGCCGGCGAAGGGGCTGCCGAGGCTGATCATGCAGCGGATCTTTTCCGGCACGAGCTTGGCGAGCTGGCGCGCATAGAGGCCGCCCAGGCTCCAGCCGACCAGGCTGATCTTGCGATGGGCGTAACGTTCGTACAGCTCGTCGATGCGCGCCCGCATGTCGGTCTCGACATTCTCGCGCAGGCCGAGATTGCGGCCGAGCTTCCAGCCGTGCACGGCATAGCCGCGCGACTTCAGGAAACCGCGCAACGGCCGTGTGCTGCCGTCGTCGGCCAGCAGGCCGGGGAGGACGAGCACGGGATGACCGTCGCCTGCGGGGGTGAGCGCAAGCCAGGGTTGGAGGAGAAAGAAGGCGCCCAGTTCGGGGAGGGCACGCGTTTCCAGGAGCATGAGGGCGCGGGAGGGTGGGGGCGGAGGGGTGGCGGGCCGCGCGTCATTGAAGGGGTACATTGAACTCCTGATACACTACACATTGAGTACAACGTTGTGCGACGCAGCATGGACGCATGGAAAATGCTGCGATGCAATATATTTGTGCTAATGCCCTGTAATTGCTAGTAAATATTCTGTCATTTGTTACCTAATGCTGCCGCCGGGCGGTGGGAAAGGGTCGAGCAGCGTTGGCGACATCTGAGGCCCCTTCGGTGGCCGGCTCGCACGCCGCCTACCGGCCCGATATCGACGGGCTGCGCGCCGTTTCCATCCTCGCCGTCGTGCTGTTCCACGCCTTCCCGCGCGTCCTGGGCTCCGGCTATGTCGGCGTCGACGTCTTCTTCGTCATCTCCGGCTATCTGATCGGCGGATTGATCACCGCCGAGCTCGCGGCCGGTACCTTCCGCTTCTCCACCTTCTATGCGCGCCGGGTGCGGCGCCTGTTCCCGGCGTTGATCCTCGTCCTGGCCTTCGTCGTCTTCGTCGGCTGGCACATGATGTTCTCCGACGAGTTCCGCCTGCTCGGCCGGCACGTCATGGCCGCGGCGCTGTTCATCAGCAATTTCCCGCTGATGGGCGAGATCGGCTACTTCGGGCCCGACGTGCGGGGCAAGCCGTTGCTCCATCTGTGGTCGCTCGGCATCGAGGAGCAGTTCTACCTCGTGTGGCCGATCCTGTCGGTGCTCACCCGGCAGAGCCGGCGCACCTTCCTCTTCGTCACGCTGGCCGTCGCGGTCGTGAGTCTCGCGCTCAGCGTCACGTCGGCTGAGCCCGGCCTCGCCTTCTATCAACCGTGGACGCGCTTCTGGGAACTGGCCGTGGGCGTGATGGTAGCGCATCTGCCGGCCGATCTCTCCGCCCGCTGGCGCGCGCAGGGCGGCGTGCGGGCACTGGCCTGCGCTCTCGGGTTGGCGCTGATCCTGGGCGTGGTGGTCCTGCCCGACCTCAAGGGCTTTCCGGGCTGGTGGGCCGTGGTGCCGGTCGCCGGTGCGGCGTTGGTGATCGCCAGCGGTCCGGACACGTTTCTGAGTCGGTGGTTCCTGGCCAGCCGACCGATGGTTTTCATCGGCAAGATTTCCTACCCGCTCTATCTCTGGCACTGGCCGTTGCTGGCCTTCGCCTGGATCGGCTGCGGCGCGTTTCCGCCAACCGGCCTGATCCTCATCCTGGTCGCGGCGAGCTTCGTGCTGGCGTGGCTGACCTATGTGCTTGTCGAGAGACCCGCCCGGTTCGGGGCCTCGTCGACACGGGTCGTGCGGATCTGCGTGCCGCTCATGATCGCGCTCGGCACCTTCGGCGTCGTCACGATGATGCTCGATGGCATGCCCGGGCGGCGCGTGGACCTGGAAAACCGCGCGCTCGCCGAGAACCTGCGTTTGCCGCGGGCGACGCGGCTGTCCGACGGGTCCTGCGAGACGGCTTATGGCATCACGACCGACGACAGTTACACCTGCCAGGTGCGGTCGTCACAGTCCGGGGGGCAGCCGGTGATGCTGATCATGGGTGACAGTATCGCGATGGCCTTCAACTCCGCCATCAGCGCAGGCCTCGCCTCCGCGCCGGCCGTGCTGGTCGCCACGACAAGCCCCAACTGGGTGGAGACGGGATGCCTCACCGACGATCCGCTGGAAGCGTGGTCGGCCGGCGGACTGCACTGCCAGAAGGTGATCGGGGCCGTCCTGTCGATCCTCGACAAGACACCGTCGATCAAGGCGGTGGTCGTTCCCACGTTCTCGGACAATCCGTTCTTCGACAATCCCGCGCGTCTGCGTCGCCTGCAGGAGGCCGTCACCAGGCGGGGACGGAAGCTCGTGCTCGTCGCCGCGCCGCCGGCCTTCTATCACGAGCCCGCGGGCTGCTGGCCGCGACAGGTCGAGATCGCCGGCGTCGATCTCACGGCGCCGCGCGATATCGATTCCTGCCAGGAATCGCGTGCCAACATAGAGCAGACGCTGAAGAGACAGCACGACGTCTTCGCGCAGATGGCGCGCGATACGCCGGGCGTGGTGACGCTGTTCGAATCGGTGCCGGTCTTCTGCGATGCCACCCTGTGCTACCAGTCTGACGATCGCGGTCCGCTGTTCTGGTCATGGGGACACGTCAACGAGCGCGGCAGCAGCCGGTTATTAGGTAGCTTCCTGCCTTGGTTACAACAGACCGTGCTCGACAAGTAGCGGCGTCAACGCGCTTCCAGCATGACGGGATGCGCGCCTTCCTCGGGCGTGACGAATAGCCGAAGCTTGTGCGCGGCCATGCCGATCCCGCGGCGGCTCGACAGGACGGCCAGCGGCACCGAAAGCAGCAGACCCGTGACCACGGGGAGTATCCACGGCACGTAGCTGGGCGCCAGCGTGCCAAGCGCAGCCAGTGTCGCCAGGCCAAGCAGCGCATGACCGACGTGCCGCTGCAGCGCCTGACCCCATTCCATGCCGCGATCGCCGCGCGCCTGCGCCGGCCAGCCCACGGCATTGCCCATCAGGATGCTCACGATGAAGCCGGTGTGGAACAGCATCATCACTGGCGCCAGCAGGGAGGAGAAGACGACCTCGAGAAGGAAACTCAGCAGCAGCGCCAGGCGGCCGCCGAAGCGCCGCGCCGCGCGCGTCGACCATTCGCGCAGGATGAGGGCCAGGATCTTCGGGCCGAACAGCAGCACGCCGGTCAATGCGAGCAGCCCGTGGATCTCGGGCCAATGATAATGCGGCCACTGCGGGAACAGCGTTCGGGTCGGTCCGAAATAGACATCGCCCGTCAATTGATGGTCGACCACCATCGCCGAGCTCAGGATCAGCAGCATCAGCCAGAGCGGCGAGGCCACGTAGGAGAAGATGCCCATCGCCAGATGTAGCCGGCTCATCCAGCGCAGGCCGGGAAGGCCGATCAGGCGGGCGTGCTGCAGGTTGCCCTGGACCCAGCGGCGGTCGCGCGCGGCGTAATCGAGCAGGTTCGACGGCAGTTCCTCGAAGCTGCCGCGCAATTCGGGCAGTAGCCAGCAATGCCAGCCGCCGCGACGGATGAAGGCAGCCTCGACGAAATCGTGGCTCAGGATCTCGCCGCCGAGCGGTGGCTTGCCGGACAGCACCGGCAGGCGGCAGCAGTCCGCGAACGCCGACACGCGCAGGATCGCGTTGTGGCCGTAGTAGTTGGCGTCGCCCAGCTGCCAGAAGCTGTGGCCCATGGCCAGCACGGCGCCGGTCAGCCGGGTCGAGAACTGGAGCGCGCGGGCGAACAACGTCTGGCGTCCGGCCGGCACGATATGGGTCTGGATGATGCCAGTGCGCGGACTTGCTTCCATCAACGCCGCGAGCCGCACCAAGGTCACGCCCTGCATCAGGCTGTCGGCGTCGAGGATGATCATGTGCGCGTAATCCGGGCCGCGCGTGTCGACCCATTCGGCGATGTTGCCGGCCTTCTTGCCGGTATTGGCGGCACGCCGCCGGTAGAAGAGCCGGCCCTCGGCGGCGAGCTCACGCCGTGTCGCCGTCCACGCGGCTCTCTCCTGATGGGCGATGCCGTCGTTGGTCGTATCGCTCAGGACGAAGAAGTCGAAGGAGTCGAGGCAGCCCGTGTTTTCGAGCGACTGATAGACCGCGCTCAGCCGGGCGAACACGTCGGCTGGGTCTTCGTTGTAGACCGGCACCAGGATCGCCGTGCGCGCAGAAAGCGTGGGCACCGGGCCGTCGGCGGGACCTTGTCGCCGCAGTGACACGGGATGGAGCCGCAGGACGCCCAGCACGAAGCCGAACACGCCGCTCCAGAAGGAGAGCGCGGCCCAGGCGATCAGCAACACGAAAGCCGGCAGGAAGAGGTATTTCAAGAATTCAGGTCCGCGCGCGCTGATCACCTGGATCACGAGCGTCGCACCGAGCGCGGCCGTCGCCACGACGAGGATGAGCAGAAGGACCCGTCGCCAAGCCGTGCCGCGGGCGAAGCGGTCCAGATTCCAAGTCGACGCCACATCCCGGTTCATGGTCGCCACGCATAGGTCCAGGTCTCGGTCAGCACTTGGTCACGCAGGCCGAGGGAGGCACGCATATCGACGACCTTTTTGCCGTCGGGTTCGAATTCGATGAACAAGCGCCAGCTCTTTCGTGACGGGAGGGGCTCGACATAAGTGCGCATCACCTTGCCGCCCGTGAGGGAAACGTGCGCTGACAAAGGTTGTTCCGGGGAGAGAGAGTCGAGGTCGCCGCCGGCGAACTCGACGGCGACGCGGCGCTGTTTGCTGGCGTAAGGCACCGTACCGCCGCGCGTGGCGATGGTGCGCGCCTGTGTGGAAAGAGCGGCCTCGTCGCCCAACGCCGACAGACGATAGTTGAATTCCTTGCGCTCGCCCTTGCGCGCGGGCCAGCGCGATACCCAGAAGGCCACGATATTATCATTGGTCTCCGATTGGCTGGGGATCTCGACCAGCCGAACCTCGCCATCGCCCCAGCCCTCGTTCGGTTCGACCCACAGGCTGGGGCGCGCCTGCAGGTTGGCGGCGCTGTCCTGGTACGCGGCGAAGTCGCGCTCGCGCTGGAGCAGGCCGAAGCCCTTGGGATTGCTGTCGCTGAAGGACGAGACGGCGAGCGCCTGGGGATTGGAGAGCGGCCGCCAGATGCGCTCGCCCGCGCCGGTGATCATGAACAGCCCGTCGCTATCGTGGATCTCCGGCCGGTAGTCGTCGCGCGGCGGCGAGGCCTTGCCGGCGAAGTACATCGAGGTGAGCGGCGCCAGCGCCAGCAGCTCGACGTCGTTGCGCATGAACAGGACGGCGTGGGTGTTCACGACCGTACGCGCGCCGGGCCGGATGACGAAGGAGAAGGCGCCGGTCGCGTCGGGCGCGTCGAGCAGCGCCCAGACCGTGAATTCGTTGATGCCGTCCGCGGGCTTCACCAGCCAGAACTGGCGGAAGGTCGGGAACTCCTCGGGCCGGCCGATTCCGGTGTCGATCGCGAGGCCACGCGCCGACGCTCCGTAGAACTGGCCGCGCCCGATCGCGCGGAAGTAGCTCGCGCCCAGGAAGGCGATGATCTCGTCGAACTTGGTGGGCTGGTTCAGCGGATAGGTGACGCGGAAGCCGGCCAGCGCCACTTCCTTGGGCGGCGTCTTCAGCCCGGTGTCGCTGAAATCGAACTGGTCCGGCGCGATCGTGACCGGCGTCGCCTTGCCGGCGTCGACGACCGAAATCTGCACTGGCTTTTCGTAGATAAAGCCGGCGGGAAAGAACTCGACGTGGAACGCGCTCTTGTCATCGTCGTGCCACAGCGCCGTGTTCGGCCGCGCCCGCAGCGCGCGGAAGTGGTCGTAGGACAGCTGGCGCATGTCACCTTCGACCGACGGCGGCTCCTTGTATGGTTCCGATGCGAGCTTGGTGGCCATCGCCTCGATCGAGGCGAAGGTGAACGGCGGCTCTTGCGCGCGCGCCGACCCTGTAGCCTGAAAGAGGAGGAGAGCGAGGATCAGGGAAAAGCGGAACGGCTGAAGCATGCGCTCGGGAGAACGCACGCCTCCTGAACGGGTTGCCGCGGCTTATCAGCCGTCTTCGACCTTGATGCCGAGCTGCGCGATCACCTTGCCCAACCGGTCGTGCTCTTCTTCGAGCGCCTTTGCCGTCTCGGCAGGCGTCATCGGCAGCGGTTCGACGTAGATCTGCTGCAGGTGCTTGAGCGTTTCCGGATCGGCGAGAGCGAATTGCACGGCCGCGTTGACCCGTTGCACGATCGGCTGCGCCAAGTCCTTGTGGCCGTAAAGCGGGATCGAGGAGCGCACTTCGACATCGCCCGCGCCCTGTTCGCCCATCGTCGGCACGTCGGGCAGGTCGGCGAGACGCCGGGGGCCGACGACGCCGATTGCCTTGAGGCGGCCGGCCTTCACGTGGCTCATCACGATCGTGGTGCTGACCATGGCGAGCTGCAGCCGGCCCGCGAGCAGGTCCTGCACGCCGGGCGGGAGGCCCTTGTAGGGCACCGAGGTGATGTCGAGCTTGTACTTGATCTTCATCAGCTCGGGCAGGAGATGCGCGCCGGTGCCGTTCGCGGAGTTGAGGTAGTTGAGCTTGCCCGGATTGGCCCGCGAATAGGCCACGAACTCGGCCACGTTGTTGGCCGGGACGTCGGGCGGCACGCAGAGCAGCGCGGTGCTGACGCCGATCATGGCGATCGGCTGGAAGTCCTTCATCGCGTCGTAGGGCGCCTTCATCAGGAAGTTGATCGCGACGTGGCCCGACACGGTGAGGAACAGCGTGTAGCCGTCCGACGGTGCGGCGAGGAAGATTCCGGCCGCCATCATGCCGTTGGCGCCGGGCCGCGGATCGATGATCCACGGCTGGCCGAGATTGGCCTGCATCGCATCGCCGACCACGCGGCCGGCGACGTCGATCAGGCCGCCGACCGGCCCGGTCAGGATCACGCGGACCGGCTTGTTCGGATAGGTGTCGGCGCGCGCGGTGAAAGGGGCGGCGAGCGCTCCGCCCAGGAGGAGGCGACGCTTGATCATCGGAGGCTCATCATCGGATCTTCAGGCGCGCAGGAACGGCTTGTCGCCCGCCACCGTCACGCGATAGCCCAGCCGGCTGTGCGGGAAGTAATCCCACATCGCGTGATGCATGGCCGAGCGGTTGTCCCAGAAGGCGACCGAATTGGGCTGCCAGACGAAGCGGCACTGGAACTCCGGAGTCTCGCTGTGGCGATAGAGCATCTCGAGCAGCGCGTCGCTCTCGTGCTTGCGCAGGCCGACGATGCCGGTGGTGAAGTTGCGATTCACGTAGAGCGCCTTGCGGCCGGTCACCGGATGCGTGCGCACCACCGGATGCTCGCTGCGGGGAAAGCTCTTGCCGGGCGGCGGCGTGCGACCGAAGCGGCCGCCATAGACCTGCGCGCCGTCGTGGACCGCGACCAGGCCCTCGCACAGTTTCTGGATCGGCGCCGAGAGCGTCTCGAAGGCGCGGTACATGTTGGCGAACAGCGTGTTGCCACCGCCGTCGGGCGGCAGTTCCTTCATGTAGAGGATGCTGCCCATCGGCGGTTCGGGATCGCACGACACGTCGGTGTGCCATTCTTCGCCCGCGACATACTTGGAATTGCCGTCGGCCTTGATGGTCAGGATCTCCGGATGTATCTGGCTCACCGGATTGGAGCTGGGATGCATGTGCAGCTTGCCGAAGCGGCGGCCGAAATCCTTGTGCTGGTCGTGCGTCATGTCCTGGTCGCGGAAGAAGATCACCAGGTTCTCCATCAGCGCGTCGTGCACTTCCTGGAACTGCTGGTTGCCGAGCGGCTTGGCGAGATCGACGCCGAAAATCTCCGCGCCGATGGCGGGTGTCAGCTTGCGTACTTCGATGGTCTCGTACGTCATTTCATTCTCCGTTACGCGGCGCGGTAAAAGGGTTTGTCGCCGCACACCGTGACCCGGTGGCCGTAGCGGCGGTGCGGGAAGTAATCGAACATCGCGTGATGCTGGGTCGAGCGATTGTCCCAGAAGGCCACCGAATTCGGCTGCCACTTGAAGCGGCACTGGAATTCCGGCGTCTCGATGTGGCGATAGAGCATCTCGAGCAACGCATCGCTCTCGTTCTTGCGCAGTTGGGGAATGCGGAGCGTGAAGCCGCGATTGACGTAGAGTCCCTGCCGGCCGGTCACCGGGTGCGTGCGCACGATCGGATGCTCGGCGTTCGGGAACTTCATCTCCTCGCGGTCGGTCGCCTTGACGCGATAGTAGTGCGCCTTCGAACTGTCGTGCAGCGCCGTCAGCCCCTGCAGCATCGCCTTGACCGGCTCCGACAGCGTCTCGTAGGCGCGGTACATGTTGGCGAACAGCGTGTCGCCGCCGCCATCGGGCGGCACTTCGGTGAGATAGAGGATCGAGCCCATCGGCGGCTCGACGTCGCACGACACGTCGGTGTGCCATTCCTCGCCGGCGACGCGCTTGGACTTCTCGTCGGCCTTGATCACCAGGATCTCGGGATGCTCCGGGAAGACCACCGGCGCGTTGGGATGGACATGCAGTGGACCGAAGCGGCGGCCGAAATCCTTGTGCTGGTCGATCGACAGCTTCTGGTCGCGAAAGAAGATCACCAGGTTCTCCATCAGCGCGTCGTGCACTTCCTGGAACTGCTGGTTGCCGAGCGGCTGGGCGAGGTCGACGCCGAAGATTTCCGCGCCGATCGTGGGCGTGAGCTTGCGCACGTCGATGGACTGATAGGCCATTTTGTTTCCTCTGTTGCCCCGGAGGATAGTCCCGGGGCGGTGCCGGGTCCGAGCAAAGTCGACAAAGTCCGTATTGCGGACTAGCCTCCGGCGCATGACCGATCCTGCCGTGATCGAGCCTGTCCGCCGGTCGTTCGCCGTGCTGGAGGCGCTCAGCCACCGCCGCGCCTCCACCCTCGTCACCTTGACGGCCGAGACCGGCCTGCCGCGGCCGACCGTCGTGCGCCTGCTGCATACGCTGATCGCGCTGGGCTATGCCGCGCGCATCTCACGCCAGCAGGGCTATCGGCTGACCGACCGGGTGCTGGGCCTCTCCGAATCGATCCGCTTCGTCGACCACCTGGTCGATGCCGCGATCCCGCACATGAGCCGCTTCACCGCCGAGCACGACTGGCCGCTCTATCTCGCCACCATGGGACGCGGCGCCATCGTCATCCGTCATTCGACCGCGACGCAAAGCCCGCTCGCCTTCGAGGGCGCGGGCCTCAACGCGCACCGGCCGATCCTCAACACGGCGCTCGGCCGCGCGTGGCTTGCCTTCTGCTCGGACGAGGAGCGCCAGACCATCCTGAAGGAAATCGGTGGCCTGCCGAAGCGCCGCCAGCAGGCGCTCGACGCGCTGCTCCTGCGCGTGCGACGCGACGGCTATGCTTTCACCCAGCCGCTGCAGCCGACACGGCTCCAGGGCATCGCGGTGCCGGTGCGGCGGCGCGACGGCCGCATGCTGGCCAGCCTGTCGATGCGCTATCCCCAGTCGGCGATGAGCGAGGCCGAGGTCGTGAAGCGGTACGTGAAGCGGCTGCAGACGCTGGCGCGGCAGATCGCGGCCAGCGTCCAGAAGCAGGCGTCCTAGCGCGGGGCGCGCGTGACGTTCCAGAACACCGTGGCCGACGGCGGCCGCAGCCAGCCCGACGTACGCGTGCTGACGGCCGAGGCGCCGAACCATTCGCCCAAGGGAAAGTGCGTGCCGACCTGCAGGGCGCGCACCTGGATTTCTTCTGCGATCGCCTTGCGCCGCGCCGGATCGAGTTCGTGGGCGAAGGCATCGCGCAGTTCCTCGAGCCTGGCATCGCACGGCCAGCCCGCCGCGGCTTTCTCGCAGGCGGCGTTGAGGAACAGCGACGTCACCGGATTGACCATGTCGATCACGCCGGTGCTCGACAGAGTGACGTTCCAGCCGCGGTCCTCCGGCGGCTCCTTGCGCAGCACGCGGCTGAGATGGGTCTGCCAATCGGCCGATCGCATGTCGACCTTGAACCCGGCCCGCTCGAGCTGCGCCTTGGCCACGGGAGCGAGATTGCTGAGCACGGCGACGTCGCTGATGTGCAGCAGCACGATGGGCCGGCCGTCGTAACCGGCTTCCTTCATGAGCGTCTTGGCCTTGGCGACGTTGCCTTCGAGCAGCCCCTCGGTCCCGGCCTCCGACGCGAGCGGCGTGCCGCAGCCGTAGAGCGTCTTGCACAGGCGCCAGTAGGCCGGATCGCCAATCGACGATTCGAGATACTCGCGCTGGTCGAGGGCGTAGGCCAGCGCCAGCCGCATCTTGGGATTGTCGAACGGCGGATGCAGCCAGTTGGGCCGCAGGTCGTACTGGTTGGCATAGAGGCCGCGCTCGACGGTGATGCCCTTCGTCTTCGCGAGCAGCGGCAGCAGATCGTGGGCCACGTTCTCGACGACGTCGATCTCGCCGGTCTCGAGCGCGTTCACCGCGGTCTGCGGGTCGGCAATCGACAGCCATTCGACCCGGTCGAGTTTGGCCACCTTGCCTCCGGCAAAGACCGACGGCGGCTCGGCGCGCGGCACGTATTTCGGATTGCGCACATAGACGACCTTGTCGCCGGGCCGCCATTCGTCGCTCTTGAAGATGAACGGTCCGGAGCCGGTCGGATCCTTGATCTGTTCGGTCGCCGGCAGGCTCGCCACGCGCTTGGGCATCATGAACGGCACCAGGCCGGCGGGCTTGGCGAGAGATTCGAGCACCAGCCCATAGGGCTGCTTCAGCTCGAGGCGGATGGTCTTTGCGTCCGGCGCGGTCAGCGTCTTGATGTTGGCGAAGAGCTTCAGCCCCATCACGTCGCGGCTGCCCCAGCGCATCAGCGAGGCGACGCAGTCCTCGGCGGTGACCGGCGCGCCGTCGTGCCAGGCCAGCCCGTCGCGCAGGGTGAAGCTGTAGACGAGGCCGGCCGGATCGACGCTCCAGGTGCCGACCATCTGCGGCTGCGGCTTCAGGTCGGCATCGAGGCCGAACAGCGTATCGTAGACCATGTAGCCGTGCGTGCGGCTGATCTGCGCCGAGGCCCAGATCGGGTCGAGCACCTTCAGGTCGGAATGCATCACCGCCTTCAGCGTCGACTGGGCGAGGGCGGGCATCGCCAGCGTCGCGGCGGCGAGGAGCGCGAGCAGTCGAGTGAGGAGTTTCATGGCTGGGCCAGGCCGTTGAGGGTCTGAAGGGCAAGCGCGCGGAACTGGCCGAGGATCATTCCCTTCCAGTCGTCGGCGTCGACGTAGAACGCGTCGCGTGCGGCGCGCTTGATCGCGGCGGCGACTGCGGGCGGCGCGTCGGGATGGCCGAACAGCCAGGCCTCGCCGCGCAGCGCGCGACGCACGTCGGGGTTGGGCAGCGTGCCGTATTCGAGGGTCATCGGCGTGAGGGCGGCGTCGGGACATTCCTGAGGCGCGCAACTCGTGATGTGGCCCGCGGTCCGCGGCGATACCGACTGGGCCATTGTGCTCACGATCAGGTCGCGGCCCCACCACGCCATCGCACGCGCCTGGGTCTCGGCGCTGTGGCGGCCGAAGATCTTCTCGCCATGGCCGCGCGGCCCGAGACCGGTGTGGACGTCGATCCAGGCGATGTGGCGCCGCCCGGCGCCGTGCTCGCGCAGGATCGCGCGCACGGTGCTGTTGCTCCAGCTCGGTGCGGTGCCGGCATAGAAGAGACCGTCGGGATGGACGGCCTGGCCGCTCGACACGCCGGGCGTGCGGCGGCCGACCAGCTCCTGCATCCTGGTGGCGAGCAGCGCCTCATCCGCGTCGGAAGGCGGCCAGATCGCCGGCACCAGCAACGGATGGACTTCTTCGTAGGTGTCGTTCGGCGGATAGGGCTGGCTGAAGTCGTTGAAGTTGCGGTTGAGGTCGATGTTGTCCTCGTTGGTCCGCGTGAGATGCGAGAAGCCGAACGGATTGACCGCATGGATCAGAAGAATGGCCGTGTCGTTCTGGCCGGCGCGCGTTGCCAGCGAATCGCCCAGCAGGCCGAGTTGGCACGCCGAGCCCGAAAAACCTTCAGGGCCGTGCGTGCCCGAGCTGACGATGAACAGCGACGAGGCGTCCGCGGGGCCGATCAGCGCGGCATCCATGGCGATCTCCTCGCCCTCGGCACCTTTGCGCGGATGGACATGCGAGCGGATCGCCGCGCCGCTCGCGCGTGCGGCATCGAGGAAGCGCTCGCGGGCCTGGCGATAGGTGGCGGAGAAGAGGTTGGCGCTCATCGAATGCATCTCTCGGGTTATGCGGCCACGACTATGACTCGTGGCTGCAGGTCCGAGAACTTCATTCCGCCCTCGAGATCATTCCCCGAGGTTACGATCGCCGGAAGCGAATCCGGAGGTCAGCCGGCCTTCTTGAGGTGCGGGAACATGGCGAGCTTGGCGGCCTCGTCCATGTCGGCCTTGAAGCTGTGCTTGTCCTTCAGGGCGAGCGCGCGCGCTGCCGCCGGACGGGCCGAGACCTCTTCGAGGTGGCGCTTCAGGTTGGGCATCGTGGGCAGTGCATCAGGGCCCAGCACGAACGGCACTAGGCGCGACCAGCCCCACAGCGCCATGTCGGCGACCGTGTATTCGTCGCCCAGCATGTAGCGATGCTTGGCCAGGCGGGCGTCGATGATGTTCCAGTGACGGGTCGCCTCGAACGTGTAGCGCGTCACGGCATAGTCCTTGGGCTCGGGCGCGACGTTGCGGAAGTGCACGGCCTGGCCGGAGTAGGGGCCGATGCCCGAGGCGATGAACATCATCCACGACAGCAGCTCGCCGCGCTGGGCGGCCGACTTGCCGCCGCCGAACGTGCCGGTCTTCTCGGCGAGGTAGAGCAGGATGGCGTTGCTGTCGAACACCGTGGCGTCGCCGTCGACGATCGCCGGCACCTTGGCGTTCGGATTGATGGCGAGGAACGCCGGCGTGTGCTGTTCGCCCTTTCGCGTGTCGACAGGGACAAGTTCGTAGGGGAGGGCCATCTCTTCGAGGGCGAGCGCCACTTTTGTCGGGTTCGGCGCGAGATTGTAGTAGAACTTGATCATGAAAAGAGCCTCCTCCGCTTGTGCGGCGGCGGGCATCGTAGAGGCCGCCGCGCAGGCGGCAAGGGAGGAATTGCATGTCATCGTTCCGCGCTCTCGTATTGACTCAAGGCGCCGACCGCAAAGTGAGCGGCGAGATTCAAAACCTGGACGAGAGCAAGCTTCCAGTCGGTGACGTCATGGTTGCCGTCGATTACTCGACGCTCAATTACAAGGACGGACTCGTGCTGACGTCGGGCGGCGGTCTGGTGAAGACGTGGCCGCATGTCGGCGGCGTCGACTTCGCGGGCACGGTCGAGAGTTCCGACAACGCCAACTTCAAGCCGGGCGACAAGGTCGTGCTGAATGGTCATCGCGTCGGCGAACTCCATTGGGGCGGCTACGCCAGCAAGGCGCGCGTGAAGGGCGACTGGCTGGTGAAGCTGCCGTCTTCGATCTCGACCAAGCGCGCGATGGCGATCGGCACCGCGGGCTACACCTCGATGCTCTGCGTGATGGCGCTCGAGAAGCATGGCCTCACACCCGCGTCGGGCGAAGTGCTGGTGACGGGCGCGGCGGGCGGCGTCGGCTCGGTGGCCGTGGCGATCCTGGCCAAGCTCGGCTTCAACGTGGTGGCCGCGACCGGCCGTCCCGCCGAGGGCGACTACCTCAAGGCGCTCGGTGCCACGACGATCATGGATCGCAAGGAGCTGACCGAGGCGCCTGACCGGCCGCTGCTGTCGGAGCGCTTCGCGGGCGTAGTCGACTCGGTCTCGGGCGTGATGTTCGCCCGCGCGCTCGCCCAGATAAAGTACGGCGGCGCGGCCGCGGTCTGCGGTCTCGCCGCCGGCCCTGCCTTCCCGGGCTCGATCCTGCCCTTCATCCTGCGCGGTGTGTCGGTCTACGGCATCGATTCGGTGATGCTGCCCATGGCCCCGCGCCAGGAAGCGTGGAAGCGCCTCGGCACCGACCTGCCCTTCGACAAGCTCGATTCCACAGTGAGCGAAGCCGGATTGGGCGAGCTGATGGGGCTGGGCCCAAAAATCCTCAAAGGAGAGATACGTGGCCGCGTGGTCGTCGACGTAAACAAGTGATAGAAAACGGCCCAGCGTTCCAATCCGCCTGATTTTTGACCAGTAGGACCTGCCATGACCTCGTCGTCCAAGCCCGTCGCCAACAATCTCGACGCCTTCTTCATGCCGTTCACCGCGAACCGGCAATTCAAGAAGAACCCGCGCATGCTGGCGAAGGCCAAGGGCGTGCACTACTGGACGCCGGAAGGCCGCAAGATCATCGACGGCACCGCGGGCCTGTGGTGCGTCAACGCCGGTCACGGCCGCGAGGAGATCAAGGAAGCGATCCTCAAGCAGCTCGACGAGATGGACTACGCGCCCTCGTTCCAGATGGGCCATCCCAAGGCGTTCGAGCTCGCGGCGCGCCATGCAGCCCTGCTGCCGGGCGACCTCAACCATGCCTTCTACTGCAACTCCGGCTCCGAGGCGGTCGACAGCGCGCTCAAGATCGCGCTCGCCTACCACCGCGCCAACGGCCAGGGCACGCGCACGCGCTTCATCGGCCGCGAGCGTGGCTATCACGGCGTCGGCTTCGGCGGCATTTCCGTCGGCGGCATGGTGAACAATCGCAAGTGGTTCGGTTCGATGCTGCCGGGTGTCGATCACCTGCCGCACACGCACCTGCCGCAGAACGCCTTCTCCAAGGGCCAGCCCGAGCACGGCAAGGAACTGGCCGATGCGCTGGAGGGCATCGTCGGCCTGCATGACGCGTCGAACATCGCCGCCGTCATCGTCGAGCCCTGCGCCGGCTCGACCGGCTACCTGCCGCCGCCGAAGGGCTATCTCGAGCGCCTGCGCGAGATCTGCACCAAGCACGGCATCCTGCTGATCTTCGACGAAGTCATCACCGGCTTCGGCCGCCTCGGCACCTCGTTCGCCGCCGAGAAGTTCGGCGTGATCCCCGATCTGATGACCGTTGCCAAAGGCATCTCCAACGCCACCGTCCCGATGGGCGGCGTGTTTGTGCGCAAGCCGATCTACGAAGGCCTGATGCACGGACCGGAGAGCGCCATGGAGCTGTTCCACGGCTACACCTACTCGGCCCATCCGCTCGCCTGCGCCGCGGCGTCGGCGGTGCTCGACATCTATCGCGACGAGAACCTGTTCGAGCGCTCGGCCGAGCTGTCGCCGTACTGGGAGCAGGGCCTCCACTCTTTGAAAGGTCTGCCGAACGTAACAGACATCCGTAACCTCGGCCTTGCCGGCGGTATCGATCTTGCGCCGTCGGGTCCGGTCGGCACGCGCGGGTTCGCCGCCTTCACCAAGGCGTTCGAACTCGGCCTGATGGTCCGCCAGTCGGGCGACGCCATCGCCATGTCGCCGCCGCTGGTGATCGAGAAGGCCCAGATCGACGAGATCATCGACATCACGGCCAAGACGATCAAAGCCATTGCCTAAGTAAGGTCCATGGTCTTCAACGCCGATCTGGCCACGCTGGTCGGCGAGGTCGCCGCGGCCGCGCACGTCGTTGTCGCGTCCGCGGTGACGGTCCATGTCCTGCTCTACAAGCGCAACATCGGCACGTCGATCTCGTGGATGGGGATCGCGTGGCTGTCGCCGTTCATCGGCGCGCTTCTTTACGTCGCGTTGGGTATCAACCGGGTGAAGCGGCGCGCGCAGCGCCTGTGGCGCACGCGCGTGCCGACCTATGCCGTGGCGTCACCGAAGCCGGGGCTGAGCGATATCGACCCGCTGACGCCGCTCGAATACGCGATCGGCCGGCTGACCGGCCTGCCGTCGGAGAGCGGCAACGATGCGGGCCTGTTCCGCAACGGCGACGACGCCTATCCCGCCATGATCGCGGCGATCGGGCGGGCGGAGAAGACCGTCGGTCTCTCGAGCTACATCTTCCGCGCCGATAGCGCCGGGCAGAAGTTCATCGACGCGCTGGTTGCCGCCCAGGGCCGCGGCGTCCAGGTGCGCGTGCTGATCGACGGCGTCGGCAGTGGCTATTTCTGGTCGGGCACCTACACGGCGCTGAAGCGGGCCGGCGTGCCGGTCGCCCGCTTCCTGCATTCCTATTTCCCGTGGCGCACGCCGTTCCTCAACCTGCGCAACCATCGCAAGATATTGGTCGTCGACGGGCGGCTGGCCTTTGTGGGCGGCATCAACATCGGCGACGAGAACGTGCTGGCGGGCACGCCCAAGCATCCGGTGCGCGACACGCATTTCTCGATCGAGGGGCCGGTGGTCGAGCAGATCGTCGAGGCCTTCGCCGACGACTGGCTGTTCGAGACCGGCGAGAAACTGCCGGACGAGGGCTGGTTCCCGGAGCTCTCGCCGCGCGGCAAGCTGCTGGCCCGCGCCGTTGCCTCCGGACCCGACGAGCATCTCGAGCAGATCGAGTTCGCGGCGCTGCACGCGATCTCCTGCGCGCGCGAATCGATCCGCATCGTCACGCCCTACTTCCTGCCGCCCGACGTGCTGACCACGGCGCTGGGGCTGGCGGCGATGCGCGGCCTGATCGTCGACATCGTCGTGCCCGAACATTCCAATCACGCCGTGCTCGACTGGGCGCGGCGCGTGCCGATGAGGGTGATGATGGAAGCGGGTTGCCGCGTCTGGCTGCGGCCTGCGCCGTTCGATCACTCCAAGCTCATGACCATCGATGACAGCTGGTCGATGATCGGCAGCGCCAACTGGGACACCCGCAGCTTCCGCCTGAACTTCGAGCTCAACGTCGAGGTGCAGGGGCCGGAGTTCGCGCACCTGATCACCGACCTAACGCGCGCCGGCCGGCAGCTCACCGTCGAGGAACTCGACGGCGATTCGCTGCCGATCAGGCTGCGCAACGGCGCCGCGCGCCTGCTACAGCCGTATCTCTAGCGGCCTTTAAAGGGGCGCGTCGGCAGCGCCGTCAGGCGTTCGTCCAGGATCGGCCAGGAGACGTCGGCAACCACGCGCGCACCGTCGGCATTGGGATGTCCCTCCGCCGGAATTTCGAAATCGCTGGCCGGGCGGCCGCCGAATGCGACGCCGACGGGATCGTGCAGGTCGCGGAAGAAGATGCCTTCCCCGCGCATCATCGGATCGAGCCACAGGTAATGGAACATCGGCCAGCCGGTGGTCAGCACCGTGAGCTGGATGTCTCGCGCCTTGCACCAGGCCGCCATGCGGTGGAACAGCAGGCGCGCGATCTCCTGGTCCTGCCGGGTCTGGGCTTCGTTGCGCGGCGCGGGCGCCAGATTGGGGGCGGCGCGCAGGCCGCTGATGCTCGCCACGCGCGCGAGCTGGAGCAGGTGGGAATGCTCGAGCAGGAAACCGTAGAAGCGGTTGCCTTCGAGCAGCAGCTTGAGACGCGAGCGCTGTGCCGACCGGTCCGCCGGCACCAGGCCCTGGTGATCGGGCTGCATGTCGTACGGGCCGACATCGGTCGAGCGCGAGGCATCGCCGTAATTGAAGAAGACCACGACGGCGGACAGGCCGAGCCCGTCGCCGAAGTCCTCGAGATAGCTGAGCTGGTCGTCGGTGCCCCAGCCGCCGGTGGAAGCGTTGAGCAGCTGCACGCGCGGACTGCCGCCGCGCTTGTCGAACTGCTTCTGCAAACGGGAGACGTAGGTCTCATCGTCCGGCAGGGCGAAGCCAAAGGTGAAAGAGTCGCCCAACACCAGCACGCGCGCGGCGGCAGGGTCGGGTTCGGCCTTGCCCCGCTGGTGCCAGGAATTGAACTGGTAGTAGACGGCGCTGCCGTCCGGCAGCTGGTTGCGCACCGGTCCGCCGCCCGCCTTGTTCATCATCGTGCCGCGCGGGCCGTAGACCAGCCACGAGCCCGACAGCGACTGTGGCGCGATCAGACGCGTGGCGATCTCCGCGATCGTGAGCGCAATCACCAGGCCCACCGCGAGGGCGAGCATGTTCGACAGGACGGTACGCGTACGCATGATGACGATCTACCTGAGGGCGGCGCGGATCTTTGCAAGACTGCGGCGCGCGCGCTGCAGCGGGTGGCGCTTCACGGCGGCGGTGGCGACCTGCAGCTCGAGCACGATCGGCTTGTGGTCGCTCGGGCCGAAGTCGAGCGTGCCGGCCAGCAGGCACTGCACGCCCCGCGCCAGGCAGCGGTCGAGGCGAAAGGGCACGACGGTGCCGCCGAAGTGGGTCGGCTCGCGCGGACCCACGTCGGCATAGCCCGGGATCAGGCAGGGACCGACGGCGTTGTAGTCGCCGATGATCGCCGATGGCTTGCCGTGCAGGCTGGCGGCGATGCGCAGCAGCTGGCGACGGTTCAGCAGCTGGCCGTGCGAGAGATGGACATTGGCGAAGGTGATGTCGCCCACCTGCACGATTTGCGAGCGCCGGCGCGGCAGCCGCCCCGGCAGCGACGACGCGGGCAACGGCAGGACCTGCGGCGTCGCGAAATTATGCCGGCTCCAGAAGGCCAGCCCATGGATGCGGCCGGGCCACGGCAGGCGGTGATAGTGGCCGCCGACGGTGGCCGGCAGCACGTCCATGTGCTGCGTCACTTCCTGCATCAGCAGGACGTCCGGCCGCTCGCGCTCGAGCAGCGCCGCCACGTCCTTTACGGCCGCGCCTTCGAGCCGCAGCAGGTTCCAGCTGATGACCTTCATCTTTCCGAACATAGACGGTGACCCACGATCTGTGCACACTTTGATCAACAACGCATCGAGGGATGGAAAAGGCATGAAAGTCGTGATCACGGGTGGTGCGGGCTTCCTCGGCAAGAAGCTGGCGCGCCGTATCCTGCAGCAGGGCAGCATCGCGGGCCCCGACGGCAAACCCCAGAAAGTGGGCGAGTTGCTGCTGTTCGACGTCGGTCGCGCCATTGGACCCGGCCTCGATGACCCGCGGGTCAAGGCGATCGCGGGCGACATCGCCAATGCCTCGACGGTGCGCGACATCGTGCAGGGCGCCTCGACCGTGTTCCACTTTGCCGCAGTGGTGAGCGCCGGCGCCGAGGCCGACTTCGACCTGGGCTACCGGGTCAACCTCGACGGCACCCGCAACGTGCTGGAAGCCTGCCGCGCGCTCGGCACCAACCCGCGCGTGGTGTTCACCTCGTCGCTCGCGGCCTATGGCGGCGACCTGCCGCCGGCCGTCACAGACGACACGCCGCTCACGCCGCAGACCTCCTACGGCTCGCAAAAATCAATCGGCGAGTTCCTGCTGCGCGACTACACCCGCAAGGGCTATCTCCGCGGCACCGCCGTGCGCCTGCCGACGATCTGTGTGCGCACGGGGCTACCCAACAAGGCCGCCTCGACCTGGGCAAGCTCCGTGGTGCGCGAGCCGCTGACCGGCGTCGACGTCGTCTGCCCGGTGACGCCCGAGACCATCATGGTGGTGTTGAGCCCGCGCAAGACGGTCGACGCCTTCATGAAGCTGCACGACCTGCCGCCGGAGGCCTTCGGTCCCGGCCGCACGCTTCTCCTCAACGGCTTCAACGTCACGGCGAAGGAGCTCGAGCAGGCGGTGACCAGGCATGCCGGCAATCGCAAGATCGGCAAGGTCGTGTGGCAGCACGATCCGGCCATCCAGGCGATCTGCAACGGCTGGCCCCAGGGCATCAGTTCGGAGCGCTCGCGCAAGCTCGGCTTCGAGATGGACAAGGACCTGGACGAGGTCGTCCGCAACTTCATCGCCGACGATCTCGACGAGCAGATGAAGCTCGTGACGCCAGCATAAGACCATGGAGTTCAATCTCAGCTTCCACCAGCTCTCCGAGCTGGTCTCGCACGTGGGTAATCCTGCGGCCAAGACCGTGCTGCCGGTCATCCTGCTGGCGGTGTTCGCCGAGATCCTGGTGATCTACCTGAAGGGGGGACGCTATCCGTGGCGCGACACGGCGGTGAGTGCCGGCGTCGCGATCGGTCATCTGATCACGCAGGCTGCTGCCCAAGGGCTGATCGTCGGGATCTTCGCGGCGACGGTCTATCACTACCGGCTGTTCACCATCGATGCTGACCTGAATCACTGGCCCGCCCTGATCGCGCTCTTCTTTCTGGCCGACTTCTGCTTCTATTGGGAGCATCGTTCGGCGCACCAGATCCGGGTCATGTGGGCCTCGCACAGCGTTCATCACTCCGTCGAACGGCTCGTGCTCCTGGCCGCCGCGCGGCTTTCCTGGACGCCCGTGATCTCAGCGGTGTTCCTGTTCTACCTGCCGCTGGTCTGGCTGGGATTCTCGCCGGTCGCGGTGTTCGGCATGGCCTCCGCCAGCCTGACCTATCAGATCTTCGTACATACCGAGGTGGTGCCGCGGATCGGCTGGCTCGAATGGGTGATCAACACGCCTTCGGCCCATCGCGTCCATCACGCCAGCAACCAGGAGTATCTCGACAAGAATTACGGCGGCGTTCTGTTGATCTGGGATCACCTGTTCGGCACCTATCAGGCCGAACGCGAGGACATCGCCATCAAGTTCGGTTTGGTCCACGCGCGCTCTCGCCCGCGCAACGTCGTCGTCATCGCCTATGAGGAACTCGGCCAGATCATCCGCGACGTCGCCCATGCGAAGAGCTGGCGCGAGCGCTGGGGTCGGGTCTTCGGCCCGCCCGGCTGGGCGCCGTAAGATTTCTTTCCTCCCCCGTCATACGGGGCAGCATTTGGCCGCAAGCGGCCAAATGCAAAGGTGCCCGAAGGGCGGAGGGGGAGAGCCACACAGGCGATCTTTCCCTTCCTGACGTCGGATTTGGCTATAGCCCCCGCGTGGCATTCCCCCTCCGCCCTTCGGGCACCTCCCCGATTACGGGGGAGGGAAGAGAGAGTTGGCGGGCGACGGCGGCCCTCTTGACATGACGTGCGATATACGCAATATTGCCGCAAGCCAATGCCGCTGTGGCAGGGCCGCTCCCATTAAATTCCCATTTGTTTAATGGCGGGCCAAGCATACTCCAGCGAGGTGCCCTATGCCCAAGTTCGAGAAAGGCCATCCCGGCGGCCCTGGTCGTCCGCGCGGAAGCCGCAATGCCGTCAATCTCCTGCTCGACCAGCTCGCCGAGGGCGAGGCCGAGACGCTGGTGCGCAAGATGATCGATGTCGCGACCGAGGGCGATCGGGTCGCGGCGCGCTTGGTGCTCAGTCGCATCTGGTCGGCGCCCAAGGGGCGGCCGATCGAGGTCGATCTGCCGCTGATCCGCACGCCGGATGATCTGCTGCTCGCGCACGCCTGCGTCGTGGCCGCGGTGAGCGACGGGCGGCTGACGCCGCAGGACGGCGCGTCGCTGTCGTCGATGCTGGAGACGCACCGCCGCGCCTTCGAGCTGGTGGCGCAGGAGCAGAAGATCGACCAGCTCGACGCGCGAGTGCGCGAGTATGGGGACGAAGTGAAGTGAGCCTGAAGAGCCGGCTGCGACGGCTCGATGCCGGCGTGCGCTGGCTCGAGACCGAGGGAAGGTTCCGGCGCTTCAAGACCGGGATGAAGCTCGTTGAAATGACGCAGACGATCGCCGACCGCGCGGCGGTCGATCCGGCCTTTGCGGCGCGATGGAACCGGGATTTTCCCTCCATCCCCGTGTCGATGTTCCGCCGCAGTGTGCGCGCGCCCGCGCCACTCCCATCTCCGGCGTCTCCGCCGCCCGTGGCGTCCCCTGTCGTTGCGGCGGAGATACCGGTGCCGCCGCCCGAACCGCCACCGCCCGAGCCGCCACCGGCGATCGAAGTGCCGCCACCGTCACCGCCGGTGCACGACATGGAAATCCGGCCGTCCGCTGGCGCGCACGCGACGCGCGGGATTTCGACGCCGAAGAGGGAGGCACCTATGGCCGCTGTCTCACGGAATACGATCCGTTGCGCGACGAATACGATGACGATTGATCATTTTCCCTCCCCCGTCTTCGGAGAAGGGAAGAGAGAGTTAGCGGCCGACGACGGCCTTCAGGACGCGGATCGTGTTCAGCAAATGGCGCTTGGGGCCCCACACGTGCCGGGTGCGCATCATGTGCCAGCGTTGCGGGTCGTGGTCGGTGCCGGAGATCGGGCCGGCGTCGGGCACGTATTTGGTGATGCCGACGGCGTCGGTATCCCACGGGCCGGTGGTCTTGAAGATCGTGGTCTTGGCGCCGTAGTGCGTCAGCGCGGCCGGCATGCCCGAGGCCATGAAGTCCATGTACTTGGGCAATGCCTCGGGACGGCAGAGGTAGCCCTTGTTGAACCCGACCGCGAGCAGGCGGAAGTGGAACGGGTTCTTCTCCATGTAGCGGATCACCTCGGTGGTGTTCGCGGGGTAGCGCGGGGAGAAGAAGTCGTCGATCACGACAATGCCCTGTGGATTGACGACCTGGTTGGCCAGCTCGAGCTCGCGATAGACCGCGGTGCCGGTGTGTTCGCCGTCGATGTGGAACCAGCGCACGCTCTGGTGCATCGCCTTGAGGTCGAGCTTGCCCGGCAGGTCGGCCGAGGGGCCCGACAGGCCCACCAGATGGGCAGGCGCGATCCCGGTCGACTGGATGGCCGTGCGCACGGCCCCTTCATCCAGTCTGAGATCGCACAGATAAAGCTTCTCGTCGCCCTTGCGGTAGTTCGCCAGGACCGATGCCGAACGGCCGCGCCAAACGCCGATCTCGAACAGGTCGCCGGGGGTGCCGGTCTGCTGGTCGAGCAGGGCGCGCCAGATGCAGTAGGACTGGAACAGGAACCAGCCCGGGATGGCATCGATCTTTTCCCAACTGAGCATCGAAAATCCTTGTATGCGGCGCCTTGCTAACAGTGCCCCTTCGATGCTGCAAGCCGGGCCAGAGACGGTATATCTTGCGTCCCCGCCGGGGGTCCTGTAGAGCCCGCGAACCCTACGATGCCCTCCAACACGTTCGCCTATCGTGCAACCATCGGCCTGATCTGGGCGCTTGCCCTCTGGCACAGCTGGATTTGTCGCGGCCTGTTCGTCGACGGCTTCGGGTTCCTCATCCAGATCGTGACCTTCGAGTGGTTCTTCGATTTCTACCCGCCGCGGCTCTACGCCATGATCGCGGCGCAGATTCCCGTGATGATCGGGGTGATCATGGGCGCCACCGACCTCCATCTGCTGGCCCGCCTGCTGTCGCTGGGCTTCTTCGGGTTGCCGACGATCCTCTATTCCCTCGCCCTCTACCGGGCGCGCAACGATTCGGTGGTGCTGGCCTCCGTGATCGCGGCCATCGCGCTGGTCTTCCTGCCGGTCTCGTTTTTCATCGTCGGCGAATACAACACGCTCTATGCGCTGGCGATCCTGGTGAGCGTCACCCTGGCCACCAGCGAGCGCCTGCGGGTGAGCGAGGGGTTGGCGCTCTCGGGGCTGGCTCTGTTCTCGCTCCGCGTCTACGAGGCCATGGTCTATATCGGTCCCTTCCTGGTCGTCATGATGCTGTGGCGGATCTGGCGGGCCTGGCGGCGCGAGCCGAGCGGCGGGCGCCTGGTCGCGACGCTCTCGCATCTGCTGGCTGCCCTGCTGTTCGCCTGGGCCACCTGGATCGCGCGCGACTCGATCGTCCATCCGTTCTCCGACCTGCTGGCGATGCACCTCGACGATACGCTGCAGCAGGCGCGGAACTTCTGGCAGAACATGCAGTTCGATTTCGTGTTCGCCGCCGCGCTGGTCATCATCGGCTGGGCACTGGTGCGGCCGGCCGACCTGGTGACGCCGCGGCCGTATTTCTGGGCGACGATCCTGCTCGCCATACTGGCGCTGACGCCGCTGCTGGCGTTCACCCACACGCTGGTCCGGCCGCTCGCCAAGTCGCAGTATGTTTCGCGCGTGATGGGCGGCATGGTGACCTGCGCCATCGTCTCGTTCATCTGGTTCTACCGCTCGGACCTGCATTCGCGCCTAAAGGCGCCGATCGTGCTGCGCCAGGAGCAAGCGGCCCGCCGGCTGCTGCGCCTGGCCTGCCTGATGTCCTTGGCGGTGCTGCCGTCCGACATTTTTCTGTCGCTGACCTGGGTCGATTTCATCGAAGCGACGCGGGCGGACGTTGTCGGCAGGAGTGGTATCATCCCCTTCGAGGATTCCAAGCTGTCGCGTTATCCCGAGATCCTTCTGGTCGAGAACTGGGTGCTGTCGACCCAGAGCCTTGCCGTGCGCGCGAACGACCACAGCGGCATCATCGTGCCGCCCAAGGGTTTCGACGAGTGGGTGCCGTTCCTTCTGCAGGAGCCGCCGAACCTGGGCCGCTTCTACTGGCGCGACTAGGGATGAACTCGACGCCCCCTCCGATCGCCTATCGCGCGGCGGTGCTGCTGCTCTGGGGTCTTGCGGTCTGCAACAGTATCGCCTGCCGCGGCCTGTTCTGGGACGGCGCCGCCTTCCTGGTGAACATCGTCGATCTCGACAAGTTCCACGACTTCTATCCCGCGCGCGCCCACGCCAGTTGGGTGACCCAGCTTCCGGTGCTGATCGCCGTCCGTGTCGGCGTCACCGACATGAAGACCCTGGCGATCATCCAGTCGGCTGCGCTGTTCGCGCTGCCGGCCGCGCTCTACCACCTCGCCATGGCTCGCGTGCGCGGCGATGCGGTGCTGCTGTCGATCGTGCTGGCGGCGGTCGCCCTGGTCTACCTGCCGACGTCGTTCTTCATCGTCGGCGAATACAATGCCACCTACGCCGCCGCGATCGCCGCCATGGCGGTGCTGCTGACCGGCGACCTGCACGGCGAAGGCGGGCGGCGCGACGCGATGCTGCTGCTGCTGCTCGGAGCATTCTGCCTCAGGTCCTACGAGGCGATGGTCTATCTCGGCCCGCTGCTGGCCGCCGCTATCCTGTGGGCGACCTGGCGCCCCGTCGAAGACGACAGCGAATATGCGCCCGACGACATCGCCCACCTGCTCGGCACCGTGGCGGCGCTGGCCTTCGTGGGCGCGGCGCTGGTCTCGGGCATCACCATGGCGACCTACTGGAACCATCCGCACTTCGTGATGGTGCGCGCGGCTGTTGCCGACTTCTGGCAGAACCTGCAGTTCATGATCCCGTTCGTCGGGCTGGTGGTGTTCGCGCTGGCAAGCGTGGCCTGGCCGCGCTGGTTGCTGGGCCGCGGACCGGTGCTGGCGATCGGGTTTGTCGCGGTGCTGCTCGTGATCGCGCCGTGGGTGCGCGAAGTGCGGCCGCAGACCTATCTCTTTCCGCCCTCGGCCTATGTCGCGCGCACGGCGGCGGGCTGTGTGCTGTGGGCGATGCTGGTCGTGATGTGGCTGCATGTGGCGCTGCGCGAGCGGCCGATCGCGCTGTTCGCCACCCTGCGTCGTCCCGAGGTGGGCCGGCGCCTGGCGCTCTCGACATTGGTCCTGGTCGCCGCGGGCATGGTGCCCGATCTCGTGCTGACCGGATTGTGGAACGGCTACCTCGGCTTCGTGCGCGGCGTGGTGGTCTCGCATACCGGGCTGGTGAAATCGTCCGATCTGCCGATGGGCGATTGGCCGCAAAGCCTGTTCAGCCAGGACTGGACCGTGCCGGCGTTGAGCGCCGTCGTGCGCAGCCGCCAGTCGCAGGCTTTCATCGTGGCGCCGCCCAACAGCGCTGACGATCGGCCGTTCGATCCCGCGTGCGGAACGCTGCCGCGCCTCTACGGCTACACCTGGCGTTGATTTCGCCATTGTTGCATTTCAATGGCGCTGAAGATTGTCGCGTAATGTCGGTCGCGAAACAGGCGGAACAATTTTTCCCTTCCGCGAAGTCTGCCAGAATCAGGCGCGGCTGTATTACGCAGTCGCCGGCTGGATCGACCGTTGTCGGTTGCATCCAGGCGATCGGAGTTCGAGGGCCGGCTTCCCCTCGAGCAGACTTGCACGAGGGGAAGTTAAAATGACGACTGCAAATCGGCGTACGACTTTGAAATGGTTGGCGGGCGCTTCGATTGCCGCGGCAGCGGCGACAGGCCTGGCGTTCCCGGCGATGGCGCAGACTGTCGATCCGGTGGTGCCGGCGAAGTACGAGAACTTCAAGCGCGGCACGATCAACAGCCTCGATCCCAAGACGCGTGGCCTCACCGTCATCTGGGCCGACAAGGGTCGGGTGAAGATGAAGGCGTCGGACCTGGTCGTGAAGGACACGGTCGGCAATGCCTATTCCGAACTGAAGGACGGTCAGACCGTCGACATCCACTGGTACGACTATCTCGACTTCATGGTGGCCCATGGCTCGCCGTCGGAACTCGCGACCGCCAAGGCGATGGTCGCCACCGGCGCGCGGATCGAGGGCATCCCGGGCTCCCAGCACCAGGTGCGGCTGTTCACGATGGAAGGCACGATCACCAAGCTCGATCCGGCGACCTACACGGTCTCCATCGTGTATGCCTCGGGCGGCGAGCCGGACAAGGGCGTGCCGGCGGCGGGCGAGGTCATCCAGCTGCCGCAGATCCTCTCTCCCGAGGGTCAGGCCGCTTTCAAGACGCTGAAGACGGGCGAGCATCTCGTCACCGTGTTCAGCGTGCAGACCGCGCTGAAGATCACGATCATCCGCTAGCAATAGCGACTATCGACGAGACGACGACGGCGGGGCCTGGTGCCCCGCCGTTCTTCTTTCCGGGCACTGCGTGTATAACGCGGCACATGATTGGTCTTGGAAAATACGCCGGTAGCGCGGCTCTGTTGCTGGCCCTGCTGGGAAGCGCCGGTACCGCCCATGCCGGCAAGGATCTCGATACGGTGCGGGCGCGCGGCAAGTTGATCTGCGGCGTCGGCAATGGCACCGCGGGCTTCATGCTGGCCGACAAGCAGGGCAAGTGGTCGGGCTTCTCGGTCGACATCTGCCGGGCCGTGGGCGCGGCGCTGTTCGGCGATGCCGACAAGGTGAGCTACATACCGCTCACCGCGCAGACGCGTTTCACCGCATTGCAGTCGGGCGACGTCGACATGGTCGTGGTCAACGCCACCCACACGCTGACGCGCGACACCGCGCTCGGTCTCGATTTCCCCGGCGTCTACTACTACGATGGCCAGGGCTTTCTGGTGGCCAAGAAGCTTGGCGTGAAGAACGTCAAGGAGCTGGGCGGCGCCACCTTCTGCGTGCAGCCGGGCTCGACGGCCGAGCTCAACCTCGCCGACTACGCCCGCACCAACAAGATGACCTACAAGACCGTGGTGATCGAGAAGGCTGACGAGATCCGCGCCGCCTTCTTCGCCGGCCGCTGCGATGTCCTCAGCAACGACTCCTCGGCGCTCGCCTCGGTGCGCGCGGCAAACGTTCCCGCGCCCGGCAAGCCGGAGGATTACGAGATCCTGCCCGAGATCATCTCCAAGGAGCCGCTCGGTCCCGCGGTTCGCCATGGCGACAACCAGTTCGCCGACATCGTGCGCTGGTCGCTCTACGCCATGCTCGAGGCGGAAGAATACGGCATCAGCTCCGACAACGTCGACGAGATGCTGAAGAGCGACAATCCTGCGATCAAGCGCATCCTTGGCGTCACTCCCGGCATGGGCAAGGCGCTGGGCGTCGACGAGACGTGGGCCTACAGCATCGTCAAGCAGGTCGGCAACTACGGCCAGAGCTACGAGCGCAACCTCGGCCGCGACAGCGTGCTCAAGATCGACCGCGGCCAGAACCGGCTGTGGTCGCAGAGCGGCCTGCAATACGCTTGGCCGATCCGCTGACGGCGACGGGGACAGAGCGCTTCACCTACTTCTTGTCGGAGAAATGACAGATTTCTGGAGCACAGTGGGGTCGGGCGAGTTCGCCCGGATCGTCCTGCTTTCCCTCGGGGTCAGCCTGTCGGCGACGGGGCTGTCGATCGTGCTCGGCCTGCCGATGGGCGCGGCTCTCGCCGTGTTCCGGTTCCGCGGCCGGCGCTTCCTGATCGTCTTCATCAACGCCTTGCTGGGATTGCCGCCCGTCGTCGTGGGCCTGGCGCTCTACCTCGTGCTCTCGCGGGCGGGGCCATTCGGCGCGCTGCGGTTGCTGTTCACGCCGGGCGCCATGGTGCTCGCGCAGACCGTCCTGGCCACGCCGATCGTGGCGGCGCTCGTGCATCGTGCGGTTGCCGATCTGTGGGACGACTACGGCGGCGCACTGCGCGTCGACGGCGCGACGGCGTTGCGGTCGATCCCGACGCTTGTGGCCATGGCACGGATGCGCATCGTGACCGCGGCGCTGGCGGGCTTCGGCCGCACCATCTCCGAGGTCGGCGCCATTCTCGTGGTCGGCGGCAACATCGCGGGATATACGCGCACCATGACCACGGCGATTGCGTTGGAGACCAGCAAGGGCAACCTGTCGCTGGCCCTCGGGCTCGGGTTTGTCCTGATCGGAATCAGTGTCGCGGTAAGCGCGACGGTATTTGCGCTCGGCGCGGAGGAGAGGCGATGACGGCACTTCGGCATCTGGCGGCGCTGTTGGTTGGAGTGCTGTTCGCCACGAGCGGCGACGGTGCGCATGCGCAATCGCAGGCGATCGTCATGGCCTCGACCACGTCGTTGCAGGATTCCGGCCTGCTCGACGTCCTCTTGCCGAAATTCACCGCCGAAACCGGCGTCTCGATCCGTGTCATCGCCCAGGGGACCGGCCAGGCACTGGCGACCGCCGCGCGCGGCGACGCCGACATCGTGTTGGTCCACGATCCCGAGGCCGAAGACAAGTTCATCGCCGAGGGCCATGGCGGCGAGCGGCGGCAGATCGCCTGGAACGACTTCGTGATCGTGGGGCCGGCCGCCGATCCAGCCCATGTCGCCGGTGGCCACGATGCCCTGGCCGCGCTGCGCACGATCGCGGCGGCCCACGCGTCCTTCGTATCGCGCGGCGACAAGAGCGGCACGGACGCGCTGGAGAAACGCCTGTGGCGCGCGGTGGGCCGGCAGCCGTCCCTCGCGTCGGGCGACAATTGGTATCGCGACATCGGCGGCGGCATGGGGGCCGCTCTCAATGCCGCGGCTGGCATGAGCGCTTACACCTTGTCCGATCGCGGGACATGGTTGAGCTTCGGCAACAAGGCCGACCTCAAGATCGTGATCGAAGGCGATCCCGGGCTGATCAATCGCTACGATGTAATCCTGCTGGATCCGAAGAAGCATCCGGACGCCAAGCTGGAGCCCGCGCGGCGTTTACGGGATTGGCTGGTGTCCGAGACGGGGCAGGCTGCGATTGGCGCCTATGTGAAACAGGGGCAGACGCTCTTTCACCCGTCGGCGGCTCAGCCAAAGTAACGGGCGGGGCTAGTCGACCCGCACGATGGTCTTGATGTCGAGCGGCGGCTTGCCGGACTTCTCGGCGATGTCGCGGTCCTGCTGCTCGATAGCGGCCTTCACGACCGCGTCGCCACCGGCGGCTTCGTCGACCGTGACGCGACGGTTCGAGCGCTGCGAGCCGTCTTCATAGACGACGTTGTACAGGACGTATTCCGGGCCGCGTCCGGTTCCAGGTTTCTTGGCCATGGTATTCTCCAAAGGGGATCACGCCCGTCGCCGCACATCGGCCAGATTGGCCGCCGGACCGTCCGCGGTGAGGGTGTGATCGATCACCCGCCGGTTGGCAATGGTGATCTGCTTCGGTGCCAGCAGGGTGACGTCGGGAAGATCGCCGACCACGGTGCGCTGGAACTGGGCAAACAACCGGTGGCGTTCGACCGGATCGGGCTCGACTGCCGCCTGCTCCAGCAGCCGGTCGACGGTATCGTTGCGATAGTGCGCGCCGTTGGAGAAGGGCACGCCGCGCTTGATGTTCTTCGACCAGAAGACGCGCTGCACGCCGACCGTCGGGTCGAACATGTTGTTCATGCGGCCAATGGAGAAGTGGAAGTCGCGGTCGGTGTAGACACGCCTGATATAGGCAGGGAAGTCCTGAACGCGCACGGTGGCTGCGATACCGATCCGCGCCAGCGCCACAGCCACTTCATCGGCGGTGAGCTTGTAGCCGTCGCCCGCCGGCACGTAATCCATTGGCAGGCGTAGCCGAATGCCATCGGGCCCGCGCGGCAGGCCTGCCGCGTCAAGCAGGTGCTCGGCCGCTGCCGGGTCGAACGCAGGCGTGCCAAGGTCGGAGAGGCAGAACGAGGGGAGATCGGGGCTGATCGGGCCGAACGCCGGGAGGCCGTAGCCGAACCACGCTTTGTCGATCAGCGCCTGCCGATCGATCGCGTGGGCGATCGCTTGCCGCACCCGCCGGTCGCGGAAGGTCGGATCGTCGAGGTTGAATTCCAGGCGCACGACCTGGTTGGTGTACTGATAGCCGTCGGTCTCGAAGGCGATGTTGGGCAGACCGCGCAGATACGGCAGCCGGTCGAACGGCACCGGCGTCGCCGGCGCGAGATCGATCGCACCGCTCTCGAGTGCTGCAATGCGGGCATCGGCATCCTCGACAAAAGTGACGACGAATGTGTCGATGAAGGGCTTGGGACTGTCCCAATAGTCGGTGTTGCGCTCGTAGGCGATGTGGCTGCCGCGCACCCACTCCTTGAAGCGGAAGGGGCCGGTGCCGATCGGCGCATTGCCATTGGCGATCGGGTCGATGTGCCGGGGCATGATCGGCGATTCGCAGGCGGCGAGTGCGCTCAGGAGAAAGGGTGCGGGCTGCGAGAGCACGAGGATCGCGGTGTGCGGATCGGGCGTCTCGACGTCGGCGAGTGCTGCAAAGGTGGCGCGGCCGCGCGGATGCATCTCCTTCAGGAGCTTCATCGAAAAGGCGACGTCGGCCGAGGTGAAGGCGCTTCCGTCGTGCCAGCGCACGCCTTGGCGCAAGGTGAAGATGAGGCGCAGCCCATCGGCACTCACCGACCAGCCCGTGGCGAGCTGCGGGCGCGGCCGCAGCTCGAAGTCGTAGGACAGCAGCCCTTCGGTCACCTTCGCCGACACCAGCATCGTGGGATCGGCACAGTTGGTCAGCGCCACGAGCGTGGTCGGCTCGGGCTCGACCAGCATCGTGAGCGTCGTCACTTTTACGGCCGCATGCCGTGCGTGCTGGGGCCCGCGCCGCGCACGGGGGCGGCCAACTCGACGAACTCGCAGAGGATCTTGCGGGTGTCGCGCGGATCGACGATCTCTTCGATCCAGAACGACTCGGCGCTGCGGAAGGGCGAGCGCAGCTTGTTCAGCCGGTCCTCGATCTCCTCCATCTTGGCCTTGCGGTCGGGCGCTGCGTCGAGGTCGGCGCGGTAGGCCGCCTCGATGCCGCCTTCCAGCGGCAAGGATCCCCAGCGGCCGGACGGCCAGGCATGGCGCCAGTTGAGGCGCGTGCCGTTCTGGTGCGCCGCTCCCGCCACGCCGAAGGCATTGCGGATGATGAAGGTGCACCACGGCACGGTGGTCTGGAACATCGCCGACATGGTGCGCACGCCCTGGCGGATGACGCCGCTCTTCTCGGCCTCGAGGCCGATCAGGAAGCCGGGGCAGTCGCAGAAGTAGACGATCGGCAGATGGAAGGTCTCCGCCATGTCGACGAAGCGCGCCACCTTCTGGCAGGCGTCGGCCGTCCAGCCGCCGCCATAGAACATCGGATCGCTCGCCATCACCGCGACCGGCCAGCCGTCGATGCGCGCGAAGGCGGTCACGACCGAGCGGCCGTAGAGCTTGCCCATCTCGAAGAACGATCCCTGGTCGACGATCTTCTCGACGATCGGGCGGATCTTGTAGACCTTCCTGATGTCGCGCGGGATCGCCTCGAACAGCGACTCTTCGCGACGCGCCGGATCGTCGGTGACCGGGCCGCGCGCCGGCGCCTCGTAGATGGAAGAGGGGAGATACGACAGGAAGCGGCGGGCGAGCGCAAAGGCCTCTTCCTCGCTGTCGGCCGCCTCGTCGACGGCGCCAGCGCGCAGCTGGATCTCCCAGCCGCCCAGCTCCTGCTTGTCGTACTGCTTGGCGCTCAGGCGGTTCACCACGGGTGGGCCCGCGACGAACATCGCCGAAATCTCTTTCACCATCACCGAGTAGTGCGTGGCCGCCAGACGCGCGGCGCCGAGGCCGGCGACGGAGCCGAGACCAAGGCCCACCGTCGGCACCGCGGCCATGTTGTGCACGACCCATTCCCAGCCTTTTACTTCGGGCACGTTGGCCCGGCCGGTGGTCTCGATCGTCTTGACCGAGCCGCCGCCGCCCGAGCCTTCGATCAGGCGTACGACGGGTACGCGATACTGGTTGGCGTAGCGCTCGATGAAGATGCTCTTCTCGCGGATCGTGGCGTCGGCCGAGCCGCCGCGCACGGTGAAGTCGTCGCCGGTGACGGCGACCGGGCGGCCGTCGATCTTGGCGCGGCCCATCACCGAGTTGGAGGGCATGAGCTCGACCAGCTCGTTCTTGCCGTCATACTCGGCTTTACCCGAGGCGGAGCCGATCTCGCGGAAGGAGTCCTTGTCGACCAGCCGGTCGATGCGCTCGCGCACCGTGAGACGCCCGCCGTCGTGCTGGCGCTTCACCTTGTCGGCGCCGCCCATGCGCTTCACCATCTCCTGACGGCGGCGCAGCTCGTCCATCTCCGGTTGCCAGACCATTTTGATTCCTCCCTGCCGCGTTCGTATCACGTTTCGCGGATCGCGATGAGGCGGTTGCAAAGCCTTGGCATCGCATACCAAACTTTGCCCAACGCGGCCGCCAAGCGCCGCCCCCGGAGGAGAACGCCCATGACCCTGCGCCGCCGTACTCTTTTAGCTGCCTCGACACTGGCGTTCCCGGCGATCGGTCGGGCCGACACCTATCCGTCGAAGCCCGTGCGGGTGGTCAATGCCTACAGTGCGGGCGGCACCGCGGACGTCGTCTGCCGCGTGATCTGCCAGACTCTGTCGACGCGCATGGGACAGAGCTTCACCGTCGACAACAAGCCGGGCGCCGCCGGCACGCTCGCCGCCAACATCGTGGCGAAGGCGCCGGCCGATGGCTACACGCTGCTCTACGATGCGACCGCGCATTCGGTGAACCCGTCGCTGTTCGCGGGCAAGTTGCCCTACGACACGCGCAAGGATCTCCTGCCGGTGTTCCTCACCATGCAGACGCCCAACACGCTGATGCGCAACGCGCAGTTCGAGGCGAAGACCATCCCCGAGTTGATCGCGCTGGCCAAGTCGAAGCCCGGCATGCTCGACTGCGCCTCGACCGGCGTCGGCACCGTGCAGCATGTCTCTATCGAGTTGCTGAACGAGAAGGCCGGCATCAAGATCAATCACGTGCCGTACAAGGAAATCTCCGCCGCGCGCAGCGATCTCCTGGCTGGCCGTATCCCCATGCACTTCGTCAACGTGCCGGGAACGGTGGCCTTCGCGAACTCCAAGGATATGACCTGCATGGCGCACACCGGTCCGAAGCCGATCGAGGTGCTGCCGGGCGTGCCCGCGATCTCCGACACTCTGCCGGGTTTCGTGACCTGGGAGTGGAACGGCCTGTTCGCGCCGGCCAGGACCGACAGCGCGATGATTGCCCGGCTGAACAGCGAGCTCAACCAGGTGATCCTCGATCCCGCGGTCATGGCGCGGCTGGCCGAGCTGGGCGCACTCACCAAGGCCAACACCGTGACCGAGTTCGCCGAGTTCCGCGAACAGCAGATCGAGTTCTTCGCCGAGATCGTGAAGACCGCCAATATCCGCATTGAGTAGACAGGAGTATTCCGCATGACCGATCCGCTTCTCACCGCCTCGATGCAGGTCATCGTCCGCGAGGACTGGCTCAAGAAGACCGTCGAGCCGATCCTCGAGCCGGGGCTGCCGATCCTCGATCCGCACCACCATCTGTGGACGCACCACGACGAGGTCTACGTCCTGTCCGATCTGCTGGCCGACACCGCCAGCGGCCACGACATCCGCGGCACGATCTTCGTGCAGTGTGGCGAGATGTACCGCGCGGGTGGCCCCGAAGAAGAAAAGTCGCTCGGCGAGACCGAATATGTCACCGGCGTCTCGGCCACCAGCGCCAGCGGCCGCCACGGCAAGACGCGCGCCTGTGCCGGCATGATCGGCATGGTCGACCTGACCCTGGGTGATCGCGTGACCGCGCTGCTCGAGAAGCATGTCGCGGTCGCGGGCGCGCGCTTCTGCGGCATCCGCAATCGCACCGCCTGGCATCCGTCGCCCGAGATACGCTCGAACCTCGTGACGCCGCCGCCCGGTCCGCTCGAGAACCCGGCCTTCGTCGTCGGTGCCAAGCGACTCGCCGCCTTCGGCCTGCCGCTCGACGTCTGGGCCTATCACCCGCAGCTGCCGCACGTGGTGGCGCTGGCCCGCGCGGTGCCGGAGTTGACGGTCGTGGTCGATCACGTCGGCGGCCCGCTGGGCATCGGTCCGTTCGCCGGCAAGCGGCAGGAAGTATTTTCGGACTGGAAGAAACAAATGCTGGCGCTGGCCGCGCTGCCCAACGTGGTGGTGAAGGTGGGCGGCCTCACCATGCAGGTGAGCGGCTTCGACTTCCATCACCGGCCCAAGCCGCCGGGTTCGGAGGAGCTGGCCGCCGCGTGGAAACCCTACGTCGAGACCTGCATCGAGGCGTTCGGTGCCCAGCGCTGCATGTTCGAGAGCAACTTCCCGGTCGACAAGGGCATGTGTAGCTATCCGGTGCTGTGGAATGCGCTGAAGCGGCTCGCCGGTGGAGCAGGGGCTGCCGAGAAGACGGCTTTGTTCAGCGGCACGGCAATGAAGACCTATCGCCTCGCGCGTTTGCCCGAGGCGCTCGCTGTCGATCTCGCGGCACGTTGAGCGTTCATGGCGAGCGTTATTGTTTCAAAGGTCTCAAAACCGCCTGGGCGCGTATCAGGCGGCGATGTAGCGCGGTAAACTGCAACCAGGCATTGCTTGGAGTGCAGCCGATGGATGGAAGCGTGGACGACAATGGCAACAGCAGCGTGCTGCTGGTTGCGCGCTGCCTGGTGGCGGGCCTGTTCCTGTGGTCGGGCATCGGCCAGGTGCAGGGCTACGACGAGACCGCGGCCTTCATGATCCATAGCGGCGTGATGTCGAACCTGCTGCCGATCGCGGTGTTCATCGAACTGGCGGGCGGCATCCTGCTGATCGCGGGCTATCGCATGCGCCTCACGGTGCTGGTGCTGGCGGGCTTCTGCGTCGTGACCGCGCTGCTGTTCCACGCCAACTTCTTCGAGCGCACGCAGATGTTCCACTTCCTGAAGAACTGCGCCATCGCGGGCGGACTTCTGTCGTTCTACGTCTCCGGCGCCGGCCGCCTGTCGTTCGATGGCTTGAGCGAGTCCGAAGCCGACGTGGGCGTGGCGCCGCCCCAGCTGCGCTAGGCGACGTTCAGTCCGCCACGACGGGGCCGCCGCCGCTGATCGAACGCTTCGCCAGCCATACCAGCGGGATGCAGCAGAGCACGAGCCAGCCGGAGAGCCAGAAGAGGTCGTTGGACGCGAGCAGGTACGCCTGCTGCACGAGCTGGCCGGCGAGGGCCGCGTAGGGCTGGCTGCCGGTCATGCCGTGCTCGTGCAGGCGGGTCACGGTGTCGGTCATCGCCGGATTGTAGGCGGTCGAGAAGTCGCTCAAGCGGCTCTGGTGCAAGGCTTCGCGGCGATCCCACAGGACCGTGGTGAAGGAGATCGCGAACGAGCCGCCGGTGATGCGGGTGAAGTTGCTGAGGCCGGTCGCGGCCGGAATGCGTTGGGGCGGAATGCCGTCCAGCAGGATGGTGATCAGCGCCACGAAGAACAGCCCGATCGAGACGCCCTGCACCAACGCGGGCGCGGCGAAGTCCCAGAACGAGCCCGATTGCACGAAGCCCGAGCGCATGAACGAGGAGATCGCGAAGAACACGAACGCCACCGAGGCGGTGAGGCGCGCATCGACCTTGGAGAGGAAGCGCGCCATGAACAGCGAGGCGAAGACCGCGACCGCACCGGCCGGCGCCGAGACGAAGCCCGCCCAGGTTGCGGTGTAGCCGACGTCGGTCTGCAGCCACAGCGGCAGCAGCAGGGTGTTGCCCATGAACACGGCGTACACCAGGCAGAAGGCGACGGTGCCGAAGGTGAAGTTGCGCCGTTTGAACAGCGAGAGATCGACCACCGGGTTCTGCTCGGTGAGCTCCCACACGATCCAGACGGCGAAGGCGACCAGCGCCACGATCGCCAGTACGACGATGAGGCTCGAATCGAACCAGTCGAGGTCCTTGCCCTTGTCGAGCATGGCCTGCAGCGCGCCCACCCAGACGACCAGCAGCGCGATGCCGACCTTGTCGATCGGCAGCTTGCGCGTCGGCGTCTCGCGGTCGCGCAGGTTGAACCAGCAGAGCGGCGCGGCGATCAGGCCGAGCGGTACGTTGATCAGGAAGATCCAGCCCCAGTAGTAGTTGTCGGAGATCCAGCCGCCCAGGATCGGGCCGACCACCGGCGCCACCAGCGTGGTCATCGCCCACAGGCCGAGCGCCATCGGCCGCTGACGTTGCGGGAAGATCGAGAGCAGGAGCGACTGCGAGCCCGGGATCATTGGGCCCGACAGCGCGCCCTGCAGGATACGGAACAGGATCAGCGACGGCAGGTCCCAGGCGATGCCGCACAGGAACGAGGCGGCGGTGAAGCCGACCACGGCGATGATGAAGGTCCGCACCACGCCGAAGCGGCCCATCAGCCAGCCCGTCAGCGGCACGCCGACGCCGTTGGCCGCGGCGAAGCCGGTGATCATCCAGGTACCCTGGTCGGTCGAGGTTCCGAGATTGCCCGAGATGGTCGGCAGCGAGACGTTGGCGATGGTCGTGTCGAGCACCTGCATGAAGGTGACGACCGCGAGCGCGATGGCCGTGATCCAGCGCTTGCTGCCTTCCATCGGCGGCGGGCCGGCCTGTGCGTTATCGGCGGGGCCGCTCATTGCCCGCTGTTCGCCTTGACGATCGTGTCGATCTCCCGGGCTGTCGCGTCGACATCGCCGTCGCCAGGATCGCCCTTGAGGTCGCGCAGGGGTTGGGTCGAGGCGGTGAGCGAGCCCGACTTGTCCCTGATGTCGATCGCGGCATCGACCGAGAGGCCGATGCGCAGCGGATGCTGGCGCAGCTCGGCGGGATCGAGGGCGATGCGCACGGGGATGCGCTGCACGATCTTGATCCAGTTGCCGGTGGCGTTCTGCGGCGGCAACAGGGCGAAGGCGTTGCCGCTGCCGGCGCCGATGCCGACGACGGTCCCGTGGAAGGGCACGGTCGAGCCGTAGAAGTCCGACACCACCGTGACCTTCTGGCCGAGGCGCACGTCGGTCAGTTGCACTTCCTTGAAGTTGGCGTCGATCCACACCGTCTCCAGCGGGACGATGGCCATCAGGGGCGCGCCGGCGGCGATGCGCTGGCCGATCTGCACGCTGCGCTGCGCCACGATGCCGTCGACCGGCGCCTTGATCTCCATGCGCGCGAGATTGATCGCGGCCTGGCGCAGCCGCGCGGCCGAGGCGAGCACGTCGGGATTGTGCGCGATGTCGGTGCCCTGCACCGCGGCTTCGGTCTGGGCGAGCGTGCTTTGCGCGGCGGTCACGGCCGCCGCTGCGGCGAGCAGGCTGTCGCGGGCATGCGCAAGCTCCTCGCTCGACACCGAGTTGCCGGCCTTCTCGCGCCGGCGCGCATCGTTCTCGGCGGTCGTGCGCACGACCTCGGCCTGGGCGAGCTGCGCCTTGGCCTGGTCGACGCGGGCGAACGCTGTGCGCACCATCCGCACCGTGTGGGCGAGATCGGCGCGGGCAGCGTCCATCGCCACGCGCACCTCGGCAGGATCGAGGGTGATCAGAAGCTGGCCGCGCTTCACGGCCTGCGTGTTGTCGGCCTGCAGCGAAATCACCGTGCCCGACTCGCGCGCCGTCACCGCGACCAGGTCGCCGCCGACATAGGCGTCGTCGGTCGACACGGAGAAGATCGCGTAGGTGAACCAGTAGAAGGCGAAGGCCGCACCGCCCGCGACGACCAGCAGCGCGATCAGCATCAGGCCCATGCGGCGCCGGCGCCGGCGCTGGCGGATGTAGGGCGAGCCGGGCGACGGCGGCGTGTTGCTGTCCGGCATGCGCATGGGCGGCGTTACGACTGGCGTTACGGGCGGCTCGGCCGGCGTGGCGTTCTCGTTCTGGCGGTCGATGCGCGTAGGTTCGTTCATGGCTTTTGGCTCGACGCGGTTTGAGGAAGCGGCGGCGTGAACCCGCCGCCCAGCGCCATGACCAGGGTCACGCGCGCCGACATGAGATCGGCATTGAGCGTCGCCGACTGGCGCTGGGCGCGAATCACCAGGTCCTCGGCGGAGAGCACGTTGAGCTGCGGGATGAGCCCGCTGCCGTAGCGATCGCGGGCGAGGGCAAAGCTCGATTGCGCCGCGCTCATGGCGGTGCCTTGCTCGGCGAGCCGGCCCTGCGCGGCATTGAGCGAGGTGATGGCGTCAGCCGCCTGCTTGACCGCGCCCACGACCGCCTCGTTGTAGTCGGCGACCGAGGCGTCGAGATCGGCAGTGGCGCCCGAGAGCTGGGCACGCAGCTTGCCGGCGTCGAAGATCGGCAGATGGACCGCCGCACCGACACCGTATTGCCCCGCACCGGCCGCCAGCAGAGGTCCCACGCCGCTGATCGCCGCGAATCCGGCCAGCGCCAGCAGGTTGACGTCGGGATAGAAGGCCTTCTGTGCGACCTCGCGGCCGTGCGTTGCCGCCTCGATGCGCGCCTGCCCGGCGGCAATGTCGGCCCGGCGTGCCAGCAGATCGGCCGGCAGGGTCTGGGGCAGGGCGAGCGCGGTCGGCGAGAGGTGCGGCGGCGCGAGCGCATAGGCGTCGGCGCCGCGGCCGATCAGGAGCGCGATCTCGTGCGTGGCGAGCTCGCGCACGGCGCGCGCCTGCACGAGGTCCTGCCGCGCGAAGGATGCCAGCGCGCGCGACTGCTGGGAGGCCGCTTCCGTCTCCAGTCCCGCGCTCACGCGGTCGGAGGTGAGCTTCAGGACATCTTCCTGCTGGTGCACCGTCTGCTCCGCGACGGCGACGAGATCGATGGCGCGGGCATAGGCGATATAGGCCCCGGTCACCGAGCCCGCGAGCATCAGGCGCGCGGCGGTGGCGTCGAGAATGCGCGCCTCGGTCGCCGACTTCGCGCGCGCGATCTGCGCCTGCTGCTTGCCGAAGAAGTCGATCGACCAGGTGAGGTTGCCCTGCGCGCTGCCGATCCAGTTGTCGGCGCCGCCCAACGGCGGGGGATAGATGTAGTTGGCCGACAGGCGCTGCCAAGTTTCATTGCCGTCGAATGTGACCTGCGGATAGAGCTGCGAGCGCGCCGAGGCGACCTGGGCCTGGGCCCCGCGCACGCGCGCCTGCGCTGCCGCAAGAGTCGGGCTGCCGGCCAGTGCCTCGCCGACCAGCCGGTCGAGTTGCGGATCGCCGAACTCGGTCCACCATTGCTCGCCGATCGGCGGGGCGGCGTCGGCGCCGAGGCCGAGCGTCGTGGGTTCGATCGGCTTCTCGCTCGGCGTCGTGGGCGGCGCGGAAACGCAGCCGCCCGCGAGCGAGGTGATCGCGAGAAAGGCGGCGACGCGTTTCATGGAGCAGCCTTCGCCTTCGCGCGGGCCTCGGCAAAGCCGACGGGACGAGCATCGACGGCCTCGATCATGCGCGCGGTGAGGCGCAGCCAGGTCGCGAGGTCTTCGTGCGAGAAATCCTCGAGGGCCACGTTCAGGAAATCGAGGACGTTTATCTTGAGCGAATCCGCGAGTGCGCGGCCACTATCGGTGAGCGTGAGATTGATGATCCGGCGATCGTTGGTGTCGCGCAGGCGGTCGACGAAGCCGCGCTTCTCGAGCTGGTCGACGAGCCGCGTCATCGCCCCGGCGTCGTGGCACATCTGCCGCGACATGTCGGTCGAGGTGCGTGCCATGTCGGCATAGAGCAGCATCAGCACTGTCCACTGCTGGTAAGTGATGTCGTACGGTGCGAACAGCGCCTCGTAGTGCTCCGCGAAGGCATGCAACAGCCGCCGCGCCAGATAGCTGGGCGAGCCCAGCGCGCTCATCGTCTTTTCGTGGAAATGCTGTTTGGTCATCGGGGGCTGCTCAGGCCCGGACTGTATCTGCCCGGGCAATGGTTGCTGAAACAAAGATTGCTCAGGCAAGCATAAGGGCGGCTCAGTCGATTTACAAGCGCACGGCCTTGTTCTGGCTAGAACACCACCCCGTCGATCAGGTTCACTTCGTAGAGCTTGGCGAGATCGATCCCGCCCGGCGGGCGCGCGGTCTGGAAACCGGCGATCGCGTTCTTCAGCCGCTGCTCTTGTTCGCGGCGCAACGTCTCGGCTTCCGCGACGGTGATCGGCTGGAAGCGCACGGTCTGGCCCGGCAACAGCCGGCCGAAGCGTGGCAGGTCGACCGACGCCACGGTCGCGATCTTGGAATAGCCGCCGACGGTCTGCCGATCGCCCAGGAGCACGATCGGCAAGCCCGCGCCCGGCACCTGGATCGCGCCGGGGCCGATGCCGTCGGAGATGATGTCGGCGCCCTTCTCGTGCTCGATCACCGGGCCGTCGAGACGGATGCCCATGCGGTCGGCTTCCTTCGAGACCGTGTACTCGGACTCGACGAAGGTCTTGCGGCCCTTGGCGCTGAAGTATTCTTCCTGCGGTCCCCAGATGATGCGGACCGGGCCTTTGCCGTAGTCGAAGGGGCTGCCGAGTTTGCGTTCGTCGCCAGCTGGAGCCGCGTCGCGCTTCAGCGCCAGCACGTCGTCTGCTGCGAGCTTGCGGCCGTCGAAGCCGCCGACGCCGGCGCGGCTGTAAGTCGAGAGGCTGCCCATGAAGACCGGCAGGTCGAGACCGCCTGCGATCGCGAGATAGGCCGTGCTCGATCCGTCGATCATGCCGACCTTCAGGATCTGGCCGCGCTTCAAGAGATGCGAGCGATCCGACTCGAGCGGCTTGGGCGCAGCATCCGGCCCGTCGATCAGCGACGGCGAGAGCGGACCGACGAGGGCGATCCGCACGCTGTCGGCCTCGACGAGAAGATCGGGCCCCATCACGCCGATCTCGATGCAAGCCGTGTCGAGTGGATTGCCCACGAGCGCGTTCGCCAGTGACAACGCGATCCGATCCATCGCGCCCGCCGTCGGCATGCCGAGCGCCATGAAGCCGATGCGGCCGAAGTCCTGCACCGTGTCGAACAGGCCGGGGCGCACCACTTTCAGCGCGGCGGTCATGACCCCTCCGTCGCGGTATGACCGCGACACCTCCCCAGAAGACTGGGGAGGGGGAAGAACTCATAACCCTCCCCATTCTTATGGGGAGGTGGCCGCGAAGCGGACGGAGGGGTCATGCCTTCACCATCTTCGACCAGTCGAGCGTGCCGCGTTCGGCGTCGTGGGCCATGCGGTCGAAGGTCTTGCGGTCGATGCGCTGGAAGGTGACCGAGTCGCCCGGCGCCAGGAACACAGGCTGCGGCTGGCGCTGGTCGAACATCATGAGCGGGGTGCGGCCGATCAGGTGCCAACCGCCCGGACTCTCGAACGGGTAGATGGTCGTCATGTCCATCGCGATGGCGACTGTCGAGCGGGGCAGGCGCACCCGCGGTTGGCTGCGCCGCGGCAGATATAAAGTGGGGTCGAGGCCCGCGATGTAGGCCAGGCCCGGCATGAAGCCCAAGACGTAGACCTTGAAGGCCGACTTGAGATGCGCCTCGATCACCTGATCGGGCGTCTTCTTCGTGGCTTTGGCCACATCCTTCAGGTCGGGGGCGAATTCCTCGCCGTCGTAGCAGCAGGGGATGGTGACCTGGCGGGTCTTGCCGCTGGCCTTCAGGCCCTTGGCGACCAGGGCCTCGATTTCGGGCTGCAACTCGGCGCGGGTAGTCGACAGCGGGTCGTAGGTCACCATTAAAGACCGCATGGTGGGCACGGTCTCGACGATCCCCGCCAGCGGGCCGGCCAGTTTGCCGGCCTTCCTGGCGTCGGCGATGACGGCATGCAGGGCCATCACCTGGCCGTTGATCGCCGGGGAGATCTCGTTGCCGAATTCGACGGTAAAGGCGGTATCGCCGCAGGAGAGGTAACGTACGCTCACGTCTGCTAGGATAACGGCTTCGTTCGAAGGAGTCTCCCATGGCTGCGACCAATGCTGGACACGTGAACATCAACTCCGATCTCGGCGAGAGCTTCGGGCCCTGGGTGATGGGCAACGACGCCGAAGTGCTGAAGATCGTGCGCTCGGCCAACGTGGCCTGCGGCTTCCACGCCAGCGACCCGGTCGTGATGATGGACACCGTGAGGCTGTGCGCCGCCAACGGCGTCTCGATCGGCGCCCATCCGGGCTTTGCCGATCTCCAGGGCTTCGGTCGCCGGGTGATCAACCTCACGCCCAAGGAGCTCGAGGCCAACATCGCCTATCAGCTGGGCGCGCTGCAGGCGATCGCGGCGCTGCACGGCGCCAAGGTCACGCACATGAAGCCGCACGGCATGATGGCCAACATGTCGGCCGACAATCCCGAGATGGCCGACATCATCGCGCGGGCCACCAAGGCAGTCGACCGCGACCTGATCTTCCTCTGCCAGGCCAACACCGAGCAGAGCAAAGCCGCGCTGAAGCATGGCCTGCGCGCCGCCGAGGAAGTCTTCGCCGACCGCACCTATACCGATGCCGGCATGCTGACGCCGCGCAAGGAAGCCAACTCGATGGTCAAGGATGCCGCCACCGCGGTCGCCAACGTGCGCCGCATGGTCGACGAGCAGGCGATCTACTCGACCTCCGGCAAGCGCATCCCCTGCCAGGTCGATTCGATCTGTGTGCACGGCGACGGCCCGACCGCGATCGAGGTCTCCTCGGCCGTCCGCAAGGGTCTCGAGGCCGCTGGCATCAAGATCGTGCCGCTCACGGAGCTGCCGAGCCTGAAGCACTGAGCCGGAGGGGTGATGATCAGCTTGAAAAATGTCGTGCTTCTCGGCGCGCTCGTCGTCGCTGGGGCGTCCTCGGCTGTGGCGCAACGTCGGCCGGTGGAGGTTAACTAAAGCAGGACAGTCGGGGGCGGTGGGGCGACCGAGCAGCGCTCCGTGGCGACGCCCGAAGGGACTGCCACGCTCAGCCGGTCCGTGTCTCCGGACGGCCTCTCTGCAAGTCGTGACGTGACCGGGGCAAGCGGCACCACACCTACAGCAATGAACGTCAGCTGGCGCCTGGTGAGTATCTCGACAGCCGCACGGCTGTGGGGCCGGATGGCAAGACCTTGAAGAGGAGCGGCGAGACCACAAAAAATTCCGATGGTGAAATCCAACACAGCGGCACCACGACTGTGATCAAATCGCCGGGGCCTTGAACACCGAGATGTGACCGGCCTGTGCGGCCGGTTCGCGCATAGTCCGCCGGCGGCTCGACGGGAGTCGCTCGAACGGGGGCTCCAACGACCATGATCAAGTTTACTGTCGCCTTGGTTCTCGCTGTCGCACCGCTCGCGGCACTCGCCCAGACGCCGTCGCCGGCGCTGCCTCCTTATGGGCCGGGCGTCAGTTTGGACGTGGCGACGAAAATGGTCGCCGCGGCCGTCGCCGAAGCGCGCAAGAACGGGCTGCAGGAAGCCATCGCGGTGGTCGACAGCGGCGGCCGGCTCGTGGCCTTCGCGCGCATGGACAACACCCAGCTCGCCAGCATCGACATCGCCATGGGCAAGGCGGTCACGGCGAACAGCGTGAAGCGGCCGACCAAGGCGTTGCAAGACTCCGTGGCGCCCGGAAGCTCGACGCCGCGCATGTCCGGCCTGCCGGGCATCCTGCCGATCGATGGCGGCCTGCCGATCGTGATCGACGGCAAGATCGCGGGCGCGATCGGGGCGGCCGGCGGCACCGCCCCCCAGGACGGCGAGATCGCCGCGGCAGGACTGGCGGCGACGACGGCCAAATAAGCGATTTCCGCGTTGAATTTAATTGCGGAAATAGCTATACTGAATAGATGACTTCGATTCTCGCGTCCGCTGGCTGTTTGCCAAATTTTCGCACGATCCATGCATTCCTCGCGAGCCACTCGCGAGGGCTTGCGAGGATTGGCATCGGTTCCAGACCGGGCAGCGTTTTGGGCCGATCCTCGCGAGGATGAAAAGTAAAGAGGTCGCGGGTTGTTCCACACCTGACCGGGGCTATAGTCCCGCCGGACTTAATCAGGAGTGCGTCTATGGCCGTGTTCGGTAAGGCTCAGTACATCAAGCGTGTCGAGGACGACCGGCTGCTCACCGGCAAGGGCGGCTTCACGGACAACCAGGTGCGGCCGAACCAGGTCCATGTCGTGCTGGTGCGCTCGCCGCACGCCCACGCGAAGGTCCTCAAGATCGACACCTCGGCCGCCCTGAAGGCGCCGGGTGTGGTCGCGGTCTACACCTGGGCCGACATGGAGAAGGAGGGCAGCGGCTACTTCGTCCTGCCTGCGATGTTCCCCAATGCCGACGGCAAGAAGCCCGACATGACGCCGCGCCGCCCGATGGCGAAGGACGTGGTGCGCTACGTCGGTGAAGTGGTCGCCGCTGTCGTGGCCGACACGCGTGCGCAAGCGACCGACGCCGTCGAGCTGGTCGAGATCGAATACGAGCAGCTGCCGTCTGTCACCGAGATCGACGATGCGCTGAAGCCCGACGCGCCGCAGGTCTGGCAGGGCGCGCCCGGCAACCGAGTGGGCTTCAACCGTTTCGGCGACGCCGCCAAGGCCGATGCCGCCTTCAAGGCCGCTGCGCATGTCGTCTCGGTCGACGTCGTGCATCAGCGCCTGATCGTGAACGCGATGGAGCCGCGCGCGGTCATGGCCGAGTGGGAGGGCGACCGCATCCTCGTGCACATCGGCAGCCAGAATCCCTCGGTCACGCGCGACAGCCTGGCCGACATCATCCTGAAGATGCCGAAGGACAAGGTGCGCGTGCTGGTACGCGACATCGGCGGCGGCTTCGGCATGCGCACCAACATCCAGCCCGACGAGTCGATCGCGGTGTGGGTCGCCAAGGTGTTGAAGCGTCCGACCAAGTGGCGCGCCGAGCGTAGCGAGGAATTCGCTGCCGCCACTTCCGGCCGTGACCAGTTGCACAAGATGTCGCTCGCGCTCGACAAGGATTGCAAGATCCTCGGGCTGCGTATGGAAGCCTTTGCCAATGTCGGCGCCTATCCGTCGGGCGGCGGCATCGCCATTCCGTTGTTCGTCGGCCCCAAGGTCGCGACCGGCACTTACACCGTGCCGCTGGTCGATCTCGCGATCACCTGCGTGCTGACCAACACCGGCACCGTCGGCGCCTATCGCGGCGCGGGCCGTCCGGAATGCCTGCTCGATCTCGAGCGACTGATGGACACCGCGGCACGCCAGATCGGTATCGATCCGGCCGAACTGCGCCGCCGCAACTTCGTGCGGCCCGAGCAGATGCCGTACACCACGGCCGTCGGCGAGAAATACGACACCGGCGACTTCAACCTGTTCCTCACCAAGACGCTCGAGGCGTCCGACTGGAACGGCTTCCCCGCGCGCAAGGCCGAGGCCGAGAAGCGCGGCAAGCTCTATGGCCGCGGGCTCGCGTCCTACGTCGAGTGGACCAGCGCCATGGTGATGAACGAGATGGCGCACTACGAGGCCAAGGCCGATGGCACCATCACCATCTGGATGGGCACACAGGGCATGGGGCAGGGGCTGGAGACCAGCTTCACCCAGCTCGCGTCGGAGATCCTCGGCGTCGATCCCTCCAAGATCACCATTGCCATGGGCGATTCGGACAAGGTGGGCGGCGTCGGCTCGATGGGCTCGCGCTCGGCCTACATCGGCGGTTCGGCCGTGCTCTCGGGCAGCGAGAAGCTGGTCGACAAGGGCAAGGAGTTGGCCGCCGACGCGCTGGAGGCGAGCACCGCCGACATCGTTTACGCAGCTGGCCGCTTCACCATCACCGGCACCGATCGCGGCATTGGCCTCGGCGAACTGGCGGCCAAGCAGCCCGACAAGCGCATCTTCATCGAGAATGTGAACACGGTCGACGGCATTGCCTGGCCCAACGGCGCGCATGTCGGCGAGGTCGAGATCGATCCCGACACCGGCCAGGTCGAGCTGAAGCGCTACACCACCGTCGACGACGTCGGCCGTCCGCTGCACCGGCCGATCGTGTTCGGCCAGATCCATGGCGGCGTGGCGCAGGGCGTGGGCCAGGCCCTGCTCGAGGAGAACGTCTACGACCGCGACTCGGGCCAGCTCATCACCGGCTCTTTCATGGACTATGCGATGCCGCGGGCCGGAACTTTCCCGACCTTCAACAACCAGCTCGACGATTCGGTGCCGTCCAAGTCCAACCCGATCGGCGCCAAGGGCGTGGGCGAGTCGGGCGCGGTCGGCTCGACGCCGACGGTGATCAACGCGGTGATGGACGCATTGTGGCCACTTGGCGTCCGCAATATCCAGATGCCGGCCACGCCGCAAAGGGTGTGGCAGGCGATCCAGGAAGCCCGCAAATAACGAGAGCATGATGAAGCAGCGCATCTTCGGGTGGGTCACCACTCTTCTGGGCATCGTGATGGCCCTGGTGGCGATCGAAGGCACCGCCATCGTCTGGCTCTATCTCGAGGACGGCCACTACACGCCCGCGTCGGAACTCTACGAGCGCACGCAGAACACCTACGTGCGCGACCTGACGAAGGGGGCGTGCCGCTACGTCGATACGCTGTTCCCGCACCCGTACGTGGGCTTCGTGCATCACGGCAATCCGCCATGCGGCATCGACAACGTGAACAACGTCGGCCTGTTCAACGACGACTTCCCGGTGATCAAGCGCGCCGATCGTTACACGATCATGCTGGTCGGCGGGTCGGTCGCCTCGCAGATGGCGCAGAACTGGCCCTCGCCGCCGGCGCCCAAGTATCTCGAAGAGGAACTGAACAAGCATTACGTCAGCCCCAACGGCAAGCCGTTCCTGGTGCTGAACGGCGGTGACGGCGCCTGGAAGGAGCCGCAGCAGTTCATCCTGTTCTCGATGTACGTCACCTCGGTCGACGCCGTGGTGTCGCTCGACGGCTTCAACGAATATTACCTCTTCTATCCCGGCGCGACGGAGCGCCTGGAGCGGCCGCTCAGCAACTTCATCGACGTCAATCCCTTCGTCGCCGACGAGAACTTCGGCGATGCGGCGATCGGCTGGGTGATCGGTCGCGTCGCGGGCGTGCTGTCGCAGAATGCGGTCCTGGGCCACAGCCACGCCGCCTACATGCTCATCCGCGGCATCGAGTCGGTGGCCAAGAGCAAGGACATCTTCAAGTCGACCAAGAAGACGACCTTGCCCGGCCTGTTCGCCATGCCCGAGGAGATCCGCAAGGACCACGACCTCGAGTTCGCGGTGCAGCTCGCGCTCTACCAGAAGTACGAGCGCGGCATCGAGGCGATCGCCAAGGACAACGGCGTGAAGAGTGCCTACTTCCTGCAGCCCGCGCCGGCCTACGGCAAGGTGCTGACGGAAGAGGAGAAGAAGGACGCGGGCGACCTGAGCTACGGCGAGCTCTACCGCCGCATCGTGACCGGCATGATGACGCTCAAGGACAAGGGCCTGCCGATCTACGACCTGGGCGACATATTGAAGGACGAGAAGGAGCGGCTCTACGCCGACCACATCCACTTCATGCGCGATCCCAAGACCGGCGAGAGCCAGGGCTATCGCCTGATGGCCTCCCGCATGGCCGAGAAGATCGCCGACACCTGGGGCCTGCAGAAGAAGCCCTGATACGGCGACAAAAGATACAATTCGTAGCGACTGCGGAAACCACTGATACAGAGGCTTGGCCTATATAATTGCAGCGACGGCCGGAGGGGTCCCGACCGTCGCTGCTACTTCTGTGTGGGTTTGCCTCGTTGCTTGCAGCGGGGCGAGGGATTGTCGGTCGACTGGGGACGAAGGGGTTCGTTCCCACCGGCCGGCGGGGTTCTATCTTGGGGATTTCAAAATGATGCACGTTGCTCGCGCACTCGCGTTCGGCCGTTCGCTGCTCGCCGACGATTTCGGCGGCTCGCAGATCCGTATGGCCCTTCTGATCGGCCTGTCGGCTTCGGCCGTTCTGGTCCTGGTCCGCGTCGGCACCGCCATCGCGGCCGCCACGCACTAACGAAATGGCCTGTTGGAGGCGGGTTGCGAGACCCGCCTCCGCAGCCATATCTTGGGGCAGGCCTTAAGCCCCAGGGAAACAACGTGTCGCGTGCCGACCGCGCCGAAGGCGCCACTCCTCCTCGTCCGCTCTCCATCGACCGCATGGCCGGTTGGCCCCTGCTGGGGCCGCTGAAGCAGCGCGCCGGCCACAAGCTGCTGGTCGAGACCTTGCGTGCCTGGGTCGAGGCCAAACGCGGCACGCCCGACGTGGCCGACGAGGCCGCTTGCGCGGCTTGGTGCGAGGCTCGCCTGGCGCCGCTGCTCGAACCTTCGCAACGGCGTGTCTTCAATCTCACCGGCACGGTGCTGCACACCAATCTCGGCCGCGCGCTGCTGGCCGAAGAAGCGATCGAGGCGGCGGTCGCGGCCATGCGCTCGCCCACGACGCTCGAATACGATCTGGCCGACGGCGGCCGCGGCGAGCGTGACGACCACATCTCGCCCTGGCTCTGCCGGCTGACGGCGGCGGAAGCGGCCACCGCCGTCAACAACAACGCAGGCGCCGTGCTGCTGGTGCTGGCAGCACTTGCGGCCGGCAAGGAAGTTATCGTCTCGCGCGGAGAATTGATCGAGATCGGTGGCGCCTTCCGCATCCCCGACATCATGGCCCGCGCCGGCTGCCGCCTTGTCGAGGTCGGCACGACCAACCGCACGCATCTCAAGGACTACGAAGCCGCGATCGGGCCCGAGACGGGCGCGATCATGAAGGTGCATCCGTCGAACTACGCGGTGCAGGGCTTCACCCATTCGGTGAGCGCCGCCGAGCTCGTGCCGCTCGCACGCGCCAAAGGCCTGCCGCTGATCGAGGATCTCGGCAGCGGCACGCTGGTCGATCTCGAGACCTGGGGCCTGCCGCATGAGCCGACAGCGCGTGAGGCGATCGAGGCCGGCATCGATGTCGTCACTTTCTCCGGCGACAAATTGTTGGGCGGCCCGCAGGCGGGTCTCGTGGTCGGCAAGAAGGCGCTGATCGAGCGCATCGCCAAGAACCCGCTGAAGCGTGCGCTGCGTCTCGACAAGGTGCGGCTGGCGGCGCTCGAAGCAACCCTTAGGCTCTATGCCGATCCCGAGCGGTTGGTGCAGCGTCTGCCGACGATCCGGTCGCTTGCGCGGCCGCCGCTCGAGATCCGCGCCCAGGCTGAGCGCCTGTTGCCGCTCTTTGCCGCCGCGATCGGCACAGCCTATCAAGCCGGCCTTCAGCCGGTGCGCGGCCAGATCGGCTCGGGCGCTCTGCCAGTCGACCTGCTGCCGTCGTTCGCGCTCTGTGCGCGCGGCAAGGGTCTGGACAAATTGGCGGATACTTTCCGCAAGCTGCCGGTGCCGGTGATCGGCCGCATCGAGGAGGGCGCATTGCTGTTCGACCTGCGCACGCTCGACGACGAGGCGGCCTTCGCGGCGCAGCTGGAGACGATGGCGGCATGATCGTCGGTACCGCGGGTCACATCGACCACGGCAAGACCGCGCTGGTGAAGGCGCTGACCGGCGTCGATGCGGACCGTCTCAAGGAAGAGAAGGCGCGCGGCATCACCATCGACCTGGGCTATGCCTACAGCGACCTGGGCGACGGGCGGCAGCTGGGCTTCGTCGACGTGCCGGGCCACGAGCGCTTCGTGCACAACATGCTGGCCGGCGCCACCGGCATCGACGCCGCGCTGTTGGTCGTATCGGCCGCAGAAGGCATCAAACCGCAGACCGTCGAGCATCTGCAGATTATCGACCTGCTGGGCCTCGATCGCGGCCTGGTGGCGCTCACCAAATCCGACCTCGCCACCGAGGACGAGATGCTGGAGCGCATGGCCGAGATCGAGACGCTGATCTCGACCACGTCGCTGAAGGGCGCCGAGATCATTCCCGTCTCGGCGGTGACCGGGCAGGGCATCGACGAGTTGAAGACCAAGCTGCTGGCGTTGGGTGAGAGCCGGCGCGGCGCCACTGGCTTCGCGCGGCTGGCGGTCGATCGCTGCTTCGTGCTGCCGGGCGCCGGTGTCGTGGTAACGGGCACGATCCATGCGGGCGAGATCAGGGTCGACGACCATGTGCTGCTGACGCCCTCCGGCCTGGAAGCGCGCGTGCGTTCGCTCCATGCGCAGAACAAGGCGGCAGAGGTTGGCCGGGCCGGCGAACGCTGCGCGCTCAATCTCAGCGGGCCTCGCCTGTCGAAGGAGTCGGTGCGCCGCGGCGACTGGGTCGTGAGCGCCGAGCTGCACGCACCCACCGACCGGTTCGACGTCCGGCTGAAGGTGCTGACGGCGGAGAAGGATCCGCTGAAGCACTGGGCGCCGGTGCACGTTCATCTTGGCGCCGCGCATGTGATGGGCAGGGTAGCGTTGCTGCAGGGCGACCGGCTGGCGCCGGGTGCGGAGGGGCTGGCGCAGATCGTGCTCGAAGAGAAGATCGGCGCGCTGGCCGGCGACCGGCTGGTGCTGCGCGATCCGTCCGCCACCCGCACGATCGCCGGTGCGGCGGTGATCGATCCGTTTGGTCCGCCGCGCAATCGGCGCACGCTGCGGCGGCTTGCCGAGGTCGAGGCTTTAGGGGCGAGTGACGAGACGGTGCTGTCGGAATTGCTGCGGCTCGAGACCGGCTTCGTCGAACTGAAGCGCTTCGGTCTGGCGCGCAACCTCAGGCCCGCTGAAGTCGATCGCCTGCTTGCGGAAGCGGGCGGCGTGAAGCTTGGTGGTTTCGGCCTGCTGGATGCGACCCTGGCAGACGCCCGCAAGGATCTCGTCGAGACGCTCGCCGCCTTCCATCAAAGCAACGCCGACGCGCCCGGCCTGACACCCGAACGTCTGCGCGTGGCGGCCAAAAAGCGCTGGCCGGCGGATGTGTTCCGCGCGCTGCTCGACCCGGAAGTCCAGGCCAAGACCATCGTGGTCGACGGCGCGGTCGTGCGCCTGCCCGGCCATTCACTGAAGTTGGGCGCGCGCGACGAGGAACTGTGGAACAAGATTTCCGCTGTTCTCGCCAGTGAGCGCTTCAAGCCGCCACGGGTGCGGGACTTCGCCGACTCCTATCGCGTGCCCGAGGTCGACGTGCGTCGCCTGATGAAGCGGCTGGCCAAACTTGGCCGCGTGATTGAGGTGGCGCCGGATCAGTTCTTCCTGCGGCCGGTAGTGGCCGAGATGGTCGGCATTGCGAACTCCTTCGGCCGCGACTTCACCGCCGCCGACTTCCGCGACAAGCTCGACAACGGCCGCAAGCTGGCGATCCTGATCCTGGAATTCTTCGATCGCCAGGGCATCACCATCCGGCGTGGCGATCACCGGCGCACGGCGCCGCAAAAGCTCGAGCAGTTCGGGCCCCCGATCGCGGGATGACACCGTGACGGTTCTGAGGCAATCATGGTGATGGAGGGGAAGCGCTCCCGGTGGGGCGGCTGGCCTTCAAAGCCAGAGAGGGTCGCCAGACGGCTCTTAGTGGGTTCGACTCCCACTCTCTTCCGCCACTCTATTTTCAACCGGTAATACCTTTATCCGGTTTGAGGCGACCGGCCGATCCGGTGTAGGGTCGGCCCCCAACCGCACGGCCATTTCGGCCGGCAGAGGAGACTCGCAATGCAACGGTCGATCTGGGCAATTCTCGGAGCTGCAATGCTGATCGTTGGCGCGGCGAAGTACGGGCAGAGCCACGCGCAGGCGCCGGCAGCACCCGGCACGGCGCAGGCCACCGGCAAGTCCGGCGTCAACGTCGGCTCGCTCACCTGCAACGTCGCGGGCGGCGTGGGCTTCGTCTTCGGCTCGTCGAAGGACCTCAACTGCCTGTTCGCGCGCACCGACGGCATCGCCGAACCCTACAAGGGATCGATCAAGAAATATGGCGTCGACATCGGCTTCACCAAGGAAGCGCATGTCGTGTGGCTGGTGTTCGCGCCGGGCGCAATCAGCGACGGCTCGCTCGCGGGCAGCTATGCCGGCGTGACGGCCTCGGTCTCCGCGGGCCTCGGCCTCGGCGCCAACGTGCTGATCGGTGGCAGCAACAAGCAGATCACCCTTCAGCCGGTCAGCGTCGAGGGCAGCGTCGGCCTGAACGTCGCCGCCGGTATCGGCGAAGTCGCTCTCGTCGCCGGCAAGTAGGCTACCGCCGGCCATGGGCGAGCGCGGCGCGGTTCATCGCTCCGCGCGTCGCCTGACGGCGGCGGGCGAGGAGACCATCGACGAGGTCGTCGTCGAGGAAGTGGCGGTGGCGCTGGTCTACAACGGCATCAGCCACGCCGTGATGATGGCGACCCCGCGGGACCTCGAGGATTTTGCCCGGGGCTTCTCGCTCACCGAAGGCCTGGTCGCCAGGCCGTCCGAAATCTACGACATCGACGTCGACGAAAGCCCGCTCGGGATCGAGGTGAAGCTCGAGATCGCGGCTCAGCGCATGGCCGCCCTCCAGGAGCGGCGGCGCACGCTGGCCGGCCGCACGGGCTGCGGCCTGTGCGGTGTCGACAGTATCGACGCGGCAATGCGGCCGGTGGCGACGGTGAAGGAGGCGGCGACGGTCTCGCGCCGTGCCATCCAGCGCGCCATGGCGGCGCTCCCCGGACAGCAGCCTCTCAACAAGGAAAGCGGCGCCGTGCATGCGGCGGGCTGGGCCGACAAGGACGGCACCTTGATCGCCGTGCGCGAGGATGTCGGCCGGCACAACGCGCTCGACAAGCTGGCGGGCGCGATTGCCAGGATGGACATAGCACCCGGCGGCTTCGTCGTGGTGACCAGCCGCTGCTCCTACGAGATGGTGCAGAAGGCCGCGGCCATCGGTGCTGCCGCCATCGCCGCGGTCTCGGCGCCGACGTCGCTCGCCATCGCGACCGCCGAGCAGGCCGGCATCGCGCTGGTGGCCTTCGTGCGCGAAAGCCGCCTCACGGCCTATGCGCTCGCGGACCGGATCGGGCCGTAATGAAGCCGTTCGTGTTCGGCGTCACCGGCTGGAAGAACGCGGGCAAGACGACACTGACCGAGCGGCTGGTCGCGGAGTTCGTGCGGCGCGGCTGGACGGTGGCCACGATCAAGCACGCCCATCACGCCGTCGACATCGACCGGCCGGGCACCGATTCCTTTCGCCACCGCGCCGCGGGCGCCACCGAGGTCGCCCTGGTCGGCGGCCAGCGCTACGCGATCATGCGTGAGCAGGCCGATCCGCCGCTGGAAGAGGTGCTGGCGCGCCTGGCGCCGACGGACATCGTGCTGATCGAGGGCTACAAACGCGAGCCGCATCCCAAGATCGAGGTGCGTGCCGGCGACGTGCCGTCGCTGGCCGCCAACGATTCCGCCATTGCCGCTATCGCGGCCGATGCAAAGCCGGCCGACACGGCTTTGCCCTGGTTCCGGCGCGACGACATCGCCGGCATCGCCGACTTCATCGCCGGCCGCAAAGCCTAGTTCTTGTTGCCCGCGAAGATGCCCGACGCGGCGTAGCCAGAGCCGGTGATGCCGAACGTGCCCGCCTGGCCCGCAACAGCGGCAGTTGGCGAACTATAGAACGCGCCCGCCAGGGTGCCGACATTGCCGCTGCCGGCGAAAGCGCCGGTGAAGCTGGCGCCACCGGTGCCGACCACTGCGCCCGTATAGCTTCTATTGTCGAACGACGCGCCGAAGCTACCAGCCCCGAGACCCCAGCTATAGCTCATGCCATATGAGCCGGTGACGTTCCGGATCGCGCTGCCGGAATTCTGAGCCTGACCCAGCATAATGCCGCTGAACGAGGCGCTGCCGGTATTCGGCAACTGGACCGCGACCGTGCCGGCGACCCAAGGCGCCTGCGAGACGGTGTAGGTCGTGTTGCCGCTGGTGACCTTGGTTTGCCATTCGCCAAAGGTCAGGAACTCGCAGGCACAGGATCCCGTGCCGACGTAAGGCAGCGCACTGCTGGGGATCTGGTTGCTGCTGTACAGGGCCGTGTCCTGCGTGACGGTAGTCGTCCGGCCGATCAACGGTGTCGATGTGCCTGTGCCGGCCGTCGCGCCGGAGATGTAGTTCTGGTCGTCCTGGAAGAAGCTGCTTCCCGCCTGGACGCCGATCGGCAGCTTGAGCGTGGGCGAGGTCAGCGTGCGATCGATGTTGCGCACGATGATGATGCCCTTCGCCGTACTGTCCGAAGCGGTGGTGGTGAGCGTGAGGTCACCCGCCTGGGCGGTCGCCGCGAGCGGTACCTGGGTCGTGGTGATGTGGCCGTGCGTACTGCCCTGGACGACCAGACCGCCGACGAAGCCCTTCAGGGTCTGCGTGGTCTTGGGGATCGGGTCCGGCGTCACCCCTCCCGTCGGCGTTGGCGTTATTGGAGGTAGGCCAGGGCGAGGATCGGAAGGTGGGCCCGGCGGAGGAGGTGTGACGCCCGACGGAGGCGGCCCACCGGTGTTCGTGCCGGAGAAGCCGGACGAGGCGGCGCGCGTGTCGGCCTGACCGACGCCACCGCCGCCGTTGTTGTTGCTGGAGTTGCCGGTCTCGAGTGAATTGATGGCGGCGCTCAGGCCACCCGGCGGCAGCAGGGAGGGTGGGCTGGGCGACGCTCCGAAGTTGGACATCACCTGGGAGCCGGGACGCGTCACGTTCTGCGTCTGACCGTTGTTGGAGACGGTCATGTTGTGGCCGAACAGGAAGGCCGCGATCGTGCTGCCTCCGGTGATCCTGAAGACCCCGATACCGCCGCGGATGCCGATCGTGCCGGAGGGCGTGGCGATGGTGATCGCATTGCTTTTGCTGATCTTGCCGCCGACCAGGCGGAAGACGCCGGCGGTGGCCGTTATCGCCAGATCGCCGGTCTTGGTGTTGGGATCGTAGACGAACTTGTCGATGGTGAGCTGGGCGTTGGGCCCGACCGTGAGCGACGTGCCGTCGAGGAAGACCAGGTGGGCGCGGTCGTTGTCGTGGGTGGTCACGACCTCGTTGGCCTGTACGTCGATGCCGATGCGCAGCACGCGCTCGTTATCGCTGGGCGGCTTGCCGAGCGGATCGCCGTTGGTCGCCGAGGTGACGCCGACGCGCGAGGCTTGCGCCCAAGCGGTTCCGGCAGGTGTGAGGGCCAGCGCGCCCGCGAGGGCCGCGCCTGCAAGAGGCAATCCGGTCAGCGTCGATTTCGCCATGTCCGTCTCCTTCTCGGGTGTTGCTAGAAGCGATAACTCACGCCGAACATGAAACTGTTGTTCTCGAAGGCATAGTTGGGCAGCGAGGCCGCACGCGTGAACCGGCTGCCGGTCAGGGAAAAGGTCGTCCGATCGTCGAACGGGACCGATAGCACCACATTGGCGATCATATCGTTTTGAGTCCGCATGGTATTCGGGTCGACGGTGGGATCGGGTGCGTCGTAAGTCCACCATTGCTCGGTCACCGCCAGGCTGATGGTCCAGGCCAGACCGGTCTTCAGCACCGGGTCGGCGAACTTGAACGACATGCCGCCGCCCAGGCCCCACAGCATGTAACTCTGCCACTGAACCTGCTCGGCCTGGAAGCGCTGGGCGCTGCCGATGCCGTAGACCGAGACCATCGGGCTCAGCTGGAACTGGAAGTTCGAATTGCCCGAATATTCCATGCCACGCAGCTGGACGTTGGTCGGCAGGTACCAGGTGTTCTGGTTGTCGTGTTTGCGGAAGACGAAGGTCGTGGTGTTGCGCAGCCGGTCGCTGAGCAGCACGCTTTCTTCGAGGCCCGCGCCGTAGCTCGGATAATAGGGTGTGTCGTTGACCCAGATGGCGCCGAACGCACCGAACGGCTTCAGCGTGACATCTTCGAAGATGCCGTTGAACACTTGGAAGCGCGGACCGCTGATGAGGTCGAGCAGAGAGACGTTGCCAGACTGCACCGTGAACTGGCGGTTGGCGTAGGCGGTCAACTGGGTCTCGATCGCCGAATTGTCCTGGCGGCCGAGATCGTAGCGGTGGCGCAGCTGCACGGTGCTGACGACGCCCCAGTCGGGCGAGCCCAGCGAGTTCTGGCTGAGGTTGGCGACCTGACCGAACAACTGCACGTTCGCCGAGGCGGGGCCGAGGTTGGCGTTGGACTGGTAGCGCCAGCCGAAGAACGCCTCGCCGGAGAACTGCGACGACTTCTGCTGGTTCTGCACCTGGGTCATGAACTGCTCGGCGCGGCTACGCACGTCCGGCGGCAGGTTGGGCGACTTGAGCGCGCTGTCGAGATAGGTACGCGCGACCTCATAAGAGCCGAGGCGGTAGTAGAGGACACCCAGTTCGAGGCGGACGCGCGGCAGGTCGCCGTTGATCAGCAGCATGCGCTCCAGCGCCGAGACAGCGCCTTCAAGGTCGCCGGTCTTGCTGGCTAGTGAAGCGAACTTGAACAGAACGTCCAGGTCGGCCGGGTGCGCCAGCATCTCCTGGAACGCCGCGTCATACTGGCGCGACAGATCATCCGCTGCTGCGGAGATCGGTTCGGGCGCTTTTGTCTGCGCGATAGCCAACTCGCCGACGAGTAGTCCGGCACACCCTCCTGCTACTGCCAGAAGCCGCCAAACTAGCCTTATTGGGATCAACGCTGCGCTCCCCTAAGCCGTGAAGATACATGGCTAAGGTGCGGTTCCACAATGGTGCAGGGGGAGTGCTACGCTAAAATACTGCGAAGCACCCAAATCCATGAAATGAGTATGGGTTTACGCGCTGCCTGCATGCGGAGCAGCATTTTGCGGTATTGCCGGTCTCCCAGGGCCGCTGCGAATCTGTCCCCATGCCGGACCATGGCGCCCAGCATGCGGTCCAGCATGGTGGCGTAAGTGTCGCCCCAGTTGCGGGCCGACATATGCAGCCGGCCGCCCAGGACGGGGTTGTTGGCGGCGAAGTTGCGGCCATGCAGGCGATAGGAATAGAGCGCCTCGTCGATCAGCAGCGAGCCCGACACCATCTGGGCCATGACGACGATGTAGAAATCCATGTGCAGGCGATAGGTCTCGTCGTCGTCAGGGAAGACGAGGTCTATCAGCGAACGGCGGAACATCATCGACGAGGTCGAGACCCAGACCCAGTGGACCAGCCGCTTGGTGTAGAGCCGGTACGGCGTCTGCGGCTGCCAGGTCACCGTCTTCTTCTCGGTGTCGATGGTGGGCACGCGCGCGGCATCGATCGGAGCGAAGGCCACACCCCGGTCGGCGACCGCGCGGTCTTTGCCGAACCAGTAAACCGTGCCGGCGATGAGTGTGTCGGTGCCGTCGATCAGGCGCGCATTGCAGGCGGTGAAGCCCACGGCGTAGCTCTCGTTGAGATGGGCGGCGAGATGGCGCTGGAGGAAAGTCTCGTGCCACAGGTCGTCCGAATCGAGGAAGCAGACGAACGGGGCTTTGGTGAGTTGCAGCCCGCGCCGCGTGGCGCCGGTCTGGCCCACGTTCTTCTCCAGCCGGGCCAGCGAGAAGCGACTGTCGTTCAACTCATCGAGCGTCTTCTGGATGACGGCGGCGGAATCGTCGGTCGAGGCATCGTCGACGATCACGCACTCGAAGTCGCCGAGCGTCTGCCGCGCGACCGATCGGATCGCGTCGGCGATATAGTCGCGCGTGTTGTAGCAGGTGACGACAACGGAGATCTTCGGGAGAGAAGTCTCCGTCACGGTTTGGCCGGCCCCAGGAAGTCGAAGTCGACGCCTTCGTCGGCCTGCAGCACGGTCTTGTGGAACAGGCCGGTGTAGCCGCGGTCGCTGCCGGGATGCGGCGGCGGTGCTTTCCACGCTTTCTTGCGCGTGGCGAGCTCCTTGGCCGAGACCAGCAACTCGATCTTGCGCTTGGGTACATCGAGCGTGATGCGATCGCCGGTCTTGACCAGCGCCAGCGGGCCGCCGACGGCGGACTCCGGCGCGATGTGCAGAACGATGGTGCCGAAGGCCGTGCCGCTCATGCGCGCATCGGAGATGCGGATCATGTCCTTCACGCCCGCGCGGGCGAGCTTCATCGGGATCGGGAAGGAACCGGCTTCCGGCATGCCGGGCGCACCCTTGGGGCCGGCATTGCGCAGCACAAGGACATCGTCGGCCTTCACGTCGAGATTGGGATCGTCACCGCGCGCGGCGAGGTCCTCCAGCGAGTCGAACACGACGGCGCGGCCGGTGTGCGTCAGCAGCGCGGGTGTTGCCGCGGCATGCTTGATCACGGCGCCGCGCGGGGCGAGGTTGCCGCGCAGCACGGCCATGCCGCCGGTCTCCTTGATCGGGTTCTTCGAGGTGCGGATGACGGTCTGGCCCGGCACCATTTCGGCCGCGTCGATCACCTGCTTGATCGTCTTGCCCGCAACGGTCTTGCACTTCTCGTCGAGCGTCTTGCGGATCTCCTTCATCAGGCGCGAGTTGCCGCCGGCCCAATGGAAATGCTCCATGTAGTGGTCGCCCGAGGGCTTGAGATCGACCAGCACCTGCACGTTGCGGCCGATCTGGTCGAACTCCTCGAGCTCGATGTCGATGCCGAGACGGCGCGCCACGGCGGTGAGATGAACCAGCGCGTTGGTCGAGCCACCGATCGCCTGCAACACGGTGAGGGCGTTGCGGAACGCAGCCTTGGTCATGATCTCGCTGGGCTTCGGGCCCTGCTTCACGGCCATTTCGGCGGCGAGCTTGCCGGTCGCCTCGGCGACACGCAGTCGGTCGGAATGGGTGGCCGGAATCGAGCCCGAGTTGGGCAGGCCCATGCCGAGCGTCTCGACGATGCAGCCCATGGTGCTGGCGGTGCCCATCACCATGCAGGTGCCCTTGGTCGGCGCCAGACGCTCACTCACCTTTTCGATGTCCTGTTCGGAGAAGGTGCCGGCGCGATACTGGCCCCACAGGCGGCGGCAATCGGTGCAGGCGCCGAGCACTTCGCCCTTGAAGTGGCCGACCAGCATCGGACCGACCGGTAGCACGACCGCGGGCTTGTCGACCGACGCGGCGGCCATCAGCTGGGCGGGCCGGGTCTGGTCGCAGCCGCCGATCAGTACGACCGAATCCATCGGCTGGGCGCGGATCATCTCCTCGGTGTCCATCGACATGAGGTTGCGCAGGAACATGCTGGTCGGGTGCGAGAAGCTCTCGTGGATCGAGATGGTCGGGAAGACCATCGGCATGGCGCCGGCCATCAGCACGCCGCGCTTCACCGCCTCGATCAGGTCGGGCACGTTGCCGTGGCAGGGATTGTAGTCGCTGTGGGTGTTGGTGATGCCCACGATCGGCCGGTCGAGCGCTTCGTCGGTGTATCCGCCCGCCTTCAGGAACGCCTTGCGCAGGAACAGCGAGAAACCTGCGTCGCCATACGTTGCCAGGCCCTGGCGCATGCCGGTGGCTTTCTTGTCGGCGGTCTTTTTGGGCGTGCTCTTAGCGCCGCGCTTGCCGGATGCCATGTCGTTTCCTCTCCTCAATCGAGGCTATTTTGTATCGCCTTCGAGACCGGCTGCCCAGCGCGCGTGCGCGGCCGGATCGCGCTCCGAGACGATGGTGCGGGCCAGTTCCTTGCCCATCAGCGCGCCGAACTTGAAGCCGTGGCCGGAGCAGGGCGACATCAGCCAGCCCCGCGCGCCCTGCTTCTCGACGACGAAGCGTTCGTCCTCGGTCACCGTGTAGAAGCAGACTTTCAGCCGGTCGATCCGCCACCGGTCGAAGCCGTGCAGCAGGCTGGCGCAGCGATCGAGCAGCGGCCTCATCTCCGCTTCCGTGGCCTCGCGCGCGGCATCGGGATCGCCGCGCCGGCTGAATTCGTGATCGCCGACCTTCATGCCGCGCCCGTCATGCGGCGGCACGAGGTAGAGACCGACCTCGCCGGTCTTGTCGATCACCATCGGTCCCTGCGCCCAGGCAGCGCGCGCCTCGTCTGGCAGGCGGAAATAGATCACGACCTGGCGCGACGGCACGAGCCTCGCGCCGGCCGGAGGGAGCAGCCGGCCGACCCAGGCGCCCGCCGCCACGATCACCACGTCGGCGGAGTGGACGGTGCCGCTCTCGGTGGTGACGCGGCCGTGCTCGAGGTCGACGGCGCGGATCGGCGTATAGGAGTGAAGCCGGACGTTCGGTTGCTGACCGAGGTGGTGGGCCAGCGCAGAGGTGATGTCCTGGGCGAACAGCACGCCGCCGGTGTCGAGCCAATAGGCATGCTCGACTCCTGTGGAATTGAGCATCGGAAAGCGGCGCGGCAGTTCGTCGAGCGCCAGCTCGGTCATCGGCCGGCCGATCGCCTGCAGGCTTTCGGCCGATCGCTCGGCCCAGTCCGCGCCATTGCCGGTGAGGGCGAGCGTGCCCGTCGCGGCATAGAGGCGCTGGCCGAGATCGCGCCACAGCTCGTCCCATGCGGCGAAGGCGTCGTCGATCAAACGCGCATAGCCTGTGTGATTGCCGTAGGGGTGACGAATCAGCCGGTGCTCGTCCATCGACGAGGCCAGTGGATTGGGCAGCGGCCCCTGCTCGAACAGCTCGACGTCGTGGCCGCTCTTGGCGAGATTCCATGCGGTGCCGAGTCCCATGACTCCGCCGCCGACGATGATTGCCTTCATGCTTCTTCCTAACGTTGACGCTTACGTAAACGCAATCTCGGGTGAAGGTGAGTTGCATTTTTCGGCATGTGCTTGTGCTTGCAAATTGCAGCGTCTTGGGCGTTGATACAAACAAGCATTCTACAACCGTTTAGTAGTCGAGGTTCAAAACATGGCGATGACCATGCTGCAGATGGCCGGAGCGTCGCCCACCCCGGCAACGATGGCCAACGGCGTTCTCGTGATCATCGATGCGCAGAGGGAATATACCGACGGCCTCCTGCCGCTCACCGGCGTCGGTCCCGCCGTCGATGCACTCGCCGTGCTGCTCGAGAAGGCGCGCAAGGCCGCGGCCCCGATCATTCATGTTCGCCACAAGGGCTCGCCCGCGGGCAAGGCGTTCAATCCGACGCTCAGCGGCTTCGAGATCGTGAAGCAGCTCACGCCGCGCGACGGCGAGGCGATCATCGACAAGGGCCTGCCCAATGCCTTCGCCGGCACCGAGCTGGCCAAGCAGCTGCAGGCGAGCGGCCGCAAGAACCTGATCGTCGGCGGCTTCATGACCCACATGTGCGTCTCGGCGACGGTCCGTTCGGCGACCGATCACGGCTTCATGAGCACGGTCGCTGCCGACACGGTGGCGACGCGCGACCTGCCCGACGCGACCGGTGGCGCCACGGTGGCGGCCGATGCGATCAACCGCATCACGCTGGCGGCGCTGTCCGACCGGTTTGCCTGGATCGTCCCGACGGCGGCTGGGATCGCCTGAGACAGGCGACGACCTCGGGAGATCAGTTCGGGATGTGGCCGCTCGTGCGGCTGAGCACGGCGATCGCGGCAATGGCGATCAGCAGCGCCAGCGAACTGTAGCGTACGAAGACGGTGCCGCGCTGGTCGGCGAGCAGAAGGGCGAGGATCGTCATCAGTTCATCGCATTCGCTGCGGCGATCATGACATTGCGCATGCCATCGCCAACCTTGGTGATTCCCGTGACCGTGGCCGTCGCGATCAGGGCGACGATCAGCGAATACTCGATCAGGGTCGCGGCTTGCTGATTGTCGAAGAGACGTCGGACGATGGGCGGCACGTTCACGCTCCCGGTCGGTGTGGCTTCAGCGTACGCCACCGTCCCAACACTGCAACGTAACATTGGTAATCTTTGTCGTGGTGGCCCAGGAACGGTACCGAGAAGATGCGCCACCAACGAAAATGGGCGGCCCGTCTCCGGACCGCCCATCGTTGCCCCCGAAGGGATTTGGCTTAGCCCATCGCGTTCGAGACGTTGCCGAGCACGGTGTTGATCTTGTTACCGACGGTGCCCATGGCGGCGATCGCCGCAACGGCGATCAGCGAGGCAATCAGCGTGTACTCGATGGCGGTGGCGCCACGGTCGTTCTTCATCAGGCTACGGAAGATGGACAGCATTTGTATCTCCAAATGAAAGTCATTGGTCCAATTAGAGCGCCTCTACTGGCCTTCGCGCCGGATCTGGGTTTCCGGGGCGAGGGTCGGTACAAACGCAGGGCTAAAATTGCCCCGTATCTCAAGAAACGGTTGAGATATTGCTGGTAAGATATTGAAACAATTAACGTCTTCAATACGACTATTGTATCATCTGCATCATTCCCCGGGCGAGGCGCGTTGCGTGTTATCGTCCGGCAACAGGGAGGCGTGTCATGAAGTCAATTCTGACAATGGCCTGGACGGCGGAAGATCCGTCCGCGTTCGAGCTGGCGTCGAAGATAGCGCGGACTTTCAGTGCCCGATTGATCGGGCTCGAGCCGCCGTCTTATGGCGTGATGAGTATGGCGTGGGCCGATGCGGGCATGGGTGCTCCCATCGGCGGCGGTCTCGCGGAGGATGCTGAAGAGCGTCAGCGCGTGGCCGCAGTGAAGCAGGCGTTCGAGCAGCGTGCGACTGGGCTCCAGTCGGAATGGCGTTCGGCCGACGACAGCGGGCCGACGGCAATCGGGATCATCGGTCGTGCCTACGACCTGATCGTGATGCCGCAGCCCGGCGCGTTGCCCAAGATGCCGGAAAGCGTCTTCGAGACGGCGCTGTTCGACTCCGGCCGGCCCGTACTGGTCGTGCCACCCGGCTACAACGGCATGGTCGGCAAGCGCATCCTCTTCGCCTGGAACGGCTCGACCGAAAGTGCGCGGGCGATCTCGCTCGCCATGCCGGTGATGAGTCGCGCCGAGGCGATCGAGGTGTTGAGCGTCGACGGGGCGATGGTGCCCGGCCCGACCTCGGCGGAGATCGCGGCATCGCTCGCCGCGCACGGTCTCAACGTGACGAGCCAGCACGCCAAGCCGGGCAACCGTTCGGCCGGCCAGACGATCGTCGACACCGCCAAGGCGGTCGGCGCCGACCTGATCGTCAAGGGGGCCTACACGCAGAGCCGTCTCCGCCAGATGATCTTCGGCGGCATGACGCGACACCTCATCCTGAATTCACCGCTGCCGGTGCTGTTCTCGTACTGATGTGAAAGCCCTGCGCTGGATCCTTGGCGCCGCGTTGGTGGTTGGCGCCCTGGTCGCGGCGGTCGCGATCGGTCTGCCGTACCTGCGGGACGGCGGGCACGATGGCGGCCCGACCGTGGGCGAAAGGCTGGGCACGCTGCGGGCTGACCGCGCTGCCCTGCAGGCCCGTGCCGACGGCGAGGCGCGGATCGGATTGCTGCAGTCGTTCCGCGTGGCCAGTCTTCTTTCCGATGCGCTGCTCGTCCGCGGCGAGGCTGATCGCGAGCGCCCGTTCGGACGATTGCCGGTCGAACGCCAGCAGGCCTTCGCCGCGGCCGATACGCTCGACGCGGCGCTGAAGGACGCGCTGGCGCGGCCCGGCGAGGGCGCCCGCCAGCTGGTCCTGGCGGCGACCAAGCCGGCCCAGCAGGCGCTCGAACAAATGGCGGGCAAGGACGAGCAGCCGCTGATCCTCTCCTTCACGCCGACCTTCGTGCCGCCACGCCGCGCCACAGGAGAGCTTACCCTGGCGCCCGGCACTCCCACGGCGCCGCCGAGCGACGCGGCGGTGCGGATCGATCCCGGCGGCAAGCCGGCGGCGGAACCGACGGTGCCGACGGTGCCACGCTACGCCCCTTCCTTTGCAGCGCCGAGCGACGATGACCCGCCGGTGTCGATCGAGGTCGTGGGCCTGCGCCTCGTTCCCGAGGGGGGTGAGCCGCCGACACTCACCATCGGCACATGGCGCGGCACCGCGCAGGTGTCCCCCGAACGCCTGCGCTTCGCCGTGCCGCGGGCCGCCTTCGCCACCGAGACCGCGCGTACGACGTTCGTGACGGGCGTGCTGGGCGTCCGGCGCGAGTCTCGGACGGTCCCCTTCGAATTGCTCTTCACCGTCCTTCCCGATCGACCGGGTTCTTTCGCGCTCGACCAGAAGGTGCGCACGACGGTGCCGGAATCGCAGACCCTGGTGTCGCCCGAGATCCTCGCCCGCGGCGGCCCGGGAGAGGTGCGCTGGGTCCAGCGCTGCTTCGATCCGCCCGAGGGGTGGCGCTTCGACATGAACCGGCGCCGGGTCGTCGTGGTCGAGAAGCTCGCCTCCCAGGACGACGTTCCCGATCCGACGTTGAACGGTGGATCGGTCGAGTTCTCGGACGACGGCAAGCCGGGCCAGATCTGCATCGTCGTCACCGCCAAGCCCGCCAGCAAGACGGCGAAGACCGCCACCATCGGCCGGTTCGAGGCGACGCTCGAACGCGATCGCACCGAAGACCACACGCTGCAAAGCGGCGTGCGCGCGCTCGACTGGCGCGAGGCCGCGCGCGTGCCGCTCGATCCGGGCGCGGTGGAATGGAAGCTCTATGTCCGGCTGTTCGACGAGATCGACCGCGAGTTCAGCGGCGCGTCGGCCCTGCAGGTGCCGTTCCTGCACATCGCGCCCGACGGCGACGGCAAGGCGCTGATCCTGCAGGCCGATCCGGCGGCCGCGCCCTAGGACTCCCGGTCAATCCGACGGTGCTAGTCCGACGGGGCTGGAACCTTGCCGTCGGCGGAGAGCAGCACCGCGATCGGGTGCGTGACCTTGAAATGCGCCAGCACAATCAGCAGGACGACCATGATCGGCACGCACAGGAACATGCCGACGACGCCCCAGATCGTGCCCCACACCACCAGCGAGAAGATGACGACGAGCGGCGAGAGGTTGAGCGAACGGCCCATCATCGCCGGCTCGATGACGTTGGCCATCACGATCTGGATGGTGCCGATCACGAACAGCACGATGAGGAATGGCGACAGATGGTCGAACTGCACCAGGGTGAGCAGGGCCGGGGCCACGATGGCGAGGATGGAGCCGACGGTCGGGATGAAATAGAAGAAGAACACCATCACCGCCCAGAAGGCCGCGAAGTCGACGCCGATCCAGGCCATCACCGAATAGGCGAGCACCGAGGTGACGACCGCGAGCGTCGTCTTGATGCGGATGTAGATCCGGATGTCGCGATCGATCTGGTCGAGCACGGAGCGTACGCGCGCCTCGTGGTCGCTGGCGGCGAAGATGATGGCGAGCTTGCGCCGGAAATGGACCTGCTCGACGAACAGGAAGCCGGCGTAGATCAGCACGATCCCGGTCACGCTCACGACCGACGCGAGCGCGGCGGCGAGGCTGCCCAGCGTATCGGCGAGACTGATGCGGTCGAACAACTGGCTGATCGTCGGCGCCGTCTCGACGCCAATCATGTGCGCGCCCTGATCGATCAGATGCTGCAGGCGACCTTCGTAGTTGGGCGCGGCGGCGGCGACGGCGGTCACGTTGCGGCTCACAGTACGGCCGACGATCCAGAACAGGCCGCTCATGGCGCAGATCGCCGCCACAAGGGCCAGCGGCCGCGGTAGTTTCAGGTCGCCGATGCGCGGCCGCTCGATGACGTCGGCCAGTGCATCGATCATGTACCAGAGCACCAGTCCGAGGACGGCGGGCAAAAGCAGGCCACGCCCGGCCACGAGCAGGTACATCGTGGCTGCAATCACGATTGCCCACAGGGCGGCGCGCTGCAAAGTCATGGTTGCACTATAAGCGACAGGGCAGACTTGAAAACAAGGCACACGTTCCCGTGTGTCTTGTCTTGTGGGGAGACACCAAAATGAAAGACTTGCTGTTCAGCTTCCAGGGCCGCGTGAACCGCGCCAAGTTCTGGTTGGTCAATATCGGCCTGTGCGTCGTCGAGGCGATCGTCTTCGGCATCGCCGGCGGCGGCGCCATGATGTCGGGGGATCCGACCGCGGTCGACATGTCGTCGCTCGGTGTCATGGGGATCATCGGCCTTCTGTTTTTCATCGTCTTCTTCTGGATCGGTCTGGCGGTCGCGGTGAAGCGCTGGCACGACCGCGGCAAGAGCGGCTGGTGGGTGCTCATCGCCCTTGTGCCGGTGATCGGTGGCCTCTGGTACCTGATCGAATGCGGGTTCCTGAAGGGAACGACGGGAGCCAATACCTACGGGGCCGATCCGCTCGCGACGGCCTGACGCGTCCGACTGTCGCGTCGTGCGCCGGCGGCGGCGGCGCGATAAGCTCGGGACATGAAATTACTCCTTCCCGCCGCCGTGCTGGCGGTGTCGCTCACCGCGACACCGTCTTTCGCCCACGACTACAAAGTGGGCTCCATCGAGATCGGACATCCGTGGTCGCGGGCGACGCCCTCGACGGCGCCCTCGGCCGGCGGCTTCCTGACGCTCGCCAACAAGGGTGATGCGCCCGACCGGCTGGTCGCCATCCAGAGTCCCGCCGCCAAGCAGGTCGAGATGCACGAGATGAGGATGGATGGCGCGGTCATGCGCATGCGTGAGCTCGAGAACGGCGTTGCCCTGGCCCCGGGACAGACCGTCGAACTGAAGCCCGGCGGCTACCACGTGATGTTCATCGATCTCAAGGCGCCGTTCGTGAAGGGCCAGAACGTGCCGGCGACGCTGGTGTTCGAGAAGGCCGGCAAGGTCGATATCGAATTCCAGGTCGATGCGCTGGGAGCGACCCAGCCGTCAGGACAGCACTAGCTACTGGTAGCTGCTGACAGCTACTGGTCGTTGAGATCGGCGTGCGGCGAGCGCACGGCGTTGGCTGCCATCTTCCAGGTGCGCCCGTCGAGGAAACCCGCCAAGAGGGCCGCGCCCTCCGCCGGGTCCATGCCTGGTGCCCACAGGCCATGGCCCAACAGCAAGGCCACCGAATCGGTGAGTACCAGCAGCAGGATGCAGCCGGCGGCCACCAGCCCGGCATAGGATCGATCGAGCTGAACGAGGCCCCACATCTGGTCGGTCTCGATCTTCACGCGGCTGCCGACGAAGAAGCCCGCGGCAAGTCCCAGCCCACCGGCGATCACCCACATGAACTCGACCAGGTGCGGCGTCGGCGTATTGGCCAGCATCACGATCGACGACACCGTGCAGAAGAACGGCGGCAGCCCGAGGCGCCACAGCTTGACCGGCCGTCCGCGCAGCTCCGGCAAGGTCGCCCAGACTCCGGCGGCGGCCAGGAGAACGTTGAGCAGGGCGGCGAGGTTGAAAGTCAGGCTCATAGACGAAATCGCACTCTCATCGCGGGTTCACTTCGTGGAAGTGTGTTACCCGGCGACGCACAAACTTTGTAAAGCATGGACATTACAGAGGGCTGAATTGCGACTGGGGACAATTCAATCGCGGCCGAAATCATCGCGCTGGAGGATAACCTTGTGGTCCTCTATATCGCGCAGCTTGATCTGGGGATAGCCGACGTTCGCGTCGACGCTCGCGCGCCAGGCGTCCACCACCATGTCGCGCACGGCGGAGGCGCCCGACGCCAGCCGCGTGTTGGTGAAGGCGATCCCGGCCTTGGCGTCGCCCTGGAAGGCGCCCTGCTTCTCGAGTTCGAAGTACGGGACGATGGTGCGGTGGCTCGCGAGAATCACCGCGCGCATGCGGTCCCAGATCGTGCAGGTGCAGGCCTGATAGGGCGCCATCTCGCTCTTTACATCGGCGCGTTTGATACGCGCTCGCACGAAGGTGCTCTGGTAATCCTCGCGCAACGACTTCGCCATGCTGAAGTCCTGCGGGTTCGGATACGGCCCCCAGCCGGCAAAGTGAATCGAGACGTGCATCGGCTGGCTGGCGTCGCCGTCGTAGTGGCTCCAGACACCGAGGTCGCGGATGATCAGCCCTTCGCGGCGCTGGCGATCGGCATCGAACCAGGCCCGGTCGGCCTCGCTTGCCGCGTTCTTCGCGGCGACTGACGCCGCGCGCCAGTAGGCGAAGTCCTTCACCAGTTGCTGCCAGCCCTCGACGATCGAGTAGGGCAGATAGCCCGTGTTGTATTGACTGACGCCTTTGGTACGCAGCGCGGTGTCGTAGGCCTCGCGCCGGACCGGCAGGGCATCGAGCGTCAGGACCCCGCCCACTTTGCCCTCGTCGTCGAGATGGACGTAGTGCCCGGCATCGCGCTCGGCGTCGTGCGGATCGCCGGAGCCCTTCGAGCGGTCGAGCTCGCGGCCGAACACGGCGATGTCGGCGACGGCGGCCGGCGTGCGCAGGAACGCAGGCAGCTCCTCGGGGAAAGCTTCGGCGGCCAGGCCGCTGACGAATTCGTGCCCGGTCGCGCCCCAGGCGAAGGCCGGCGTGGGAGCCGGGAGAGCCAGCGCCACGGCCGACAATGCTGTGGCCAGCGCGCCTACAAGATTACGCATCGCCCCTCACTCCTTGGCCCAACGCTCTGCTCGAGCCGGCGCGATCCTGCAGTGGCGCTTGCTGCAGTGCAACGGTCGGCTGCCCGCCGAAGCCTCCACAGATTTTGGTACACATATATGTACCGATCTGCGGAATTTCATTGCCGATGCAGGTGCAACGGGCCAGCGTTCCCGCAAGGCCCCAATGAGGGCCACGCACAGGGACGATAATCTGGGAGGATAAAATGACTTCAACTCGTCGGATTGCGCGTCGTCGTTTCATCGCCGGGACCGCCACGGCCTCGGCCGCGTTTGTTGCAGCGCCTTTCGTGCGCGGCGCCCATGCCGCCGGAAAACTGTCGCTGGCGATGTGGGATCATTGGGTCCCCAACGCCAATGACGCGACCACCGCGCTCGTGAAGGAATGGTCAGAGAGGGAAAAGGTCGACGTCCAGATCGACTACATCACCTCGCAGGGCAACAAGATGCTGCTGACGGGGGCTGCGGAGGCGCAAGCCAAGTCCGGCCACGACATCATCGCGCTGTCGACGTGGCTGCCCTCGCGCTACGCCACCCAGCTTGTGCCGGTCGACGATGTGATGACGCCGCTCATCCAGCAGAACGGCGCGGTCAATGCCACCGTCGAATATCTCGGCCATCTCAAAGGCACGTGGGTCGCAGTGCCGGCGACGGTGGGTAGTCAGATCAAGGGCCCGTGCTCGCGGCTCGACTATATGAAGACCTATGCGGGCCTCGACATGCAGGCGATGTATCCCGCCGGCGCGCCGCCCAAGGCCGACGACTGGACGTTCGAGACGTTCCTGAAGGCCGCCGAGGCCTGCAACAAGGGCGGTCATCCTTTCGGTATCGGTCTCGGCACGACGGCCGACAACGTCGACACCGCGGGCGCGGTCTTCCATGGCTTCGGGGCGATGCTGGTCAACGCCAAGGGTGAGATCACGGTGAAGTCCGACGCGGTGCGCCAGTCGCTCGAGTTCTACAAGCGACTGATGGCGGTGATGCCGCCCGACGTGCCGGCGTGGGACGACGCTTCGAACAACAAGTTCCTGGTCTCAGGCCAGGCCTCGCTGATCATGAACCCGCCCAGTGCCTGGGCCGTTGCCAAGCGCGACGCGCCGAAGGTCGCCGAGCAACTGTGGACGCACGGCTTCGCCGCCGGTCCCAAAGGCCGCTTCGCGCCGTTCACGCCGTACTTTTGGGGCATCTGGAACTTCAGCAAGAACGTGCCCGCGGCCAAGAGCCTGCTCACCTGGCTGTCGCAACCGGCCTCCGCTGAGAAGATGGTGATCGCCAGCGGCGGCTACGACCTGCCGTCGTTCGCCAACCTCACGACCTTCAAGGTGTGGGCCGAGGAAGGGCCGCCCAAGGGCACGCTCTATCACTACGCCAATCCGTACAGCCACCAGACGCTGTCGGTGGCGGGCGCGCCGGCGCCGCACTCGATCGCCGAGCGCATCTACACGCAGGCGACACAGACCCAGATGGCCGTGCGCTACTATAGGGGCGAGCCGATGGAGAAGACGCTCGCCTGGGCAGCCGGCGAACTCGAAGGCTTCATGCGGGACTGAGCCTAGGTGCTGAACTCCGCCAGCCATTTCCGGGCGGTTCCTCCGCCCGGAAGATCTGCAACGGCCGTTCGACGTCGGCCAGGGTAGCGAACATCTGCGCGTGCTGATTCAGCGTATCGGACGCGGCGATGATGGCGAGCGGTCCGAACTTTCCGATCGCCGGATAGGCGCGGATGCGCGCGCCCAGAGCCATCATGTCGGCGTCGTCCGGCGTCCATTTCGCGGTGCCGAGGTCGAATATCTTGGCGTAGGGCAATGCGCCCGACACCACGACATCGTCGAGATAGCGCTCCATGTCCCGCAGGACGATCGTGTCCGCGCCGCGCGCCACCGCGAGGCGTGCGCGATTGTCCAGGTGATCGCCATGTCTACTTCAGCTTGAGACCGATCACGCGCACCAGCCCGTCGGGCATCGGCTTGTAGCCTTCGACGCGGTCGGTGTAGGCGATCAGGACCTGCGGGTGATAGAGGAACAGGAAGTCACCGTCGGCCAGGACCTTGGCGGTGATCTTCTCGTAGGCCTTCTTGCGCTCGGCCGGATCGGTCTTGGTGCGCGCTTCGAGGTGCCAGGCGTCGACGTCCTTGTCGCAGTAGCCGGCATAATTGAGCGACGCCTTGCAAGCCTGGATGATGAAGGAGTTACCGTCGGGATCGGCGCGGCCGCTCCAGCCGAACTCGTAGAGCTGGTAGTCGCCGTCCTCGGCGGACTTGATCGAGGTCGCGAACTCGGTGACGCGGATCTTGACGTCGAAGCCCGCCTCGGCCGCCATCGACTGGATGATCTCCGCGACCGCGCGGTTCTCAGGCCCGTTCGGCACCAGGAAGTCGAGCGTGACCGGTGTGGTGACTCCCGCGTCCTTCAAGAGCGCCTTGGCCTTGGCCACGTCGCGCTTGGGGATCGGGAATTTCTCCTGATAATACGAATTCTGCGGGCTGACCCACTGGTTGCCCGCCACGAACTCGCCGTTGAACACGACCTGGTTGATGGCCTCGCGGTCGATCGACAGTTCGAAGGCCTGGCGCACGCGCGCGTCCTTGCCGAACGGCGTGTTGCCCTTGGGGCCGTTGCCGACGTTCATCAAAAGGCCGAAGTAGCCCAGCGACACAGCCTTGCTGAGCTTGAGCTTGGGCGTGTCGCGCACCGACTTGATGTCGGTCGCCAGCAGGCGCTCGATCAGGTCGAGGCCGCCCGACTTCAGGTTGGCCAGCCGCACCGTGCCGTCGACGATCGGGAGATAGGTGATCTTGTCGATGAACACCTGATCCTTGTTCCAGTAGTCGGCGAACTTCTCGACCACGATGCGGTCCTGCTGGACCCGCTCGACGAATTTGTACGGACCGGCACAGACCGGATGGAGGCCGAACTTGTCGCCCTCGGCTTCGGCGGCCTTGGGCGAGACCATCATGCCGGCGCGATCGGTGAGCTGTGAAAGCAAGGGCGAGAAGGGCGCCTTGAGGTGGAGCTTGATGGTCAGCGGATCGACGACCTCGACCGAGTCGACCGAGCTCAGCTCGCTCTTGCGCACCGATTGCTTCCACGACAGGTGGCGGTCGAGGCTGTACTTGGCGGCCGTCGCGTCCATCGGCTCGCCGTCGTGGAACTTCACGCCGGGGCGCAGCTTGATGGTCATCGTCATGCCGTCGGCCGAGGTCTCCTGGCTGAGGGCGAGCTGCGGCACGATGTTGAGCTTCTCGTCGATGTCGAACAGCTTGTCGCAGATCGAAGCAAAGACGATGCGTCCCACATAGGTGCGCGCCATCGACGGATCGAGAATGTCGGGATCCTCGGCAAGGCCGACTCGCAGGTTGGTCTGCGCCACGGCCGCGCCGCCCGCGGCCAGGGAAAGCAGCAGCGCCAGTGCCAGGCTGCGGAATTTCTCGGTCATCGATCCCCCATCAATTCGAACTCCAGCCCTAGCACGGCGTGCCGTCAGCGAGAACTCGCGATGGCGTGAGAGGCCGGATCGGCTAGGCTCGCCGGCAAAGGAGACCAGGATGGCAAACGAGAATGGAAAGCCCGGCGCCCAGTTGGCCGGCATGTTCCAGACGAAGCGCGATCCGGCGGCGCCGACGCCGTTCGGACGCATCTTCGTGCCCGACGCAGCGTGGCTGGCCAAGGCCGCGCCCGAGCCGGTGCTCGAGCCCGATCTCGCCATCGTCGATACCCACCATCATCTGTGGGACATGCCCGGTTACCGCTATCTGCTCGACGAATTCCTCGCCGAACTCGCCTCCGGCCATAACGTCGTGGCAACGGTGTTCAACGAATGCCACTCGATGTATCGCGCCGCCGGCCCGGCCGAGATGCGGCCGGTGGGCGAGGTCCAGTTCTGCGCCGGCATCGCCGCCATGAGCGACAGCGGCCTCTATGGATCGACGCGGATCTGCGCGGGCATCGTGGGCTTCGCCGATCTCACGCTGGGCGATCGCGTGGCCGGCGTGCTCGAGGCCGAGATTGCCGCGGGCGGTGGTCGGTTCCGGGGCGTCCGTCATGGCGCGGCTTGGGATGCCGACCCGATCATCGGCAACAGCCCCGTCGCGGGTGGCCCGGGCCTCTACCGGCGCGACGATTTCCGAGCCGGCATGGCGCGGCTGGTGAAGCTCGGCCTGTCGCTCGACGCCTGGCTCTTCCATACCCAGATCGCCGACCTGGTCGATCTGGCGCGCACGTTTCCGGCGGCCAACATCGTGCTCTGTCACATGGGCGGCCCGCTCGGGTACGGCCCCTATGCCGGCAAGAAGGACGAGGTCTTCGCGCAGTGGAAGAAAGGCATGACCGAGCTCGCGACCTGCCCGAACGTGTCGGTGAAGCTCGGCGGCCTCACCATGCGCCTGGCTGCCTACGACTATCTGAAGATGAAGGCGCCGCCCACGTCGACCGAGCTGGCGGCGTTCTGGCGGCCCTACGCCTCGACCTGCCTCGAGCTGTTCGGCGCGGAACGCTGCATGGTCGAGAGCAACTTCCCGGTCGAGAAGATGGGCATCGGCTACGCCGGACTATGGAATGCGTTGAAGCGAATCGCTGCTGGCGCATCGGCCGACGAGAAGCGGGCGATCTTCAGCGGAACGGCGGCGCGGGTGTACCGCCTCGACCTCTAGTAGGCGGGCCGGGAAATCCACTTGCGCTGGAGCAGGCTGCTGCGCACCAGCCCCACGGTCTTCGACGCATGCAGCAGGAAGACCACCGGAACGCCCAGGATCAGAACCACGATCTGCAGGGTGCCGGGAACGTAGGGCAACACCTTCACGATGAAGGCGAAGGTGCCGAACGCGCAGCCGACGCTCCAGGCCAGCGACTGGGGCAGCTTGCGCGGTCCGGACTTGAACAGCACGTACACGGGACCGAGGAAGCCCGCGTACAGGTACGAGAGCTTGCCGATCAGGACGGTCGCATTGCGGTGCGGCTCGACGAAACGATAGTTCGAGAACATGGGAATGAGATCATCCCACTTTCTGATTACGGGGGGCTTACGTGGCCGAAAGTGAGACTGGTGCTGCCGCACAGGATTGAACTGTGGACCTCCCCCTTACCAAGGGGGTGCTCTACCACTGAGCTACGGCAGCGAAGGGCGCGGATATGCCATAGGGGGGCGGCGGGTTCAACCGTTGGCCGCCGGCCAAAATGAGCCGGGCCGCTCCGCTTGCGGGGCCCAGTGCCGCAGGCCTACCATTTCGTCAAAATAAGGAGGAAACACATGGACTGGCGCCCGATTTCCGCCGATTCGCACATCACCGAGCCGCCGAACTGCTACCGCGACCATATCGACCCGGCGTTTCGTGACCGGGCGCCCAAGGTCGTCAGCATGGACCGGCTGGGGGATACTTTCGTCGTCGACGGCATGAAGACGCCGGTGCCGCTGGGCCTGATCGCCGCGGCGGGCATCGCCCCCAAGGACATCAGGATCGGCGGGGCCAAGTTCGACGACCTCCACAAGGGTGGCTGGGATCCGAAAATGCGGCTGGCGGACCAGGACCGCGATGGGGTCGGCGCCGAGCTGATCTATCCCACGGTCGGCATGCTGATCTGCAACCATCCCGACTTCGACTACAAGAAAGCCTGTTTCGATGCCTATAACCGCTGGCTCCAGGAATATTGCAGTCACGACCCCAAGCGGCTGGTCGGGCTTGGCCAGACCGCGATCCGCACGATCAAGGAAGGTATCGCCGACCTCCAGGCCATCAAGGCGATGGGGTTCAAGGGCGTGATGATGCCGGGAAATCCGGGCGAGAAGGACTATGACGATCCGGCCTTCGATCCGTTCTGGGAGGCCGCGATTGCGCTCGAGATGCCGCTGTCGTTCCACATCCTCACGACGTCGGGCGACAATACGCTGGCCAAGCCGCGCGGTCCCAAGCTCAACGGGTTCCTGTCGATCATCAGGGGCTGCCAGGACATCATGGGCATGCTGGTCTTCTCCGGCGTGTTCGAGCGGCACCCCAGGCTCAGGGTCGTCTGCGTCGAGGCCGATGCCGGCTGGGCGCCGCACTTCTCGTATCGCATGGACCACGCCTACAAGCGGCACCGCTACTGGATGAAGGGCAAGGATCTCGAGCGCCTGCCGTCGGAGTACTTCCGGGAGAACATCTCGCTCACCTTCCAGGACGACTACACGGCGTTCCAGTTCGCCGACAGGATGGGCGACAAGCAGTTGATGTGGGCGAGCGACTTCCCGCACAGCGACTCGACCTGGCCGTGGAGCCAGGACGTGATCAAGGAGCAGACCGCGCATCTCTCGGATACGCAGAGAAAGCGGATACTCCACGACAACGTCGCGGAGCTCTACAAACTCGCAGCGTAACTACTTGTCTAACCAGACGTCTTAGAAGCGGAAGCCGTTGTAGATGCTGTTCACCATGTTGGTGTAGCCCTTGACGTAGGGCTGCGCGCAGGTCGACGAGCGGCTCCAGTAGATCGGCGGGCGCGCGCCGTCGGCCAGCAAGCGGACGTCGACCTCGTGCACGACCTGCAGGCGCTTGGCGGGATCGCTCTCCGACGACTGTTTGTCGAACAGCTTCTCGATCTCGGGATTGCAGTAGCCGGTGTAGTTGCGGGCCGACTTGCAGGCGAAGTTCTCGTAGAACGTCTGGTCCGGATCGTCGACGCCGTTGCCGGTGGCGTTGACGGCGATCGTGTATTCCTTGCGCTGCAGCCGGCTGAACCACAGCGACGTCTCGACCACGTCGACACTGGCATCGACGCCGATCGACTTCAGCTGGGCCGCCGTCATCTCGGCGGCATCCTTGTAGAGCGCGACGCCGCGGGTGGCGATCTTGAGGCGCAGCGGCTTGTCCGGGCCGTAGCCCAGTTTCGCCATCAGCGCGCGCGCTTCGGTGCGGTTCTTCTCGACGTCCGGCCCATAGCCCGGCACGACCGACAGCATTTCCGCCGGCAGGCCCCACACGCCATCGGGTGGTGGCTGCATCGTGCCGCCGACCACCGACTGGCCCTGCGTGAGCGTGTCGACGAACGCTTTGCGGTCGAGCGCGAGCACCAGCGCGCGGCGCATGTCGGCGTTGTCGAAGGGCGCGGCGGTGCGGTTGACCAGCAGGTTCACGTTGAGGTTCATCGAGGTCGTCTCGCACATCGCCGCCGGCGCCTCTTTCTTGATGAACTTGAGGTCGTTGGCGGTCACTTCCCAAGGGAAGGTGAGGTCGAAGCGGCCGGCCACGAAGCTCAGCGCCGCGGTCGAAGGATTGTTCACGATCGTGAAGTCGATCGCGTCGAGATACGGGCGGCCCTTTTTCCAGTAGTCGGGATTGCGCACCAGCCGGATGTTCTGGAACTCGCTGAACGACTGCATCTTGAACGGGCCGGTGCCGATCGGCTTGGAGCGCATCTGCGCCAGCGACACGTGGCAGGGATAGATTGGCGTCAATCCGGAAGCGAGCATCGACAGCAGCGACGCCTGCGGGTGGCGCAGGTGCAGGGTCACGTCGTAGTCGCCCTCGGCGCTCGTGTAATCGAGCTCGCGGTACCACGAGGCGCGCGGATTGGTGCGCAGCTTCTGGCTCGACTTGTCGGTCAGCATGTCGAAGGTGCAGACGACGTCGCGCGCCGTGAACGGGCGCCCGTCATGCCACTTCACGCCTTGCTCGAGCTTGAAGGTGATGGCGGTCTTGTCGGCGTTCCAGCTCCACGACTTGGCGAGCTCGGGCTTGATCGTCTTCTCGCTGTTCTGCGCGACGTGCTGGTCGAATACGATCAGGTTGTTGAACACTCCCATGAACGGGATGATCGTAGAGATCGTGGCCTCTTCGTGGATCGAGGCGCTCGGTGGATTGTCGCGGTGATAGACCTTCAGCGTGCCGCCCACCTTTTGCGCGAGGGCAGTGCCAGCGGTGCCGAGCGATAGGCATAGGAGGATGGCCACGACCATGCCGCCCAGCGGGTTCATCGACCGCATCATTTTCCCCAGTCTGGCATTCCCGATGGAACGCGCCGCACTGGGAGAGTCTATACCCAAGGGTTGTATCGAGCGACCGAATCATTTGCGCATGCCTGCACAAAGGTTCGCCGCGTTACAAACGAAACAATCTACCCGAGAATCACCGGGGCGAATGCGCCCCGGCGTGCGGTCTGCGGTTCAGGTCTGTGCGATCAGCCCTGATCCAGGAAGCTGCGCAGCATGCGCGAGCGGCTGGGATGCTTCAGCTTGCGCAGCGCCTTCGCCTCGATCTGACGAATACGCTCGCGGGTCACCGAGAATTGCTGGCCGACTTCTTCCAGCGTGTGGTCGGTGTTCATGCCGATGCCGAAGCGCATGCGCAGCACGCGCTCCTCGCGTGGCGTCAAGGTTGCAAGAACGCGCGTCGTGCTCTCGCGCAGGTTGCCCTGGATCGCCGCTTCGAGCGGGATCACGGCGTTCTTGTCCTCGATGAAGTCGCCGAGATGCGAATCCTCCTCGTCGCCGATCGGCGTTTCGAGCGAGATCGGCTCCTTGGCGATCTTCAGCACCTTGCGCACCTTCT
>CAIKZO010000127.1 GCA_903832005.1 Enhydrobacter aerosaccus | reverse complement strand
GGCCCGCCTCAGATTCATGAGCGGGCCGGGAGGCCCGCGGTCCCAGTTATGAGCCCAGCCCTTCCTTGATCTTGTCGGCGCCGAGCGGCATGTCGCGCAACCTGAGACCCGTCGCATCGGCGATGGCGTTGGCGAGCGCGGCGGCGGCAGGGCCTTGGCTTGCCTCGCCGGTGCCGAGGAAGGGCTGGCCGGGGCGGTCGATCACATGGACGTCGATCGATCGCGGTACCGACGGAAAGCGCACGATCGGATAGGCGCTCCAGTCGAAGCTGGTGCGGTGCGTGGGATCGAAGGTCACGGCCTCGGTCGAGGTCCAGCTGAGCGACTGCACGATGCCGCCTTCGATCTGGTTGCGGATGCCGTCGGGACTGATCGCCTCGCCGCTGTCGACGGCGGCCACGATGCGGCGCACGTCGATCGCGCCAGTCGCACGATCGACCTCGATCTCCATCGCGAGCGCGCAATAGGCGCCGAGATTCTTGTAGCGCGCGAAGGCGAAGCCCGAACCCTTCTTGCGAGCCGCCCAGCCGAAGGCGGCAGCAGCTTTCTCGATGCACTCGCGCGCCCGCTCGTCCTTCATGTGCAGGAGCCGGAACGCGACTGGATCTGCCTTGGCCGCGAGCGCCAGCTCGTCCATGAAGCTCTCGATCGCGAACACGTTCATATGCGCGCCGAGTCCGCGCAGCGCGGAGACGCGCACGGGCCGGTCAGCCACGAAGTGGAACACGCCGCTCGCATTGGGCAGCGCATAGAGCGGATTGCCATTACGCGCGCCGCCGCCCTCCGGCATCGGGATCGGTCGCGATTTCTGCGCCGGGAACGGTGGCTCCATCTCGCGGCCGGCCAGCAGGCCACCGCCGCTGGTCGGCCGGTCGTTGTGCTCGTTGCTCCACACCTGATGGCGCCATCCGGCGATACGGCCATCCGTGCCGAGCTGGGCTTCGAGGTCGACCGTCATCGGACAGCCGAGCGGCTCCCAGCCGTGTTCCTGCTCGCGCATCCATTGCAGGCGCACCGGTTTCCCCGGCACGGCGCGCGCGGCAAGCGCCGCATCGCCCGCGACATCGTCGGCGCCGTTGTGGCCGTAGCAGCCCGAGCCTTCGACATGAATGCAGCGCACTTTCTCCGGCGGCAGGTGCAGCAACTCCGCCAGCGACTTGCGCAACGGGCCGACGCCTTGCGTGTGAGACCACACCGTGACGCCGCCGTTCTCCCACTGCGCCACGGCACAGGACGGACCGATCGAGCCGTGCAACAGGCAAGGCCGCGTGTAGGTGACCTTGAGGGTGCGGGCGTCCGCCGGCGCCGGCGGCCCGGGGTAAGCGAAGATCGGCACGTCCTCGGCCGGCATCCCGCGCACCGTCTTCGTGAGATCGGTCGAGGCGAGCGGCGCGCCCGTCCGCTCCCAGCCAGCGGTTTGCAACGCACGCTGCGCCTTCACGGCCTGCCACTCGGTGCGGGCAATGACGGCGGTGAAGCGGCCCTCGCGCACGATCTTCTCGACGCCGGGTAGTTTCAGGACGACATCGAAGTCGGCGTCCTTGAGACGCGTCCCGTCGCTGGGGCAGCGCACCACGCGCCCATGCAGCATGCCGGGCAGGCGCATGTCCTGCACATAGGCCGGGCCGCCGCTCACCTTGGCGGGAATGTCGACGCGGGGAAAATCCTCGCCGATCAGCCGCCGGCCCTTGGTGCGTCGCGGCATGTCCGGCTTGGCCACGACATGCAGCGAGAAGGCGGCCACCAGTTCGCCGTAGCTCACCTGCTGTCCGTTCGGCGCCGAGGCGATGCCGTCGGCGAGTTCGACCTGGTCGGCCGCGGTCACGAGGCGCCACGCCGCGGCGTCGGTCAGCAATGCGCGCACATTGGCGGCCGCGTTCAGGATCGCGGTGCCGCTGTCCTGCATCGAATGGCTGCCGGCGGTCACGCCTTCGTCCGGCGTGCGTGCCGTGTCGGCGGTGATCAAATCGACGTTGCCCGGCGTCACGCAAAGCTCGTCGGCCGCGATCTGGATCAACGCCGTCCGGAGGCCCTGGCCGAGTTCGGCTTTGCCGGTGAAGACGGTGGCGCGTCCCTCGGTGTCGATGCGGATCCAGGAATCGAGTTCGGGATATTTCTCGAGATCGCCCGGCAGGCCGCTTTTCTTCGGCTCCTGCGCCACGGCCTTGCCCGACAGAGCGAAGGCCACGACCAGCGCGCCCTGGCCGAGCAGGCTGCGTCGGCTGATCGTGCTCATGGGCGATCTTCCTTCACGCCGCCGCCCATCGCCACCGCGGCGCGTCGGACGGCGGCCAGGATGCGCATGTGCGTGCCGCAGCGGCAGAGGTTGGGCGCCATGTATTGGCGCAGCTCGCTCTCGGTCGGCGTGATCGTGCGCGACAGCAGCCCCTCCGCCCGCATGATCATGCCGGCGATGCAATAGCCACACTGGGCTGCCTGCTCGGCCTCGAAGGCGGCCGGCACGACGCCGGGCCCTTCCGCATTCGCCAGTCCCTCGACCGTGCGCACCTGGCGCGTTCCCAAGGAGGAGATCGGCACCAGGCAGGAGTAAACCGGCCGATCATCGACCAGCACCGTGCACGAGCCGCATTGGCCGAGGCCGCAGCCGAACTTCGCGGCGTTCAGTGCCAGGTCGTTGCGCAGCACATAGAGCAGCGGCGTATCGGGCTCGGCCTCGACCTCATGCTGCGTGTCGTTGATCTTGAGCGTGATCATTGTCCCACTCCCTTGCGGACGGCGGCGACGGCCTGTTCGAGATCCGGCCACGGCGGCAGGTCGGTGAAGCGAGCGCGGAGATAGGCGACAATCTGGGCAATTTGCCGGTCGGTGAAGTCGTTGCCGAAGGCGGGCATCGTGGGTCCCGTCGGACCGGCCGGTGAAGCGAGGCCCTCGACGATGACGTGCAAAGTGTCGTGCGGGCTGTCCACGCGCAACGGCGTGCCCCAGGACAGCGGCGGTCGGCCCTGCTGCATCATCGGCGCGCCCGGTGCGTGGCAGCTGGCACAGGCGCCCGCAAACAGCGCGGCGCCCTCGGGATCGCTCTTGTCGATCTCGCTTTGCCGATCGATCGCGGCCAGCGGCGTGCGCGCACCCGGTGCGTCCTTCATCAGTCCGGCAAAATACGTTGCGATAGCGCGAACGTCCGCGTCGGGCGCTTGCGACAGTTGGCGCGTCACGCCGCCCATCGGCCCGGCGGCGGCCGCGTGCGTCTTGCTGAGGCCGGTGTGCAGATAGGCGAAGAGTGCGTCGGCACTCCACGGCTGCGCGGCGGGCGAGGTGGCGTTGAGCGGCGGGGCGTACCAGCCGTCGGTCCACGCGCCGTCATAGGCGTGCGCCGTGTCCTCGGCGCCGAGCTTGTTGCGCGGCGTATGGCAGCCGCCGCAATGCGCCAGCCCCTCGGCCAGCAGGCGGCCACGATCATTATCGTTTGACGGACCTTCGCGCAGGAAGAGCAGGTTCCAGCCCGCCACCAGCCAACGATTTTCGAGCGGCCAGACCAGGCGATTGGCGGGCGTGGGCTGTTCGACCGGCGGGCGCGTCATCAGGAAAGCGTAGAGCGCCTCCAGCTCGCGGTCGCTCGCCCTGGTGAAATGATCGTAGGGGAAGGCGGGATAGAGATGGCTGCCATCGCGCGCGACGCCCTCGCGCATGGCACGCACGAAGGCCGCGCGCGACCAGGCGCCGATGCCGGTCTCGCGCGCCGGCGTGATGTTGGTGCTGAAGATCGTGCCGAACGGCGTCTTGAGCGCAAGGCCGCCGGCAAAGCTCTTGCCGCCCGACATCGTGTGGCAGCCCGTGCAGTTGCCGATCTGCGCCAGTCCTTCGCCCTGCTTCACAAGGGTGCGATCGAAACTGTCAGGGGCAGGCGGAGAGATCGCCGGAAGTGCAGAGCGAAAAAGGAGCGAAGCGGCACCAACGCCCGCAAACAGCAGGATCAACGCAACTCCTGACAGGACCGTCCGGCTTTTGGTCACTCAGGCTCCTAAAGCATATTCCGTTCGACTGTAATCAGTCGGGCGGAATATGCCGACAGTCGATGCGCCTCGACCAATGCGTTTCCCTTCGGGAAGCCGCTCTAGCGTCGTTCCTCGAGACCAGCGACAATAACGCGAAGGCCTGTGTGAAGTTTCAGGGAAGAAACATGCCCACCGATAACAACATCGACATCGAACCGCTGCGGAAGCAACTCGGCCGCAAGGTCGAGGACCATGACATTGCCACTGCAGCGCCGCTGCACGGCATGATCGCGACCTTCGACCGCACCGACAAAGTCCCCGCCGAGGGCGAGGCGATCGCGCCGGGCTGGCATCTGGCCTATCTGCACAATTACGCGCGGCCCGCCGCGCTGGGCGAGGACGGCCTGCCGGTCGAGAGCGACGTGCTGCCGCCGATGCCGTTCCCGCGCCGCATGTACGCGGGCTCGACCTTCACCTTCGAGGGCGACATCCGCGTGGGCGACAAGCTGCGTCGCGAGACCGAGTTCACCGACGTCCAGCTGCGCTCCGGCAGCACCGGCACGCTGATCGTGACGGCGCAGACCCGGCGCATCTTCACCCCGCGGGGCCTCGCCGTCGTCGAAGTGGCCAGCACCGTATTCCGCGAGGAGGTGAAAGCCGGCGCCAAGAGCGGCGTGCCGGTGCGCGATGCGGCGCCGACGGACGTGCCGTGGCGACGCACCATCAAGGCCGACCCGGTGATGCTGTTCCGCTACTCCGCGCTCACTTTCAATCCGCATCGGATTCACTACGACCGGACGTACTGCATCGAGACTGAAGGCTATCCGGGCCTCGTGGTGCATGGGCCGTTCGCCCAGCAGTGCATCTTCGACCTGCTCCGCGACTCGATGCCGGGCAAGAAGATCAAATCCCTGACAGTGCGCGCCCGTGCCCCGCTGTTCGACATCGCGCCGTTCGACGTGATCGGCCGGCCGACGGCGGACGGGAAGGGTGCCGAACTCTGGACCGTGACGCCCCAGGGCACGATCGCGGCGCAGGCGACAGCGACGGTAGCCTAACTGTCATCCAATAGCGTCCAGCTGTCGTCCTGAGCGAAGCGAAGGACCTAGGGGCTCAACACCGCGCTGCCGAACCCTTAGGTCCTTCGCTTCGCTCAGGGCGACAATGGAGTTTGAACCGCACGGCGAATTTGCAGACCTGCTCCCGCGACGACGATCGCCGTGTGGAGGCGTAGACTTCCCCCAGAAAAGAATACTCGGGGGAAACCAATGAATCAGAATGTCGCGGCCGCCATTGGCGCCCGCCTCGATCGGCTGCCGTTCACGCGGACGCTGTGGACCTTCGTGGTGTTGATCGCGCTGGGCGGCGTGTTCGAGCTCTACGATCTCTTCATGACCGCCTACATCGCACCCGGCCTCGTGCGCAGCGGCATCTTCGTCGCCAAGCCCGCGAGCTTCTTCGCGACCAACGGCGTGGGCTTCTTCGTCTTCTGCACTTTCGCCGGCATGTTCGTCGGCACCCTGGGCTTCGGCTTCGTCGCCGACCGGGTCGGCCGCCGCGCGATCTTCACCTATTCGCTGATCTGGTACTGCATCGCCTCGACCATCATGGCGTTCCAGACCACGGCCGAGGGCGTGGATCTCTGGCGCTTCATCGCCGCCATCGGCATCGGCCTCGAACAGGTGACGATCGATACCTTCATCCCCGAACTGGTGCCGCCGCAGGGCCGCGGTCGCGCCTTCGCCATTTACCAGTTCATCGCCTTCCTGATCGTGCCGGTCGTTGCCTTCCTCAGCTACATGCTGGTGCCGCTCAGCCCGATGGGCTTCGACGGCTGGCGCTGGGTGGCCCTCGGCTCGGCGGTCGGCGCCCTCGCGGCGTGGATCATGCGGCTCGGCCTGCCCGAGAGCCCGCGCTGGCTGGCCCGTCATGGCCAGGTCGAGCGCGCGGAAAAGATCATGCAGGACATCGAGACGCGCGTTCAGCGGGACATCGGAGGTGCTGCCTTGCCGCCGATCGGCGAGGCGCGGGTCGAGCGGGCCGGCAACAGCACCTTCGCCGAGCTGTTCAAGCCGCCGTACCTCAGCCGCACCATCATGATGTCGACCTTCAACCTCCTGTCGGTGGTGGGCTACTACGGCTTCGCGGCCTGGGTACCGACCCTGCTGATCGACAAGGGCATCACGGTCACCCAGAGCTTGCTCTATGCCTTCATCATCGCGATCGCCAATCCGATCGGACCGCTGCTCGGCTTCTTCGTGGCCGATCGCATCGAACGCAAGTGGGCGCTGGTCCTGTCGAGCATCGGCATCGGCGGCTTCATGCTGCTGTTCGCCTTCCAGACCAACGAAATCGCCATCATCGCCTTCGGCGTGCTGGTGACGCTGTGCAACAACTGGCTGTCGTTCACCTTCCACAATTACCAGGCCGAGCTGTTCCCGACCCGCGTGCGCGCGCGGGCCGTCGGCTTCGTCTATGGTTGGGGTCGGGTGAGCGCTGCCTTCGTCGGCCTGCTGATCGGCTTCTTCTTCAAGACCGGCGGAACGATGGGCGTGGCCGTGTTCATCGGTGTTGCCATGGTCGGCGTCATCCTGGTGATCTCCATCATGGGGCCGCGCACCCTCAACCGTCCGCTCGAGGAACTGTCAGAGTGATGAACTTGCCGAAAGCAAAGACCAGCTTCGCCACCGCGCCCGATGGGGTGCGGCTGGCGGTGTACGAGTGGGGCAACCCGTCGGGACCGGAGCTTTTGCTCATCCACGGCTTTGCCCAGTGCCATCTCTGCTTCCTGCCCCAGGTGCGCAGCCAGCTGGCGCAGGACTTCCGCATCGTTGCCTTCGATTTTCGCGGGCACGGGGCGTCCGACAAGCCCGACAACGCCAGCGCCTATCAAGGCCGCGACGTCTGGGCGAAGGACATCGCCGCCGTTCTCGATCACGCGAAGCTGAAGCGGCCGGTCATCGCCGGCTGGTCGATGGGCGGCCGGGTGACGCGGCAATATCTGATGAACTTCGGTGACGCGCGCCTCGCCGGCGTAAATTTCGTGGGCTCGCTGGTGATCGAGAATCCGGCTCATCGCGGCTCGACGGCGCCGCGTCAGGTCGAAGGCGCGTCGCTCGGCGAGCAGCTCGAAACCACGATCGGCTTCCTCGACGCCTGCTATCACATCAAGCCGAGCGAGGCCGATTTCCGGCTGGCGCTTGCCTACAACATGCTGCTGCCCGGTCCGGTGCGCCTGGCGATCGGCGGCTGGGCGACCGATCCTGCCGAGACCGTCGCCGAGATGAAGAAGGTGAAGGTGCCGGTGCTGATCACGCAGGGCCGCAAGGACATCGTCGTGCTGCCCGCGTCCGCCGAGGCCACCGTGGCGGCGATCCCGCACGCGCGCATCTCCTGGTACGACGACTGCGGCCACTCGCCGTTCGCCGAGGACGCGCCGCGTTTCAACGCCGAGCTGAGTGCGTTCGTGAAGAGCTGTCAGCTCGGGGCGGGCGGATAGCTCACCGCACCTTGAGAACCAGTTTGCCTTTCAGGTGACGCGCCGCGCTGACGCGCAGCGCATCCGCGGCGTTCGCCAGGCTGAACTCCGTGACGTGGGGTGCGCGGACGGCGCCGGTTCGACGAAGCTCGAGGATGCGCTCGAGATGGGGGCGGTCACGGCCGACTGCCGGACGCAACGACGTCACATCTCCGCGGTCGGGCTTGGGCGCCTTGGCGCCCGACCCGATGAAGGCCGCGCGCCCGCCGGGCTTGAGGACGGCGAATGACCGCATGGCGACGTCGCCGCCCACGGTATCGAAGACCGCGTCGCAATTGCTCACGGCTTTGGTGAAATCGGTCGTGTTGTAGTCGATGACCTCGTCGGCGCCGAGGTCGCGCAGGTAGTCGCGGTTGGACGCGCTCGCGGTGGTGATGACTTTGGCGCCGAGATGCTTGGCGAGCTGGATGGCAAAGCCGGCAACGCCGCCTGCGCCGCCCTGGATCAGGATCGTCTCGCCCGATTGCAGCTTGAGGCAGTCCTCGATCGTGCAGAGGGCGGTGAGACCGGTGAGGGCCAGCGCCGCCGCCTCGACGTGCGACATGCCGGCCGGCTTCCGGGCGACGATAGCGCCGCCGATCGCGATCTTTTCGGCGTAGGTGCCGTCCCGGCCGCCTTCGAGGACGCCAAAGACTTCATCGCCGACCCGCAGATCCTGCACGCCGGCGCCCAGCGCGCCGATCACGCCGGAAAAGTCACGCCCCAGGACCATGGGGAATTTGTCCTGGCCGCCATACTCGCCGGCGCAGACCTTCCAGTCGGCGGCGTTGATGCTGGCGGCGACGGTGTCTACGACGATCTGGCCCGCCGCAGCGGTGGGATCGGGAAGATCGCCATAGGTCATGACCTCCGGTCCGCCGAATTCCCGAATGTAAGCAGCCTTCATGATATGCGGTCCTTGCGGTGTGCCGTGGCAAGACGGAGGGGAGCGGCGGGGATGATACCTGCCAAACCCGATCATTCACCAGCGGCGCATACTTCTTCGATCCAAAGCGCCAATCCGTCGAGCAGTTCATCGCGGGCTTCGATATCCGTTCGGCCGGAACGTGCCAGAACGTGGAATGAGTGGTCCGCGCCCTTGATGGATTTCAGGACGGCGCGCGCGCCGAGGCGACGAACAACGGGAAGCAGGAGCCTTCTTTCTGCCAGCGCATCGCGGTCACCCTGGACAAAGAGCATCGGTATTTCGATCTTCGACAAATGCCCGGCGCGATCGTTGGCCGGCTTGCCTGCCGGATGAAGCGGAAAGCCGACAAAGGCGAGACCACGGACTTTCGGAAGAGGCGAGAGGGCCTGGGCCTGCGACGTCATGCGACCGCCGAATGACTTGCCGCCGGCAATCAACGTCTTTCCGGAGGCAAGCCTTGCAGCCGCGCGCACGGCGGCCAGGACCGTCGCGTGAGCCAGAGCAGGCCCATCGGGGCGCTTCGAGCCCGCTTCCATATAGGGGAACTGGTAACGCAGCGTGGCGATCCTTCGCGCGGCCAGCCCGTCGGCAACATCGGCCATGAAGGGATGCCTCATCCCGGCCCCGGCGCCATGAGCGAAAACGTAACAGGCGATTGCGGCGCGCGGCGCCACGTAGAGCGCGGAGACCTTATGGTCCGTATCGACAGCTATCTTCAGGGATCGTCTGATCGGTGAGGGCATCGGCAAGGCTCCCCGCGTTCCGCTTTCGGCTCAAGGCCAGCTTAGTCATGATACAGGAGATATTGGAGCTAACGTGGTGACGCTCATGCCGACGCAGCAGGACAAGGTGTTCCTCGACTACACGCAGGAACAACTCGATCAAGCCTACGACCAGCTCTATTGGGCGCCGCAACGCGACGGCATACAGGCCGAGATTCGCAAGTCTTGCGAGGCGGTACGTCTGGCAACGCCGCCGCGCACCGAGCGCTATGGCAAGAGCGACATGCAGCTTCTCGACATTTTCGCGCCCGCGCGGGCCGCGAAGGCGCCTGTGCTCGTCTTCCTGCACGGCGGCGCCTGGTTGCGCGGCTCCCGGCACGATGTTGCCTACCCGGCCCCCACGGTTACCGGCCGCGGCGCGGCTTTCCTGGCCGTCGATTTCAACAACGTGAGTGAAGTGCCCCTGCCGGCGATGATCGAACAGTGCCGCGACGCCATCGACTGGACGGCCCGTCACGCCGCGAGCTTTGGGGGAGATCCCGACCGGATCTATCTCGCAGGTCACTCGTCGGGCGCGCACCTCGCCGGCTGTGTCCTCCTCACCGATTGGGCGACACGCGGCTTGCCAGACGATGTGATCAAGGGCGCCTTGCTGATCAGCGGCATGTACGAACTTCATGCGCCGCTGCTCTCGGCACGCAGCAAATACGTCAAGATCACAGCCGAGGAAGAGGCGGCCGCAAGTGCCCTGCGCCAGCTCGGCCGCATCCGCTGTCCGGTAGCTGTCGCCTGGTCGGTCGGGGACAGCCCGGAATTCCGCCGCCAATCGCAGGTCTTTGCCGCAGCCCTGGAGGGCATGGGCCGGCTCGCGAGTCGGACAGAGGTCTTCTCGGCCAATCATTTCGAGGAGCCGCGCCAACTCGAGAAGCCCGACAGCGAGCTTAGCCGCGCCCTGTTTTCATTGATGAAGATCTAGCGCGTCTCCTCCAAAGGGCTTGACATTAGGTGCGATTAACGCAATATTGGCGCAATACTCCTCGTCGTCCCGAGCGCAGCCGAGGGACCTGTCTTCCGCGTCGGCGGCCACGAAAAGAGGTCTCTCCACGCGGCCCTTCGGGCCTTGGTCGAGACGACGAAGGGTAGATGGAAATTCGGCAATTCCCGAAACTTCGGGAAGTCCGTGCGGCGCGGAGGAGAAAATGCAGCGGGCTCAGGCGGTTGTCCGTCGATCCTGCCCGTTTCCCGAAAACGCCCGAAAAAAGGGGCGGAAGGGTCTCTCGTTTAATTCCCGTTTATTAAACGGGACGGGTCAGTCGTTCGCGGCGCCGAGACGCAGCGGGCGGAAGAAGTCGCGGATGTCCTCGACCAACAAGGCGGGCTCCTCGAGGGCCGCGAAGTGGCCGCCGCTCGGCATCGGTGTGTGGCGGCGGAGATTGTAGGCGCGCTCGATCCATTCCCTGGGCGGCGCGGGCGCGAGGTCGGCCGGGAAGGCGGCGAAGGCGGTCGGCACCTCGACCTTCTTGCCCTCGGGCAGGGCGCGCGGCTTCTGCTCGGTGACGCCGCGATAGAGCCAGGTCGCGGTGCCCGCCGTGCCGGTGAGCCAGTAGACCATGATGTTGTCGAGCAGCAGGTCCATGGAGAAGCGGTTATGCGGATCGCCCTGGCAATCGCTCCACGCCTGGAATTTTTCCACGATCCAGGCCGCGAGTCCGACCGGCGAATCCGTGAGCGCGACGCCCAGGGTCTGCGGCCGCGTCGCATGAATGCGCTGGTAGGCGACCTTGTCGTCGAGGGGCGTGCCCATCTTTTCGAGCCACGCTTTTTCGTCGGCGCTGAGGTTCGTGGTCTTGAGGTCGATGCCGGGTCGCAGCCCGATCATGTTGAGATGAAGGCCCAGCACGCCGCTGTCGCTGTCGTCCTGCACCGGATGATCGAACGCCAGCCAGCCCGAGACGACGGAGCCCCAATCACCGCCCTGCGCGCCATAGGGCCGCTGGTAGTTGAGCTTCTCGGTCATCAGCCTGTGCCAAAGGCCCGCGATGGCGCGCGGGCCGATCGGGCCGGTGGTGCCATCCTCGCGGATCGGCGGACCGGAGAAGCCGTAGCCCGGCAGCGACGGCGCGATTACATCGAACGCGTCGAGCGGATCGCCGCCGTGCTCCTCGGGATGCGCCAGCATGTCGATCACGTCGAGGAACTCGACGATCGAGCCGGGCCAGCCATGGGTCAGCAGCAACGGCAGCGGCCGTGGCGCTTCCTCGACCTCGGTGCCGGGCTCACGGATGAAGTGAATCCGCTGCGGGCCGATGTCGACGAGGTAGTTCGGCCAGCGGTTGATCGCTTCCTGGCAGCGCTGCCAGTCGTAGCCATGGCGCCAGTATTCGACGAGCTCTTCGAGGAAGGCGGGATCGGTGCCGGACGCCCAGCTGCCCTTGTCCTCGATGGCAATCGGCGGCCGCCAGCGGCGCAGGCGCTCGTCGAGGTCGATCAGCGCGCGTTCGGGAATGTCGACCTTGAACGGTTCGGGCGTGTCGTAGTGCGCCACTCAGTTCACCAGCAGGTCGGCCTTGAGCCGCTCGCGCGCCGCCGCATCGAGACCCAGCGCCTTTTCGGCGAAGGCTTCGGGGCTGCCGAAGTCGGCGCGCACCACGTCGAACGCGGCCTCGAGATAGGGCGTGCGGGCCTCGATGATCGCGGCGCGGGTGTCGAGATCGAGTTCGGGATAGCGGCCGATATGGCCGATCCACAGGTCGTTGGTGCGGAGGTAATCCTCCATCACCGTCTCCCACGGCACGCCCAGCAGGGTCAGCAGCAGGGCGGAAGCGAAGCCGGTGCGGTCCTTGCCGGCGGTGCAGTGGAACACCAGCGGGCGATGCGTGCCGTCGCTCAAGGTGGCGAACAGGGTGCGGAAGCCTGGCGCACAGCGGCGCGGGTAGTCGCGATAGTGGTCAGTCAGGAACTGCATCATCAGGAAGGGGTTGGCGCTGCCGTCGTTCACCGCGCCGCGGATCTTCTCGCCGACGCCGGGCTCGATATGCGCGCCGACGATGCGGCAGCCCACGCCATCGATGAGATGCGGCGTCTCGGCCGCTTCGTTGACGCCGCGCAGGTCGACGACCGTGCGGACCTGCAGCTTGGCCAGTGCCGCGCGGTCGGTATCGGTCAGCGTGCCGAGATGGGCGGAACGGAAGACCGCGCCGGTCCGGACCGTGCGGCCGTCGGCGGTGGCGTAGCCGCCGAGGTCGCGGAAGTTGGAGCCGCCCTGGAGCGGCACGATGTAGGGAAGATCGATGGTGTCCATGCGGACAGCTTTAGCACGATTCGATCTCAGAATTTTTGCGACAGGGTGACCAGGAAGGTCTGCCGCTGGCCGAACTGCGGCGCGCCGACACCGACGCCCGTGCCGTCACGGATCTCGTAGGAATGGTCGAAGAGGTTGATCGCGTCGAAGCGGATCTGGGTGCCGCGCGTGCCCTTGATCGGGATCTTCTGGTTGAGCGACAGATTCACCGTGGCGTAGTAGGGCAGCGCCTGGCCGTTGGGGATCGAGGAGCCGTCGGGCAGGGTCAGGTCCGCGCGCAGGCCGCTGCCCACGATCACGTCGCCGGACACGCGCGTCGCCCAGTCGGACTCCGGGTTGAAGGTGTAGGACGCGCCCGCCGAGCCGGTGATGCTCTGGTTGTGGTCGAGGTAGATATAGTTTTGCGCGATGTAGGCCAGGTCAGTGGGCTGGAAGTTGAACTGCGCGGAATTGATGTTGCTGCCCTTGGCCTCCGACCAGGCGAGGTTGGCGTAGAGCGACCACGGGCCCTTGTCATAGCTTCCGGAGAGCTCGACGCCCTTCACCTGCGCGTTGGCATAGTTGAAGGAGCTGAGCACGATCGGTGCGCCAAACTGGCCTTCGTCGATCAGGTTCTGGGCAATCTTGTAGTAGGCGTCGATGCCGAGCGTCAGGCCGGGCAGCGGCTTCAGGCTGAAGCCGCCGTCGAAATAGTCCGCGCGCTCGGCCTTCACCGGGTCGTTCTGCAGCACGGTGGGGGCGGCGGTCGTGCCGATGGTCGAGGCGATCGAGCCGTTGTTCACCTGGGTGAGCGGCGGCGGCGTGAAGTAGCGCGCGTAGCCGACATGCGCCGTCAGAATCTTGTTGGGCTGCCACACGACGTTGATGCGCGGGCTGAGCTGGTTCTCTTGCGTATTGGCGTCGATCGCGTCGAAGCGCACGCCGTAGTTCAAGGTCACGGTCGGCGTCAGCTTCCACTCGTCCTGCAGGTAGATGCCGTAGAGCCAGCCCACCTGGTCGGAGCCGTTCACGATGCCGATCGGCTGGTCGCTGGTCGGCGTGCCGGTGCCGTCGACGGGCAGCACCTGGGCGTTGGTGAAACTGGTCGCGTGCTCGCGCTGCACCAGGAAGCCGGCGCGCAGGGTGTGCGTGTCGGTGGCCTGCCAACTGCCGTCGCCCTGGATGCCGTTGGTCAGGCTCATGCGGTTCGACTGCGGCGAGATGCCGTTGAACATCAGGTCGCCGAACGCGTCGGGTTTGTAGGCCAGCGTCGAGTAGGTGGTGAAGCCGGAGAGCTGGAAGTCGCCGGTACCGTAGTGCTTCTGCAGCGACACGATGCCGAAGTAGGTGTCTTCCCACTGGCGCTGGTCGAGCGAGCCGCTGTTCAGCAGCGAACTGCCGGCGACGGTGAAGTTGGGCGTCTGGCCCGGATTGTTCGGGATCTGGAAGCGCGCGCTGGCGCCGCCGCCGATGAACGAAATGCGTGTGTTCTCGTCGATGATGTCGGTGACCTTGCCCAGCGCGTGCCACTGGTCGGTGTCGTCGTGCAGCGGCGTGCTCGACGGTGCCGGGTTCTCGATGCCGACGCCCGAATGCAGGAACTGGCCGGTGACGAAATAATCGACCGCGCCCGAGCGGCCGCCGTAGGTGAGCGACGGCTGCTGGTAGTTGCCCGAGCCGGCCGTGATCGAGGCCTCGGCGCCGGGATTGGTCGTGCCCGACTTCAGGGTGAGGTCGACGACGCCGGCCTGACGGAAGCCGTATTGCGCCGGCAGCGCGCCGGTGATCAGCGACAGCTTGTTGGCGAACTGCGTGGCCAGCGACTGGCTGAACAGCGACAGCGTCTCGGGCAGCTGCACGCCGTCGAGCCGATACTGCAGGTTGGCGTGATCGCCGCGGACGTGGACCTGGCCGAAACTGTCCTGGGCGACGCCCGGCGCGCGCAGCAGCACTTCGTTCAGCGGGGCCTGTTCGCCCATGGGCAGGGCGTCGATGGCCTTGGCGCCGAATTCGTAGGTGGTGGCGCCGAGGCTGGGCTGGATGGTGCTGCGTGCGGCATCGAGCCGCTTGGCCGTGACATCAACGTCGATGACGCCGCTGTCGTCCGGCGCCGGCGTTATTGCAGGAGGGGCGGGCGGAGTCTGGGCGGCGGCGGGAAGGGCCAGGGCGAGGGCGGTGCCGAAGATGACCGTGGCCTTGCTCTTGCTCTTCATAACTCACCCCCGGTAAAGTCTACTGGCAGTGATGTTACAGTATAACATTTCAGTCGGTCAAGCTGGGCCGCGCCCGCATGTTTCGCATGCGACCTTGGGCGGCGGCGTTGCCGTGTCGATCCTGGCGCATGTCGCGGCGATCGCGATCGCAGTGATGGCGTTCGGCCGTCATGCGCCGGCGATGGAAGATCCCGCGACGATCACGATGTTCATTCCTCCGCCCGCGCCGCCGGCCGCACCCGTCGCCGAGACGAGCGAGGCCAAGCCGGTGGAGCCGCCGCCGGCGGAACCGGAGCCCGCGCCGGACTTCACCTTGCCGCCACCGGAAGAATCGCTCGCGGTGCCCGACTTCAAGGCCCCGCCGCCGCCGCCGCCTCCGCCAACCCCGAAAGAGCCGCCGCCGAAGGTCGCGACGCCTCAGCCCAAGCCGCCGCCGCCCAAGCCCGCGACGCCGCGGCCGCCGGTCACCGCGGCACCTCAACCCGCGCCGGCCGCGCCGCCGTCGTTTCAGCCATCGGCGCCGGTGGCGAGTGCGGCGCCGCCATCAGCCGCCGCCATCGTGCCGGGATGGAACGTGCAGCTCGCGTCGTGGCTCGCGACGCACAAGCGCTATCCGTCGACGGCACGCGAGCGCAGCGAAGAAGGCGAAGTGCTGGTGAGCTTCACCGTCGATGCCGAGGGCCATGTGAGCGGCGCCTCCATCGCCAAGAGCAGCGGCCATCCCGATCTCGACCAGGCGACGCTGGCGATGCTGCAGGGCGCGACCCTGCCACCGCCGGGCGCTGCCGCCACGCGAACCGTGCGCGTGCACTACCGTCTCGACGACTGACGTCCGGTGCTAGATTTCTGTCGGGAGGATTCCGAATGTTCGTATTGCATCACGGCTGGCGCTCGAGCGCCTCGCGGCGTGTCCGACTCTGCCTCGCGGAGAAGGGGCTGAAGTTCGAGAGCGTGCTGGTCGATCTCGCCAAGATGGAGCATCACCGGCCGGAGTACCTGAAGCTCAATCCGAACGGCGTGATTCCGCTCTTGATCCTGCCCGACGGCCGCTCGCTCTACGAGAGCGGCACGATCTGCGAATATCTCGACGAGACCTATCCCGAGCCGCCGCTCCGGCCCGACGATGCCTACGGCCGCGCCGAGATGCGCAACTGGGTCCGCTATGCCGACGAGCGCATCGGCAACCTGATCATCTTCAACTGGAAGCACTCGATCGCCAAGGTTGCGCAGAAGATGACCGATGCCGAGCTTGCCGAAGCGATGAAGAAGATCCCGAGCAAGGAGCGCCAGCAGGCCTGGCTGCGCGCGGCGCGCCAGCCCTATACGCCCGAAGAAGAGAACGAGGCGCGGCGCCGGCTGACCTTGATGCTCGACAAGATGGAAGAGAGCCTGAAGCAGCATGCCTGGC
>CAIKZO010000126.1 GCA_903832005.1 Enhydrobacter aerosaccus | reverse complement strand
CGGGCCGGGAGGCCCGCGGTCCCAAAGAGCGATTTTCGCATTGACAAATATTGCTTATTACGCACTATTTAGGGTTGCTCTATTTATCGTTCACACGCCAACAAGCCAGTGCCTGTCCGGGCTCGCGAGCGCTCGCGAGGAATCGGATGAAATCCAGCAGGAGCGGGCTTTTAGGCAAATCCTCGCGAGGAGCGATTTTCGCGCTCTCCGTTTAACTTCCGTTAATTAAACGGTTACCTTTGGTAACCATGTCGTCGCTGGAATCCTAAAGGCCGACGTCCAGTTCGCACCAGACGGGCACATGATCCGAGGGCTCGGCCTTGCCGCGCTCGGCCTTGTCGATACCTACCGCGGTCAGATGGTCGGCGGCCTGTGGTGACAGCAGCAGATGGTCGATGCGCAGGCCGTGGTCCTTCGGCCAGGCGCCGGCCTGATAGTCCCAATAAGTGTACTGCGGGCCTTCGACGTGGAAGGCGCGGACGGCATCGGTCAGGCCGAGATTGATCAGGCCGCGCAGGGCGCGGCGCGACTCGGGCTGGCAGAGCGCGTCGTCGGCGAAGGCCTTGGGGCTGAACACGTCGGCGTCGGTCGGGATGACGTTGTAGTCGCCGCCCAGCACGAACATTTCCTCGGAGGCGAGCAGCGTTTTAGCGCGCTCGGCCAGGCGATCCATCCAGGCGATCTTGTAGGCAAATTTCTCGGTGCCGATCGGATTGCCGTTGGGGAGATAAAGGCCGCCCACGGTGACGGGGCCTTTGGGCGTCGAGACCTTGCCTTCGATGTAGCGGGCCGGTTCGTCGTCGACTGCACCGGGCAGCGCGCGGACGGTGATCTCGACCGGATGCAGGGAGAGCAGGGCGACGCCGTTGAAGCCCTTCTGGCCCACCATCTCGACTTTGTAGCCGGCAGCCTCGACCTCGAGCTTGGGGAACTGCGGCTCCTGTGCCTTCAGCTCCTGCAGGACGACAACGTCAGGTTTGGCGCGGCCCAGCCAGGAGACGAGGTTCCCCGTCCGCTTGCGGACGGAGTTCACGTTCCAAGTCGCGATCTTCATCGCGCGAAGATCAGATGCTGAAGGAGTTGCCGCAGCCGCAGGACGAGGTCGCGTTCGGGTTCTTCACCTGGAACGACGAACCGACCATCTCCTCGACGTAGTCGAGTTGGCTGCCCTTGAGCAGCTCCAGCGAGGTCGAATCGACCAGCACCGCCGCACCGTCGCGCTCGATCACGAGATCGTCGTCGTTGCGGGCATCCTCGAAGGAGAAATTGTACTGGAAGCCGGAGCAGCCACCGCCCAGCACCGCCACCCGCATCATCACGGGCTTGGCTTCCCGGGAGGCGAGAATGGCAATCCGCTTGGCGGCGTTCGGGGTCACAGAAAACTGGGTGTCGCTCATGATCACAAGATGTGGATTGCCGGTCGTTCCGTCAAGGCGCGCTAAACGCGCGCTCCCGGGCCCGAATCCGCTCGCGGTGGAGAATATAAAGGCCGGACGCGATCACCAGCGGCAGGCCGAGCCAGATCGTCCAGGAGGCGTGCTCGTGGAACCAGAAATAACCGTAGGCCATGGCAAAAACGATACCCGCATAATCGAAAGGGGCAAGGATGGCGGCCGGCGCCAGCCGCCAGGCACGAGTCACTAGGACCTGGGCGATCCCGCCCAGGAGCCCCAGAAGGGTCAGCCAGAGCCAGTCCATGGGCGCCGGCCAGACCCAGTTCGGGACCGCGCCCACGAGGGCAAAGGCGCTGGAGGCGATCGCGAACCAGAAGAGCGTACAGGCGTCCTGGTCGTAACGGCTGGTGAGGCGCACCAGGATGGTCGAGAGCGAATAGCAGAAGGTGGCGCCCAGCAGGATCAGCGATATCGGGTGAAAGCCGATCGCCCACGGGTCGAGCATCAGCATCACGCCCACGAAGCCGACGGCGACCGCGGTCCAACGGCGCCAGCCGACCTGTTCTCCCAGCAGAGGCACGGCGAGGGCCACCATGAAGAAGGGCGAGGCATAGGAGATCGCATAGGCGTCGACCAGGACCATGCGCGGAAAGACATAGAAGAAGCCGGTGGTGCTGCAGATACCGGCGCAGACACGAGCGACCTGAAGCCAGGGTCGGCTGCTGCGGATGATCCGGATATCCCCCGCGCGCCAGATGATGAAGGCAATCGGCAGCATGGCAATGACGCTGCGGAACAGCATGAGCTGGAACGAGCCATAGGTGCCGCCCAGTCCTTTCACCATGGCGTCCATGGTGCAGAACAGGACCATCGAGCCGAGCTTGTAATAAATGCCCAGCAAAGAGCCATGGAGGGGAAGGGTTGGCACGGGGGCGCTATTTGGCTTAGGCGATGTCCTTCCGTAAAGTGGGTTCAGTGAGAGGGATGTGCGCCGAATGGGCATGAGCTGGCTGTTTGGCTCAAACAACGCGCCGCGGGCGCCAGTGATCGTCGCCCTGCTGGTGCTGGTGAACGCGCTGGTGCTGCGCGTGATCGACCCGCCGGCTCTTATCCGCTTTCGCGACCTGGCTTTCGACGCCTACCAGCGGGTCAAGCCGCGCATCCCCGAACCTGACATGCCGGTGCGGATCGTCGACATCGACGAGGCATCGCTTGCCGAATATGGACAGTGGCCGTGGCCCCGGACCGTGGTCGCCGAGCTGATCAACAAGCTGGCCGCCGCGGGCACGGCCGTGGTCGCCTTCGACGTCGTGTTCGCCGAACCGGACCGCTCGTCACTCCGCATCCTGGCGAAGAACCTGCCCGAGGAAATGCGCGACAGCGACATGCGCCGCATGATGGAGGCGCTGCCGGACAATGACGAGGTCCTGTCCGAGGCGATGACACAGATGCCCGTGGTCACGGGCTTCGGCTTCGATTCCAAGGCGCAGACCGGCGCGCCGCGCCGCCTGTGGGGCGTCGCGCACAACGCCGGCGAGACGGACGCAAAGGCGTTGCCGCGCCTGATCGACGAATTCATCCCGCAGCAAAGCGGCAAGGTGCGCACCATCCGCATCCTCGAGCAGTCCGCGAAGGGCAACGGCAGCGTCACGACGGAGGTCGAGGGCTCGATCGTGCGGCACGTGCCGATGCTGTTCCGGCTGGCCGGCCAGCGCGACGAGGATCTCTATCCCGCGCTCTCCATCGAATCGCTCCGCGTGGTGCAGGAGGCTTCGACTTACGTCGTCCAGTGGTCGGGCGCGCAAAAGATGAGGTCGTTCGGCGCGCACACCGGTATCGGCTCGATCCGGGTCGGCAAGATAAGCGTCGACACCGACGCGCACGGCCGCGTGGTGCTTTACGACAGCGGCCACAGCGACGGGCGCTACGTCTCGGCCAAGGACGTCATGAAAGGCACGGTGCCGCCGGGCAAGCTCGACGGCAACATCGTCTTCGTCGGCACGTCGGCGGTCGGGTTGAAGGACCTGCGCAACACGCCGATCGAGGATTCCGTGCCCGGCGTCGAGGTCCATGCGCAGCTCGTCGAGCAGATGCTGACCGGCGTCTTCCTCGAGCGGCCGGACTATGCCGACGGCGCCGAGTTCGTCTATCTCCTCGCGATCGGCCTTGCCTTCGTGCTCCTGCTGCCCCGCCTTTCCGCCAGCTCGATGGCGCTGGTGGCGGTGGCCTTCATCGGCATCGGCGTGGTCATCCCGTGGGTCGCCTTCGCACAGGCCCGGCTGCTGTTCGATCCGATCTATCCGCCGGTCACCCTGGCCGCGATTTACATCAGCGGCTCGGCGCTCGCCTTCATGCGCGCCGAACGCGACCGCAAGGAGATCCGTGGCGCCTTCAGCCTCTATCTGCCGAAGGACCAGGTCGAGGCGATCGCGCGCAATCCGAAGCTGCTGGAGCTCGGCGGTGAGATGCGCGAGATCACCGTGATGTTCACCGACGTGCGCGGCTTCACGCAGATCTCCGAGCAATTCGATCCGCACGGGCTGACGCGGTTCATGAACCGCTTCCTGACGCCGATGACCGACCTGATCATGGGGCGGCGCGGCACGATCGACAAATACATGGGCGACGCGATCATGGCGTTCTGGAATGCGCCGTTGCCGGTCGAGGATCATCCGATGCGCGCCAGCGAAGCCGCGCTCGACATGCAGGCGAAACTCCTGACCTTGAACGAGGAGTGGCGCGCCGAGGCAGAAGCGGCCGGCAACAAGCACATCCAGGTGAACATCGGTATCGGCCTCAACACTGGCGAGGCGACGGTCGGCAACTTCGGGTCGGAGCAGCGGCTGACCTACTCGTGCCTGGGCGACGAGGTGAACCTTGCCTCGCGGCTCGAAGGCCAGTGCAAGACCTATGGTGTGCCGATCATCATCGGCGACAATACCGCCAAGCAGATCCCGACCTTCGCCACGCTTGAGATCGACCTGGTGATGGTGAAGGGCAAGTCGGAGCCGGAGCGGATCCATGCGTTGATCGGAAACGCGAACGTGGCGCAGCAGCCCGAATTCGTCACGCTCGTCGACCGTCAGTCGGCGTTCCTGGTGTTCTATCGCACCGGCGGGTTTGCCGAGGCGCTGGAGGCGATCGACGACTGCGTCGCTGCGGCAACGGCATTGGGTTGGAAGCAGACTTATTATGAGATGATGCGCGTGCGGGTCGATGGGTTGATCGACGAGTCGCCGCCGGATTGGACTGGAGTGTATGTCGCCAAGGAAAAGTGAGTTGTCGGCGATCGAGGCGATTGTTTGCCGCGACGTCGGGCGCAAGACCCAGGCCCTGATCGATGCGAGCCGCGGAGAACTCGGAACGGCCGCCGAAGCGCTGGCCGGCGCCACGTCGGTCGGTCTGATCACGGGCTTCTTCGTGCCGCGCGGAGAGACGCCCGCGGCGGAGACCGATGGACCGGTCGGAACGGCGCTGCTCGCTGCGGCGCTCTCGGCCTGCGGTGTGCCGGCGCGCATCGCTGTCGATGCTCCGTGCGAAGCCGCCGTGCGCGCGGCGATCGAAGCGGCAGGCGGTGGCGTTGTTGTCGATGTCGTCAGTCTCGATGACAAGGCGGGCATTGGGCGTGTCGCCCAAGCCTGGCAGGCGGCGGGCGTCAGTCACGCCGTCGCCATCGAACGCTGCGGCCCGAGCCCCGACGGCCGGCCGCGCAACATGCGCGGCGTTGACGTCTCGCCGTGGACGGCGCCGCTCGACCAATTGTTCACAGCGCATGACTGGGTGCGCATCGGCGTCGGCGATGGCGGCAACGAGATCGGCATGGGCCGGCTGCCGAAGAACATCATCGCCGAGACAGTGCCGAACGGCGCCGAGATCGCCTGTGTGACGGGCTGTGATCATCTGGTCGTTGCCGGTGTCTCCAATTGGGGCGCTTACGGTTTGATCGCGGCGCTGGCTGTCGTGCGACCGGACTGGGCACCGACCCTTGGTCGGTTTCTCACCGCGGAGCGGGACGCAGCGGTGACGCGGGCGACGGTCGAGAACGCCGGCGCGATCGATGGTGTGACGGCGCTGCGTGAAGCGACGGTCGATGGTTTCGGTGCCGAGGTGCATGCTGCGGTGGTCGACGATCTCCGTCGCATTGCTTGGAGCAAATCGGCGGACTAGGGTCGCCCGCATGAACACGATCCCAGGCGAAAACCCCTACGCTCCGACGCATCCCGAAATTCGCGACGCCGTTCGCGCCCTCTGCCTCAAGTTCGACGGTGCCTACTGGCGCAATCTCGATCGGGAGCGCGGCTATCCGACGGAATTCGTGAAGGCGCTGACCGACGCTGGCTGGCTCTCGATCCTCATTCCCGAAGAGTACGGCGGCGCGGGCCTCGGCATTTCGGCCGCGTCCGCGGTGCTGGAGGAAATCCATAAGGCGGGCTGCAACGCCGCGGCCTGTCATGCGCAGATGTACATCATGGGCACGGTGCTGCGGCACGGGACCAAGGATCAGAAGGAACGCTACCTTCCAAAGATCGCCACGGGCGAGTTGCGCTTGCAGGCGTTCGGCGTCACCGAACCCAGTAGCGGCACCGATACGCTCAGCCTGCGCACCACGGCGGTGAAGAAGAACAACAGCACCTATGTCGTGAACGGCCAGAAGGTGTGGACCAGTCGTGCAGAGCATTCCGACCTGATGCTATTGCTCGCGCGTACGACGCCCAAGGATCAGGTGCAGAAGAGGACCGAGGGCCTGTCCGTGTTCCTCGTCGACATGCGGGCGGCCCTGAACAAAGGTCTCACGATCAAGCCGATCCGCACGATGATGAACCACAACAGCACCGAAGTATTCTTCGACGACATGGAAGTGCCGGCGGAGAATCTGATCGGCGAGGAAGGGCAGGGTTTCCGCTATATCCTGTCCGGCATGAACGCCGAGCGTGTGCTGATCGCCTCTGAGTCCCTTGGCGATGGCCGCTGGTTCATCGAACGGGCGGTGAACTACGCCAAGGAGCGCAAGCTGTTCGGCCGGCCGATCGGCCAGAACCAGGGCGTGCAGTATCCGATCGCGCGCGCCTATACGCAGATCGAGGCGGCGGACCTGATGGTGCGCAAGGCCGCGGCGCTGTTCGAGGCGGGCATCAACGCCGGCGCCGAAGCCAACATGGCCAAGATGCTGGCGTCCGAAGCGGCCTGGGCGGCTGCGGAGATGTGCGTGCAGACGCATGGCGGCTTCGGCTTCGCTGAGGAATACGACATCGAGCGCAAGTTCCGTGAGGCGCGGCTCTACACGGTGGCGCCGATCTCGACAAACATGATCCTGAATTTCGTGGCCGAGCACGTGCTTGGCCTGCCGCGCTCGTACTAAGGAGGCGTTGATGCGTCGCTTGTCCGTATTGGTCGCGCTGGGTCTGGTGCTTTCGACGCCGGCCTTCGCGCAATTCGCCAACGATACCGTGAAGATCGGCGTTCTGACCGATGAAGCCGGACCCTATGCCGACTCGGCGGGGCCGGGCTCCATCGTGGCAGCTGAGATGGCGGTCGCCGACTTCGGCGGCACGGTGAAGGGACATAAGGTCGAGATCGTGCATGGCGATACGGCCAACAAACCCGACGTCGCGGCCTCCGTCGCGCGGCGCTGGTTCGATACCGAGGGCGTGTCGGCGGTCGTCGACCTGCCGGTGACGCCGGTGGCCTTTGCGGTGCAGGACATTGCGATCCAGAAGAAAAAGACAGTGATGATCACGGCCGCGGCGACCACCGACTTCACGACCAAGCGCTGCAACGTGGTGTCGACCCATTGGGCCGACGACAATCACGCGCTGGCCGGCGGCACGGCCAAGGCGATCCTGGCCAACGGCGGCGGCAAGGACTGGTATTTCATTGCCGTCGACATCGCCTTTGGCGCGGCGCTGCAGAAGGATGCGACCGACGTGATCGAGGCGGCCGGCGGCAAGGTCGTCGGCTCGGCCAAGCATCCGGTCGGCAACAATGATTTTGCCTCGCTGCTGCTGCAGGCGCAGAGCTCGAAGGCCAGCACCATCGGCCTGGCGAGCGTGGGTGGCGATCTCGTCAACGAGATCAAGCAGGCGCATGAGTTCGGCCTCGGCAAGCCGCCGGGACCGGCGCTGGTCGGCTTTCTGATCTACATCAACGACATCCACGCGCTCGGCCTCGACATCGCGCAGGGCCTCAACGTCGCCTCGAGCTTCTACTGGGACAGCAACGACGCCTCGCGCAAGTTCGCGCAGCGCTTCTTTGAGAAGCGGAAGGCCATGCCGTCGCGCAATCAGGCGCAGATCTATGCGGCCGTCACGCATTACCTCAAGGCGATCGACGCCGCCGGCACGGACGACGCGACCGCCGTGGGCAAGAAGATGCGCGAACTGCCGGCGGAGTATTTCGGCAAGACCGTCGCTGTGCGCGCCGATGGCCGCGTCATGACGGACCTCACCTTGTTCCAGGTGAAGGCGCTGGCGGACAGCAAGAAGCCCTGGGATTATTACGCGCCGCTACGGCCGATCCCGTCCGCCGAGGCCTATCTGCCGGCAAGTCCGACCTGCACGCCCTAGAGCAGCGATCGGATCAGGTGGATCGCCACTGCGGGCCCGATCACCAGCAGGAAGGCGGTCCATAGGGCGGTGAGCAAGGTGAAGGCCCAGCCCAGCATGGCCATCACGCCGTCGCGCTCGAGCTGGGCGAGGCAAAAGAAGAGAATCGCCCAGGCGGCCAGGAGATTGTCGAACGGGATCGGTAAGGCCAGGATGAAGATGCAGAGCACCCAGGCGACCTGAAGCAGGAGCCGTGGCAGGCCGCGCAACCATCCTTCGTAGCGCGGATGAACGGCCTCCTCGAGCCAGCCGACCGGCCGGCGTACCCGCTCCAGGAAATCCTGCAGCTTGCCGCGCGGGAAAGCATGGTCGGCAAGGCGTTTCGGCAGGACCAGCGCGGGCCGGTCGAGCAATCCCTGCACGGCGAACAACAACATCGGCACGCCGGTGATCGTCGATAGAAGCGGCAGCCCAGTCGGCACGCAGTTCGGCAGGTCGAGGGCGGCGATGATGAAGGCGTATGAGCGGGTTTCGAGGCCGGCGAGCAGGGCGCCAAGCGTCAGTATCTGTTCGCGGGGGCCCGCGAACAGCCGTTCGAGCGTCGGCAGGAGCGCGCTGCGATCGCTCATCCCACCCGGGCGAGCAGCCGGCGCGCGAGCACGAGGTGCGGCTTGTCGAGCATCTTGCCGTCGAGGGTGAGCACGCCCGCGCCGGGGTTGCTCTCGAAGGTCGCCACGACCTTCTTCGCCCATTCGACTTCGGTCGCGCTGGGGGTGAAGACCTCGTGGATGACCGCAACCTGGTCGGGATGGATGGCGATCTTGCCGCCGTAGCCCATGCGGCGCGCGTCGATCGCTTCGGCGCGCAAGCCATCGACGTTCTTGATGTCGGGATAGACCGTGTCGTAGGCCGTGACGCCGGCGGCGACCGAGGCCATCACGTTGATCGTGCGCGCCAGCTTGAACGTGTCGTCGTAGACGCCGGGGCTCGGTCCCTTGGCCAGGGCGCCGAGATCGGCCATCAGATCCTCGCCGCCCCAGGAGTGGCCGATCAGCCGGACGTGCTTGGCGGTTGCCGCAGTGAGCGCAAGCACGGCCGCCGCGCTTTCGGTCGCAATGGTGAGGATGCGCGTGGAATCGATTTCGATCCCCTCGCGTGCCTCGAAAGCGTCGAGCCACGTCGCCAGCCGGTCGAGGTCGGCCTGGCCGACGCACTTCGGGAACACGATGCCGTCGGGCCGGCCCTGCATCACCACCGCGAGATCGCCCAGCGTGAGGCCGGTATCGAGCGCGTTGACGCGGACGTAGAGTTTCGGCCCGGTACGGCTGGCGGACTTCAGATAGGCCAGCACCATCTCGCGCGCGATCTTCTTACGATCGGTGGCGACGGAGTCCTCGAGGTCGAGGATCAGCCCGTCGGGGCCGGACGACGGGCCCTTGGCGAGCTTGCGCTCGGAATCGCCGGGAACGAACAGGAAGGAACGCATGATCTTGACCTCAGTTCTTGGGACGCTTGCGCATCAGCGCCTGCCGCTTGCACTCCGCGACGAGCTGGCCGCGCTGGTTGGTGGCCGCATGGCCGAATTCGACGATGCCGGCTTCGGGGCGGGACTTGCTCTCGCGCACCGACAGCACTGTCGTCCTCACCTTGATGGTGTCGCCGTGGAACACGGGGCTGGGAAAGCGCACGTCGGTCATGCCGAGATTGGCGATCGTCGTGCCGAGCGTCGTGTCGTTCACGGTGATGCCGATCATCAGGCCGAGCGTGAACAGGCTGTTCACGATGCGCTGGCCGAACTCGGTCTTGGAGGCGAACTCCTCGTCGAGATGCAGGGGCTGCACGTTCATGGTGAGCGAGCTGAACAGCACGTTATCCATCTCGGTGACGGTGCGCGTCCAGGCATGGTCGAAGTGGTGGCCGACCGAAAATTCCTCGAAATAAAGACCTGCCATCTTTCCCCCTGCGGAAGAGCCTTCTCCTAGCACAGATGGACGGTGCCGGGCTCGCCATCGTATCAATGCGGCCACAGGACGAAACACCGAAGATCGGGGAGCAAACCATGCGGGCCATGATGAGCGAATTGCCGGGTGGACCGGAGAGCCTGAAGCTAATGGAGCTTCCGTCCAAGCCGGTAGGCAAAGGCCAGGTGCGCGTCGCCGTCCGCGCTGCCGGCGTCAACTTCCCCGACACGCTGATCATCGCCGACAAGTACCAGTTCAAGCCGCCGCGCCCGTTCGCACCGGGCCACGAGATCGCGGGCGACATCACCGAGCTGGGGGAAGGTGTGACGGCCTACAAGGTGGGCGATCGCGTGATCGCGGCCATCGGCCATGGTGGCTATGCAACCGAAGTCGTGGCCGACCAGATCGCGCTGCTGCCGATGCCGGCCAATATGAGCTACGAGGATGGTGCCGCCTTTACCATGACCTACGGCACGTCCTATTACGCGTTGAAGCAGCGCAGCAGCTACAAGCCGGGCGAGACGCTGCTGGTGACCGGCGCCTCAGGCGGCGTTGGTCTCACGGCCGTCGAGTTGGGCGCGCTGATGGGGCTGAAGGTGATCGCGGCCGTGGGCTCCGACGAGAAGATGGAGGTCTGCCGCAAGTACGGCGCCTCGATGTTCGTGAACTACACCAAGGACAAGATGCGCGACAAGGTGAAGGAACTCACCCACGGCAATGGCGCGGACATCATTTACGACGCCGTCGGTGGCGACGCCTTCGACGAATCGGTGCGCTGCATTGCATGGTACGGCCGCCTGCTGGTGGTCGGCTTCGCGGCCGGTCGTATCCCGTCGCTGCCGGCCAACCTCGCGCTGCTGAAGAGCTGCGACGTGCGCGGCGTGTTCTACGGTGCGTGGCGCGGCCGCGAGCCCCAGGAAGCGCGCAAGAACTTCGACGAGATGCTGGCGTGGTACGCCGAGGGCAAACTGAAGCCGCACATCTCGATGCGTTTCCCACTCGAAAAGGGCGCCGATGCGATGAACGCGCTGCTGTCGCGCAAGGCGACGGGCAAGGTCGTTCTCACCGTCGCCTGACCGGCGATGGGCGGGTGCGGCATCGGCCGTCGCGGCTTCGCGACGGCTCTGGGTGCGGCGCTGGTGGCGCCGGCCGTCGTGCGTGCTGATGATTATCCAGCCAGGCCGATCACCCTGATCGTGCCCTTCGCGGCGGGCGGCTCGATGGATATCCTGGCGCGGCTGGTGGCGAGCCGGGCGGCGCCCAACCTCGGGCAGACGATCGTGGTCGACAATCGCGGCGGCGCCGGCGGCCTGATCGGTGCCGCCGCAGTCGCGCACGCCGAGCCTGACGGTTACACCCTGCTGATGGCCTCGGCGGCGCAGGTCACCATCCCGCCCTGGGTCAATTCCGGTCTGACCTTCGATCCGCCGAAGGATCTCGCGCCGGTGGCGCATCTCGTCGACACGCCGATGGCACTCATTGTGTCAGCCAAGTCACCGATGAAGACGGTCGGTGATTTCATCGCCGAAGCGCGCGCCCATCGCGGGAGTCTGAACTACGCCTCGACCGGCGTCGGCACCATTTCCAATCTCGTGATGGAGAGCCTGAAGCTCGCCGCCGACATCGATGTGGTCCACGTGCCGTATCGCGGCGCGGCGCCGGCGCTGAACGATCTGCAAGCGGGCCAGGTCCAGGCCATGTTCACCAGCACAGCGTCAGCGGGCGCACTGGTCGAGGCCGGCAAGCTGCGCGCACTGGCGGTGACGACGCCCGGCCGCTCGCAATTGATGCCCGAGGTGCCGACCATGGCCGAGTCGGGATGGCCCACGGCCGAGGTCGTGGTCTGGGCCGGCATCATGGCGCCCGCCGGTCTGCCGCTGACGATCCTTCATCGGCTCGAGCGGGCTTTCATGGAAGCCGCGCTGGCACCGGAAATCCAGGGACGCTTGGCCAAGCTCGGCGCCGATCCGGTCGGACACGATTCGGCACGGTTCGCCGAAGTGCTCGAGAAGGATCTGGCGCTTTGGCAGCGTGTGGCGCTTGCTTCAGGCGTTCGAGTGGAATGAGGAGACAAACATGGGCAGACTTGCGGGCAAGGTCGCGATCGTGACGGGCGCCGCCTCGGGCATCGGGGCTGCCTCGGTCGAGCTGTTCGTGCAGGAAGGCGCCCAGGTGCTGGCCGTCGACCGGCCGGAGTCGGCCATCGCCACGGCACACGCCAGCAAGAAGGATATCGTGTCCATTGCCGCAGACATCACCGGCGACGATGCGCCGAAGAAGATCGTGGCGGCCGCGCTCGATGCCTTCGGTGGCCTCGACATCCTGTTCAACAATGCCGGTGTCAGCGGTCGCGCTTTCGTCGAGGAGATGACCGACGCGCAATGGGACCACGTGAACGGTGTCAACGTGCGCGGCATGTTCCGGCTCTGCCGCGAGGCGATCCCGGCGCTGAAGGCGCGCGCCAAGGAGAAGGGCCGTGCCCGTATCGTCAACACCGCCTCGGTGATGGCCTTCGATACCGACTACGGTCTCGCGGCCTACTGTGCCTCGAAGGCCGGCGTCGGCGGGCTGACGCGCACCTTGGCGCTCGAGCTGGGCAAGTTCAACATCACGGCGAACTACGTATGCCCGGGCGCGATTTACACCGGCATGACGCAAGGCAGCTTCGACAAGCCCGAGATCCGCGAGGTCTGGGAGAAGAAGGCGGCCTTGCGCCGGCTGGGTCAGCCGATCGATATTGCCCGCGGAGCGCTGCTGCTGGCCTCCGACGATGCCGACTTCATCACCGGGCACGAGCTGGTGGTCGACGGCGGCCTGACGCTCAGAACCTAGGATCCGACATGGCCAATATTCATTCCTTCGCCGCCACCTACAGCGAGGCGCGCGACAAGTTCCTCGCGGCCGCCTGCATCGCAAATGCCGCGACCGTGCGCTACGACAATCCGGTCAAGGGGCCCAAGGGCGAGGCGCTGTCGACCGACGTGGCCCGCATCGGGCCGGACGATGCGCAGAAGATCGTCGTCACCATCTCCAGCACCCATGGCGCGGAAGGCTATTGCGGCTCGGGCGTGCAGGTCGACTGGCTGGCCGGGATCGGCGCCGCGGGTCTGCCCAAGGACACCGCCGTACTCCACGTCCATGCGATCAACCCCTACGGCTTTGCCTGGACGCGACGCGTGACGGAGGAGGGCAACGACCTCAACCGCAACTACGTCGATCATTCCAAACCCTATCCGGCCAACAACGGCTATGCCGATATCGCCAACTGGCTGATCCCGAAGGACTTCGGACCGAACAGTGTCGCCCAGGCCGACGGCAAGCTCGCGGAGTACCGGGCCAAGGTGGGCGACAAAGCCTATTTCGCCGCGATGTCGGGCGGGCAGTACACCCATCCCGATGGCTTCTTCTTTGGCGGGGGCGGCCCGAGCTGGTCGAACCGCACGCTGCATGCAATCGCCGATACGTATCTCAAAGGCCGCAGCGACGTCGCCGTCATCGACTTCCATACCGGCCTCGGCCCCTACGGCTACGGCGAGCCGATCACACACTACGACATCGACAGTGGCGGCTCGCGCCGGGTGCGCTCCTTCTGGGGCGAATCGGTGACCGAGTCCAAGCGGGGGCAGACGGCCTCAGCGGCCCGCGAGAGCTATCGCCAAAAGTTGGTGACGGCCTGATCTGTCAGGCGGCGGCGGTTGCGGTCTGAAGGTTGTTCGCCTTGGCGGTGACCTCCAGCCCGTTGGTGAACTTCACCCCCAGGATCAGTTTTG
>CAIKZO010000125.1 GCA_903832005.1 Enhydrobacter aerosaccus | reverse complement strand
GCTTGTTGGGCAGCAGCGGGGCAATGATCGTCCACTCGCGGTCCGTCAGATCGAAGCGTGCCATGGCGCAAACTCCTTCGCTTCGGGAGTTTGAATCACAGATCGCCTCGCCGCGGAATCCTTTTATGAGTACAGAACCTAATCGAAGAAGGCGAAAGCCCTGACCTCGATGCTCTGCCGCGGCTTGGGATTGGCCGGCGACGTCGGATCGTCGAAGGCCGAGTGCAGCGAGAAGCGGGCGCGGCCATCCTTCAGCGAGTCGTAGCACTTGATCAGCGCCGCCTCGGTCCGCTTCATCTGCGGGAAGTAGTACCAACGGTGATCGGCGTTGTAGACGCCCTGGTAGATCTCGCCGGTGCGGTCGGCATAGACCAGGTCGCAGACCGCGAGGTCCTTGGGCGCGATGCTCTCGGAATCGACGAAGCCCAGCGGTGCCATCTCGACCGGGTCGGCGGCGATGTTGCGCCAGACGTTGTACTCGGCGAAGCGCTTCTTCAGGCGCTGCTCGGCTTCGGCCGGCGGTAGCAGGTCGCGCACGCGGGTCGGCGCCGACTTCTCGGTATAGTCGTTGTGCACGCTCCGCACCGGCGCGCGCAGGCCGCGCTCCACGGCGTTGTCGGCGGTGCGCACGGTGTGGTCGAAGATCACGACCTTCGACGCGCCGGTCTCGCGCTTGATCAGCGCTTCGACCTCAGCGTAGTAGGCCGTCTTGACCTCGTTCTCGTCGTAAAAGTCGCGAACGTGAGTGTCGTGGTTCACGAGCTTGAATGCCTGGCGGTCGAGCGAAAACTCGGTCGCGCGCGGCCGGCCGTCCTGAACGTCGACCTTGAAGTCGCGATAGTTGCCCTCGCGCCGCGGCACGCCCGTGCCGGCCGGCGGATTGTAGGTCACCGGGGTGACCGAGAGATCGGCGAGATAATTGACGGCAGCTTGAACCATGGAACTCTCCTTGGGCCTCCCTCAGAGATCGTGCTGCTGATTACTCCCTTCAAGGAGTGCGGGATCATGAGAAGAACTCATGAGGTCATGTAAGGCTGCCCCATCACGCAGCCAGTTCGAGGATCTCCATGACCTGCTCGGGCGTCGTGATCGAGCGCGGGTTGTTCAGTACCGCACGGTCGTGCATCGATTTCTCGCCGATCTCGCGGAAACGATCGCGGCCGACGCCCACTTCCTTAAGGCTGCCCGGCAGGCCGAGCGCCTGGACCAGCCCCGCCACCAGGTCCGCCGCGGACGTGTCGGGCTTGCCGAAGGCCTCGCTGACGCGCTTCTGCCGATCGCCATTGGCCGGCAGGTTCCACCGCAGTACCGACGGCAGCATCACGCACGACGTATGGCCGTGCGGCACGTGGCAGGCCGCGCCCAGCACATGGCCGATGCCGTGGCTCGCGCCCACGCCGACGCCCGAAGTGCCCGCGCCGATCGACAGCCACATGCCGAACTGCAGGTCCATGCGCGTCTGCATATCGTCGGGCTTCGATTTGTGGCCCGGCAGTGCGCGCGCCAAGAGCTTCAACGCCTCGGTCGAGGTGCCGATGGCGAAGGGATTGGCCTGCTGCGAGCACAGGCGCTCGACGGCGTGGTCGACGGCCTTGAGGCCGGTCGACAGCATCAGGTCCATGGGCGTCGCCGCCGTCGCGGCGGGATCGAGCACGATCACCCGCGGCACGATCAGGCGATGCCCGAAGCTCTCCTTCACGCCGCGGCGCGGGTCGGAGATACCGGCAAAGGCATTGAATTCGGCAGCCGACAAGGTCGTCGGCACCGCGATCATACGCACCGCATCGGCCGGCGGTCTGATCGATTCCGCCGGCGGCGCCACGCCTTCCTTCGGCCGGCCGGCCTTGTAGAGATCGAGATCGTCGACCGTGGTCGCGTTCTGCCACAGCGCGATCAACATCACCTTGGTGGCATCGATCGCCGAGCCGCCGCCCACCGAGACGATGAGATCGGCCTTGGCCTCGCGCGCGAGCTGGGCACCTTCGATCACGCAGGCCCGCGGCGAGTGCGCGGTGATGCCGGCATAGACGCCGGCGTAGCGTTCGCCAAGATCGCGGATGATGCCGGCCAGCAGCGCCGTCTGCGCCACCGACTTGGTCGTGGTGATGAACACGCGCCTTGCGCCCAAGCGCTCGGCCTCCGCCAGCACGGCCTGGCCCGCCGGCTTGCCGTAGACGACACGCTCGATGTCCTGATGTCCGTGGATGCCGTTCAACATGGGTCTACCCGAGATGCCGGCGATACAGCGCCAGCATGCGTTCGAAATGCTTCTCGCGGGCCGGGTCATTCAGGAAGCCGCGATCGGTGAAGGCGTAGCCGTGATGGGTGCCCATCTCGGTCTCGACCCGCGACGGGAACGGCGCCGAGGCGAGTAGCTTCTCGAACTTCGCGACATCGGACAGCGGCACGTAGGTATCGTGCTCGGCGAAGGCGTAGTAGCCCTCGCCCACGATGTCGTTCAGCCGAAGGTGCGGCGAGTCCGGCTTGTCGGTCATCAGGCGGGTGCCGTAATAGGAGGCGAAGCAGGCGATGCGGTCGGGATGCGTGGCCGCAGCGTGCGTGACGAAGGCGCCGCTCATGCAATAGCCGACCACGCCGATCTTGCCGTCCCTGGCGTCCGGCATCGACGGCAACTTATCGAGGATCACGCCCACATCCGCCGAGACCTTGGCATTCGAGATCGACGCGACGTAGTCGAACATGCGCTTGCGATTGGCGTCGGCCTCCGGATGGTCCTTGGTCGGGCCGCACACGAAGTCGCGGATCGTGCGGTAGTAGAGATTGGGCAGGATCACGTAATAGCCGGACTGCGCGATGCGCCGGCAGATCTCCTTCAACCCCTCGCGCACACCCGGCGCATCCATCAGCATCAGGACGACCGGCAACGGACCGCCGTCGTCGGGCCGCACGGTATAGGTGTTCATCGCGCCATCTTGCGTGGCGATATCCAGTTCGCGTTCGATCATGGGCGGACGGTACCGGGCCCCTGCCCCATGGTCTATAACCGCGCCTCGTATTGTCGGGAGTTCGAGGAGTGGAATGTCATGTCGGGGGCACTGGAAGGGCTGAAGGTCGTCGATCTGTCGCGCGTGCTGGGCGGGCCCTATTGCGGCCAGATGCTGGCCGACCATGGCGCCGAGGTGATCAAGGTCGAGCCGCCGCAGGGCGACGAGACCCGCCTGTGGGGACCTCCGTTCGACGCCGAGGGCATCTCGGCCTATTTCTCCGGCATCAACCGCAACAAGCGCACCATCGCCCTCGACCTGTCCAAGCCGGAAGGCCGCGATGTCCTGCTGAAGCTGCTCGAGACGGCTGACGTACTCGTCGACAACTTCAAGACCGGCACGATGGAGAAGTGGGGCATCGGCTATGCCGACGCGCTCTCGAAGAAATTCCCGCGCTTGGTCCATGCCCGCGTTTCGGGCTTCGGCGAAGACGGCCCGCTCGGCGGCTTCCCGGGCTATGACGCCATGGTCCAGGCCTCGGCCGGCCTGGTCTCGGTCAACGGCTCGCCCGAGGGTGGGCCGGTGAGAGTCGGCGTGCCGGTGGTCGATCTGTCGACCGGCATGAATGCCTGCATGGGCATCCTGATGGCGCTCTACGAACGCAATCGTTCCGGCAAGGGCCAGTTCATCGACGCCACGCTCTACGACTCGGCCGTCGCCCTGCACCAGCCGCACGCACCGAACTACTTCACGTCCGGCGCCAAGCCCAAGCTGGTCGGCAACAGCCACGGCAGCCTGGTGCCCTATTCCAACTTCCCGACCCGCGGCCGCAACATCGCGATCGCCGCCGGCAACGACGGCCAGTTCCGCAAGCTGGCGCAGATGCTGGGCAAGCCTGAACTCGCCAACGACCCGCGCTTCAAGACCAACAAGGACCGCGTGGCCCATCGCCTCGAGCTCGAGGCCGAGTTGCGCGAGCTGCTGAAGGACCGCGACGCCGACAGCTTCTCGGTGGAGCTGATGAAGGGTGGCGTGCCCTCCGGCGCCGTGCTCGAAGTGCCCGACGTCATGGAGCATCCGCACACCAAGCACCGCGGCATGGTCTGGGAGAAGGATGGCTGGCGCAACGTCGGCAACCCGGTGAAGCTCTCGCGCACCCCTGCCGCGATCCGCACCAAGCCCAAGAAGTTCGGCGCCGATACGCGCGCCGTGCTGGCCGAGAACGGCTACTCGTCGGCCGAGATCGACAAGCTCGTCGCTTCCGGCATCGCCCTCACCGAGATCAAGAAGGCCTGACCATGTTCCAGCCCGACCTGCTGAAGGGAAAGCGCATCCTGGTGACCGGCGGCGGCACCGGCCTCGGCCGGTCGATGACGCACCGCTATCTCGAACTCGGCGCCAATGTCGTGATCTGTGGCCGCCGCGAGGATGTGCTGAAGCAGACGGTCGCCGAGCTGGCCCAGGAGACCGGCGGCGAGATCGAGGCGGTCGCCTGCGACGTGCGCGTGCCGTCCGCGGTCGAGGCGATGATGGATACGATCTGGGCCAAGCGCCCGCTCGACATCCTGGTGAACAATGCCGCCGGCCAGATCCTGGCCCAGACCCACAAGATGTCGCCGCGCGCCATCGACGCCGTGCTGAACATCGTGCTGCACGGCTCCGCCTATTGCACCGTCGCCGCCGGCCGGCGCTGGATCGATGCCGGCGAGCGCAACAAGGTCGTGATGTCGATCCTCACGATCTCGTCGTTGACGGGTGCTGCCTTCACCGTGCCCTCGGCCATGGCCAAGGCGGGCGTGCTGGCCATGACCAAGAGCCTTGCTGTCGAATGGGGGCCGAAGGGCATCCGTACCTGCGCGATCGTACCGGGTCCCTTCCCGACCGAAGGCGCCTGGAGCCGCCTGATGCCCAAGGAGCGCGGCAGCCAGGACGACATCGCCAAGGTGATCCCGCTGCGCCGGGTCGGCGAGCATATCGAGCTGGCCAATCTCGCGGCCTTCCTGGTGAGCGACGGTGCAGGCTACATCAACGGCGACGCCATCGTGATCGACGGCGGCAAGTCGCTGCAATCGGGCGGCGGTGGCGCGAACACCTCGTCGATGCTGGACTGGACGGACGAGCAGTGGGCAGCGATCCGGCCGAAGAAATAACCCGCCGCCTCAGCGGCCGACAGCCTTCAAGTCGGACGAACTCTGCACATAGGCGCGCTGCGCCTCCTCGACCTTCGTCTTCATCGAGATTCGCGCGAACAGGGTCTGCTTCTGGATCTCCTGCAGGTCCTGCAGCCCGCTCCTGAGCGCCGCCTCGATCCTCATCTGCTCGGCCAGGGCCTCGCGCTCGACCAGTTGCTCGTCGAACGAGACCGAACCCGAGGCGTGCTCCTGCCGGAACTGCGTCTCCAGCGACGCGCGCCAGTCGACCAACGCGTCACGCGTCTTCTTCTCGAGCTTCGGCACCGAATCCAGTTTATCGAGGACGACGTCGGCGGCGGTCTCGATGCCGAAGGATTCGAGCATCGGCACGCGGTTGCCGTTGAGATTGGGCACGCCCGCCGCTTCGATGTCGAAGCCGTCGAGGAAGCGATTGAGGGCGGCACCGTGGCGCGCGTCGTCACGCTCCCGCTGCTTGCGCTTCTGCAGGTCGCGGCTCTCGTCCCATAGGCCGCGCAGTTTTTCCAGCTCGATGCGTTTGGCGTCGAAGCGGCCGGGTCCGGCGGCGATTTGCCACTCGTCGCGAACCTTCTCGAGCCGGTCGTGATCCATGCGGGCCTTTTGCCGGAACACGGTCGTGTCGTTGGTCAGCCGCACCAGCGTGCGCGCCACGAAGTAAAGAACCACGGCGGCGACAAGGAACAGCAGCCGCCCCGCCAACGGCACACTGACGAACAGGACAAGCGGCAAGGGAGCTGCCGAGATGATCAGCGCATAGAGCCGATGGAGCGCCCGCCTCTGCTTGAATTGCACCGCCTCGACGGACGCACGCACCCTGCCCTTGGCATCAGGAGATTCGAGCGGCGGCGCCGCGCCGGGATGCTCGACGGCAATGACGCGCCGCCAGTAGGCGTCGATGTCGAAATGCGCGGCTGAGCCCGGCGATACGTCCGTCGAAAACAGCGCCACGCCGGTCGCCGCTTCCATGCGGCACCACGGGCAGGCCGGCAGGCCACTGAAATGCCAGTGCGACGGGCTGAAAGCGCATTGCCGGAGCTGGCCCTCGATGGCGTCGAGGGTGGACGCCCATTCGCGCGCCGTCGGCCGGCCGCGCTCCCGGCTTTCGCGGGCGAAAGCACGTTCGAACAATCCGGCGATCGCGGGCGACACGATGCTGATCGGTGGCGCGCCGGGCGGGCGTTCCATCTGGAACGACGTTGCGTCGGCGCCATAGGCGAAGCGGCCCTCGCCGATCGCCCGTTCGATCGGCATGTCGCCCAGCCCGATATACCGCCCGGCGAAGGGATGCCGCCCCATGAACAAGGTCAGGAAGACCAGGACGGCGAGGCCGAAATTGTCGTGATTGGGCGTGCGCGCGATATCGGCGAACAGAAGCCCCTGCAGTTCCGGCGGCGTGAACGTCGGCACGCCGACGTCGCACAGATAGGTCTTTCCGGCGTCGACGATCTGGAAACTGTCGCAGTCGATCAGCCGCACCCGCGCGTCCTGGCCGACCAGCACGCCGCTGTGGTTGATGTCGGCGATCACGCCGCCGGCCTCGTGGATCGTTGCCACCGCGCGGCTGAGATTTGCCGCGACGCGAATGAGGAAGCGCCAGTCGGCGCCGGGGAATTCGGCGCGCCGGCTCTTGGGACTGTACAGGTGGTGGATGTCCTTGTGTCCGACGACCTTGGGCATGATGAGCCCGATCGGTATGCCGGACGGCAACGACAACAGGTTGGTTGGCCAGGCCGCGAGCCCATCGATCTTCTCGGTCCGCATCCCGGCCATGACGCGGATCTTCTCGGCGCGCAACGGCGTGAGCGGCTGATGGTGGATTTTGGCGGCGAGCGTAGGCTCGCCCTCGAGTTCGAAGACGGCGCCCTCGCCGCCCTGCCCGAGCTTGCGTCCCAGGCGCAGCATACGGCCGCTACCGTCGACTACGACGGGCGGCACGTTCGGGGCTGGCGGCGTGCTCATCGCCGGCTCGCCAGGATCAGGGTCTTGTCGTCGTTCGTCCGCTCGTTGATCGTCGGCGTCGAAAGATAGACGGCAAGCGCGCGACACAGCTCGGGGTCTTCACCCGCTGCCGTCGAGCGGCGGACCGAGGGAAACATGCTGTCGAAAAACGGCGCATGCACCGTCTTGGTGGCCTTCTGCAGCAGCATGTTCTCGAGGCCGTCGCTGAACAGCGCGACCTCGGCCACCGATTCGGTCGTCACCTGGAAGTCCAGGATCTCGAAGACATCTTCCGACGTGATGAAGTTCGTGGTGTTCTCGAATTCGCCGTGCTGCGGCCAGAACACGTAACGCCATGCCGTGGTCCAGCCATCGGAGATGACGATCGCACCGTCACCGACTTGAAGGAACGCCGTCGCCCGCGCGCCGCAGATCACCGCCAGCAGGGTACAGGCGTAATCGCGGGGCTTCAGGTCCTCGCGCCACGAGGTGAGCGAGAGGCGATAGAGCACGCCGGAGATCCAGCGGCCGGCGAGACTGCGGCTGATGTTCTCGACCCTGCCGCCCGACGAGATGTAATCGGCCACCAGCTTGACGAAGGTCTCGCACGCCAGCTTGGAGCCGACCTCGGCTTGTGCTGCGCTGCCGGCCCCGTCGCACAGCGCCAGGATGGTGACCGGCTCACCGTCGGCGTCATTCACGGTCACGTGGAAATGGGCGTCCTGGCAGGGCTGGCCCGAGGCGATGTGCGACGTTCCGATCGCCGAGGCCATCGCGATTCGCCACGGTGTCTGTTCGGTCAAACGCGGGCCCATCCCGGGGGCAGCAACGGCACTTCCTGGCCGACCCCGGAGCGCGACACGCTGCTGAGCGACGACGACAGCCACAGGAAGAGGTCGTGGAACTTCAGTCCGGACAACCTGAGCGGCGTGCGCACGGCGATCTGCTTCAGGATATCCATGTCGGCGTGCTGCACGCCGACGGCGAAGAAGGAAAAGCCCTTCTGGTCCTCGCCGTCGCGCACCTGGGCCGCGGCCTCCTGCCAATCGTCGGTCGGCGCTCCGTCGGTGATCATGAAGATCCACGGCCGGTAGTACGGGATCCCGTTGGCCTTGTAGGCCTGCTTGCGCTGGCGGACCATTTCGAGGCCACCGGCGATGGCGGCGCCCATGGGCGTGTCGCCCCTGCCCTTCAGCAGCGGTGGCGCGAACTGGTCGGGCGTCTGGAAATCGTTGACGAGCTGAACCGGACCGAAGGTCACCAGGCCGATCTCGACGCGCTTCATCGCCAACGGATCGTTCGCGAGCTCCCGCCGGAAGGTCGCCAGCCCCTGGTTGAGCTCGTTGATCGGGCCGCCCTCCATCGATTCCGACGTATCGAGCAGCAGCAGGCAGGGGCAACGAGGTTCGGGATTGTCCGCGAACTCACTGGCCCCAAAGGGAATTTGCTCGAACTCCGACATGCCGCCTAGGTCCCGCCCACCGTCATCGATGGTTATGGAAGAAGCGGCGGCATCTTTCAACCGACCGGCTGTCCACCGGGACTATGTCTAATTACGGAGGGCCCGCGTCAGCCCTTCTTGCCGGGGTCGGGGACGATCACGCGCACCGTGTCGCCGTTGTTCAGCCCGTCCGGCGGGCTCTCGATCACACGGTCGCTTTCGGCGAGCCCCGACGCGATCTCGATCGTCTGCCCAAGGTCACGCGCAATCGTCACCGACTTCAGCGTCACCTTGTCGGCGGCATCGATCGTCGCCACCCGCAGTCCGTTCTGGCCAAAGACGAGCGCGCTCGACGGGATCGACAGCGTCTTCATCGCCAGCGGCAGTTCCACCCGCGCGTTGGCGAAGGCGCCGGGCATCAACTCGCCGGTCGCGTTCTCGATCAGGACCTGCATGTGCGTGGTGCCGGAGCCGGCATCGACCGACCGGGCGGAGGCCTCGACGACGCCACTGTAGGTCTTGCCGGGGTGCTCCGGCACGGTGATCGTCACCTTCGAGGCGATCGGCACGGCGGGAACGTAGTTCTGCGGCACGTTGATCGTCAGGCGCAGCTTGCCGACGTCCGACACCACGAACAACGCCGGCGCGGCGCTGGAGCCGGCGCCGATCAGCATGCCGACGTCCGTGTTGCGCGCGGTGATGACGCCGCCGAACGGCGCGGTCACGTTCTTGTACTTGGCCAGCACCTCGAGGCGCTCGACATTGGCCTTCTCGACCCGGACGTTGGCTTCCTTGACGCTGAGATCGCCGGTCTTCTCGTCGACCGCCTGCTTGGACAGCGTGTTCGACTGGCCCAGTGTCGTCCAGCGCTGCGCCGTCACCTTGGACAGCGCCTCGGCCGACTCCGCGGACCCGAGCGCGCCCTTGGCCTGCGCCAATTGCTGATCGAGGTCAGGCACTTCGATCTCGGCCAGGAGCTGGCCGGCCTTGACGCGCTCGCCGATATCGACGTGCCAGGCTTTCAGGAAACCACCGACGCGGGCATAGATCGGCGCCCGGGCATAGGCCTCGAGACGCCCCGGCAGATCGATATAGGCCGCAGCCGTGCCACTCTTGGGCGTGACGAGGGCAACCGTCGGCAGGACCTCCGCGCTCGCAGTGTCTTTCTCCTCGAGGCGCGCGGCGCGCGACTTGCGATCCCAGACACCATCGATAAGGACCACGATCGCGACCAGGGCAAGGACGAGGCCGGCCACGGCGAGGCCGCGGCGCCGACGCTTGGGGACTGAAGCGGACTGAACAGACATCACTCTACTCCGCCGAACCAGATGGGGCCGATGGCGCCTTGCGATAGTTCCGGTGAACCACGCTGAAGACGACCGGCACGAATATAAGTGTCGTAATTGTCGCAAAAATCAGGCCACCGATGACCGCGCGGCCGAGTGGCGCATTCTGCTCGCCGCCCTCGCCCAGGCCCAGCGACATCGGCAGCATGCCGATGATCATCGCCAGCGCCGTCATGATCACGGGCCGGCAGCGGACGAATCCCGCATCCAGGGCGGCGGCGGTGGCGTCGCCCAGATCGGCCAAACGCTCGCGCGCGAAGCTGATCACCAGCACCGAATTGGCCGTTGCAACGCCCATGCACATGATGGCCCCGGTGAGCGCCGGCACCGACAGCGTCGTCTGCGTCACGAACAGCATCCACACGATGCCGGCCAGCGCCGCCGGGAGTGCCGAGATGATGATGAAGGGATCCGACCAGGATTGGAAATTTACCACGATTAGAAGGTAAATCAGGGCGACCGACCCCAGCAAGCCGAACAGCAGGCCCTTGAAGGCGCTATCCATGGTCTTGACCTGCCCCTGCAGCTGCACCGAACGGATCTTGGAGGAGCGTTTGGGCGCCAGCTCGTCGATGATGCGGCGGACGTCGGTGGCGACGGCGCCCAGATCGCGTCCCTGGACGGCGGCATAGATCTGCACCACCGGGTCCAGATTGTACTGGCTCACCACCGCATTGGTGACGTTGCGCTTCATGTCGACGATGCCGCCCAGCACCTGCAGCGAGTCCGCGCCAGGTGCCACGATCGGCATGTTGGACAGTGCCGCTAGCGAATCGAGTCGGTACTGCGGCGTCTGCATGACGACGTTGTAGGTGACGCCATTGTCACGGTTCAGCCAGTAGGTTGGCTGGACCTGACTGCTGCCGGCGAGATTGACGACCATCGAGTTCGTGACGTCGCGAGCCGTGACGCCGACATACTGTGCGCGTGTCCGATCGACGGCGACATCGAAGACGGGTGCGGTGCGTGCCTGCTGCAGGCGCGCGTCGACGATGCCGGGAACCTCGCGCAGCCGGGCGAGAATGAGATTGGCGTGATCGAAGGCATCGGCCGAGCTGAAGCTGGCGATCTGGATGTTGATCGGCGACGGCGAACCGAAGTTCAGGATCTGGCTGATGATGTCGGCCGGCAGGAACGAGAAAGTCACGCCGGGGAAGCGTTCCGGCAGGGCGCGCCGCAATTCGGCGACATATTCCGCAGTCGGCTTGTGCTCCGGCGTGAGCTTGATCTGGATCTCGCCGTCCTGGCTGCCGATCGTCCCGGTGTTGTTATAGGTAAGATTGATGCCGCTGACCGGCACGCCGATATTGTCCACGAGGGTCGCAATCTGGTCCCCCGGAATGATGCGACGGATTTCCTTCTCGATGTCGGAGAACTGGCTTGCGGTCTCCTCCACGCGCGTTCCCACGGTCACGCGCGCATGCATCAGGATCTGGCCGGCATCGACCTCGGGGAAGAAATTGCGGCCCAGTGTCGGCACCAACAGGAACGACGCAGCGATGAAGCAGAGGAAGACCGCGATGAACGGCGTGCGATGGCGCAGCGCCATCTGCAGCAGGTCGCGGAACGCCGAGCGCCCGCGCTCGAAGCCGCGCTCGAAGGCCCGCTGGATCAAGGTGAACGGATTGCGGGTCGGCTTGCCATGCGCATGGGCGTCGTGCGCCTTCAGCAGTGCGGCGGCCATGGTCGGCACCAGGGTGCGCGACAGGAAATAGGACCAGGCCATCGCGAACATCACCGACAGCGCCATCGGCACGAACAGGAAGCGCGGCACGCCGTCCATGAAGAACATCGGCACGAACACGATGCAGATGCAGAGCGTCGAGACGAAGGCCGGGATCGCGATCTGCTGGGCGCCGTCGGTGATCGCCGGGATGACGCCCTTCCCCTGCTCGAGATGGTAGTTGATATTTTCGATCGTCACCGTCGCATCGTCGACCAGGATGCCGACGGCCAGCGCCAGGCCGCCCAGGGTCATGATGTTGAGCGTCTCGCCGACCGCCGCCAGCGCCGCGATCGCGGCCAGGATGGCCAGCGGAATCGAGGTCGCGATGATGATCGTCGAACGCCACGAGCCGAGGAACAGCAGGATCATCAGGCTGGTCAGCACGGCGGCGATGCCCGCTTCGGAGATCACGCCATTGATCGCGGCCTTCACGAACAGCGACTGGTCGTTCAACAAGGCGATGTCGACGTTCTTTGGCAGCGACCGCTTGAGATCGTCGACCCTGTCCTTGATGCCGTTGACGATCGCCAGCGTCGACGTGGCGCCGTTCTTCAGCACCTGCAGGATGACCGAGCGCTGGCCATTGACATGCACGATGTTCTGCTGCGGCGGGTTGCCGTCGCGCACCTGCGCCACGTCGTGCAGATAGACGACGGTCCCGTCCTTCACGAAGATCGGCAGGTCGGCGAGGTCCTTGAAGTCACGGACGGCGTTGTTGAGGTTGATCGCGTACTCGACGTTGCCGATCTTCTGCGTGCCTGCCGGTGTCAGGAGATTCTGCGCCACCAGCGCGTTGGCGACGTCGTTGGCCGACAGGCCGCGCGCCTGCATGGCGGGCGGATCGAGATCGATCTGGATCTGCCGGAACTTGCCGCCGAACGGGAACGGGATCGCCGCACCCGGCACGGTCACCAATGGTGTGCGCACCGTGTTGATCGCGAGGTCGAACACCGCGGGCTCAGACATGCCCTGGGCCGACATCGCGAGTTGGATGATCGGCACGGTCGCAGCGTTGTAGTTCATCACCAGCGGCGGCGTGATGCCGGCCGGCATCTGCTTCAGCACCGTCTGCGCGATCGCCGTCACCTGTGCATTGGCGATCGAGATATTCACGCCCGGCTGGAAGAACACCTTCACGATGCCGATGCCGGTGTATGAGGTGCCCTCGATATGGTCGATGTCGTTGACCGTCGTGGTGAGCGAGCGCTGGAAGTTCAGCATCACGCGGCCCGACATGTCGTCCGGCGGCAGGCCGGTGTATCCCCAGATCACGGCGATGATGGGAATGCGGATTTCCGGGAAAATATCGACCGGCGTACGCAGAATCGACAGCGGCCCGACGATCATGATCATGATGGCCAGGACTACGAACGTGTACGGCCTGGTCAAAGCGATACGGACTAGATTCACCGAATTTACCCGCCGAAATCCGTGATTTTTCGCAAATGCGCGACGGTGTGCATCGCACCATGGCGATACCCAAGTGTCGATGTGCGATTTGTCCCTATGCGCGCGCGAGCGCGTCCGCCGGGTCACAATGGTGTGACGGCGGCTTCACTCCAAATGAAGTTCTAGTCGCGCGCCTGGGCCGATTGCTTGATGGCGCCGGGGCCTTTGACGACGCGGACTTCGTCGCCGTTGTTGAGCCCGTCCGGCGGGCTTTCGATGATTCGATCCCCCGCCACGATGCCGGTCGCGAGTTCGATCACCTGACCCAGGTCCCGGGCAATCGTCACCGGCTTCAACGCCACCTTGTTGCTGGCGTCGACGGTTGCCACCTGCAGCCCCTTCTGGCCGAAGATGAGCGCACTCGACGGGATCGACAGCGTCTGCATCGCTTCCGGCAGTTCGATGCGCGTGTTGGCGAAGGCGCCGGGCATCAATTGGCCCGAACTGTTGTCGACGACGACCTGCATGCGGGTCGTGCCCGACGCGGCATCGACCGAGCGCGACGACGCCTCGACGGATCCCTTGTAGGCCTTGCCGGGATACTCCGGCACGGTGATGTCGACCTTGGCGGCGATCGGCACGGCCGGCACGTAGTTCTGCGGCACGTTGATCGACAGGCGCAGCTTCTTCATGTCGGATACGACGAACAGTGCTGCACCCGCGCTCGAATCGGCGTTGATCAGGTTGCCCACGTCGGTGTTGCGCGCCGTCACCACGCCGTCGAATGGCGCCGTCACCTTCTTGAAGGCGGCCAGCACTTCGAGGCGCTCAACGTTGGCCTTGGCCGCGCGGACATTGGCTTCCTTGACGCTGAGATCGCCGTTCTTCTCGTCGACGGCCTGCTTGGAGAGCGTGTTCGACTGGCCGAGCGTCGTCCAGCGTTGCGCCGTCACCTTGGACAGCGCTTCGGCTGCTTCCGCAGACGCCAGCGCGCCCTTGGCCTGCAACAGCTGCTGGTCGAGGTCCGGCGCCTCGATGTCGGCCAGGAGCTGACCCGCCTTCACCTGGCCACCGATGTCGACGTACCAGGCCTTCAGGAAGCCGCTGACGCGGGCGTAGATCGGTGCGCGGGAATAGGCCTCGAGCCGTCCCGGCAGGTCGAGATTGCTCTTGTTGCCCTGCTGGGCCGGCATGACGACGGCGACGGTCGGCAGCGCGAGCTTCTCGGTCGTCTCCTTCAGCCGGGCCTCGCTGGTGCTGCGGCTCCAGACGCCGCTCACGACGGCAAAGACAATGACGACTGCGGCGACCAGGCCTGCGATGGCAAGGCCGGCGCGCGACACCGTCTTGCGAGGTTGGGATATGGGCTCAGCCGACATGGGAAACTCCGTGGGCATCGGCGGCGTCGCCGGGTGCCTTGCCATGCTTGCGATGAATGACGCTGAAGACGACGGGAACGAAGATTAGCGTGGCAATGGTCGCAAAAATCAGGCCACCAATCACCGCGCGTCCCAATGGCGCATTCTGCTCGCCGCCCTCGCCCAGGCCGAGCGACATCGGCAGCATGCCGATGATCATCGCCAGCGCCGTCATCAACACCGGCCGGAAGCGCACGACGCCGGCATCGAGCGCGGCCGCGGTGGCGTCGCCCAGCTCGGTCAGCCGTTCGCGGGCGAAGCTGATCACCAGCACCGAGTTAGCCGTTGCAACACCCATGCACATGATGGCGCCCGTCAGTGCCGGCACCGACAGTGTCGTCTGCGTCACGAACAACATCCATACGATGCCCGCCAGCGCTGCGGGAAGTGCAGTGATGATGACGAACGGATCGGACCACGACTGGAAATTCACCACGATCAGCAGGTAGATCAGGACGATCGCGCCCAGCAAGCCGAACTGCAGGCCGGAGAACGCGTCTTCCATCGTGCGCACCTGGCCCTGTAGCCGAACGGCCCGCACCTTGGGTGCCGTCTTCTGCAGTTCGCTCACGATCTGACGGATGTCGGTCGCCACGGCGCCGAGGTCCCGCCCCTGCACGCCCGCATAGACCTGGACCAGCCCCTGCAGGTCATATTGGGACACCACGGCATTGGCCACGTCGCGGCGAATTTCGGTGACGCCGCCCAGGATCTGCAACGAGGTCGCCGCCGGCGCCATGATCGGCAGGTTGGAGAGCGACGAGAGCGAATCGAGCCGGTATTGCGGCGTCTGCATGACGATGTTGTAGGTCACGCCGTTCTCGCGGTTCAGCCAGTAGGTCGGAGCGACCTGGCCGCTGCCCGCCAGATTGACGACCAGCGAATTGGTCACGTCGCGCGTGGTCAGGCCGACATACTGGGCGCGCGATCGGTCGATATCGACGTTGAACGCCGGCGCCGTGCGCGCCTGCTGGATGCGCGCATCGACCACGCCCGGCACCAGGCGGATGCGCGCGAGCAGCTGCTGGGCAAGCTCGAAATTGGCGTTGTTATCGGAGCCGCGGACCTGCACTTCGATCGGCGACGGCGCGCCGAAGTTCAGGATCTGGCTGATGATGTCGGCCGGCAGGAACGAGAAGGTCACGCCGGGAAAGCGCAGCGGCAATTCGCGCCGAAGGGCGGCGACGTATTCCGCGGTCGGCCGGTGTTCCTCGGAGAGCTTGATCTGGATGTCGCCATCCTGGCTGCCGATCACGCCGGTATTGTTGTAGGTCATGTTGATGCCGCTGACCGGCATGCCGATATTGTCGACCAGCGCCGAGAGCTCGCGCGCCGGAATGATGGTGGCGATCGCCTTCTCGATGTCGGCGAAGTAGTTGGCGGACTCCTCGACGCGGGTGCCGACCGGAACGCGCGCGTGCATCAGGATCTGGCCGGAGTCGACGCTCGGGAAGAAATTCCGGCCGAGGAACGGCGCCAGCAGGAAGGACAGGACGACGAAGGTCATGAAGCCGGTGATGAAAACGCCGCGCCTCGCCAGCGCCATCTCCAGCAGCTCGCGATAGACCGCGCGGAGGCGCTCGAACTGCGCTTCAAAGCCGCGCTGGAACGTCACCAGCGGATTGCGCGACGGCGGCCTTACCTCGCCTTCGCCGTGGTGGGTGTGAGGCTTCAGCAGATAGTTCGCCATCGTCGGCACCAGGGTGCGCGACAGGATGAACGAGCAGATCATCGCGAACATCACCGATTCGGCCATGGGCACGAACAGGAAGCGCGCGACACCCGTCAGGAAGAACATCGGCACGAACACGATGCAGATGCAGAGAAGCGAGACGAAGGCCGGCGTCACGATCTGCCGCGCCCCGTCCATGATCGCGGTCTCGACTTCCTTGCCCTGCTCCAGGTGGTAATTGATGTTCTCGATCGTCACCGTAGCGTCGTCGACCAGGATGCCGACGGCCAGCGCCAGCCCGCCCAGGGTCATGATGTTCAGCGTCTCGCCGAACGCCGCCAGCAACGCGATCGCGCCCAGGATGGCCAGCGGAATGGAGGTCGCGATGATGACGGTCGACCGCCACGACCCCAGGAACAGCAGGATCATGAAGCTGGTCAGGACGGCGGCGATCACGGCCTCGATGGCCACGCCGCTGATCGCGCCCTTCACGAACAGCGACTGGTCGCCCAGGATGGCGATCGAGAGATTGCTGGGCAGCGACCGGCGCAGGTCTTCAACCCTGTCCTTGATGCCCGCGATGATGGCGAGCGTCGAGGTGGCGCCGTTCTTCAGCACCTGGATCAGGACCGAGCGGTTGCCGTTGACGTGCACGATGTTGGTCTGCGGCGGGTTGCCGTCGCGCACCTGCGCTACGTCCCGCAAGTAAACGACGGCGCCATCCTTAGCGAAGATCGGCAGGTCGGCGAGATCGGCGAAGTTGGCCGGCGCGTTGTTGAGATTGATCGCGTATTCGAAGTTGCCGATCTTCTGCGTGCCGACCGGCGTCAGCAGGTTCTGCGCGGCGAGTGCGTTAGCCACGTCGTTGGCCGACAGGCCGCGCGACTGCATCGCGCCGGGATCGAGATCGATCTGGATCTGCCGGTACTTGCCGCCGAACGGAAACGGGATCGCCGCCCCCGGCACGGTCACCAGCGGCGTGCGCACCGTGTTGATCGCGAGATCAAATACTGCCTGCTCGGTCATGCCCTGGGCCGAGAGCGCGAGCTGGATGATCGGCACCGTCGAGGCGTTGAAGTTCAGGATCAACGGCGGCGTGATGTTGGGCGGCATCTGCTTCAGCACGGTCTGCGAGATCGCCGTGACCTGTGCGTTGGCAATGCTGATGTTGGTGCCGGGCTGGAAGAAGACCTTCACGATGCCGACGCCCGTGTAGGACGTGCCTTCGATGTGCTCGATGTCGTTGACGGTCGTGGTGAGCGAGCGCTGGAAGTTCAGCATCACGCGGCCCGACATGTCGTCCGGCGGCAGGCCGGTGTACTGCCACACGACGGCGATCACCGGGATGCGGATTTCGGGAAAGATATCAGTCGGAGTGCGGATCGCCGCCAAGGGGCCGACAATCAGGATCAGCAACGCCAGAACCACGAAGGTATAGGGCCGCTTGAGGGCAATCCGAACGAGCGCCAGCATTCGAGCCGACTACCTATAGGTACACGGAAACACGCCGGCCCCCCGCGGGTCGACGCAGTGCAAATGAATCACACGAGGTCGTTCCCCTGTCGAGGCAATATTTGACGCTGTCCCGCATGGCAGCCGCAGGGCTCGTCACAGACTTGTGAGGAGGAAAATTCCCTGCTTTGCTAACGGCAAGGGAGAGCAAAAACATGGCGGATTACGATTACATCATCGTCGGGGCTGGTTCGGCCGGTGGTACCTTGGCCGCGCGCCTCACCGAGAACCCGGCCACGAAGGTCCTGCTGCTCGAGGCCGGCGCCGCCAGCCACCCCTATTCCCGCATGCCGCTCAGCTTCGGCCTGCTGATCGACAACCCTGCGGCAAACTGGCTGTACCAGTCCGAGCCCGAGCCCGGCACGGCCAACCGGGAAATCCCCGTCCCCCGCGGCAAGCTGCTGGGCGGGTCGAGTTCGATCAACGGCCTCGTCTGGGTGCGCGGCCAGCCGCTCGACTACGATACCTGGGCCCAGATGGGCAATCGCGGCTGGAGCTGGCACGACGTCGCCCCGCTGTTCACCCGCATGGAGAATTTCGTCGACGGCGACGGCAGCAACGGCCGCGGCCTGTCGGGGCCCCTCAAGGTCTCGACCGTCCCCGACGAGAACCCGCTCTATGACGCCCTGTTCAAGGCGTCGGTGGCGGCGGGTTTCAAGCTCAACCCCGACTACAACAGCGAAGACCAGGAAGGCGTCGTGAAGACGCAGACCTCGATCTACAAGGGCCGGCGCATGAGCGTGGCCCACTGCTACATCGAGCCCGCGATGAAGCGCCCGAACCTGCATGTCATCACCGAAGCGATGACCTTGCGTGTGCTGCTCGAAGGCAAGCGCTGCGTCGGCGTTGAATACGAGAAGCTCGGCAAGGTCTACGAGGCACGCGCCCGGGAAACGATCCTGTCAGGCGGCGGCATCGCCAGCCCGCAGATCCTCGAACTATCGGGCATCGGCCAGCCCGAGCTGCTGAAGAAGCACGGCATCGAGGTGAAGCACGAGTTGTCCGCGGTCGGCGAGAATTTCCGCGACCACATCAACGCCCGCATCGTCTGGCGCGTGAACGACGCGAAGGTCTCGTACAACCACATGGCGCGCGGCGTCGGCGCGGTCACGCAGATGATGAAGTACCTCGCGACCGGCGGCGGCTTCATGAGCCTGCCGTCGGCGCCGCTGCTCGCCTTCCTGCGCACGCGGCCCGAGCTCGCCACGCCCGACGTGCAGATGCACATCGTGCCCTACTCTATCAAGGACCCGAAGACCCGCAAGCTGCAGGACTTCCCGTCGATGACGATCTCGGTCTACCAGTTGCGCCCCGAGAGCCTGGGCTCGATCCACATCAAGTCGGCCGATCCGAAGGCCCAGCCCTCGATCCGCTTCAACTTCCTGTCCGATCCGATCGACCAGGCCGCCATGTCGGAAGGCTTCCGCATGATCCGCCGCATCGTCGACACGGCGCCGATGGATCCCTATCGCGGCGAGGAATATTCGCCCGGCCCCGACATCAAGACCGACGCGCAGATCCTCGACTACATCCGCAACAACTCGCAGACCGCCTATCACCCGATCGGCACCTGCCGCATGGGGCCGGCCGGACCGAAGACCGTGGTCGACGATAAGCTCAAGGTGCACGGCATCGAGGGCCTGCGCGTGGCCGATGCCTCGATATTCCCCACCATGCCGTCGGGCAATACCAACGCCCCGTCGATCATGGTCGGCGAAAAGGCGGCTGATATTTTGAAAGCCGTTGCCTAAGCTATCGCGATGCAGAGATCGATACTTGCCGCCCTCGCCCTGATCGCACTTGCCGCGGCAAGCCCTGTCGCCGCAGGCGAGATGTCATCCGAAATCGCCGCGGCCGTGAAGGATATCGGCCCGATCATCGACCCGCCGGCAACGGCGGCGCTGTTCGCGCCGCTGCAGAAAAAAGAGCCCTATGCCGGCGTGACGGTCGCGCGCGACGAAAGATACGGCTCCGACCCGCGCAATCGCCTCGACGTCTTCACGCCTGCGTCCGCTGAAAAGACGCTGCGGCCGATCCTGATCTTCGTGCATGGCGGCGCCTTCACCGGCGGCGACAAGCATCCGCCGGGCAATCCGTTCTACGACAACATCATGCTGTGGGCCGCGGCCAACGGCATGGTGGGCGTCAACATCACCTATCGTCTGGCGCCCGAGCATCCTTACCCGGCCGGCGTCGAGGACGTCGCGATGGCCGTCCAGTGGACGCTCGAGAATGCCGCCAGGTTCGGCGGCGATCCGCGGCGCATCTTCCTGATGGGCCACTCGGCCGGCGCCGTGCATGTCGCGACCTACATCGCGCATCCGGAATTCCAGAAGGTAAAGGGCGGCGGGCTGGCCGGGGCGATCCTGGTCTCCGGCATCTACGAACTGTCGCCCGACACCGATGGCCCCTCGCAGCGCGCCTATTTCGGCGCCGACCTCTCGAAATGGGCCGACCGCTCGTCGATGAAGGGACTGATCTCCACCAAGCTGCCATTGCTGGTGGCGCGCGCGCAGTACGATCCGACGATGTTCATCGTGCAGGGCGACGTCCTCAACGCCGCAATGTGCAGCGGCACGAGCGGCTGCCCGACCTATCTGATCTTGCCGGGCCACAGCCACATGTCGGAGATCTACTCGATCAACACCGACGAGACGCGGCTGACATTCGAGATCAACAGTCTCGTCGCCAAGGTGAAGTAGTCAGCCGGCGAGGCGGCGACGGACCTCGTCGGGAATGGGCACTGCCTTGAGCGTGCTGGCATCGCCTTCCTTCTTCGCCCAGATGCGCGTCTCGGCGCCCTCGGCGGCGATCTCGCCAGACGCATCGCGCAACACGTGGCTGATGGTGAAGGAGCTGCGGCCAAAGCGCGACACGTGGCTTTCGACCACCAGCTTCTCGCCAGGCTGAGACGAGCGCCGGAAGCTGCATTCCGCCTTCACCAGCGGCGGGCCTTCGCGCCACTGTCCGCTGCTGAGATCGTCGCGCACCACGCCCGCGGCGACGAACAGGCGCGCCGTTCCCTGGTCGCACCAACGGAAATAGGCCGGGTAATAGACGATGCCGGCGGGGTCGCAGTCTCCCCATTCGACGGTGACTTCGTGACGGGTTGTGAGCGCCATGACAGCTGTCATTCCTCCAGAGGTTTGCCGCTGACGAAGGCCGTGCCGGTCATCGCCGCGATCAGCTTGCCGTCTTCCCGCACGACATCGACGCGATAGGTCGCGATCTTGGGCGAGTAGGACAGTTCGGTCGCGGTCGCCGTCAGCGTCTCGCCGACCTTGACGGCGCGATTGTAGGTCATGTGGCAGTCGATGCCCGCCGCCGCGACGCCACGCGCATTGCACGCGATGCCGAAGGCCGCGTCCGCCAAAGTGAACGTCAGGCCACCATGGCATACGCCGCCGAAGTTGAGGTGCCGCGGCTCGACGCGCACGCGTGTCGTGGCGCTGCCTGGCGTCGATGCGATCAATTCAATGCCGAGATCGGCACAGAAGGCATCGCGCCGCGCGACGGCCATCATGTCGGGACGCGCGCTCACGCAGCGATCGCGGCCAGGGTACGCGACAGCGACTCGCCCTCGGGATCGGCAAGGGCCGCGACCCGCGCGTTGGCAACGGCGTCGGCCGCCTTGGGCGGCGCGAGGCGTCCGGCGAGCGCCGGCGCGATCACTTCGTCCGAGATCCGGCGATAGTTGCCGAGGCCGCGCGCATAGGTATCGCCGTAGCCTTTGACCAAGCGAGCCAGCTCCGCGATCTCGCGTGCGAGATCCGGGCTCAACACCTGCGCCGAGCGGATCGCCTGCAGCCAGCGCTCGATCTCGGCCTGCTCCTCGACGAAGCGATGACTGTGCGGCCGCCACCAGCGCAGTCCCGCGAGGAAGCGCAGGCGCGCGAACCCCCAGATCGTGGTCGAGCGCACGTGCATCGAGATGTTGAACTTCGGCCGCGCCATCAGCCAACGTGCGGCGGCCGGCGGCAGGAGGGCCGCGATCTCCTCGTTGCCCGGCTTGAAATGCTCGGTGATCTCGACCGGCTCGTGCGGCTTGGCCCGCACTTCGGCGCGCACGCGCTCCAGCCGTTCGCGCGAGGTCTTGGCTTGCGCCACGCGGATGACATCCTCGAACGACATGCGCACCGCGAGGTGGCGCGCCACGTCGCGCACCAACGCGGGATCGATGTCCTTCAGGCGATCGAGATAGAGCGCGGCGTAACCACGATCCTGATAGGCCACGAGGCGCCGGATGCCCTCCTCCACGATGTCGAGACTGGCGACCGGGAAGTCCTTGCGCGCGCGTTCGATCAGGTCCTCGGCTCCCTGCACCGCCGACTGCCGCTTGCGGTGTTCGCGCACCGCCTGCTCCAGCTCGCCGCGCGCATGGCCGCGCCCGAAGGCAAAGGCGGCCAGGTTGGTGTCGACGGACTTGCCGCCCTCGCGGATCGCGGCCTCGAACGCCGCATCCGGGATCGGCAGCTTGCCCGAACCCGCCAGCGCCCCCAGCAGCACGGCGTTGATCACGCCGCCGCTTTCCTCGGCGGCCTGGTCCATGTCGAACAGGATCTGTGTCTTGCTGCGCTCCTTCACCGCGCGCAGCAGGCGGCCGACATCGAACGAGCCGTCGCCCATCGCTGCACGCTCGCCGATCGACAGCACGCGGTGCGTCGAGGCGATCAGCACCGTGCGGTCGGGCGTGACGAAGCCGTTGAAGATCATGCGCCCGGCCTCGAGCAGCTCGGTCGCCAGCGCCACGTCGACCTCGCCGATCGCGGGGTTGAGCGCCAGCACCGTGGGCCTGGGTCCGACCGCCGGCATTACTTCGAGATAGTAGGTCGTGGCGCCGGTGCGCTGCGCGACACCCGGGATTTGCGTGGCCTGCACGCCCAGCCCCTGCGCCTGCGCGGCGGCCACGATCCAGTCACACAGTACGCCGCCGCCATCGCCACCCAAGGCGCCGACCAGGATGTTGATCGACTTGCTCACGCCGCTTTCTCCAGCCGCAGCTCGACTTCGCGGTCGATAAAGCCCCACTCCGGCGTGGCCCGCAGTTTCACCAGCAGCTCGTCGAAGCGGGCTTCGTCTTCCGGCTTGAACTCGAACCAGGTCAGAAAATCGAATGGGGCGCCGACCTGGTCACGGCAATGCACGAGCTGGCGCGATACGGCGGATAGATAGTCGCTGCCGATGGCGATGTGGCGCGACTTGTCTTCGAGCACGGCGCGTCGTTCGTCCTGGGCCATCGCCCACCACGCCGCCGACTTCGTGATCGGGATCAGTGCGGCGCGCGTGGCGCCGGGCCTGGCGAGCACGGAGGGCGTCGCGTCGAGCACCTTCTTTTCCGATGCATTGGTGTAGCGCAAATTGCTGGTCACGCCGGACAGGGTCCATGAAGCGCCAGCGTCGCCCTTGGTGCCACGGTCGACGAAGGCCACATTGCCCAAGCCCGCGCCCTTGATTGCGCCCTGCCGGAGCACCTTCCAGTTGCCGCGCGCGCCGCCGTTGAAGACGATCGCGTCAGCCATGGGCCAACGCTCCGATCACGCTCGATCGAATGCGCCACACCAGGCGATCCCACCAGGTCGCGTTCTGCACGATGTCGGCCTCATAGAACGACGGACACAGCACGGCCGCATCCGCCACCTCGCCGCACAGGCCGCAGCCGACGCAGCCATTATTCACCGATGCCACCGGATCGGTGCGCAGCGGATCGGGGCTGGGCTTCACGACCAGCGAGGGGCAGCCCGAGAGGCGGATGCAGGAGTGGTCGCCGGTGCAGACCTCGTCGTCGACGCCGTAGCGCGTGCGCACGACGCGCTCACCGCGCTTGAGTTGGGCCGCGATCTGCGGCCGGACGCGGCGCTGGCGTGCGAGCTGGCATTCGCCGTCGGCCACGATCACCTTGAGGCCCGGCTCCTTGGTGTTCATCGCTTCGCGCAGTGAGCCCAGCATGGTGGCGACGTTGTAGGTTCGGATGGTGCGCAGCCACTTCACGCCCATCGCCTTCAGGGTCGCGGCGATGTCGGAGGTCGTCTCGCCGTCGCGCCGGTTGCCCGAGGTGTTGGGAATGAACTGCGCGCCCGTGGCCGAGGTGTAGCCGTTCTGCATGATGACCAGCACGCGGTCGCCGCGGTTGAACATCGAGGAGGCCACGCCCGACAGCAGCCCGTTGTGCCAGAAGCCGCCGTCGCCCATCACCGAGATCGTCCGCTTCTGCATGACCGGCGCCACCGCGCCCGCCGCCGCCAGCGACATGCCGAAGCCGAGGATTGAATTGCCTAAATTGAATGGCGCCAGGGTTGCGAACGAGTGACAGCCAATGTCGCTCGAGATATGGACCTTGCCGACTTCGCGCTCCAGCAGCTTGATCGCAGAGAAGACCGGACGCTCGGGGCAGCCGACACAAAAGCCCGGCGGACGGAGCGGCAGCGGTCCGCCCAGCATCTTCTGCGCCTCGGCGCGCCCGGCGCGCGCCGCCTCAAAACGCGCCCGCGGCGCGGAGAGATCGATATCGTTGGCGGACAGCGTCAGGAACTTCAGCAGCCCCTCGGTCACGACTTCGGCGGTGTATTCGCCCGCCATGGGCAGCACGTCCTTGCCGTAGATCTTCGTGCCGATGTCGCGCTTGCGCAGCAACACGTGGATCGCCTGCTCGATGTAATCGGGCGATCCCTCCTCGACGATCAGCACGGCGCGCTTGCTCTTGCAGAAGTCGGCGATCTGATCGGGCACCAGCGGGTGGGTGACGTTGAGCACCAGGGTCGGGATCTTGCCTTCGACCTCGAGCCGGTCGAGACCGCGCATCAGCACGTTGGTGATGCCGCCCTGCACGATGATGCCGAGATCGGAGCGGTCGCCGGCGAAGAACTCGTTCAGCCCCTGCTCGACGATGAAGCGCTCGGCCGCGGGCTGGCGCACCTCGACCTTCAGCTTTTCATGGGCGTAGGTCGACGGCGGATGGGAAATGCGGTCGTAATTGTGTGCCGCCGGCTCGGCCAGCCGCGCGTTGCGCGAGATCGCCGGTGGCTTGTTGTCCTTGGCCATGAACTCGCCCGTCACGTGGCAGGCGCGGATGCGCAGCTCCATCATGACTGGCGTGTTGGTGGCCTCGGAAAACTCGAACGCCTTCTCCGTGCAATGCACGATGGTCGGCAGCGACGGCCGCGGGTCCATCAGCCAGACCGACGACTTCAGCGCATAGGCCTGCGTGCGCTCCTGGATGACCGAAGCACCCTCGCCGTAATCCTCGCCGACCACGATCAGCGCGCCGCCGATCACGCCGGGCGAGGCAAGGTTGGACAGCGCATCGGCGGCGACATTGGTGCCGACGATCGACTTCCAGGTGACGCAGCCGCGGATCGGATAGTTGATCGAGGCGCCCAGCAGGGCGGCGGCCGAGGCTTCGTTGGTGCAGGTCTCGAGATGAACGCCGAGCTCGTCCAGCAAATCCTGGCTCTCGACCAGCACGTCGACCAGATGCGAGACCGGCGCGCCCTGGTAGCCGCCGACGTAGGAAACGCCCGCCTGCAGGATCGCCTTGGTGACGGCCAGGATGCCTTCGCCACGGAATATCTCGCCCTCGCCCAGCCGCAACGCGCGCACTTCTTCCTTGAAGGAGCGCTCCGGGTTGGTGCGTTGGGCGACGGGAAGCTGCGGCTGGTCGAGCATGGTCAAGAGTATAGGGTCTAACGGCGGACGCGACGATCCCGTTTGGGGGCATCGCGCACACCCTCGGCGCGGGCCTTGGCGAGCAGGTCGCGGAACGGCGCCAGCAGGCGTTCGCGCACGTCGCCGCCTTCCAGGGCGGACAAAGCGAGGCCGACCGCTTCCAGGGTCGACACCGCGTCAGGCCGAGCCTCCTTGCGCAGGTTGCCGTAGAGCGAGGGGCCGTCGGGCACGATCACGAAGCGCCGCAGCTTGGTCAGCCAGGCATTGCGCCACCACAGCGCCTTGGCCTGCGCCCAGTTGCCGTCGAGCACCACGAGGCCCTTGAGGCCGGCGAGCGCCGATTGTTGCTCGACCAGCGGCTCGCCCTTGCCGGTGACAGCGACCAGCGGACCTTTGCTCATCGCGTGCGCCGAGCCGAGGTAAAGCACGCCCCAGTCCTTGGCCTCGACCGGCTCCTTCAGGGCATGCGCGAGATTGCGCCAGGACAGGCCGACCACGAGCTTGGCGTTTGCCAGGGTCTCGCAAATCAGCCGGGCCGTGCCCAGCGCACGGTCCTGCTCCTGCGGATGCTGCAGGATGAGGACTGCGACTTTGTTGTCGACCGGGGAGGACATGGGACAGGATATAGACGTCACCAGAATGCCCGTCACTGTCCTCCTCCTCGATAGCGTGACCAAGCTGCCGCCCGAAGCGGACGGCGCGGTCGTCGTCGGCGGCTCGCATGGCGCCGTCTATGCCGCGCATCTGTCGGCCAAGGCCGGCGTGCGCGGCGCGGTCCATCACGACGCGGGGATCGGCCTCGACGAGGCGGGCGTAAGCGGTCTGCCCTATGCCGAGAAGCTCGGCATGGCGATGATCGCGCTGGCGACCGAGAGCTGCCGCATCGGCGATGCACAGGACCAGTTCGCGCGCGGGATCGTGAGCCGCGCCAATGCGCAGGCCATCGCCTGTGGCGTCACTGTCGGCATGCCCTGCAAGGATGCGGTCGAGCGGCTGAAGAATGCACCCTGGCCGCACACCCTGCCGCCGCCCAAGCAGGAAGAGCGCTTTATCGTCGATAACATCGTGTGCCTCGACTCGGCCTCGCTGCTGGTTCCCGAGGATCGCGATCGCGTGCTCGCCACCGGCAGCCACGCCGCGCTGATCTCGGGCCATACGACGGCGCCGTTCAAGCCACGGCTGATCCTGTTCAACGACGGCGGTCCCGGCATCGATCGCGGCGGCGTGCTGGGGCTCGACGTGCTCGACAGCCAAGGTGTCGCAGGCGCCGCGGTCGCCGCACGCTCCGCGCGGATCGGCGATGGGCGCTCGACACTGCAGGACGGAACATTGTCGACCGTGAACGAGACTGCATACCGGCTGGGCCTGCGTGTGGGCAGTCCGGCCCTTGCCTTGGCCCGCGCGGTGGCAGAAAAGATTTCCTAAGCAATATCGGGAGTGCGCCGCGGCATGGCCATCGTGAACGTGAAGTCGGAGATCGCCGGCAACGTCTGGAAGATCCAGACCAAGCCCGGCGACAAGATCGAGGCCGACGGCGAGATCATGATCCTGGAATCGATGAAGATGGAAATCCCGGTGCTGTCGCCGAAGGCGGGCACGATCAAGGAAATCAGGGTCAACGAAGGCGAAGCGATCGCCGAGGGCCAGCTCGTGGCGGTGCTCGATGGCTAACTCGGTCGCCGCCGACGTAGCCAAGCTCTGGTCTCCGTCCAATCTCACCAAGTGCGCACCGGGCATCGTGCTCTGCTGCGCGATCGCCGCGGTGGCCTTCGTCGCCAACGCCAATCATTGGATGCAGTTCGGCAAGGTCTTCATCCCGCCGCTGATCGTGACCCTGATCGTGGGCATGATGCTGCAGCCGCTGTCGACCAAGGATGTGCTGAAACCCGGCCTCGAATTCTCCGGCCGCACCCTGTTGCGCACCGGCGTCGCACTCTACGGCGCCCAGCTCACCCTGGGCGACCTGGTGCATGGCGGCGCGCTGCCGATCGTGGTCGCGATCTGCGCCGTGGGCGTCACCATCGCGTTCGGCGTGCTGGCCGCGCGCACGATGGGTCTCAGCCGCGATTTCGGCTTCCTCACCGGCTGCGCCACCGGCGTCTGCGGCGCCGCTGCCGCAATGGCTGCTTCGGCCGTCCTGCCGCGGCACGAGAATTCCGACCGCGACCTCGCCTTCGCGGTGATGGGCATCAACTTCATCAGTACGGTCACCATGGTCGTCTATCCGACCTTACACCTGTGGCTCGGCTACTCGAACTTCGAGATGGGCGTGTTCCTGGGCGGCTCGATCGGCGACGTGGCCCAGGTCGCGGGCGCGGGCGAGAGCCTGGTCCAGACCTTGGGCAAGGAGCCCCTCACCGTCGCGATCATCACCAAGCTGCTGCGCGTGGCCTGCCTGCTGCCGGCGGTCACCATCATCGCCTGGTGGGTGGCACGCGGCGGCGAGCGCGCGGGCGACGCCCGTCCCGCGCCGCCGGTGTTCCTGTTCGGCTTCCTGATCCTGGCCGGCATCAATTCGCTGGGCGTGATCCCGCACTCGGCGCAGACGTTCCTGTCGCAGGTCTCGTCCTTCCTGATCATCGCCGCGATCGCGGCACTCGGCATCAAGACCTCGCTGCTCGCGCTGGTCCGCATCGGCCATCGCCCGGTGACCCTGCTGATCGTCGAGACGCTGTTCATCGGCCTGATGGTTTCAAGCCTCATTTACGGCCTGCGCCACTTCGGCATGTAGCGTCTCAGACTCGACACAATCGGCGGCACAATGGATGAAATGGCCCCGGTGAACGATCGCTACTACGAGGATTTCAAGGTTGGCGACCGCTTCGTGAGCGGCGGCATGACCATGACCGAAGCAGCCATCATCGACTTCGCCCGGCAATGGGATCCGCAGCCCTTCCACATCGATGTCGAGTTCTCAAAGAAGTGGGCCTATGAGGGCCTGATCGCCTCGGGCCTCCACACGATGTGCCTGACCCTGCGTCTGTGGCTCGATCTCGGCGTCCTGCGGGCCTGCAGCCTGGGCTCGCCCGGCCTGGGCGAGACACAGTTCCCGTGCCCTGTTCGGCCGGGCGACACGATCAAGGTCGTCACCGACATCGCCGAGCTGCGGCTGTCCGCGTCCAAGCCCGACCGCGGCGTCTGCCGCCTGCGCCAGGTCACGATCAACCAGCGCGGCGAGCCTGTGATGGAACAGGAGACGACGGTCTTCCTGAAGCGCCGCCCTGTCGCGGTCGCAAGCGCAGGGAGCTGACCTCACTTCCCCTCCCCCGTCTTCGGGGGAGGAAATGAGTCATCGCCAGGCAAACACCGGCTGTTCAAAATGGTCGACGCGGGTGTCGCGGCCGGCGAGCGCCACTTCCTTGAACTGATAGAGCATTGCCGCCGTCGGCGCGTTCACCGTCGCCATGGGCAGCGGGAGGCGGATGATCGGGCGGTCCGATTCGGGGATCGGCACGATCTCGGGCGAATCCGGCCGGAACAGCTCGGTGCAGGCGACGCGGTAGACGGTCGCCACTTCCGACGGATTGGGCACGACCTGCACCTGGCCCTGCGGCCAGACCACGATCGGCGCGATGAGATAGCCCGAGCGCGTCGGATAATCGTCGAGGCGGCCCAGCACCTCGTCCGCCGACGCCAGCACACCCAGCTCCTCATGCAGCTCGCGTAGTGCTGCCTGCTCCATCGTCTCGCCGGCATCGACCCGTCCACCCGGCAAGGCAAATTGCCCGCCATGCGCGCGCAGCTTCGGTGTGCGGCGGGTCAGCAGGAAGGCGGCCTCGCCCGGCACATCGGCCTCGACCACGACGATCGCGACAGCAGCATGCTTCAGGCTGCCGGGATCGGGACGGCGGCGAACGTCAAAGGAACGAAGGCGACCAATGATCTGTTGCTGCAGCGCGGCGTCGAAGGCGAAAGAGGTCACGTCGCGGCGGGCTTCCTGAACGTCCAGACCACGGCCGGCGGCACATTGCGCCAGATGCGCTTGCCGTGCGTGGCCTTGAGCGCCAGCCGGTCGCGCAGCGTCTTCGGCACCGGCGGCTTGGTCCCGTAGGTGAACTGGATCATCGCCGCGCCCGCCGGCAGCGCTTCGAACACCGCCGACACGATCTCGTTCACTACGTCGCCGGGCAGCGACAGCAGCGGCAGGCTCGAAACGACGGCCGCGATCCGCTCGATGCCGTTGGCGACCATCAGGCCGGGCAGATGGGCGGCGTCGCCTTCGATGATATGGGGCCCGCGGAAATTCTGGCGCAGGAAGCCGGCCAGCACCGGATCGCGCTCGATCAGCGCCAGCCGCTGGGTCGGGATGCCGGCGGCCAGCAGCGCCTTGGTGACCTCGCCCGTCCCCGCGCCCAGTTCGATGACATGGCCCAGCCGGCCCTCGAGGCAGCGCTGCGTGGTCTCGGCCATCGCGCGCGCAAGCAGAGGTCCGCTCGGCACGACGGCGCCCATGGCGAAGGGCCGACGCAGCCAGCGCTTGAGAAACAGGGCCGTTCCAGCATGTTCGAGCGATGCCATGAGCGATGGTCTAACAGACGGAAAGCGGGTTCTCTACTGCGCCGGCTGCAGAGCGGGTCCGGCGTCGGCGGGGGCCGGGGCGGGCTCGAACACGGTGCGTTCATGCCGCATCTGCTCCAGCGCATTGACCACCGAGACCAGCACCGCGGCTGCAAACGGCAGCGACTGCACGAGCATGAAGACCGACCACAGGCGCGCCTCGGGATCGAGCACGCCGTTGTTCGTCCACAGAACGATCGCCGCCAGCCACAGCAGAACGGTCAGGATCAGCTCGCCGCGCGCCATGCCGAGCGCCATCGACATGGTCGCGCGCTCATCCATCTTGGGCGTGCGCATGAAGGGCAACCGGCTGGTGCAGAGGCCGTAGATCACCGCGCGGCCCACCGTATAGGTGAGCGCCAGCCCCGCCAGCGAGGCGCCGAGGCTCTGCCGGAAGGTGCACTTCACCCGGTCGGCATAGAGGCCGAACGAATAGACCAGCTTGAAGACGAAGATGCCGATCGTGGGCGCGATGAACTCGGCGGGCGGCAAGCCGACCGGCTTGATGCCGAACAGCGGCGGCACCATCACGGCCAGCACCCAGGCGAGGCCCGCCCAGGTGAAGATCAGGTTCAGCGCATCGGCGAACCACGGCAGCCAGCCCGCCACGAAGTGATACTTCTGCCAGAAGGTGAGCTCGGTCGAGTTCGAGAGGATCTTGCCGGTGTGCGCCTTCATGATCTGCATGGCGCCGTACGCCCAGCGGAAGCGCTGCTTCTTGTAGCCGCTGAAATGATCGGGCGTCAGGCCGTGGCCGAAGCGCTCGCGGCTGTACATGGCGCCGTAGCCCTTCTGCATCAGGCGCAGGCCGAGCTCGGTGTCCTCGGTGATGCACCAGGTCGCCCAGCCGCCCATCTCCTCCATGCGATCCTTGCGGACGAGCGTCATGGTGCCGTGCTGGATGATCGCGTCGTATTCGTTGCGCAGGCACATGCCGATGTCGAAGAAGCCGGCATATTCCCAGTTCAACATTTCCTTGAAGCGATCGCCGGTCCAGTCGCGATGGTCCTGCGGCGCCTGCACATAGGCGATCTTGTCGTCGTCGAAGTACGGCACGACGGCTTTCAACCAGTCCGGCCGCACCATGTAGTCGCTGTCGATGACGCCGATCACCTTGGCATCGGGCGCGGTCTGGCTCAGCACGTAGTTCAGCGCACCGGCCTTGAAGCCCTTCATCACGTCGAAGTGGAAGAACTTGAAGCGCTCGCCCAGCTGCGCGCAGTAGTCCTGCACCGGGCGCCACACCGCGGGGTCCTTGGTGTTGTTATCGATGATGATGACTTCGAGGTTGAGGTAATCGAGCGCGGCCAGCGAATCGATGGTCTGCATCACCATCGACGGCGGCTCGTTGCAGATCGCGACGTGGATCGAGACCTTGGGCCACACCCGGTCGGCAGGCTGGCGGGCCACCATCTCGGCGGCGGGCAGGGCCTCGCGCGTCCAGCGGCGGCGCCAGATCGTCTCGACCAGCTCGAGCGCCTGCACCAGCGCCATGGCCAGGCTGATGATCAGGAAGAAGGCGAGCACGCCCCAGCCCACGATCTCCGAGGTCTTCATGTAGGTGCCGGCCGCGACCGAGCCGCCATAGGCGACGGCGCTGGTCGATAGAATCGTCAGGCCGCAGAAGGCGATCTGGCCCCCGGTGCCGAGGTCGCGCCAGCGCCACAGGAAGAAACCGATGATCGGCAGCGCCGCGAGCAGCGACCACAGCGCGCACGACTGCCACTGCGGGAAGGTCTCGATCGATCCGGTCCAGGCGAACTTCTGCTGGCGGTCGGCGTTCCACAGGCCCCAGTAACCGCCGGCCTTGCCCTCGAGATCGTAGGATTTCCACGGCTGGTCGATCGCCTCGACCACGAAGTAGTCGATGTTCTGGGATTTGAGCCACGCGACCATGTCGCGAATGTCCTTGGCCTGTTCCGCGGGTGTCGCGCGTTTGACAATGCCGGAGCCGGGAATCCGTCGCTGGGTGCCGTTCGAGGGCCAGCCCACTTCCGTTACGATGATGTTCTTGTTGGGATAGAGCTTCTTGAGCTGCCCGATCTCTTCCTTGATGTACTCCAAGGGTTGATCGCCACGGTCGGGATCCCAATAGGGCAGAATGTGCACCGCGAGAAAGTCGACCTCGCGCGCAAGATCGGGAAAGTCGCGCCAGATAGAGGCCGGCTCCGAAGTGCTCACCGGCACCCGCACGTTGCGCTTTACGTTTCGAATCTCGCGGATCAGCTGAGCTGGACTAACGGAGTCCAGATCACGGTCCGGCGAGCCACCCGATTTCAGCCAGCGCAGCACATTCTCATTGCCCACCAGGACGCGCTCGATGTTCGAGTTCTGGTTGGCCATACGGACCAGGCCGCGCGTCTCCTCGGCATTGACGTCGGCCGCGTCACGGCCGAACTGCCGCCGCGCCTCGTTCTGGGCGTAGATCCACGCGCCGGGCACCAGCTTGAGGCCGACCTTGGCGGCCGCTTCCGGCATGTAGTCGCCGCCGTCGGACGTGCGGTAGGTGCGGACATACTCGACCTTGCCGGCCAGCATGGCGAAGTCGCGCTCGACCTGTTCCTTGCGTGGCTTGATGGCGGGCGCGGTGTCCTCGCTGACGGCGGTGCGCAGGAAGGAGAAGATACCGCTGGTCTTGGCCTCGATCGGATCCTGGTCCTTGGCCCACGGCGCGTAGGTGACGCCGTGCAGAAGCCCTTCGACGTTCGCAGCGCTGACGTGCGAGTCGAAAAGGCGCCAGCCCGCGATCGTAGCCGCGGCCGTCACCAATAGAACCAACCCAAGGCGTATCATGAAAGTCGCGATCGCTCCGGCAGGCCGCCGGCAGTCATCGCTCGCATCGGAAGAAGATCCGGATCGCGGTCGCAACTCTCCTGCGGACGACGAACGTCGACGCAAGGACCGTGCCGGATCGACTCAATTCCTGCGAGCCGATAACCACGCAGTGCGGTTGACCTCTTCGAGGCTTCCCTTGCGCCAGATTTCCTCGGCTGCGACCCATCTCGCAGACGATCAGGCGACCTCGCCGTTCTATACCGCGCAGCCTGTGCGACCGTAAAGAGTCCGCGCGCAAACATGGCTAAAATGTCAAAATCCGGCGTATGGCCCTGCAACGACCGAGCGCCCTCCCCGCCGACCGGGAGGATTACTTTGGAGGAGCGGGCGACCGCCTGCGCTACTGCTTCTGGAAGGCATCCGGAACCGGGGCCGGAAAGCCGCGCGGGACGGTCGTGCTGGTCCACGGCCGGGCCGAATTCATCGAGAAATACGCGATGGAAGTAGCGGGCGAGCTGACTGCCCGCGGCTTTGACCTTTATGCCGTCGACCTCCGGGGCCAGGGGCTCAGCAGCCGCATGCTGCCCGACCCGCAGAAGGGCCATATCGACGACTTCGCCACCTACGTGGCCGACCTGAAGGTCTTCGTCGAAACCATTGTCGTGCCGGCAGCGCCCCAACCCCGCCTCCTGTTCAGTCACTCGACCGGAGGGAACGTTGCCCTACGCTATCTGGCGGCCGAAGGTTCCCGCGCCTTTTCCGCCGCGGTCTTCAGTTCGCCCATGACCGGCCTGCCGGGCGCCGGCCGGATCCGGCTGTTGCTTGCCCTGCTAGGCTTCGTCCCCGGCTTCGACAAGCGATACGCGCCCGGGACCGGTCCCTACGACCCGAAGAACCACCCCTTCGCCACCAACGACGTGACCCACGACGAGCGCCGCTACGACTTCACCCGGCAGTGGTTCGAGGCCGACCCGCGGCTGCGGCTGGGCGGCCCGACGGTGGGCTGGGTCCGCCAGGCCTTCCGCTCCTTCGACGCCCTCGATGCGCCGGGTATTCTGGAGCGCATCGCCCTGCCTACCCTGATCGTGAGCGGCACCGACGATACGGTCGTCGACATCAAGACCCATGCGACCGCCGCCCGCCGCATCCCGGGGGCCGAGCACGTCACGATCGACGGCGCCCGGCATGAGCTGCTGATGGAAACCGATGCGCGGCGGACGCAGTTCTGGGCCGCGTTCGACCGGCTTGCTGCCCGGATCGGCTAGCCACAGAATAAAAGCCAAGAAGAAACACAAAGAAAGCAACGGGAGGATGGAGCGGCCGGGACGTCACCGGGCCGCCCGATCCAAGCACATATGACGCTCGTCCAGATCCTGGTGATCGCGCTCGCGTTCATCGTCGCCGGTCTCGCCAAGGGTGCGATCGGCATGGGCATGCCGCCGATCGCCATCGGCATCATGACTTTTGTCCTGCCGCTCGAGCAGGCGCTCGCCATCATGGTGCTGCCGACCATGGTCACCAACGTCTGGCAGGCCGTCTACGGCAAGGGCTTCTGGCGGCTGGCGCGTCGGTTCTGGACGATGGCCCTCACGGCGACGGTCGCGCTGTTCGCTGTCGCCCTGCCGTTCGGCCATCTCGGCTCGGCGCAGGCGCTGGCCTGGGTGGGCGTGCTGCTGGTGATCTATTCGCTGGCCGCGCTCACGGCCTGGCGCCCGGCGGTGTCGCGCTCGACCGAACGCTGGGCCAACCCGATCATCGGCGCGGCAAGCGGCGCTGTCGCGGGCTTCACCGGCGTCGCGGCCGTGCCCTTCCTGCCCTACATGCAGTCGCTCGACATGGATCGCCACGACCTCGTACAGGCGTTGGGCGTGATGTTTCTGTTCCTGATCGGCGCGCTGACCGTGGCGCTTGCCTGGCAGGGCGCCTTCCACATGGCGACCACGACCAGCGGCATCGCGGCCCTGGTGCCGACCATGTTCGGCATGTGGCTGGGCCAAAAGGCCCGTCACCGCGCCTCGCCGGAGACGTTCCGGCGAATCTTCATCTTCGGCATGCTGGCCCTCGGCCTCAACATGGCGCGCGCTCTGCTGTAGAAGGATCGCCATGCCCCTGCTCAACGACAAAGTGACGATCTGCGGCATCCCCGAGTTGCCCCAGCATGTCGCCAGCGACGTCAGCCACATCCTGTCGATCATCGACACGCATGAGCCGCGCCCGCCGGTGATCGACGACTTCTTCGAGATCGACCACGAGCTGATCCGCTTCGACGACGTGGTGGCGCCCTATCCCGGCTACGAGGCCTGCACGATCGGGCACATCGAGCAGGTGCTGGCCTTCGGCGAGCGCGCGCATGCCAAGCCCGGCAGCCACATGCTGATCCATTGCCATGCCGGCATCTCGCGCTCTCAGGCGGCAGCGGCGATCCTGATGTGCCAGCACGCGCCCGGCCAGGAAGAGGCTGCGTTCCTGCGGCTACTCGATCTGCGCAAGCACGGCTGGCCCAACACACGCATGGTCGAATTCGCCGACGCGTTGCTGAAGCGCGACGGCGCGCTGATGCGCGGCCTGCTGGTCTATCGCCGCGCGCTGATCGACGCCAAGCCGCACCTGAAGGAAGTCATCCGCAATATCGGCCGCGGTCACGAGATCCCGGCGTAGGCCTTCTCGACTTCCTGATGGAAGGCCGATAACAAAGCGTTGTCGTCGACCGGCATCGTTCCGGCGGCGCGACCACCTTGCAGCACTTCACAATCGGTCTTGAAGACTTCCGCGATCGGCTTGTGGCCATCGGCCTCGCCGCCGAACACATGGGTGAAGAGCCGCGTGCGCAGGAAGGTGTGCGGCACGATCTGCTCGACAATCGCCACCGAGCCGGTGCGACGCAGCGCGAGCAGCGGCGGCTGCCACGCGAAGTCGTCCGACGAAGGCCGGCCCTCCAGCAAATGCTCGACCACAACTTTCCAGTTGGCGGCGATCTCGGTGACGATCGTGCCGCTGTAGGCCGGCAGCGCCGCACCGAGCGAAGGCTTCGGTGCGAACGAGTCGAGCGAGAAGAAAACGATGCCTGCCTCAATCAGAATCGGCAGCACGATCAGGTCGTGATTGGCCGATGGGTCCCGCGGCGCGACCGGCGGCGGCGCGCCGAGAAACTTGCCCTGGAGATCGAAGGTCCAGCCATGGAATCGGCAGCGGAAATTCTCGCAATTGCCGCCCGGCACGCCGACCACTGGCATGTTCTGGTGGCGGCACATGTTGCGCAGGACGTTGACGTTACCAGCGGGGTCGCGCGTGACGATCACACTCCAGCCGCCCACCGTCACCGACAGGAAATCGCCGGCTTTCGGGATTTGCGCCTCGGCGCAGACGGGCAGCCATTGGGAGGCGAAGATCGCGCGTTTCTCGGCCTGAAACGCATCGCCCTGGGCGTAATCCTCTGATTTCATCGCTCTTCGTATACAATAGGGCTTGTGGCTGGGCAAATTCTGATCGAATATCCACAGATTGTATACGATCTGAAGGAGGCTGCCATGGCAAAGAGTGCATTCCGTCTCGCCCTCGAGGACGCCATCGAGCAACGGCATTCGGCCGTGCATCCGTGGAGCGAGGCCTGGACGTCGGGCAAGCTCGACCGCCGCCTGCTGGGCGAATGGGTGAAGCAGCACTATCACTACGTCAGCCACTTCGCGGAGTGGGTCGCCGCGGTCTACGCCACCTGCCCGTACCAGGACGTGCAGCACTTCCTGCTCGAGAACGTGACCGAGGAAGAAGGTCTCGTCGGCATGGGCGGCGCGGCGCCGGTCCGTCACTCCGACCTGCTGCTCGAGTTCGGCGAGATCTGCGGCATGTCGAAGGACAAAGTGTTGAACGCGCAGTTGAACGGCGAACTGCTGCCCGAGACGCTCGGCCTCCAGAGCTGGTGCACGGTGCAGTCGCGCAAGCCGTTCGTCGAGGCGCTGTCCGGCCTGCTGATCGGCCTCGAGAGCCAGGTGCCGCGCATCTACAGCAAGACCACGCCGCCGCTGCTCGAGAAATACGGCTTCAGCGAGGACGAGGTGACGTTCTTCTCGATCCACATCGTGGCTGACGTCGAGCATGGCGAGAAGGGCTTCGAGATCGTCGAGAAGCACGCCACCACCGACGAGCTGCGCACCACCTGTGTGCGCATCGTCAAGGAAGCCACGATGATGCGCCGCCTCTATCTCGACGGCATGTACCGCAAGTTCCTCGCCCAGCCGCAGGCCGACAAGAAGCTCGCGGCGTAAGTAGTAGTAGTATCGTCGCCCCGAGCGTAGTCGAGGGGCCTCTCTTC
>CAIKZO010000124.1 GCA_903832005.1 Enhydrobacter aerosaccus | reverse complement strand
GCTTGTTGGGCAGCAGCGGGGCAATGATCGTCCACTCGCGGTCCGTCAGATCGAAGCGTGCCATGGCGCAAACTCCTTCGCTTCGGGAGTTTGAATCACAGATCGCCTCGCCGCGGAATCCTTTTATGAGTACAGAACCTAGCCCAGAAGCGTGTCGATCTGTTCGGCCAGCTCGCGCTGCCGGTAGGGCTTGGACAGCCGCGGCAGTTCGAGTTTTGTGCTCGCCGGAAGCTCCGCATATCCCGTCGCCAGCAGGATCGGCAGGTCGGGCTTCAGGGAGCGGACGGCTGTGGCCAGTTGGGTGCCCGTCATGCCGGGCATCGCATAGTCGGTGATCACCATGTCGACCTTGCGTTCGCCGTTCAGCACATCGAGCGCTTCCGCGCCCGAGCCCACGTTGATCACCGTGTGGCCGAGATCCTCGAGCAGCGCCACCGTGCTGAGGCGGATCAGGAAATCGTCATCGACGAACAGCACGGTGACTCCGCGTTTGCCGTTTTTCTCGGCGGCTGCCGGAGCGGCCACGACGGCTGCGGCCGCGCCCGCCGCGACGGGCAACCACAGTTCGGCGCGCGTGCCGCGGCCGGGCGCGCTGGACAGGCGCAAGGCGCCTTTCAGCTGTTGGGCCAGGCCATGGATCATCGACAGGCCGAGGCCGGTGCCCTTGCCCACTTCCTTGGTCGAGAAAAACGGCTCGATCGCGCGCTGGAGCGTGGCCTCGTCCATGCCGACGCCGGTGTCGGCGACGGCCAGCCGCAGATAACGGCCGGCGGCGAGGTCACGGCTCTCACGGCTCTCCGCGATATCGAGCGAGATGCTGACGGTGCCGCCGTCAGGCATGGCATCGCGCGCGTTGACGGCGAGATTGAGCAGCGCCAGCTCGATTTGGTTGGCGTCGGCCAGGGCCGCCGGCAGGCCGTCCGACAGGTCGATGGTGATCTCGACCGTGGGCCCGATCGAGCGCCGCAACAAATCACTCATGCCCTGTACCAGCGCCGCCAGATCGACCGGCTTGGGTTCGAGCGCCTGGCGCCGGGCGAAGGCCAACAGGCGTTGGGTGAGGGCCGCACCACGCTGGGCGCCCTGTAGTGCACCTTCGATCAGCCGGTCGGTCGACGGGTTCGCGGGCAGGCGTTTGCGCAGCAGCTCGAGATTGCCCATCACCGCCGTCAGCAGATTGTTGAAGTCGTGTGCCACACCGCCAGTCAACTCGCCGATCGATTCGATCTTCTGCATGTGGCGCAGCTGCTCTTCGGTGCGTGCGCGCTCGGCGATCTGGGCGAGCAACTGGCTGTGCGCCGACTGGAGCTGCCCGGTGCGTTCTTCGACCCGTCGCTCGAGATCGTCGGCCGATTGCTTCAGCTGCTCGAGCATGCCGCGGGCCTCGATCTGGCGCAGGCGGCTCTTCATCGTGGCGTTGACGAGGCTTTGCAGGGTCGTCGAATGGAATGGCCGTTCGATGAAGGAGACATTGGACAGAGCCTCGAGCATCTGTGCGGCGATCGGATTGCGGTCCGGGCTGCCCCCTCTTTCCGTCGCGAGGATGAAGGGCATGTCGGACCATTTGGGCTGGCGCGCGATCCAGGCGCCAAGCGGACGCAAATCGGTATTTCGCAGCCCTTCGAGGGTGGCAAACGCGAAAGCCACATCGTCGGTCAGCCTCGCGGCAAGGTCTGCCACGTCACGGCAAAGGACGCTCTCGACACCGGAGTCACGGAACAGACCCTGGATGACGCCCGCATCCCGTCCACGCGGCGCGAGAACGAGGGCATGCATCGACTCTTCGGGTTGCTGCACGCTCACTTGTCCGGCGGTCCGGACGGCATCTCCGGAAGGAGCCACGGCACGCCGCGCAACACGCCCTGGAAATTGGTCAAAGGCTCGCCGATCTGCAGGCCGTCTCTGATCCAGAATTCGCGGATCGTATCTTCATGGAAGCCGGTGCGCTTCTTGACGACGGACAGAGCGCGCTTGACCGAGCCGCGCGCCTCGAAGAAGCGCAGCATGATCACCGCGTCGGCGAGATAGGTGATGTCGACTGGCGAGCGCATGTTGTCGCCCATCATCCCTGCCTGCGCCACGGTGAGAAAGGTCGAGACTCCCTGACGGTTCATATACTGAAGCATTTCGTGCATGTGCAGCAGCAGGGAATTCTCCTGCGGCATCGACGCTTGGTAGCCGTTGAGACTGTCGATCACGACGGTTTTGATAGCCGGGTCGCGGATCGCCTCCCGAACGGTATAGGCGAACTCGCCGGGCGAAAGCTCGGCGGCGTCGAGCTGGGTAATCTGAAGCTGGCCGCTGTCGCGCATCGCCGCGAGATCGAAACCCAGCGGCTTGGCGCGGTCGATCAGCAAGCTCATCTCTTCGTCGAAGATGAAAATGGCGGCCTTGCCGCCCTGGCGGATCGCTTCGCGCACGAACTGCAGGCAGACCAAGCTCTTGCCCGAACCGGAGGGGCCGATCAGCACCGTGCTGGAACCGCCTTCGATGCCGCCGCCCAGCAGCTTGTCGAAGCCGGCAATGCCCGTCTTCATCTGTTCACGGGACACCGTGCGCCGATGCTCGGCCGCGACCAGGCGCGGGAAGACAATCGCGCCGCCGGCGCGGATGGTGAAATCATGGAAGCCGCCACGGAATCCCTGGGCGCGATATTTGATGACACGCAGTCGCCGCCGCTCGGCGCCGTAATCGGGCGTCATTTCTTCGAGGCGTATGACGCCATGCGCCACGCTGTGAACGGTCTTGTCCGTGGTCTCGGTGGTAAGATCGTCGAGCAGCAGGACGGTCGAGCCGTGGCGCGCAAAGTAATGCTTCAAGGTGAGAATCTGGCGGCGATACCGCAGGGAGCTTTGGGCAAGCAGCCGGATTTCCGACAGCGAATCGAGCACGACGCGCTGCACTTTGCTTTGCTCGACCTTCTCGAAAATCAGGTTCGTCGTTTCCCCGAGCTCGAGATCGGATGCATAGAGCAGGCTCTGTTGCTGGTCGGCGTCGAGCAGGCTCTCCGGCGGCACGACCTCGAAGATTTCGATTCCGTCGAGACTCCAGCCGTGAGACGCAGCTGTCTGCTGCAGCTCCGCCGCCGTCTCCGAGAGGGTGATGTAGAGGCCTTTTTCGCCGTTCTTGACGCCCTCGATCAGAAAGCTGAGCGCAATGGTGGTTTTGCCCGTACCCGGCGTTCCTTCAAGCAGAAAGACTCGCTGATGGCTCAGCCCGCCGAGGAGGATGTCGTCGAGGCCCGGAACACCCGTTCGGGCCTTGGGCGGATCGATGCTCTGGACGGCCATGTCAGCTCTCTCATCACTCCGTTTCGGTGCCACTTCGGTAGCCCCCGCCCCAACGTATTAAATCCGGAAAAGGCTGCATTTTCCGCGATAAAGAAATTGGACCGAGGACCGAAGCGACCCGACTAACGCAATGCGCGGCGCGGCGGTTCCGTCAGTTTTTGTGCTGGCGCACGACGTCCAGAAACGCCGTCCCGTAGCGCTCGAGTTTGGCATCGCCGATGCCGTGGATCTCGCGCATCGCCGCGGGGCTGGCCGGGCGGTGCGTGGCCAGCTCGACCAGGGTGCGGTCGGAGAAGACGACATAGGCCGGCACGTTCTGCGCCTTGGCGAGCTTCGACCGCAGGCCCTTCAAGGCGTCGAGCAATGCACCGTCGGCGTCGCTGCCGATCGCGGAGGCCACCGCCGCGCGACGATCGCGGCGCGACCCCTTGGTCACCGCGACGGCCAGCGCCTTGCGCAGTTCGATGCGGCTCTCGCCCTTCAGAACTTTCCAACCTTCATCCGTCACCCACCAGCGGCCATGCTCCATCATGTCCTGAGCGATCAGGCCGACGGCCGAGATCTGGCGGAAGATCGAGCGCCACTCGGCGGACTTGCGGTCCTTGCCGACACCGAAGGTCGGCAGCTTGTCGTGGTTGAACTTCAGCACGTTCTCCGTGCCGTCGCCGGTCAGGATGGCGATCAGGTGTTCGAGGCCAAAACGCTCGCCGGTGCGCACGATCGCCGACATCGCCTTCTGCGCCTCGACGGTGGCGTCGTAGCGCTCGATGCCCTCCATGCAGAGATCGCAGTTGCCGCAGGTCGCCGAGGCCTCGCCGAAATAGGCCAGCAGGGTCTGGCGCCGGCAGCGCGGCGCTTCCGCCAGGGCCAGCAGCGCGTTCAGCCGCTGCCGCTCGATGCGCTTGCGGTCGTCGGAAGAATCGCCTTGCTCGATCTGCATGCGGCGGAGCTGCATGTCGCCCATGCCATAGAGCGTCAGCGTATCGGCCGGCAGCCCGTCGCGCCCCGCGCGGCCGATCTCCTGGTAGTAGGCTTCGACATTGCCCGGCAGGTCGGCGTGACAGACGAAGCGCACGTCGGGTTTATCGATGCCCATGCCGAAGGCGACCGTCGCGGTCATCACAACGCCGTCTTCCTGCTGGAAGCGATCCTGGTTGCGGTCGCGCACCGTCTTGTCGAGGCCCGCATGATAGGGCAGCGCGTTGACGCCTTCCTTTTTCAGCGTCTCGGCCAGCTCCTCGACCTTGCGGCGCGAGGAGCAGTAGACGATGCCGCTGTCGCCCGCATGCTCGCGCACGAACGAGAGGACCTGCTTGGACGAGCGGTCCTTGGGCGTGAAGGCGAGCCGCAGGTTGGGCCGGTCGAAGCTGCGCACGAAGGTACGGGGCGGCGCGGCAAACAGCTTGTCGACGATGTCGCCGCGCGTCGGCCCGTCGGCCGTCGCCGTGAGCGCCATGGTCTGCAGCCGCCCACCGATCTGGCGCGCGAGATTGCCGAGCGTCAGATACTCCGGCCGGAAGTCGTGGCCCCACTGCGAGACACAGTGCGCCTCGTCGATCGCCATCATCGTGACGTTGGAGTCGGCCAGCGTCTCGACCATGTCGGGTCGCGACAGCCGCTCCGGCGCCACATAGAGGAGCTTGAGTTCTTCCGAACGCAGCAGGGAAAGCACGCGCGCGTTCTCGGCGGGCTCGTTGCTCGAATTGAGACTGCCCGCAACCACGCCGGCAGCCGTCAACGCACGCACCTGGTCGCGCATCAAGGCGATCAACGGCGAGATCACGAGCGTGAGACCGGGCCGCGCGATTGCGGGCAGCTGGTAGCACAGCGACTTGCCCGAGCCGGTCGGCATCACCGTCAGTACATCCTCGCCGTCGAGTACGGCGCGCACGATTTCCTCCTGGCCCGGACGAAAAGCGCTGAAACCGAAGACCGAATGCAGCAGGGCGCGTGCAGAAGCGAGGGGATCCGACATTGTTTTGCCGGGACCTTATCACGCGGTGACTGTGGATGGGACGAAGTACCACGCGCGTAACTGATGCGGTGTTGTCACAGCTCCGCGTCGCCTTTCGACGTCCCAACGAAAGCCGCTTCGCCGCCGCTTTTCGGCGGCTCACTCCACGCACCCACCGACCGCCTGTTCTCAATTGTATTGTGGAGTGTCGTCATGAAGTCGATCCGTCTCGCCGCTTTGTCTACCGCGGCAATGCTCGCGCTGCCGCTCGCAGCTCACGCGCAAAGCGCGACGCCCTGGCAGGGTTTCTACGCCGGTCTCAATGCCGGCGGCATCTTCAGCAGCACCAGTACCTCCCGCGGGCTGAGCGGCAGCGGCGCCGGCTTCACCGGCGGTGTGCAGGGTGGCTACAACTGGATGCTCGGCCCGGTCATGCTGGGCGGTGAAATCGACTTCCAGGGCTCGACCGAAACCTCGAGCCTCTCGGGCGGTCCGGGCTTCGTCAATTCGACGGAAGCCATTCCCTGGTACAGCACCATGCGCGCCCGTGTCGGCTATCCGGTCGGCCGCGTGATGCCCTACGTCACGGGCGGTGCGGTGTGGGGCAACCAGACGGTGTCGGGCTACAACACGTCGAACGGTGCCACCTTCGGCTCGTCGAACAACTTCTGGACCTACACGTTCGGCGCCGGTGTCGAAGGCCAGGTCGCCCAGGGATGGACCGCCAAGCTCGAATATCTCTGGATCGGCTCACCCCGCGACGACGAGCGCTCGATCGGCAACGTCGTCCGCGTCGGCTTGAACTACCACTTCTAGAAGAGAGCACTTCTAAAGGCGAAAATGTGTCGGAACCGTGGGCTTCCCGGGGCGTTCCTTTCTTGGATCGATCTCGGGAGCCCACGGTGTTTATTCTGGGGACTGCACTTCTTCTGACGGCCGCCGGTATCGCGGCCTTTCCCTGCTGGCCCTACAGCCGCCGCTTCGGCTTCGCGCCCAGCGCTTCGGCTGCCTGTCTTCTCGTCCTCGTGGCGCTCGTGGCAGTCAGCCACAAGCCGGACATGGTCGCCGTCGCAGGCCCGACAACCGTCATCGCCGACTAGTGCTTGGCGGCCTGACCGCCATCCAACGTCATCACCACGCCGCTGATGTAGCTCGCACGCTCCGACGCCAGGAACACCGCGAGGTCGGCCACCTCGTCGGGCTCGGCCGCACGACCGAACGGCATGTGCTGGGTGAGTTCCTTCCAGCGCTCGGCATCGCCCCACTTCTGCTGCGCCGTGCTGCGCAACAGGGTCTCCATGCGATCGGTACGGGTGCCCGGCGGATTGATCGCCACCACACGCACGCCATGCTCGACCGAGCGTGAACCGACAGCCCGCGTGAAGGCCATCAGGCTCGCATTGCCCATGGTGCCGGTGACGTAGTCGTAGTTGAAGCTCTCGCCGGCCAGGCCGATCACGTTCACGACCACGCCCTTCTTACGCGCGTACATCTTCTCCAGCATGGCGCGCGTGGCATTGATGTAGCCGAACACCTTCAGCTCCCACGCCTCGCGCCACTTGGTCTCGGTCATGCCGAAGATGTCGCCGCGCGGGATGGCGCCGGCATTGTTCACCAGGATGTCGGCATGGCCCACCTTGTCGACGACGGAACGCACCGTGTCGCCTTTCGAGAAGTCGGCGGCATGGATCTCGACCGGCACGTTGTGACGGGCGCGGATCTTGTCGCGCGCAGCTTCGAGAGTCTCCTGGGTGCGCGACACGAGGTGCACCGCACAGCCTTCGGCCGCGAAGCCCATGGCGCAGGCAAAGCCGATGCCCTTGCTGCCGCCGGTGATCAGAACGGTCTTGCCGGTAAGCTTCATGTCCATGAGCGCGATCTCCTAGAGGCGATAGGTCGAGCCGATGGTGGCGCGACCGTCTTCCGTCTTCACCCGCCCGTCCTTCACCATCTGCACGAGGTGCGCCAACATCGAGCGGCCGGCGGCGGCGTGCAGGTGGAGCGGCGTGTCGGCGTAGTTCTTGGCGACCATCTGCGGGACGGTCTGCGGCCCTTCCTTGAGGCGCGACATGATCTGCGCCTCGCGGCCCAGGCGATGCTCGATATAGGCATTCACGAACGGCACCGGCTCGCGGATCTCCGCGCCGTGCGTCGGGATGTAGAGCGCTTCCTTGCGCGGCAGCAACTTGCGCAGGGAGGCGAAATAGTCGGCCATGTTGCCGTCGGGCGGCGAGATCACCGCGGTCGACCAGCCCATCACATGATCGCCGGACAACAGCGCATTGTCCTCTTTCACCGCGAAGCAGAGATGGTTGGAAATGTGACCCGGCGTATGGACCGCCTCGACGTTCCAGCCGTCGCCTTCGACGACATCGCCGTCGCCCAGCTTGATGTCAGGCGCGAAGTCGAGGAAGCCGTCCTGCTCGGGCGTGACGCCTTCGGGCGGGCGGGGATGCGGGCCGTAGCTGTAGACCTTGGCGCCGGTCGCCTTGGCGAGCGCGGGCGTGGCCGGCACGTGGTCCATGTGCGTGTGCGTGACCAGGATGTGCGTCACCGTCTCGCCGCGCACGGCGCGCAACACGGCATCGACATGCTCCTGCTGGTCGGGGCCGGGATCGACCACCGCCACCTTGCCGTGGCCGATGATGTAGGTACCGGTGCCCTTGAAGGTGAAGGGGTTGGGGTTGTTGGCGACAACGCGCCGGATGTTCGGCGTCACCGTCATCGCGGTCTCGTAGTCGAACTTGAAGTCCCTGATGAACGGAATGCCGGGCATGGGTTCTCCGGTTACGGCGTGGGCGGCGTCAGCTTGTAGAGCGCGTTGCGGATGTCGGAGCTGACGTAGATCGCGCCGGATTTGGAAACCGCGACGCCGGTCGGCACCAGCGCCGGCGGCCCGCCCGGGAAGGGCGACAGGCCGATATCGAGGTTGGACGCGATCACCGTCTTCGCGCCGGTCGCTGGGTCGATCATGATCACGCGCTTCTGGCCGACCTCGGCCACGTAGATCTTGCCGTCGGGGCCGACGTCGATGCCCTCGGGACCGGCCAGTCCGTCAGCCACGACCTTGCGCGCGCCCGAGGCCACATCGAACTGACTGACGGCGCCCGCTGCGATCTCGGTCACGTAGACGATCGTGCCCGGGCCCTGCGCCATGGCGACCGGCCCGCGCAGATCCTTGGCGATCGTGCTGCGTTGTTTGCCGTCGGCGCTCACCTTCACGAGGTTGCCGCTGCCCAGTTCGGCGACATAGAGCGTGCCATCGTTCGCCTCGATCGCGTCGACGGGCGCCGAGAAATCGCTGAGCGTCGCCGCCAGCTTGCCGGTCTTGCGATCGACCTTCTCGACGGTGTTGGAGAACCAGCTCGACAGGATCACGTTCTTCGGCCCGATCGAGATGCCCATCGGATAGTCGTGCGTGTCGCCGTGGACGCGCAGCACGTCGCTCACCGCGCCGCTCGAGCCATCGACCGTGCGATAGCTGAAGACGTCGGCGACATGCACCGTGTCTTTGCCGTTGTCGGAGACGACCGCGAGATCGCTCGGGATCGCGAGCTTGCCCTCGATCACGGTCTTGGCCGAGCCGGTCTGCTTGTCGACCAGATAGATGCCGTTGTCGGTCATCGACGTCACGAACAGCCGGCCGCGCGAATCGAACGCGAGATTGTCGAGGCCGGGCTTGAGCGATGCCACGAGCTTCTTGGCCTTACTGGTGAGGCTGACGCTCCACACCGCGCCGGTGGCCGCATCGACGACGTAGAGATTGTCGGGATTCTGCGGATCGAAGTTGGCCGCCGCCGGCGTCTTGAATCCGTCGGCCACGACCTCGACCGCGCCGGTCTCGACATTGACCTTCACTGCCTGGCCCTTGAACCACAGCGGCCCATAAAGAAAGCCGTCGGCGCGATGGATCTCGAAGCCGTTCAGGCCGCCCAGCTTCTCAGCGATCCGGCGCAGCTCGCCGCGGCCGGCCGACTTGAATTCCGGCTTGTCGACGTTCTTGACGTCGATCTCGTAGAGCGCATCGCCCAGGAACACTTCCGAGACGAACAGCCGGCCGTCCTTGGAGAAGGCGAGCGAGTTGGGACCCGACAGGCCGTTGGCGACCTCGATGGTCTTGCCGTTGGGCTTGCGGATGTAGACCTTGCCCAGCAGGAACGCCGTCCAGGCCATCGTGCCGTCGTCGGCGAAGGCGATGTCGTCGGCCATGCCGTTGGGCGGGCCGATCACGGCATCGACCTCGCCCGAGTCGATCTGCACACGATAGATCGTCTGGCCGATCACCGAGCCCGCGAAAAGCTGGTCGTCCTTATTGAAGGCCAAGCCGTGGATGCCGTGGAACCAGGAGCCCGACACCAGGAATTGCTGGCTGTATTCCTTGGCGACGGGAGCTTCCGGCGCGGACGCAGGCGCCGGCTGCTGCGCGAACGCGCCGCCGGCCGTTGCGAGCACAAGTGCTGCAAGCGCAAACAACCGGCCCAGTCCCATCCATTTCCTCCGACCACTTTTGACGGCGCGGACTTTAGACCGGCCCCGGCGTATCGGCTACCATCATGCCGATGCGCCGGCTGCTCGCCCTTCTCCTGTCCTTCGGCCTCGCCACCTTATGTTTCGATAAGGGGGCAGACGCGCAGGAAGCCGTCCACTTTCCCTCGCTCGACGGCAAGGACGGCGCGCCCGCCACCCAGCTCGACGGCTATCTGCTCCGTCCGACCAAGGTCGGCCTCGGCCGGGCCCCCGCCGTCGTGTTCCTGCATGGGTGCGGCGGGCTGATTTCGGGCCTCAGCCACCAGATCATGTCGCGCGAGATGGACTGGGCCAAACACCTCAATGCGCAGGGCTTCGCCGTCCTGATGGTCGACAGCTTCACGCCGCGCGGCTCGGGCGAGATGTGTTCGACCAGCGGCTTCAAGGCGTGGCTCTACATGAAGCGCCCGGCCGATGCCTATGGCGCGCTGGCCTTCCTGCAGACCCAACCCTCTATTGCCCCCGATAAGGTCGGGCTGATCGGCTGGTCGAACGGCGGCGGCGCCGTGCTGTTTGCACTGGGCAAGCACGGCAAGCCTGCGGCCTTCGCCGGGTCCGACTTCCGCGCTGCAGTCGCGTTCTATCCCGGCTCCTGCGACAGCCAGCGGGTCGGCAGCGACTGGACGACATCGGTCCCGCTCCTGATCCTGCAGGGCGAGAAGGACGTCTGGACACCCGCCAAGCCCTGCCAAGCCTTGGCTGAACACGCCGTTGCCTTGGGCGGGCCGGTCGAGTTCCACGCCTATCCCGGCGCCTACCATGATTTCGACTGGCCCAATCTTAAGCGTAAGGAACTGACCTCCTACACCACCTCCAAAGGGGTGGTGCCGATCACCGGCGAGGATCCCGCCGCCCATGCCGATGCGATCCAGAAGGTGCAGGCCTTCCTCGGCCGCCATCTGTCGCTATAGAGTCGCCTCACGAGCGCCGCTCTTGGGCGACTCCAAATTTCGCAGGAGGAAAGCATGGCCGGACCGCTCACGGGACTCACGATCGTCGAACTGGCCGGCATCGGGCCTGGGCCGATGTGCTCGATGATGCTGGGCGACATGGGCGCCACCGTGATCCGCGTCGACCGGACCAAGAGCCATGTCATGGACCGTCTCGCCGATCCGAAGTTCGCCGTGCACAACCGTAGCCGCCGCTCGGTCTCCGTCGACCTGCAGAAGCCCGAAGGCATCGAGGTCGTGCTGCGCCTGATCGAGAAGGCAGACGGCATGACCGAGCCGTTCCGCCCTGGCGTCGCCGAGCGGCTGGGTGTCGGTCCCGACGTCTGCCTCAAGCGCAACCCGAAGCTGGTCTATGGCCGCATGACCGGCTGGGGCCAGGAAGGCCCGCTCGCCAAGGCGGCCGGCCACGACATCAACTACATCGCGCTGACCGGCGCGCTGCATGCGATCGGCGGCAAGGACAGACCCGTGCCGCCGCTCAATCTCGTGGGCGACTTCGGCGGCGGCGGCATGTTGCTCGCCTTCGGCATGGTGTGCGGCTTGCTCGAGGCGCAGAAGTCCGGCAAGGGACAGGTCGTCGACGCCGCGATGGTCGACGGGGCAGCGCTGCTGCTGGGCGGCATCTACGGCATGGCCGGCGCCGGACTTTGGAACGACGAGACGCGCGAAGGCAACATGCTGGACGGCGGCGCGCACTTTTACGGCACCTACGAGACCAAGGATGGCAAGTTCGTCTCGATCGGTTCGATCGAGCCGCAGTTCTACGAGCTGCTGCTCGAGAAGACCGGCCTGAAGGGCGAGACTCTGCCGGCGCAGATGGATCGCAAGGCCTGGGCACAGTTCAAGAGCCGGCTCGAGGCGGTCTTCAAAGGCAAGACGCGCGACGAGTGGTGCGCGATCATGGAAGGCACCGACATCTGCTTCGCGCCCGTGCTCACCATGAAAGAAGCCTCGCAGCATCCGCATGCCAAGGCGCGCAATGCCTACGTCGACATCCAGGGCTTCGCCCAGCCCGCCGCCGCGCCGCGCTTCTCGCGCACCAAGGAAGGTGTGCAGGGTCCCGCTGCAAAGCGCGGTCAACATACCGACGAAGTGCTCGAGCAGAGCGGCTTCTCCTCCGCGGAGATCGGCAAGCTGAAGGCCGCCGGCATCGTCGGCGCGCAGGCATAGTTCGCGTGATCAGGGCGTTCGAGCTCGCGTTCACCCAACTCACCGATCCGAAGCTGCGCGGCGTGCTGTGGCAGTCGCTGCTGCTGTCGCTCGTCCTGCAGATCGCGCTCGGCGCGCTCGCCTGGTGGGGCATGGTCTCGTTCGCCACCTTCAAGTGGCAATGGGTCAACGACCTGATCCGCTGGCTGGGCGGCAGCACTGTTGTCGTCCTGGCGCTCCTCTTGTTTCCGGCAAGCTTCGGCATCGTCGTCTCGATCTTCATGGAGAAGATCGCCGACATCGTCGAAGGCCGCTATTACCCCGAGCTCGGCCCGGCGCGCGGCATCCCGATCTGGACCGGTATCTGGACGGGCGTCGTTTTCCTGCTGGGACTGATCGCACTGAACCTCGCCATGCTGCCGCTCTATATCGTGGCGCTGTTCGTGGCGGGGCTGGGCATTGTCCTGTTCTACGGCGTGAACGGCTGGCTGACCGGCCGCATGTATTTCGAACAGGTGGCGCTGCGCCGGAAAAGCCCAGCCGACGTGAAGGCCTGGCGTCGCGCCAACGCCGGCATCCTGTGGCTGACCGGCATCGTCATCGTCTTCCTGGGCACGCTTCCGGTGCTGAATTTGCTGATCCCCGTCGTGGGAACGGCGGCCATGGTGCATGTGGCACAAACGCTCAAAGCTCCACCGGCTCCCGGCCGCCCCTTTAATCCACCGGCGGGTGGGCGGTAGATTGCCATCATGAACCGGGCCTTCCTTGCCGCCGTCCTCGCCAGCCTCTTCGTGGGCGGATGCGTCAGCACTTCAGCGCCGGAATATTCGCTGACTGGCAACGAAGCCGGCATCTTCCGCTCGAACAATGCCGGCCGTCCGATCGCGGTCAGCCAGATCAAGGGCATGACCGAGCCGCAGCTCACGGCGATGTTCGGAGCCGCCCGGCTCGACCGCAAGGACGCCTCGAGCCGACTGCTGCGCTACAAGTCCGATGGCTGCACCTTGTTCGTCTACATGAACGGTCCACGCGCCGACTATGTCGAGGCCTACGATCCGCAGCTGCGGCCGCTGATCAACATCGATGCCTGCGCGGGCTCGGTCGCCGCGCAGCGCGGCACGGTCTGACGCTATACCTAGTGACAGCCCAGGCAAGTGAGCGGCCTCTTCGCCGTCGCATCCGCGCGTCGTAACGCGGCATTCACGGCGTAAGGCGTGCCGGGCAGTTCGCCGATCATGCGATCGAGATAAGGAGCGGCCTTGGCGTTGTCGCCGAGCCGCAGCCAATTTTCGGCCAGCGCACCCAGCAGCTCGCCGCGATCGTGAGAATCGAGCTTCTCCCAACGCGGCGCGCTGGCCTTGAGCGCGAATTCGAAATCCTCGAGCGCAAGACGTGTCAGCCGATCGGCCGCCGCACGGTCATAGGGGCGAATGCCGTTGGCAAACGGCGCGAGCCCCGTGGCGCGCGGGATGCGGACGCCGAGATCGTCGGGCGCAAGCTTCACCGCCCGCATCATGTCGGCGATGCCTTCGTCGCTCAGCTTTCGCCCCTCGGCGATCGCGCCCCGCTGGAATGCCTGGCCCGCGAGGAACAGGCGGCCGTCGCCGCGCCACACCAGCGCCTGGGCATGATCGGGATCGGCGGCAAGCGTGTCGGCGATGATCTTCATCGCGCGATCGAAAGACTCACGATCGCCATCCATGCCGGCGAACATGTCCTCGCGTACCTTGAAGTCGAAGCGCCCGGCATCGACAAGCCGCTGCCACAGGCGCGCCACCGCTTCGACGGCCCTGGGATCCGCGGTCATGCCGAGATGATCGATCCCCGGCTGCACCACGACCTTGATCGCGGGATTGAGCGACGCGAACAGCGGCGCAAACTGATCGGCGATGAAGAGCTTGTCCTCCGTGCCCGCCGTCACGATCAGCGGCCGGTCGATCGAGGCGATGCGGGCGCGCCAGTCGCGGCCGAGCTGCATGCCGGCCTGCAGACGGAAAGAGTAGACCGGCGTGCGGCTGTCGCTCGGTCCAGCATCGGTCGCGAAGCGCACGATGGGTAGCCCCTGGAACCACGGCAGGCCGAGCCGATCCAATATCGACAGCGCCACGACGCGCGGAACGGCAACACTCGCCCAGCCGCCGGCGGCCGGCCGCGACGTGGGCGAGTCCTGGGCGACATAGGGCGAGATCGCGATGTAGTCGTCGAAGAGACGGCGATTTTCATTGCTCGCGGTGCGCAGCACGAAGCCGCCGCTCGCTGAAAAGCCGATCAGGGTACGATGACCCTGCGCACCGCTCATGCCGACCGCCTTGACGAAATCGACGAGGTCGTCGTCGAGCTGGCTCTGGTAGGACGTGTCGCCATTGATCGTGCCGCTGCCGCCATGGCCACGCAGGCTGATCGCATAGACGGTGGCACCAGCAGCCTGCAGCGCCTGGGCCGCCTTGTGCATGGAGATGCTGGCGCCGGACGAACCATGGATCAGCACCACCTGCCGGTCGGGCCGGCCCGGATAGAGGCGATAGGTGAGCGGCGCGCCGTCGCGGGCAGTCACCTTCATGGCCTTGGGGATTTCCGCCATGTTCCAGCTGGCGATCCCTGGCAGTTCGTTGCCGGCCGCCAGCGGCGGCACCCGGCCCGGCGAATCGAAGGCGATGGCACCGCCAAAAGCGGCGATCACGAGCAGAAGGGCCGCGCCAGCGCCGATGGAAAGCCGGCGGGCCCATTTGCCCATCCTCACGGGTCTCCCTGCCTGCGCCAGAAGACCCGCCAGCCAACCCAGTCCGATCCCGGCGATCGCGCCGCCGACCGCACCCGACAAGGCGATCCAGAGCGGCACGGTCTTGAGCGCAGGCATCACGCCGAACAGCACGCCCAACGCATAGCGTGCGGCGAAGATCGACAGGCCGAACAGGAGCATGAACCAGCCGCCTGCGATCTCGAGGCGACCATCCGGCAAGGCACGCGCCGCGCGACGGCGCCCGATGGCGCGACCGACGGGCAGCAGAACCAGGAGAGCGGCGATCCAACCCAGGGCTGCGAGGGCGGGCTGCATCGACTGCACGATGCCTGCGAACGAAGTGCCCAGTCCGACCAGCGGCAGGATCGCCAGCCGAAGCGGGGGCACGGTGCGGGGCCGCAGCCCGTACAGACCCAGCGCCACGACAGCGAGCATGAGGGGCCACACCCACAGAGGCGTGTTGGTGACGATCTGGAGAAATGACGGCACGGAGGCCTCCCGCGTTACGAACTGCGGCGGACTTTCCGCACACCCCTCTGCCTACGCCATCTTGCCTGCGCGGAATCGCTGGCCTTTTTCGCGATCTGCCCGAATGATCCGTTCACGATGCGCGAATCGCCCTATCTGAGATCGCTGCCCCGCCATCTGCCGGGCGTGTTTGGCATGGTCGTGGTCATGGCGGTGATCGGACCCTTCGGCACGTACTTCCAGATGAACCTCGGCGGCCGGCTCGCCTATTTCGGCATCCTGACCGCGCTGAACTGGATCCAGATCAACGTGCTCGCCGCCTGGTTCGGCCAGATCGAGCCGATCGACCGCTGGCCGGTGGCGGGGCGCATGGCCTTGGTCGGCTTCCTGTCGGCGATCCCCGGCACGGCCGAGGTGATCGTCCTACATTCTTGGCTGATCCGCCCGATCCCCTGGTCTGCCGCGTGGGAGATTTTCCCGGATTGTGCTTTCCTGACGATCGTCATCGCCGTTGGGGTCGGGCTGTTCGTCGAGCAACGCCTGCGGGCCAATGCCGACGCCGAGCGCGAGCGCGTGGCCTCGCTGCCCCGGTCAGATCCGACAGCCGACCACCCGACCGACTTCTTGCGCCGCATTCCGCCCGCTTTGGGACGCGACCTGCTGGCGCTCGAGATGGAGGATCATTACCTCCGTATCCACACAGCGCTGGGCAGCGACCTCATCCTGATGCGCCTGCGCGATGCCATGGGCGAGCTCGGTCCCGCGCGCGGCCGCCAGGTGCATCGCTCGTGGTGGGTGGCTGAGGGCGCAGTTGCCTCGGCGGAGCGCGGTGCCAAACCGCACCTCATGCTACGCAACGAACTCAAAGTGCCGGTATCGAAAACCTATCGCGACGCGCTGAAGGAAGCCGGCTGGCTCTAGCGCTGCTCACGCCACAGGTCGAGCTTCTCCTGGATCGGACGATCGGAGAAGGAGAACAGCACCGACTCGGTCCTGGGCTTGTGCACGACCTTGGCCCAGCTCGGCACGACGAAGTGGTCGCGCTTCTTCCATGTGAACGTCTTGTCGCCGATCGTGCTCTCGCCTTCGCCTTCGACGACCGAGAACACAGTGCCGTCGGTCGAGCGATAGGGCGCGGTCTCGAATCCCTTCGGCAGGAGCTGCATGAAGGTGCCCATGGTCGCGATCGGCGCGCCGCCGCTGGCCGGGTTCACGTAACGCAGCTTGTAGCCATGGCAGGCGTCCGGCGCGCCGGCCTTCGCAAGACCGGCCAGCGCCTCGCGCGTCCGCACATAGGGATAGTTGAAGATCGGCGAGGTTTGCTTCGCGGGCTTCCAGTCGACAGGCAGGAGACCGCTCGCGAACTTCGCATCGGACGTGCCCTGGGGCGTCGTCACCACCTGCTCGTCGGTCTCGCCATTCTCGGCGAAGCCCGCGTTGAACATCGCCACCAGCGGGATGTCGAGCCCGTCGAGCCAGACCATCGGCTTGGACGAATCGTTGCCGTGATCGTGCCAGGTCCAGGTCGGCGTGATCACGAAGTCGCCCTCGCGCATGATCGTGCGCTCGCCGTCGACCGCCGTGTAAGCGCCCTCGCCCTCGACGATGAAGCGCAGCGCCGACTGCGTGTGGCGGTGGCTGGGCGCGACCTCGCCCGGCAGGATGAGCTGCAGTCCGGCGTAGAGCGTGGGCGTGATGCAGGCGCTGCCCGTCATCGACGGGTTCTCGAGGATCAGCACGCGGCGCACCGCTTCCTTGGCGGTGATCAACGTGCCGGATTCCATCAGGAACGGCCGCACCTTGTCGTAGTCCCAGGCGGCGGGAACGTATTTCGGCGCGGGCGACGGCGGCACAAGCTGGTGCAGCGATTCCCACAGCGGCGCCATCGAGAGGCCGCCGATGCGTTCGTAGAAATCGCGGCGCGCGTTGTTGCGGGTAGGCGCGCCGCTCATGATTGCTATTCAGCCGCGGCGCGCAGCGGGCCAAGACGCGCGGCCGCACGGGCACGGCACGCATCGGCGAACGCCGTGAACAACTTCATCGAGACGGGGTTCTCCGTCACGCGATGCTCGGGGTGCCACTGCAAAGCGAGCGCGAAGGCCGGCGCGTCGGGCACGGTGAAGGCTTCGACCTGGCCATCCTCGGCATAGGCCTCGACCTTCGCGCGCGGCGCCAGGCGATCGACGCCCTGCGCATGCAGCGAATTCACCTTGAGGCAGCGCTCGCCCAGCAGGCGATGCAGCAGGCCGTTCTCGACGATCTCGATGTCGTGCGCCGGCGCGTAATTCTGATCGGTGGTCGGCGCCTTGCGCGAGCGATGGTCGAGACGTCCATCGACCTCGTGCACGAGCTGGTGAAGCGTGCCGCCCAGCGCCACGTTCACTTCCTGCGCGCCGCGGCAGATCGCGATCAGCGGCACGCCGTGATCGATCGAATGGCGGATCAGCGGTAGGGTCGTGGCGTCACGCGCCTTGTCGTGCGCGGTGCCCTGACGGCTGGGCTCGCCCTCGTAGTGATGTGGCTCGACGTTCGACGGGCTGCCGGTCAGCAGCACGCCGTCCAACGTATCGATCAGCCGATCGAGCGCCTCGACCGTGGCATTGTCGCCCAGCTCCGCTCCGAAGGCCGGGATCAGGATGGGCAGGCCGCCCACGGCACGGATCGCCGCCTGGACATATTTGTCGCTCACCGTGTGTATCCAGCCGCCGCGACCATTGTCCTTGAGACAGGCCGAAATGCCGATCAACGGCCGTATCGGAGTGTGTCGGGAAGTGCGATCCATCGCCTAAGCGAACCCTGCAAAATTGAGGGGTTTATCATCGCGAAAGGCGCCTTCATTGGCAATTGCCGGCCGGTCGCTCCTGCCCGCGTCTTGTGCAGTGCAGCCCTGCATGGTACCGCCCGCCGCCCAGACATCGAGAGCAAACCATGACCGACACGTCTTCGTCCGCCCCCGGCCAGCCGCAGCCCGCCCAGACCGCGCCGCTGAACATGCACGGCCAGTACATCAAGGACCTGAGCTTCGAGAATCCGCGCGCGCCGCAGAGCCTGATCGAGCAGAAGCAGCCGCAGCTCACCCTCAACGTCTCCGTCAGCACCCGCCAGTTCGACGTAAAGACCTACGAAGTGGCGCTCAACATCGAGGCGAGCGCGGCGACCCCCGAAAAAGAGCCGCTGTTCATGCTCGAGCTGGTCTATGCCGGCACGGTGAGCCTGGGCGCCGACATCCCGCAGGATGCGATCGGCCCGCTGCTGTACATCGAGACGGCGCGTCTGCTGTTTCCGTTCGCGCGCGCGATCGTGGCCAACACGACGCGCGAGGCGGGCTTCCCGCCGCTCAACATCGCCCCGGTTGATTTCGTGGCCCTCTATCGCCAGCAGCTCGAGACCCAGGGCAACGTCATGCCGACGGGACCCGTCGGTCACGCTTAAGACTTAAGCCGCCGGCTCGACCTTCAGCCAGAGCGGATCGCTCAGCTTCTTCGGGAACTCGGCGTGGGCGGCGACTTCAGCCGCGCTCGCCACATGCGGCCGCGGCGGGCGCGCGGCGACCACCGTCGTTCCTTCGATACGCGCGCGCGCGGCAATCTCCGGCGCCAGGCCAAGGTCGCGCTGCCGGCCGCCACTCAGCTCGAGATAGACTTCCGCCAGCAGTTCCGAGTCGAGCAGCGCGCCGTGCTTGGTGCGGCTGGAATTGTCGATGCCGAAACGCTCGCAAAGCGAATCTAGGCTGGCGCGCTGGCCGGGAAACTTGCGCCGCGCCATCGTGACCGTGTCGACATAGACGTTGGCGAGCTTGGGCTTGCCCAGCCGCGCGAGCTCGGCGTTGAGGAAGCCCATGTCGAAGCTGGCGTTGTGAATCACCAGCTGCGCATCGCCGATGAATTCCAGGAACGCATCCGCCTGATCGGCGAACAGCGACTTGTCGGCCAGGAACTCGTCGCTGAGGCCATGAATGTCCTGCGCGCCGGCGGGCATCAGCATTTCTGGATTGAAGTAGACGTGGAACGTCTTGCCGGTGGCGACCAGGTTCATCAGCTCGATGCAACCCAGCTCGACCACGCGATGGCCGGCCGACGGATCGAGGCCGGTGGTTTCCGTATCCAGAACGATTTCCCGCATCGACCCAGTCTACTCTACTTGCGTCGCAGCCGCGCGAGATGGCCTGTGAATTTCTCCCGCCACGGAGGGACAGGCCAGGAACGTGCCGGCAGGCGCTTCAGCCGGTCGACGGCCTGTATCAATGCAATGCGCGTCGGCGTTAGACCAAGGCCCGTCGGGATCACGATCGTGGCCTTGCGGCGCTTGATGTGGTCGGGGACCTGCTGGCGCAGGATGCCGGCAAATTTCTCCGCCGTCATGCCGGGCCGCGCCAGCACGCGGCGGCGCTGGAGAAAGGCCGGCGCCGTCACCACCAGGGTGGCGTCGACCCGGCGCTCGCCACGGCCCTCGAACAGCAACGGGATATCGAGCACGACCAGAGGCGCGCCGCGTCGCGCCGCCCGCTTCAGGAAGGCGCGCTGCTTCTGGCCGACCAGCGGATGCACGATCGCCTCGAGCCGGCGCAGCGCTTCCTTGTTACCGAACACGCGCGCGCCCAGCGCCTGGCGGTCGAGCACGCCGTTCTTCACCACCCCCGGAAACGCCGCCTCGATCGGCGGCAGCGCGATGCCGCCCGGCGCCTGCAGCGCGTGGACGGCAGCATCGGCGTCGTAAACCGACACGCCCATCTCCCGCAGCATCTTCGCTGCGGTCGATTTGCCCATGCCGATCGAGCCGGTAAGCCCGACGATAACCATCGACGACCTTACGGAACGAGGATGGTCTGACCTGTGGTCTTGCGGCTCTCGAGATCGATGTGCGCCTGCCCGGCCTCGCCCAGCGGATAGCGCTGGTCGATCGAGATCTTCACCTTGCCGCTCTTCACCAGCTTGAACAGCGACTTGGCCGACGCTTCCAGTTCCGCGCGATCGGGCGTGTAGGCGCCGAGGCTGGGACGCGTGAGATAGAGCGAGCCCTTGGCGTTGAGGATGCCGACCGGCTGCGGCGGCACGGGGCCCGAGGCATTGCCGAACGAGACCATCAGGCCGCGCGGCTGCAGACTGTCGAGCGAGGCCGCCCACGTGTCCTTGCCGACGCCGTCGAACACGACCGGCACGCCCTTGCCCTTGGTGATCTTCTTCACCTCGGCCACGATGTCCTGCTTGGTGTAGTCGATCACCCACTTGTAACCGTTCTTCTTGGCGAGAGCGGCCTTCTCGGGCGACGAGGTCGTGCCGATCACCTTGTAGCCGCGCGCCTTGGCCCACTGGCCGAACAACAGGCCGACGCCGCCGGCAGCGGCATGGAACAGCACGATGTCGCCCTTCTTGAGCCACGCCTTGGCGGTGCGATCGACCAGGTACTCCGTCGTCATGCCCTTCAGCATGATCGCCGCGGCCTGCTCGTCGCTCACGCCCTTGGGCACGTGCACGAGCTGGTCGACGCCCATCAGGCGCTCCTGACAATAGGCGCCCAGCACGCCGCAATAGGCGACGCGGTCGCCCTTCTTGAAGCCCTTCACCCGGGGACCGACCTCGAGGATCACACCGGCCGCCTCGCGGCCCACGGCGTTGGGCAGCGGCGTCGCATAGAGACCCGAGCGCGTATAGACGTCGATGAAGTTGAGGCCGATCGCGGTGTGCTTGATCTTCACCTGGCCGGGACCGGGCTTGCCGACCTCGACGTCGTTCAGCTGCATCTTCTCCGGACCGCCATTCTCATGGATCAGGATCGACTTCGACATTTCTACTTCCCCCATTTGTTCGATAGGCGGGGGCCGCGGATGCGACCACGGAACAACCCCCCAATTGCGGCCGTCGAGTATAGTAGCCGGCCTTTTCCGCGCCAGCCCATCAGGAGGGTTTATGGACCGGCGTCGTTTCGTCCTCGCTGCAAGCTCGGCCCTCCTGGCCGCGCCTTCTGTCGTGCGCGCCGCGGACACCGTCAAAAGCGCCAAGGCCAGTTACCGGCTGGTCACCCTGAGCCGGGACCTCGACCAGCCCTGGGGCATGGCTTTCCTGCCCGACGGACGCGTGCTGATCACCGAACGGCCGGGCCGGCTGCGCCTGTTCGCCGACGGCAAGCTCGAGTCCGCCGCTTTGTCCGGCGTGCCGAAAGTCCATGCCAGCGGCCAGGCCGGCCTGCTCGACATCTGCCTCCACCCGGACTTCGACAGGAACAAGGTGCTCTACCTCTCCTACATCGCCGGCAACGACCAGCGCTCGCTGACCAGCGTCGCCCGCGCGGAGCTGGGCGAGAACGGCCTCGTCAATGTCCACACTGTCTTCGAGGCTACGCCCGGCACGTCCGGCAACCTCAACCTCGGCTCGCGCATCGTCTTCGACCGTGAAGGGTTCATGTATGTAAGCGTCGGCGATCGCTTCCAGATGAAGCGCGCGCAGGACCTGGGCGACCTCGCGGGAAAGATCGTGCGGCTGAAGGACGACGGCTCGGTGCCGGCCGACAATCCCTTCGTCAACAAAAAGGGCGCGCGGCCCGAGATCTTCACCTTCGGCAATCGCAATCCGCAGGGGCTGGCGCGCCATCCGGTGACGGGAAAGATCTGGGAAGTCGAGCACGGGCCCAAGGGCGGCGACGAGCTCAACATCCTGAAGGCCGGCGCCAACTACGGCTGGCCGCTCGCCACGCACGGGGTGAACTACGACGGCAGCAAGATCACCGACCATGCAAGCCTGCCTGGCATGGAGGATCCGCTGCGCTGGTGGGTGCCATCGATCTCGCCCTGCGGCCTCACGTTCTATACCGCCGATGCGTTCCCCGGCTGGCAGGGATCGATTTTCACCGGAGCCCTGTCGAATAAGGCCTTGTTCCGCATCGAGATCGACGGTGAGAAATATGTCGGCGAAGAACGATTGCTCGTCGACCGGCTTCCCTTTATCCGCGATGTGCGTCAGGGACCCGACGGGTTCTTGTATCTTGTCACCGAAGCCGACGATGGTGGATTGTACCGCCTCGAACCCGCGTAACTTTTTGTGTCATGGCCCCAGCTTCCAAGCCCTCCCTCATTCTTGCCTCGACCAGCTCGTCCCGCCGACAGCTCATGGCCAATGCCGGTCTCCAGTTCGAGATCGACCCGTCCGGCGTCGACGAGGAAGAAGCCACGCGCAGCCTGCTCGCCCAACGCTCCTCGCCGCAGGAAATCGCCGAGGCCCTGGCCGAGATGAAGGCGCTGCGCGTCTCGTCCCGTCATCCCACCGCCTTCGTGGTCGGCGGCGATTCGACCCTGGCCAGCAGCGGCCGCCTGTTCGCCAAGCCGCCCGACATCGCGACCGCACGCAAGCATCTGCTGGCGCTGCGCGGCCAGACGCACGAGCTCTTCTCCGCGGTCGTCGTCGCCCGCAATGGCGTGCGCCTGTGGCACTGGAACGAGCGCGCGCGGCTGACCATGCGGTCGTTCAACGAGGCCTTCCTCGACGCCTATCTGGCGCGAGCCGGCGAGGCCGTGCTGAGCAGTGTCGGCGCCTATCAGCTCGAAGGCGTCGGCGCGCATCTCTTCAGCCGCGTCGATGGCGACTATTTCACCATCCTCGGCTTGCCGCTGCTGCCGCTGCTGTCGTTCCTGGCCGGCCACGGCATCGGCCTGGACCAGTCGGCGTGAGCGACGCCCCCATGATCAACGCCTACGACACGCTGCTGCGCGAGGCGAACGGCCGGCCGTTCGCCGCCATCGTCGGCTGGCCGGTCGACCATTCCCGCTCGCCCGCGCTGCACGGCTTCTGGCTGAAGCAGCACGGCATCGACGGCCATTACGGACGCCTGCCGGTCGAACCCAATCGCGCCGCACTCGAAACGCTTGTGGCTTTCCTGCGCAAGACGCCCAACGCGCGCGGCTGCAACCTCACCCTGCCGCACAAGATCGATATCCTGCCGCTGCTCGACCGGATCGATCCGGCGGCAGCGCGCATCGGCGCGGTCAACACCGTGATCAAGCACGCCGACGGCACGCTCGAAGGCCGCAACAGCGACGCCTTCGGCTTCCTCGCCTCCCTGATCGACGGCGCCCCGCGCTGGACGGCGGCCAAGGGCCCCGTCGTGGTGCTGGGCGCCGGCGGGGCGGCGCGCGCGGTGGTCGCGAGCCTGGTCGACGCCGGCGTGCCCGAACTGCGCCTGCTCAACCGCACCCAGACGGCAGCGATCGAATTGGGCACTGCCTTCACCCCGAGCGACGGTCGCCGCATCGCCATCGAGCGCTGGGACGAACGCAGTGCGATGCTCGACGATGCGAGCCTGCTGGTGAACACGACCTCGCTCGGCATGAAGGGCCAGCCGCCGCTCGACATCGATCTCGCCCGCCTGCCCACAGACGCCGCGGTCGACGACATCGTCTACGTGCCGCTCGAAACGCCGCTGCTGGCCGCCGCCCGCGCCCGCGGCAACCGCTGCGTCGATGGACTCGGTATGCTCCTGCACCAAGGCCGCATGGGCTTCGAGGCCTGGTTCGGCCAGAAGGTCGCCGTCAGCGACGCCCAGCGCGCGACGGTGCTGGCGGCCTGAACCGCGTGCCCTAGGCCGTCAGCGCGGACCCTCGAGGTGCTTGAGGGCTATCCCGTAACGGTCGCGGAAGAGAGCATCCAAATAAGAGCTCACCCCTCTGCACGCCTCCGCAATGCGCAGGGCTCCCGCGACGTATATCAAGTTGTCGTCTCTTCCGAATTCGCCTCCTCTTCCGACGATCGCGACGTTGGAAGTCTGGTCCGCGAGCTTCACGCGTTTGACCGTGGCGGGCGCCCCCGCAATTCGCTCGGCTTGGCGTAGCTTACGCTCCTGAAGAGAGAGTGAACCCCACTCGGGCAGATCGGTCATGCCGCGGACGATCGCGGCAACTTCGCCGCTAAACTCTCTTTGAATGTCCTCGATGGTTGTCGACGTGTCTTCGACCGTGTCGTGGAGCCAGCCAGCGGCGATCTCGTTGTCATCCCCTCCGGACGCCCTGACCAGCTCGGCGACTTCTGCAAGATGATGGACGTAAGGAGTCTTGGCCTTGTCGTTGCGCACATGATCCCTGTGTGCGTGAGACGCGAACTCCCTGGCTTTTTGGACGATGTCCATATCTCGCCGCCTCCTCTCTTCAGAAGTTTTCACAGGTTGTAAAACCAGTAAAGTGCGGGTCATGGCATCCAAGATCTATCTGATCAGGCACGGGCAATCGACGTTCAATGCTCTCTACGAAATAGATGGCGTCGATCCGATGCATTTCGATGCGCGCCTGTCGCCGCTTGGCCATCGGCAGGTTGCCGAGACACGACAGGCGGCTTCGGAGCTTCGTGTCGATCTTATCGTCGCTTCACCCCTCACCAGGGCCATCCAGACGGCGTTGGGACTGTTCGACGGTTCGCCGACGCCGATCATCGTCAGCGATCTGCTCCGCGAGCGACTGCATTGTAGTTGCGACGTCGGAAGACCGCCCCCGGACTTGAAAGCAGAATTCCCCCGGCTGTCGTTCGATCATCTCGATCACGCCTGGTGGCTTCATGACAAAGACAATCGTCCGGGCATTGTCGTGGAGCCCGAAGATCTGCTGGCGCGTCGTCTCGGTGCGTTCTCGACGTGGATCGCCGGGCGTCCCGAGGCGTCCATCGCCGTGGTGGGACACGGGGAATTCTTCCGGCGTCTGGCGGGACGGTACCTGGCGAACTGCGAGATCGCGGAATGGCAGTTGGCGCCGCAGCAATAAAAAGAGCGCCCACTTGGGGCGCTCTCTGATCTCGTCTTTCTGCAGGAGAAATAAGCCGCTGCGCGGCCTATCTCTTACTGGTTCATGGAACCAAAGAAGTCCTGGTTGGTCTTCGCAGTCCTGAGCTTGTCGAGAAGGAACTCGATCGCATCCACGGCGCCCATCGGCATGAGGATGCGGCGCAGCACCCACATCTTGGAAAGCGTCGCGCGGTCGACCAGCAGCTCTTCCTTGCGGGTGCCCGACTTGGTGATGTCGATCGCCGGGAAGGTGCGCTTGTCGGAGACCTTGCGGTCGAGAATGATTTCCG
>CAIKZO010000123.1 GCA_903832005.1 Enhydrobacter aerosaccus | reverse complement strand
GGGGTCCGCCCCTGTGTCGTGGCGCGCTCCACCGAGGAGTCAAACTACCAGAACTATCTTGCCAAAATGGGCATTGGCCTTCATGTGCGCAAGCGCTTCGGCGGCCTGGGCGAGGGGGAAGGTCTTGTCGATCGGCAGGTGCAGCGTGCCGGCCTCGATCGCCGGCCACAGGTCCTTGCGCGCCGCCTGTACGATGGTCCGCACTTCCTCGGGAGAACGTGTCCGAAAGGTGACGCCGATATAGTCGATGCGCTTCAGCGCATGCAGGTCGAAGTTGAACTCGCCCTTCATGCCGCCCAGGCGGCCGACATTGACGATGCGGCCCAGGATCGCGGCAGCTTCCATATTCTGGTCCATTACGCCGGCGGAGACCTGGTCGACGATCAGGTCGACGCCCTTGCCGTCGGTGGCTTCCTTGACCTTCTCCGGCCACTTCGGGTCGCGGGTGTCGATCGCCACGTCGCAGCCGAACTCCTTGAGCCGGGCGCGGCGGCCGTCGTTGGTCGAAGTGCCCATGACGACCGAGGCGCCCATGTGCTTGGCGATCTGCATGCCGAGCAGGCCGACACCAGACGAGGCGCCCTGGATCAGGACCGACTCGCCCTTCTTGAGACGGCCGGCGCCGACCAGCGCATTGTGCATGGTCTGCACGGCGACCGGCATGCAGGCGGCCTGCTCCCAGCTCATGTTGTTGGCCGGCACCTTGTGGGCGCGGCCGTGATCGGCCACGGCGTACTCGGCGAAGCCGCCGGCGGTCGAGCTCATCACGCGATCGCCCGGCTTGAAGTCCTTCACCTCGGCGCCGACGGCCTCGACTTCGCCCGCGCATTCGAGACCGACGATCGTGCCCGCGCCGCCGACCGAGCCGTGACGATGGCCCGAGGCGACCGCAAGATCGGCGCGGTTGAGCGAGGCGGCGCGCACCTTGATCAGGATCTCGTTGGGCTTGGGGGTGGGCTTCGGCGCGTCTTTGTATTGGACGCCTTGTTCGGTGACGACGGCTGCCTTCATGACATTCTCCCTAGATCTTGTTCTCGCGGCCCTGCCAGTAGCGATCGCGCAGCAGGCGCTTGTAGAGCTTGCCGGTCGGATGACGCGGCAGTTCGGCTTCGAAATCGATCGAGCGTGGGCACTTGATGGCCGACAGATGCTGCTTGCAGTAGGCGATCAGCTCCTCGGCCAGGGCGGGGCTCGCGTCGGACATGTCGCGCGGTTGGACGACGGCCTTCACTTCCTCGCCGAAATCGTCGTTGGGCACGCCGAACACCGCACAGTCCATCACCTTGGGATGGTCGATCAGGAGGTTTTCGGCCTCCTGCGGAAAGATGTTCACGCCGCCCGAGATGATCATGAAGGCCTTGCGGTCGGTGAGATACAGGAAGCCGTCGGCGTCGAGGTAGCCCACGTCGCCGAGCGTCGTCCAACCCTTGGGGTGGCGCGACTCGCCGGTCTTCTTCGGGTCGTTGTGATACTGGAACGGATTGCCGTCGGCGAAATAGATCGTGCCAGGCTGGCCGATTGGCAACTCGCTGCCATCGTCGTCGCAGATGCGGGTCTTGCCCACGACCGCCTTGCCGACGGTGCCGCGATGGGCGAGCCATTCCTGCGAGTTGCAGAGCGTGAGGCCGTTGCCTTCGGTGCCGGCGTAGTATTCCCACAGAATCGGGCCCCACCACTCGATCATCTTCTCCTTCACCGGCACGGGGCAGGGTGCGGCGGCATGGATGGCGCAGCGCAGGGAGGAAACGTCGTACTTCAGGCGCACGTCGTCGGGCAGCTTGAGGAAGCGCACGAACATGGTGGGCACGAGCTGCGTGTGGGTGACCTTGTGCGTCTCGACCAGGCGCAGGTAGTCCTCGGCGTCGAAGTTCTCCATCAGCACGCAGGTGCCGCCGAGCTTCATCACCGTCATGTTGAAGCGCAGCGGAGCCGCATGATAGAGCGGCGCCGGCGAGAGATAGATCGTGTCCGACCCGACACCGTAGAGCTTGCGGTTGATCTCGATCAGCGCGTTGCTGGCGTCGATCGGCTGCGGTTCGCCGACCGGCAGTACGCCCTTGGGCCGCCCCGTCGTGCCCGACGAGTAAAGCATATCGCGGCCCATGATCTGGTCGGCGATCGGCGTCGCCGGCTGGCGCGCGACGGTCTCTTCCCACGGCTGGTATCGCGCGATCGTGCCGTCGACCATGTAGCGGTTGGTGACGCCTGCCATCAGCGGGGCGAGGTCGGCTGCCTTGTCGGCCAGGTATTTCGAGGTGACGAACAGCCGGGCGCCACAGTCGGCCACGATATAGTCGACTTCGGCTGCGGTGAGGCGCGAGCTGATCGCAGTATATGTAAGTCCCGAGCGCTGGGCACCCCAGCAGAACTCGAAGAAGCGGGCGTTGTTCTCCATGAAGATCGCGATGTGGTCGCCGGCCTTGAGGCCCAGCGAGCGGAAAAGCTGCGCGATGCGGTTGGATTGTGCATCGAGCTGGCCGTAGGTGACCGTCTCGCCGCTGCCGGCCATCACGTAGGCGGGCTTGTCCGGGCTGGTTTGGGCGTGGATGTAGGGATGCATGCGGGGGCATAGAACCGGACCACGGGAGCCATCGCAAGCGTTGACCCGGTTCCGCCCTTCGGGTTTATTCCCTCCCGCACGACAGCGTGCCCCCGTGGCGGAACTGGTAGACGCGCCTGACTCAAAATCAGGTTTCCTCACGGAAGTGTTGGTTCGATTCCGACCGGGGGCACCATCGTGAAAATGCAAGCAGATCAGCATTTTATCGTGGTTTTGCGCGATCAGTGTATGTTCTGCAGTCGGAATCTCGACGAACGTCCTGTGCATCTCGACGAACGTCCAAGGTGTCTCGACTAACGCCTCTTGAGAGGCACGACGGTCGCATTCGGCTCGCCGCCTTCGTGCGCCAGGCGCTTGGCGAGAGCTGAGCCGGCCTGATCTGCAGTGAGCTTGGTATACCGGTCCGCTATAACGACGGCAGAAGCCGATGGTTTCCGATTGCCGAAGACTGGACCCCCGACGCGATTGTCGCTGTCCGGTTTGACAAAGGCCTACTCCAGATGACGGCCCCGAGCGGCGCTCATTACGAGCTCAAGTTTAGTGCAGACGGGTCGACCTTGTCCGGGACGCGACAGGGCGTCGACGGGACATCGTCCGAGGGAACGATCCAGACGGAGTTCAAGCGCATCAAGCGCTAGTTGCTAATTTCAATCCAGAGGCGTTTCGGACCAGGCGATCGCCCCTTTTCGTAGCTGGTGTTGAGTAACTCGCATAGCTCAATCATCAGGATCCGCACGACGTCGATATACCACTCTGACGGCGTCTGCTGATGGCACTTTGCCGAAGTTCTCCAGACGCCAAGGGATGTCCGCTTTCACGCCAAAAGACGACATCCAGCGGCTCATGGCGCAACATGCCTCATCGCGCCAATCAGTCTCGATTAAAATCACAACGTCGATGGGCCAACTCAACACAAAAGCGTCGAATGCACCGAGGGCCTCGCGCAGCCTCGGAATGCACTCAGTACAAAAGTTGGGAAATGTACTGAGTTTCATGACACTTGAGGCAAGCCCGAGTCTTGGCAGTTCAAGAATTTCTGCGTGGTATAATTTTCAAATTTAGAAACAAAGCTTAGGCGCCGCTGATGGCAGATGCCTAGGATTTGACTCGGCAAGCTGGCGCAATTCTCTTGGTCGCCCCGACGCTGGCGCTACCTCCTACATCGCCGGACGTGGCGCACCCTTCACACAGGGCCGAGACTCGGCGCCATGGCGAGCGCCGTTGAGCTTCGCTATTCCCCGGCGGAATAACTTTTAGTCGGAATCGGCCACTACAGGATTTCGACGGGCCTCGTACCTCCGGTGCATCGGCATCACCCTGACGCCGCGGATGCGGAGCCCTTGCCCCCTGTCCGGAACCTTATCAAGGACTTAGAAGATGAGCAGCAAACTCGACGGCAAGATCGCGGTCGTCACTGGCGCCAGCGCCGGCATCGGCCTGGGCATTGCCAAGGCCTTCGCTGCCGAAGGCGCCAAGGTCTACATCACCGGCCGCCGTCAAAGCGTGCTGAACAAGGCCGTGGCCGAGATCGGCCACGGCGCAGTGGGTGTTCAAGCAGACGCAGCGAATATGGCCGACGTGGACAAGCTGTTCGCCCAGGTGAAGGCGACCGACAGTCACATCGATGTCCTCGTCCTGAACGCCGGCTTTTACGAGTTCCAAAAGCTTGGCGAGATCACCGAAAAGCACTTTGACACGACCTACAACACCAACGTGAAGGGTGTGCTGTTCACGTTCCAGAAAGCGCTGCCGCTGTTGCCCAAGGGCGCCTCGGTGATCCTGACCGGTTCGATCGCGAGCCACATCGGCATTCCAGCGATGTCGGTCTACTCCTCGACCAAGGCGGCCATCCGCAGCCTGATGCGCGGCTGGCTGCATGACATCAAGGAACTGGGCATTCGCATCAACGTGCTGAGCCCTGGCCATACTCTGACGCCGGGTCTGAAGAGCCTGATACCAGAAGGGGCCGAAGCCCATATTGCGACGACCATTCCCCTCGGCCGTCTCGCCACCCCTGCCGATCTCGCCAAGGCCGCGGTCTTCCTGGCTTCCAGCGACAGTGAATACATCCACGGCATCGAGCTCGAAGTGGACGGCGGCGTCGCGCAGATCTAGCCGGTGGCGGGGGCGTCGGCCTGCTCGACGCCCCTCCGAAGGGAAACGCGGAGTCGGTCAGTTTCATCTCAGTCGATGTCGCGTCCACCGGCGGCGTCAGCCGCAGGTATCAGGTAATAAGTCCGACGAATGCGTGTTCGTTCGTCCTGGAAACTTCTGGCCTTCGCCTGGACGCTCCTGTTCGCGCCCAACGCCGGTTGGGTGAACGTGGCGCTGCGCTTCGTGCTCGGGCTGGAAGGCAACGGGCCGATCAGCATCTTCAGCATGCCCGGGCTGATCCTGTGCCAGGGCATCGCCTCGGTGCCGTTCGTCTTCCTGCTGCTGGGCGCGGCCATGCGCACCATGAACCCGGCGCTCGAGGAAGCCAGCAGTGCCTCGGGCGCGCGGCCATTCACGACCTTCTTCCGCGTCACCCTGCCGGTGCTGCGGCCCGGTGTGCTGGCGCCGCTGATCCTCGCAACGCTTGTCGCGCTCGAGCAGTTCGAGATGCCGCTGATGATCGGCTTTCCGGCGCGCATCAACGTCTTCAGCACGCGGCTCTATTTCGACCTCACCCCGGAAGACGAGCTGCCGGCTTACGGCAAGGCTGCGGCGACCGCGCTTCTGTTCCTCGTCGCCGCTATCGCCCTGCTGCTGGTCTACAACCACCTGATTCGCCGCGCGGAGCGCTTCGTGACGGTCACCGGCAAAGGTTACCGGCCGACCCGCTATCGCCTCGGCAAGTGGCGGATGCCGGCACTGTTGTTCGTCGGCGGATATATGCTGATCGCCGCCATCCTGCCGGCGATCGTCCTGGTGTGGACCAGCCTGTCGGGCGCCAATGACGGCCTTAGCCTCGATGCCTACCGCACCCTGTTGGCCGACAGCCGCTTCTGGCCGGCAGTGCGAAACACCTTTGTGGTCGCCGGGGCGAGCGCGGGGCTGATCACGCTGATCGGCGCCTTGCTGGCCTGGCAAATCCTGCGCCTGCGCTTTCCTGGCCGCGGCGTGCTCGACGTGGTGAGCTTCCTGTCGATCGGCATCCCCGCCGTCATCACCGGCTTTGCCGTGATGATCATGCATCTCACGATTCCGATCGGTCTCTACGGCACGATCTGGATCCTGATCCTGGCCTATTCCTATCGCCTCGCCGTCTCGACCCGGCTGTCGCGCGCGGCGCTGATCCAGATCCATCCCGAGCTCGAAGAAGCCTCGTCGGCCTCGGGCGGCCGCTGGCTCGACACGGTCGGGCGCGTGGTGCTGCCGCTGCTCAAGCCGTCGCTGATGGCGAGCTTCGTACTGCTGTTCATCGTCGGCTTCCGCGAGTTCACCATTCCGATGATCCTGCAGTCGCAGGACAACTGGGTGCTGAGCGTGATCCTGTGGAAGCTGCAGGCCGACCGCCAGACCACCCAGGCCGCCGCTGTCGGCACCATGATCCTGTTGTTCGTCACGCCGGTGATCTTCGTGCTGCGCCGACAGCTCCTGTCGAAGGAGAGCTGAGAGATGCTGACCGTCCGAGGCCTTACCAAGACCTACGCCACCGCCGACGGCAACTACCAGGCGCTGAAAGGCATCGACTTCGATATCCCGGCGGGCGGCTTCTACACGCTGCTGGGCGAATCGGGCTGCGGCAAGTCGACGACCTTGCGTTGCGTCGCCGGCCTCGAGGAACCGGACGGGGGCTCGATCGCGATCGATGGCGAGGTCGTGACCGACACTACACGCGGCCTTCACGCGCCGGCCTTCGAACGCGACATCGGCCTGGTGTTCCAGTCCTATGCGATCTGGCCGCACATGGACGTGTTCGCAAATGTCGCCTATCCGCTCAAGGTGCAGCGGCCGAAGATTCCGACATTGGAAATCAACACGCGCGTGATGGAAGCGTTGCGGCTGGTCGGCATGGAGGACTTCGCCAATCGCCAGGCGACCAAGCTGTCGGGCGGCCAGCAGCAGCGTGTCGCCTTCGCCCGTGCTCTGGTGCGGCGGCCGAAGCTCCTGCTGCTCGACGAACCGCTCAGCAATCTCGACGCCAAGCTGCGCGAGCAGATGCGCTTCGAATTGCAGGAGCTGATCCAGCGCACCGGTGTCACCACGCTCTACGTCACTCACGACCAGTCCGAGGCACTTGCCATGTCCGACACGGTCGCGGTGATGGCGGGCGGCCGCATCGTACAGGCCGGCGCGCCGCGCGAGGTCTACGGCCAACCCGGCAATCGCACGGTGGCAGACTTTCTCGGCAGCGCGAATTTCCTGCGCGGAAAAATCGTCGAGGCGAGCGACGGAGTGGCGACCGTCGCGCTGGCAGAGGGCGCCGTTTCGATGTCCGTGCCATCGCAAGGCGGTTTCACTGCGGGTGCAATGGTCGACGTCATCTTCCGCCCGGAAGATGCGACGACGCATCTCGGCCCCGCCGGCGGCGGCATCGAATGCGCCGTCGAACGCATCGTCTTCCAGGGCGGCATGAGCGAGTACCAGCTCCGGCTCGGCGCGACTTTGCTGCGCACGATCGTGCACCCGTCGGTTAGCGCCGAACCCGGGGATCGCGCGTGGGTCGTGATTCGCCCCGAGCGCTGCATCCTGTTCGCGGCGCACTAGCGGCCGTTCTCTGACCGGACAATCTCATCGCGAAACGTCTTCACGACGATCGGTTGTCGTGACTGCCCTCCGACCCTAGCATTCGACGTCGCCGGATCTCTGTCGGTTTGGCCGGCCAACAAATGCTCAGAACAATTTTAGGGTGGGACCGATGTCCATTCAGCAGGAGGCGGGCCTTACCGCCGGAGAGCGTCTCGATCGCCTGTCGTTCGGTGCGCCGCACCGGCGCATTCTTGTCCTCATCGGCAGCGGCATGTTCCTCGATGCGATGGAGCTCTACCTCGCCGGCGGTGTGCTCGGCGCCTTGGTGAAGGAAGGCTATTCGACAGTCGCGCTGAACGCCCAATTCATCTCGTGGACCTTCTTCGGCCTCGTGATCGGCGCCTGGTTTGCCGGAATCCTGGGCGACCGGTACGGCCGCCGCTTCTGCTATCAGCTCAACCTGGCGATCTTCGGACTGGCCTCGCTTGCTGCGGCAGCCTCGCCCAGCATGCAGGTGCTGATCGCCTGCCGGTTCGTGATGGGGATCGGGCTCGGCGCCGAGATCGTGATCGGTTACGGCACGCTCTCGGAGTTCGTGCCCGCGAATGTGCGCGGGCGGGCGGTGTCGATGCTGGCGTTGCTGACCAACATGGCGGTCTTCGTGTCGGCCTTCCTCGGCCTCTGGATCATCCCGAACTTCGGCTGGCGCTACATGTTCGTGATCGTGGGCGTGTGCGCGATCGGCGTGTGGTTCCTGCGCAAGTCGATGCCCGAATCGCCGCGCTGGCTCGAATCCAAGGGCCGCTTCGCCGAAGCCGACGTGATCCTGCGCAAGATGGAAACCGAGTCCGGCGTCACCGGGCCGGTGCGCCAATCCACGGTCGCCGTTCCGACCGAGCCGGTCGCCGTGTCGGTCGTGTTCTCGCGCCCGCTGATCACACGCACGCTGGTCGGCATCCTGCTGAATGTCGTGATGGGCTTCTGTCTCTATGGCTTCCTGGGATGGTTGCCGACTTTCTTCGTCAAGCAGGGCTTCAGCATTGCCTCGTCGCTGCAATGGACGACGGTCATGGGACTGGGCGGACCAGTCGGCGGCCTGATTGGGTGGCTCGTCGCCGATCGCTGGGGGCGCAAGTGGACGGTGGTCACGGCCTCGCTGGTCGCGGCCGTCATGGGCGTCATCTATCCCAACGTGCACGATCAAAATCTGCTGATGGCGGTGGGTTTTGTGCTCGTGACCGCGGCCTATGTCATCGTCGCAGTGGGCTTCGCGCTCTGGGTCCCGGAACTGTACGAGACGCGCTACCGCATGCGCGGCGCGGCCGTCTGCAGCACGGCCGGCCGTCTGACGACAGCCGGCGTCCAGTTCGTCGTCGTGGCCCTGTTCGGCTGGGGCGGTGTCTCCGCTGTTGTCGGCGTGCTGGTGGCGATGCTCGTGTTTCAGGCCGTTATCTTTGCCGTGTTCGCCATGGAGACCCGGCAGCGCGCGCTCGAGAAGATCCCGCAAGGTAACGGTGGCGTCGGTGGTGGAGTATCGGCCGCCGTCGCGTCCTGAGGGAGACGCCAGATGCGGAGAACATTGCTCGCGCCGTTGGTGGCTCTGGCGGCGGGACTGGCTCTTGCCGGACCTGCACCAGCGGAGACCAAGTCCGCGTTCCATCCAACGAAGACCGTAACGATCATCGTGCCCTATAGCCCGGGCGGCGGGACAGATGCCGTCGGCCGGCTCATGGCGAAGGAACTCGAGGGGATGTGGGGCCAGACGGTCCTCGTCGACAACCGCACCGGCGGCAGCGGCACGGTCGGCGCGGCTATGGTCGCACGCGCCGCACCCGATGGTCACACGATGGTGCTCTCGGTGTCGGGCATCGCCAGCAACGCGCATCTGATGAAGCTGCCTTACGACACGGCGACGGCTTTTGCGCCGGTCACGGTGGTCGCCTATCCGGTCGCCACCCTGATCGCCTCGCCGACCTTGCCGGCGAACGATCTCAAGGGGCTGGTCGAGCTCATCAGCAAGGAAGGACCCGACAAGCGGACGTCCGCGAGCCCCGATCCCGGCAGCCGGCTGATCGCGGAGCGCATCTTCGAAAGCGCCGGCATCAAGCTGGTCAACGTTCCCTATAAGGGCGCCGCCTCGTTCGTGGGCGACATCTCCGCCGGCCGCGTCGACGTCGGCATTGCCAGCATCACGTCGGGCCTGGCGCTGATCAACGCCGGTCGCCTGAAGTCGCTCGGCATCATGGGCACCGAGCGCATGAGCGCCTTGCCCCAGGTCGCGACCTTCCAGGAGCAGGGCTTCGCGGGCCTCGAGGAGAATTCCTGGTACGGGCTGTTCGCGCCCGCCGGCACGCCGGCGCCAGTGGTCGAGGCGATCCAGCAGGATATTGCCCAGGTGCTGGCGACGCCCGCGTTCAAGGCCAAGCTGACGGAATATGGCGCGTTGCCGGGCGGTCAGTCGCCTGCCGCTTTCACCGAACGCTTCCAGCGCGACGTCAAGCAGTCCGGCGAGACCATCCGCCGCCTCGGCATGACCGCAGCAGATTGAAAGAGGACACCATGCCCAACGCTTCCTCTGCAGCCTGGACCGTCGCCGACGTGCAGGCCGACACCGGCTGGACCTACACGCTGTCACCGGTCGAGAGCGCCGAGCTGCTGGCAGCCGTGCGCGTCGCGCGCCGCGAGGACAAGCCGCTGTTGGCCTGGCGTCGCGATGACTTCAAGCTCGACAAGGCGTTGCCTACGTTGGCGGCGGCGTTCCGCGAAGTGCGCGACGGCCGTGGCATGGCGCTGGTGCGCAACCTGCCGCGCGAGGGCGTGTCGCCGGAAGAGTTCATGCTGATGACCTGGGCAATCGGCCTGCATTTCGGTGTGGCGCGGCCGCAGAATCGCGCGAGCGACTACATCACCGAGGTCAAGAACGTCGGCGTCGCCTATCGCAGCCCGACGGGGCGCGGCTATTCCTCGAACGCCGAACTCGACTTCCATGTCGATGGCGCCGATGTCGTGCTGCTGAGCTGCTACAATCAGGCGCCGGTCGGTGGCATGAGCATGTGTGCAAGCGCGGTCACTGCCTACGAGGTCGTGAAGGCCGAGCGGCCCGACTACGCCGCGGCGCTGGGCACCGGCTACAGCTTCAGCCGCAACGGCGAGCAGTCGGGCGACGAGGCGCCGTGGTACGCCGCGCCGATCTGCGACGTCGAGGACGGACGGATCTTCTGCAAGTGGAATCGCAATCGCGTTGAGAACGCACAGAAGCTCGACGGCGTGCCGCGCCTGTCGTCGCTGCAGCGCGAGGCGATGGAGTATTTCGACACGGTGTTGCGCCGGCCGGAGAACATGTTCTGCATGCACCTGGCGCCTGGCGACCTGCAACTGCTCTGTAACCAGACGATGCTGCACTCGCGTACCAGCTTCGAGGACCATCCTGACGAAGAGAAGAAGCGCACGCTCTACCGGCTGTGGATCGCCCGGCCGGAGTCGCGGCGTCTGCCGCAGAGCTGGGAAGTCTTCTACGGCACGACCGAACCCAATGCGGTGCGCGGCGTGATGAAGGGCCACAACTACGACGAGATGCGGCGGCGCTTCGACGCCCGCCAGGCCGAGACGCTGGGCATGCGCAACTTCGGCTAGTTGACCGCCGGTTTTCAAAGGTACTATTGTCATAACAATAAAATTCCCCGCAAAGCGGGAGCACTGATCGATTGAAGCCCTGGGAGGGGACGATGACGGGACTGTTCAAGGCCGCCGTTCGTGCGTTCGCGCTTACTTGTGCCGTCGTGCTGGCGCCACTCGCCGCACATGCCGAAGACATTGTTGTCACCCACTATGCTTCGCTGCTCTACGGCACACCCTACGCCGTGGCTCTCGAGAAGGGCTACTTCAAGGACGCAGGCGTCGACGTCAGCGGCGTCCTGACCTCGAAGGGCGGCGGCACCAGCGTCCGCAACATGATGGCGGGCGACACGCTGTTCGCCGAGGTGGCGCTGCCGGCGGCGCTGAGCGCGATCAAGGAAGGCTTCAAGATCAAGATCGTCAGCGGCGGCACCGATGGGCCGAGTGGCTTCTGGGTGACGCGGCCCGACGCGCCGATCAACAAGCCCGAGGATCTCAAGGGTAAGCGCTTCGTCTTCAGCCGGCCGAAGTCGGTCAGCGAGGCGCAGATCTTCGCAATCCTGAAGTCGCACAACATCCCGGTGTCGGACGTGAAGATGGTCGCGATCGGCGACTTCGGCGCTGGCATCACGGCGCTCGAGCACGACAAGGTCGATGTCGCCATCATTCCCGAGCCGATCTACTCGCAGAAGATCAAGGAAGGGGCGAAGTACAAGGTCCTGGACTGGCTCGATGCCAAGGTGCCGCCGTCCAACCAGACCGTCGGCATCGCCACCGACGAGACGATCGCCAAGCGCGCCGACAAGCTGAAAGCGGTAATCGAGGCGCGGCGCCGCGGCGTCGAGTTCATCTACAAGGATCCCAAGCAGGCCGCCGCGATCGTGGCCAAGGCCTACAATCTGGCGCCCGACGTTGCCGCCAGCGCGATCGACAACACGCTGAAGCAGACGGCGACCTGGTGGAGCAACGGCGAGCTGAAGCAGCCGATGCTGGACGAGATGGCCAATGGGTTGGGCGCAGTCGGCGCCCTCGACCTGCCGGTCGACTGGAAGACGGTCATCGCCGCGGGCTTTGCGCCGCCGCCGTCAGCGAAGCAATGAAGGGCGAGGGCGCTTCCCCAAAGGTGTGCGCCCGCCTGACGGACGTCACCCGGGTCTATCCCTCGCGCGACGGTCACGGCGAGGTCCACGCTCTTGGCCCGCTGTCGTTCGACTTGCACGCTGGCGAGTTCTTCAGCGTCGTTGGACCCTCGGGTTGCGGCAAGTCCACGCTGCTCGATGTACTGGCCGGTCTCGCGCTGCCATCCGCGGGCACGGTTGAATTCGAGGGCAAGCCTGTTGCGGGCGCCGTGCCGGATGGTGTCGGTGTCGTGTTCCAGGAGGATGCGAGCTTTCCGTGGCTCACGGTGGAGGACAACGTTGCCTTCGGGCTGCGCCGCTCCGGTGTCGATGCCGCCGAGACGCGCCGTCGTGTCGAGTTTGCGATCGGCTTCATGGGCCTGCGCGACTTCCGCCATGCCTATCCCAGCCAGCTCTCCGGCGGCATGCGCCAACGGGTCTGCATCGCGCGCACCCTGGTGCTGCAGCCGCGGCTGATCCTGCTCGACGAGCCGTTCGGCGCGCTCGACCAGCAGACGCGTCTGCTGATGGGCGACGAGTTGCTGCGCCTGTGGCGTGAGACGTCGGCCACAGTGCTGTTGATCACCCACGCGCTCGACGAAGCCAATCTCCTCTCCGACCGGATCGGCGTCATGTCGGCGCGGCCGGGCCGCTTCATCGACATCGTCGAGACGGGTTGGCCGCGCGACCGCGATTCGCGGCTGGCCGAGCGGGCCGACTTCGGCGCGGTGACGTCGCGCCTGTGGTCGCTGCTGCGCGAGGAATCGATGCGGGCGATGGGCCAGCGGAGCGCCGCATGAAGAAGGCGACCTGGATCCGGACCGTGATCCTGGTTGGCGCCGTCGGCGCGCTCGAACTCGCCTGCGATACGGGCGCCGTGCCTGCCGCGATGGTCATAGCGCCTTCGGCCATGGTCCTGGCGCTCATCAAGACCGTGCAGTCGGATGACTTCGGGAGCAACGTCGAGCGCACGCTGTCCGCCGTGGCCGTTGCCATGAGCCTGTCGATCGTGGGCGGCTTCGCGGCGGGCTTCGTGCTGCATGCAATCCCGGCGCTGCGGCGTGCCTTCAATCCCTTCCTCGCGGCCTATTACGCGATCCCTCACTTTGCCTTCTATCCGCTGCTGATCGTCATCTTTGGCCTGGGTCAGCTGCCGCTGATCGTGTTGGCGACCCTGTTCGCCATGGTCGCGATGATCGTGGCGACCATGTCCGGCCTCGACCGGGTGCCGCGTGTGCTGCTGCGGACGGCGCGTGTCCATCATCTCTCGCTGGCCGACGAGATCTGGCACATTCGCTTGCCGGCCGCCGCGCCGCATCTTCTGTCGGGCCTGAAGCTCGCGGTGAGCTACTCGTTCATCGGCGTCATCGGCGGCGAGTTCATCATGTCGACCGGCGGCATCGGTCACGAGATCGCCTTCGCCTACGACAATTTCGACAATGCGCGCATGTACGCACTGATCCTCTTCGTGCTGCTGGTGGTCACCAGCTTCAACATGGCGGTCTACGCCTGGGAGCGCCGGCTGATGCGGCGGCGCAGCGCATGACCAGCCTGCGCTCCCTGCGCGATCCGCTGCTCGTGGCGGTGTCGCTGGTCCTGCTGTGGCAGGTCATGCACATGATCGCGGGCGACGTTGCCATCACGGCACCAGTGCCTACGCTCGAGCATCTCTGGACGATGGTGGGCCAGGCGCGCTTCCTGCCGCATCTGCGCGAGACCGGTCTCGCCTTCCTGCAAGCGCTGGCAATCGCCAGCATCGGCGGCGTGCTGATCGGCGTTGTGCTGGGCGGCCACAAGTTGAGTGGCGAAGTATCCGAGCCGATCCTGGTCGGACTCTACTCGCTGCCGAAAGTGACGCTCTATCCGGTGATCCTGCTGCTGTTCGGTCTCGGCATGCCGGCCAAGGTGGCCTTCGGTGCGCTGCACGGCATCCTGCCCATCGCGCTCTTCACGATGAGCGCGGTGCGCAACGTCAACCGCACCTACCTGCGGGCCGGGCGGGCGATGCGCCTCACGCCCGCGCAGACCGGCTGGTACATCCTGCTGCCAGCGACCCTGCCGGAAATTTTCTCCGGCCTGCGCATCGGCTTCTCGCTCACCTTGCTCGGCACCATGTTGGGCGAGCTCTTCGCCTCGCAACGGGGCCTCGGCTTCCTGCTGATGACGGCCATCGACCTGCAGGACGTCAAGACGATCCTGTCGATCGCCGTGCTGATCTCGGTCTTCGCGGTGCTCGCCAACGCAGCCTTGCTGGCGATCGACCGGCGTCTGCATCGAGGTGCGGCGCCCGAAGGCCCGCGGAGGTGAGGACCATGGACCACGTCTCCCTGCAGCGTGATCTTGGCGCGCCGCTCCATCACCAGATCTACCTCGTGCTGGCCGACGGCATCTCGAGCGGCCGGTACGGCGTGGGGGCCGCCCTGCCGACGGAAGAACAGCTGACGCAAATGTTCGGCGTCTCGCGCATCACCGTGCGGCGCGCCATGACCAGCCTGCTCGATGCAGGCCTGATCGAGCGCGGCGCGGGTCGGCGTACGACGGTGCGGCCGCAGCTCGGCCAGCCGCTCAACGTGCGCGCTGCGTCGGTGATCGAGAACATTGCCCTCTACGGCGCCGAGACCGTGGCCGAGGTGTTGGAGTTCGACTACGTGGCGGCGCCCGATTTCCTGCGCGGCAAGCTGTGGGACTCGCACGACAGGCCAGTACAGCGCGCCGTGAGGGTGCGGCGGCAGGACTCCGAGCCGATCATGCATCTAACGTCCTACGTGCCCGAGGCGCTGGGCCGCTCTTTCACTGCCGCCGAACTCGACCGCATTCCGATGATGAAGCTGCTGGGCCGCGCGGGCGCGAACATTTCGGGCGGTGAGAAGATCGTCTCGGCGACCCTTGCCGATCCGGTGGTGGCCGCCCGGCTGGAGATCAAGGTCGGGGCGCCGCTGCTCGAGATGCGCAGCATGATGGTCGATCAGAAGGGCCGCGCCGTCGAATACGTCGAGATGCTGGCGATCCCGGATCGGCTGAAGCTGCGCCTGCAAGTGCGCGACGACCAGGTCGCCCCATTGTCTTTGACCTCTCGACCCAAATCGCCCCGGAAACCCACCAAGTGAAGGAGAGTCCCATGTCCCAGGCCCTGAAGTTCCGCGACCTGCTCGCGTCGAAGAAGATGATCGTGGCGCCCGGCGCCATCGACTGCATCACCGGCCGCGCCATCGACCAGGCGGGCTTTGGTGCGGCCTACATGACCGGCGCCGGGACGGCGATGACGCTCGGCTATCCCGACTACGGGCTCACGACCATGACCGAGATGGTGGCCAACGCCAGCCGCATCGCCAACTCGATCGGCATCCCGCTGATCAGCGACAGCGACACGGGCTTCGGCAACGAGCTGAACGTGTTCCGTACCGTCCAGGAATTCGAGCGCGCCGGCGTCGCCGCGATCCACATCGAAGACCAGGTGTTCCCGAAGAAGTGCGGACATCTCGACAACAAGGAGCTGGTGAGCCGCGAGGACTTCATCGCCAAGATCCGCGCTGCGTCTGCGGCGCGTCGCACGAAGGAGTTCTGCATCATCGCGCGCACCGACTCGCGCGCGGTCGTCAGCCTCGATGAGGCGGTGGAGCGGGCCAACGCAGCCCTCGCTGCCGGCGCCGACGTGGCGTTCGTCGAGGCGCCGCAGACCATGGCCGAGATCGAGGCGGTGCCGAAGCGGGTCAAGGGCCCGTGCCTGCTGAACATCGTGCGCGGCGGCAAGACGCCGGAGATCGAGCTCGAGACGGCCGAGCGCATGGGCTACGCCATCGCGATCGTGCCCGGCCTGCTGCTGGGCGGCATCATCCAGGTTTGCGACCGCCTGCTGGGCGACCTCAAGCAGGGCAAGTTTCCGCCAGTCAGCGGCTCGCCCGGCAAGATGTTCGCGCGCTTTGGCGCGGCGGAGTGGGACGAGCGCCGCACCGCATTCCGGGAACCGATGAAGGCCGCGGCCGAGTAGGGAGCAGATCCATGACCGACGCGAAAACGATGTTCGAGAAGATCTGGCGGCGTCATGTGGTCGTCGATCGCGACGACGGCTACACACTGCTCTACGTCGATCGCCACCTGATGCATGACGGTTCGGCCACGGGCTTCGCTCTGTTGCGCTCGCGTGGCCTGAAGCTGCGGCGACCCGACCGCGGCTTCGCCACGCCCGACCATTTCGTGCTGAGCGACAGCCGGTCGGTGGCCGACATTCCCGATCCCAACCACCGCAGCCTGGTCGAGCAGATCCGCACCAACGCGGCCGCGACCGGAGTCACCCTATTCGACCTCGGCGACGAGCGGCAGGGCATTGCCCATGTCGTCGGCCCCGAGCAAGGCGTGACCCAGCCCGGCCTGACGATGGTGTGCGGCGACTCGCATACCTCGACGCACGGTGCACTGGGCGCGCTCGCCTTCGGCATCGGCTCCTCCGAAGTGGCCCACGTCATGGCCACGCAGTGCCTGTGGCAACGCAAGCCCAAGGCGATGCGCATCAACGTCGAGGGTACCTTGCAGGCCGGTGTCACGGCCAAGGACGTGATCCTGGCCATCATCGCCCGCATCGGCACTGCCGGTGCCGTGGGCCACGTCATCGAATATGCCGGCAGCGCCATCCGTGGCCTCTCGATCGAGGGCCGGCTCACGCTCTGCAACATGTCGATCGAGGCCGGTGCGAAAGCCGGCATGGTTGCGCCCGACGACACGACGATCGCCTATGTGAAAGGCCGGCCCTTCGCGCCGAAGGACGCCGAGTGGGACAAGGCCGTTGCCTTCTGGCGCACGGTACCGAGCGACGCGGGAGCCGTCTTCGATCGCGAAGTGACCCTCGACGGCAATGCGATCGTGCCGATGCTCACCTGGGGCACCAGCCCCGAGGATGCGTTGCCGATCACCGGCCGCGTTCCAGAACCGTCGGCGGCGGCCGACGACGTGCGCAAGGCAAGCCTCAAGCGGTCGGTCGACTATATGGGCCTCGTGCCCGGCATGCCGCTGGAGGAAGTCGCGGTCGACCGTGTCTTCATCGGCTCCTGCACGAACAGCCGCATCGAGGACCTGCGCGCGGCGGCCAAGGTCGCGGCCGGACGCAAGGTGGTGATACCGGCCTGGGTCGTGGCCGGTTCCGGCCTGGTCAAGCGCCAGGCCGAAGCTGAGGGCTTGGACAAGGTCTTCCGCGAAGCCGGCTTCGAATGGCGCGAGCCCGGCTGCTCCATGTGCGTCGGCATGAACGGCGACACGGGCAAGCCCGGCCAGCGGATCGCGTCCACCTCGAACCGAAACTTCATCGGACGCCAGGGGCCGGGCGTGCGCACGCATCTCGTCAGCCCGGCAATGGCGGTGGCGGCGGCCGTGACCGGCCACTTCACCGACGTCCGCAAGCTGATGGGTTAGGAGCAGCACCATGGAACCTTTCACCAAGATCACCGCCGTTGCCGTGCCGATCGACCAGCCCAATGTCGATACGGACCAGATCATCCCGGCGCGCTTTCTCGGTAGTCCGAGGCCGGACCAGGTCAAGGGCTTCTTCCGCGACGTGAGGCTCGACCCGAACGGCCAGCCGAAGGAGGGCGTCACCCTCAACAATCCGGTCTACGCCGGCGCGAAGATCATCGTGGCCAACAACAACTTCGCCTGCGGCTCCTCGCGCGAGAGCGCCGTCACCGTGATGTACGACAACGGTTACCGGGCCTTCATCGCCCCGTCGTTCGGCGACATCTTCTTCAACAACTGCTTCCAGAACGGCGTCGTGCCGGTCCGTCTTCCGGCCGAGCGTGCGGCGCGGCTCCGCGCCTTGCTGCACGCATCGCCGGGAGCCCAGGTCTCGGTAGATCTTGCCGCGCAAACCGTGACCAGCCCCGACGGGGAAATCGACCGCTTCGAGATCGACTCGTTCCGCAAGGACTGCCTGCTGAAAGGCCTCGACGAGGTGAGCCTGACGCTGGGCTATGAAGCCGATATCGCCCGCTTCGAGCAGCGCCAAAAGGGCGAGCTGAGCTGGCTCTGATCCAATCACCCAAGGAGATCGACATGAGCAAGGGAAAGATTTTTCGTGAAGCGATGAAGCGCGGCATGGTTTCCGCGCCCGGCGCCTACGACTGCATCACGGCGCGAGCGATCGACCGCGCGGGCTTCGATGCCGTCTACATGAGCGGCAGCGGCACGGCCGCGACGCTTGGCTATCCGGACTACGGCATCATCACCATGTCCGAGATGGCCGACAATGCCGGCCGCATCGCACGCGCGATCAAGCTGCCCGTGATCGCCGACGCCGATACCGGCTATGGCAACGAGTTGAATGCCATCCGCACCGTGCGTGAGTACGAAATGCGCGGTGTTGCCGGCATTCATATCGAGGACCAAGGCTTCCCGAAGAAGTGCGGCCACCTCGAGGACAAGGTGATCGTGCCGATCGAAGACTATGTGGCCAAGATCCGCGCCGCCGTCAGCGCCAAGGTCGATCGCGATTTCCTGATCATCGCGCGCACCGATTCGCGCGCCGTGCTGGGCTTCGAGGAGGCGGTCAGGCGCGCCAATCTCGCGCTCGAGGCGGGAGCCGATATGGCCTTCGTCGAAGCGCCGCAGACGCTCGAGGAAGTCACGGCCGTGCCGAGGCTGGTGAAGGGACCGTGCCTGCTGAACATGGTGTGGCGTGGCAAGACTCCCGATCTCTCGCTCGCCGAGGCCGAGAAGATTGGCTACAAGCTCATGATCCTGCCGGGCCTGCTCAGCCGCACCGTGGTCGGCGCCTGCGATGCAGCATTGCGCGAGCTCAAGGCCCAGGGCCGGCACCCGACGCCGTCGTCCGACATCACGCCGCAGCAGGGCTTCCGCATGAACGGCGCCGACGAATGGGATCGCTACAGGACCCAGTTCCGCGAATCGGCCAAGCAGGCGGCGGAGTAGCGCACTGCGAGCGGCAATTGGCCGGCGTCAGCCTTTCACGGCGCCGGCCGAGACGCCCTCGATGAAGCGGCGCTGGACCAGCACGAAGAAGACTACCGTGGGGAGCGCAATCAGCGTCGCGACGGCCATCAGGTCGGCGAGGTTGTTTCCGTAACGTCCGGTCAATTGATAGAAGCGCACGGTCGCCGTCGCCGAGTCGGCGTTCTGCAGGAACGTGATCGAGATCAGGAACTCGTTCCACACGTTGAGGCAGACGATCAGCGCGACCGTCAGCAAGCCGGGCGAGATCAGCGGCAGGATCACGCTCCGGAAGACCCGCCAGTCCGACGCGCCGTCGATGCGTGCGGCCTCTTCCAGTTCCATCGGCACGTCGAGCACGTAGGTGCGCAGCAGGAACAGCGAGAAGGGCGTGAAGATCGCCGAATAGATGATGATCACGGCGATCGGGCTGTTGATCAGCGAGAGCTGCGCCATCAGGAAGTAGAGCGGGAACATGAACATCTGGATCGGGATGGTCGTGGTCGTGAGGAAATAGAGGCTGATCACCATCCAGCCCGGCACGTCCTTGCGCGCGATCGCCCACGCCGCCATCGAGGAGATGGTACAGACGACAATGACGGTGGCGCCCGCGATCAGCAGGCTGTTCAACATCGCGCGGCCGAGCCCGGCCTCCTTCCAGACGCGCAGGAAGACGCCCCAGTCGGGATCCGACGGCCAGCCGAGCGGCGTGACCAGGATGTCGAAATTGCTGCGCAACGCGTTCAGCACCATCAGTGCGAGCGGCGCGGCGACCGAGAAGGCAGCGGCGCCCAGCATCGCGTAGACGATGATTCGGGCGGTCAGGTTCTTGCCGAGTTCCATGTCAGGCTTTCTCCCGGCGTGCCTGGATGCGCAGGTAGATGACGATGGCGACCATGCCGAGCAGGCTCATCGAAAGCGAGAACGCCGAGGCCCGCCCGACCTCGAACGACTGGAACGCCGTCTTGTAGGCAAGCGTCGCCAGCACTTCGCTCGAGAATCCGGGGCCGCCCTCGGTCAGCACATAGATCCAGTCGAAGACCTTGAACGACCAGATGATGCTCATAAGCAGCATGAACATCACCGTCGGCAGCACGGTCGGCAGCAGGATGTGCCGGAAGGTCTGCCACCGCGAAGCGCCGTCGACCAGGGCGGCCTCGATCAGCGAACGGTCGACCTGGCGCAGGGCCGCGAAATAGATGACGGTGAGATAACCCCACCAGCTCCACATATCGACGAAGAGCACGCCCAGCAGCGACGTGTCGGGATTGACCAGCGGATTGTCGATGGCAATGCCGACCGATTGCAGCCAGCCGACCACGCCGCTGGTCGGGCTGAAGATCATGCTGCGCCAGATCTGGGCCAGGATCACCGTCGCGATGGTGACCGGCAGGAAATACATGACCTGGAAGAACGTCCGCCCCCGGCGCACTGTCATCAGCAGCACGGCCATGAACAGCGAGCTGACCATTGGCAGCGTGGCAAAGAGGAACGTGTAGATGCAGTTGTTGCGGAAGGCCGCCCAGAAGCGCGGCTCCTGCAGGATGGAAACGAAGTTCGCGAGACCCACGAACTTGGGCAGGCTGAAGCCGTTCCAGTTCGTAAAGGCAAGGACCGTCGTGGCGATCACGGGCACCAGCACGACGCAGAGACTCACCAGCAGGGCCGGCATGACGAACAGCCACTTGCGGCTTGCGGGCTTGCGGCGCCGCGGCCGGTTGTCTGGCAGCGCCAGCGCTGTCGACGTGTCGGTCATGCCTAGCTGCGCGCCGGCGGCTTCTTGACGAGGCCGTCCTTCATTTCCTGCTGGAACGTCTCGTTCAACTTGTCGCTGAACTGCTTGGGCGTGACCTGCTTCAGCCACACTTCCTCGATGCCGCCCTTCATGTAGTCGTCGGTCTTGGCCGGCCAGAAGGTCCACGGCGCATAGCCGTAGCGTCCGTTGATCATCGATTCGTTGAGGCCGGTGCGCAGCTTCGCAGCTTCAGCCTGGACCTTGTCCGTGATCTGGACGGGCGGGGCCGGCTTGACGAACGGGATGTTCCATTCGCCTTCCCAGACCTGGGACATCTTCTCGACGAAGTCGTAATCGATCAGCCGGTTCAACACCATCGCGCAACCCTCGGCGACCTGCGACGAGGCGTTGATTGCGAGATCGGCGCCGATGCCCATGACGTAGATCGGATAGGGCGCGTTGGAAGAGAGCTGGGGCAGGGCCGCGATGCCCAGCTCCTGCTTGGTCTTTTCGAACGTGTCCGGCACCCACTGGAAGGCCCAGGTGCCCTGCATCGCCATCGCAGCCTTGCCCGTGGCCAGGATGGCGAAGGACTGGTTCATGTTCAGCGAGAAGTAGCGCTGGCCGCCGAAATAGCCCTTGTCCCACCAGCTCTTCAGCAGCTCGACCGCTTCGACGAAGGTGGGCGCGTTCCATGGCATGTCGCCGTTCAGCGCCTTGAAGACGGCGTCGGGCCCGCAATAGTTGTTGTAGAAGATGCCGAGGATATGCCGGTTGGCGAAGCGCTGACCCGAATTGCCGGCCGCAAACGGCTGCACGCCGGCCTTCAGCATCGCGTCGGCCAGCGTCTCGGCTTCGGTCAGGTTCTTCGGCGGCGTCCACCCCTTCTGCTTGAACAGCGTCTGGTTATAGAAGAGCGCCTGCGTCTCGATCGTCTTGGGCAGCGCGATCAGCTTGCCGTCGTAAGTGCCGAGATCGAGCACGATCGAGGCGAGCTTGTCCTTCCAGCCGAACTTCTGCGCGAAGTCGTTGAGGTTCATGAGCTTGTTGCCGGTGACGAACTTCTGCGTCCACGACGGGCCGTTGGTCAGCACGATGTCCGGTCCCTGGCCGCCGGCCAGCGCGACCAGGAGCTGGTCGGGCAGGGCAGCACCGCGATACTCGATCACGAGCTTGTAGTCGGACTGCGAGGCGTTGAACGGCTGCGTCAGGTTCTTGTCGAGTGCCGCCTGCTGGGCGGGCGTCGCACCCTCGTACCACCAGTTGATGATCTTGGGCGCCGCGAGACTCGGCCGGCTCGAGGCGACCAACGCCGTCGTGGCGGCGGCACCGGCGATAACAGAACGACGCGTGTGCTTTGACGCTTGCCTGAACGTGGGCATGGTTTCCTCCGGTGTCGTTTCTTGTCGTGACGGTCAGCCGGCGAGCGGCTGCCAGTTCTTCATCTCGTTGCCGGCCTTCTGCCGAGCCGTGGCGACGAGCTTCTTCGCGAGCGTCTTCTCGCGCTCGGCGATGTTCTGGGGCAACGCCTTGAGCGCGGTGTTTACCGACGTCTCGTCGCGGCTGAGCGCCCCGCACACATAGCCCGCCATGCAGGCGATGGTGTCGGAGTCGCGGCCGAAATTGGCGCCGTAGACCACGGCCTTCCACGGATCGCCGCCGGCGAGCTTGCAGATCGCGAGCGTCGCCGGGATGGTCTCGCGGCTGTCGCAGGCAATGGCGCGGCGGAAGCGCTGGTGATAGGCGGCGCGGAAACCCTGATAATCGTTGGCGGTGCGCGCGAGTTCGAGCGCGTCCTCGATCAGCTTGCGCATGTCGCGCCCGCTCCACGGCTTGATCGCGGACAATCCGCTCTCGATCGCCTGCTCAACCGTGGAATGTCCGTCGAGCGCCCGCGCCACAGCGGCGGCAATGGCGGCCGCGCCATCCTGGCAGAAGGCGACGTCGGTCACGTGGATGAGGCTCGCGAGTTCCATCGCCTGCGCGGCGGCGGCCTTGGGATGACCGGCGTTGACGATGCCGACCGGCGCAATCGCCATCGCTGAACTCGAGCTCGGCATGTTGCCGCTGGCGATGGTGCGCGGCAGGTCGCCGAAGCGCAGCTTCGCAGCCGAATGCAGCACCGAGGGGAAGAACCGGCCGACCTTCTGGCCGAAGATTTCCTTGTGCTGGCGCATCCACTCCGAGGCCCAGTCGTCGGCGTCGGCATAACCGCCGGTCGCGATCAGCGCGTCGGCGATTAGATTGCGCATGATCGAATCGTCCGTGCCGTCGCCCTCGAACGTTTCGACCCAGCCGAACTTGGCGTCGATTTGCTCGGGTTCGAGATTTTCCGTGGGTGTTCCCATTGCATCGCCGACCACGCCGAAGGCGAGGCTCGCGTAGGCGCCCAATTCCAGTTGGTCGGTCTTCAGCATCGTCGTTCCACCCGGATTTGATTATTATTAGTAATACGTATAACCTTTCTCTATTAAACTGCCAACCCATGCTGCGGGCAATGAGAAAAGCGATCGTTTCCAGCCGTCCAACGCAAAGGGATGTCGCCGCCGCGGCAGGTGTTTCGCAGGCCGCGGTGTCGATGGTGCTGAACAAGGCAGAGACGCCGTCGGTGCCCGGCGCGACGCGCCAGCGGATCCTCAAGATTGCCAGCGATCTCGGTTATCAGCCTCATCATGCCGCGCGCACCTTGCGCAGTGCCCGCACGATGACGCTTGCCTGCGTGGTGCCAGACGTCACGAATCCGTTCTATCCCGGTCTGGTGCGCGGCCTGCAGAAGACGGCGGCGCCGGAGGGATACGACGTGCTGATCTATGACACCGACGGTCAGGCTGAAGGCGAACGGCGTGCCTTGCGCTGGCTGCAGCAGGGCCGCGCGGACGGTGTCGTCGGCACATTCTTCCATCTGCAGGCGCCGGATTTCGAGGAGCTCGGCCGCTATGGGCTGCCGATGGTGCTGCTCGGGCCGCCGCCGAAGGATCGCGGCGGGCTGCCGATCGACTATATGTTCATCGACAATGTCGAGGCGGCCGCGGCGATGACGCGGCTGCTGATCGGCAAGGGCCATCGCCGCATCGCCATGATCCTCGCGGAATTCGGCCCGGGCCGACGGCGTGCCCTGGGCTATGAGCAGGTGATGCGTGAGGCCGGGCTCGAACCCCAGCTCGTGGTCGATCGCACTTTTTCGTCCGAGGCCGGCGCGCGCGCCATGCAGAGCTTGCTGAGTGCGGGTGACGCGCGGCCGACGGCGGTGTTCGGCGCCAACGACGTGCTGGCGATCGGCGCCATGCAGGCGGTGCGCGATGCGGGTCTGTCGGTGCCCGACGATGTGGCGATCGTGGGCTTCGACGATGTCCCGACCGCGAACCTGCTGGGCCTCACGACGGTCCGACAGCCGGACTTCGAGCTGGGCGAACTGGCGGCGCGAAATCTTGTCGATCGATTGAAGCCCGGCGGCCTCGATGCGCCAGGCCGCAGCCTCGAGTGGAAATTTGAAATCGTGGAGCGCCTGTCGGCGTAAGACCGGCGGCTGGAGGAAATCGTGGTAGCCCTTCCCAAAGACTATGCCGAGCGCGTCTATGCCGGTGTCCTCGGCAAGATGATCGGCGTCTATCTCGGCCGGCCCTTCGAGGGCTGGACCTACGAGCGCATCCTGCGCGAGTTGGGGCCGATCAACTACTACGTCCACGACCGGCACGACGTGGCGCTGCGCAATCATCAGCTGGTCGTGACTGATGACGATATCGCCGGCACCTTCGCTTTCACGCGCGCGCTGGCGGACAACGATTATCCAGCGCGGCTCACGTCAGAGCAGGTGGGCGAAACGTGGCTGAACTACGTGGTCGAAGACCGCTCGATCTTCTGGTGGGGTGGCATCGGCAACTCGACCGAGCACACCGCCTATCTTCGCCTGAAATCGGGCGTGCCCGCGCCGCTGAGCGGTTCGATCGAGCTCAATGGCCGGACCGTGGCCGAGCAGATCGGCGCGCAGATTTTCGCCGACGGCTGGGCGTTGGTGAGTCCCGGCAATCCCGAGCAAGCGGCCTATCTCGCCGAACAGGCCGCGCGCGTCAGCCACGACGGCGATGCGGTGCATGCAGCGAAGCTTCTGGCGGCGATGGAGGCGCAGGCTTTCGTCGAGGCCGACGTCGACAAGTTACTGGACCTCGGCCTTTCCTTCGTGCCGAAGGATGCCTTGATCCGCCGGGTCGTCGAGAAGGTGCGCGACTGGCACGCCGGCGACAATGAAGGCGACTGGCATCGTACCCGCGCGCTGATCGCCGAGAACTACGGCTACGACAAGTTCGCCGGCAACTGCCACGTCGTTCCCAATCACGCGTTGATCATCCTGTCGCTGCTCTATGGCAAGAACAGCTTCCAGGAGACGATGCACATCGTGAACACGGCGGGCTGGGACACCGATTGCAACGCCGGCAACGTCGGCTGCCTCTTCGGTATCAAGAACGGCCTCGCCGGTATCGATGCCGGGCCGGACTGGCGCACACCGGTGGCCGATCGCATGTACATCTCGTCCGCCGACGGCGGCGCCGCCGTCACCGACGCCGTGATCGAAACGCGTGCGCTGGTCGTGGCTGGTCACCGGCTGGCTGGAGCGCCGGTGCCCGAGGCCGCCAAGGGCGGTGCGCGCTTCACCTTCGAGATGCCGGGCAGCCTCCAGGGATTCCAGAATGAGGAGGGCTCGCCGGCGACACTCCATCCGGCAACGCTCGAGAACGTTGCCGGTCACAGCCGCCGCGGCGCACGCAGCCTGGCGATCGGCTTTCGCCAGTTGGCGCCCGGCAGGGTAGCGCGCGTGGCGACGCCGACTTTTTTCGGCAAGGATGCGTTGTCGATGCCGACCTATCAATTGCTGGCCTGCCCGACTTTGTATCCGGGGCAAACGGTCGAGTGCGGCTTGCAGGCAGGCGGCGCCAACAGCGGGGCTGTTACCGTGCGGCTGCATGCCACCGTATTCAACGACGCTGATACGCTCTCGAAAATCCATGGCGAGCCGCTGGAACTGGCGCCCGGAGCCGCAAGTGTCCTCGCCTGGCGCCTGCCGGATACGAAGGGGTATCCCATTCTGGATATCGGCGTGCAGATCGAGACACGCGACCCGGCGGGTACGAACGGCACAATCCATCTCGACTATGTCGATTGGAAGGGCGCGCCCAAGGTCACGCTGCAGCGGCCCGATCTGCAGAGCGCGATGTGGAAGCACGCCTGGATGAACGACGTGGATCAATTCCAGACCCGATGGGAGCCTCTGCGCATCACCAAGGGAGTTGGTCCCGGCATGATCGCGCAGGGAACGCGCGATTGGCAGGACTACCGAGTGAGCGCGACCATCGTGCCGCTGCTCGCCCGGTCCTGGGGAATTGCGGCGCGCGTGCAGGGGCGTGAACGCTACTATGCCCTGGTATTCGAGGGCGACGACGTCAGGCTCGTGCGGCGGCGTCATGTCGCCGTGCCGCTCGGGAGTCGGACGTTCGCGTGGAAGCTTGACCAGGCCTACGCGCTGGAAATCGAGGTCACGGGCAGGCGTGTGCGCGCCTCGATTGACGGCGAGGTGTTCTTCGATGTGGAAGATGCTTCCACAGAGGCGCTGACGAGTGGCGGCGTCGCACTGCTGGTCGATACGGGGTCGATTGCGACGGACCAGGTCCGGATCAGCCCCCTGTAGCGGTCGCGTCTCTTGCCGCCAGTCTCGAAATCAGGTTTCCTCATGGACGTGTTGTACGCAAAGTATTGGTGGCAAAGATGATGACCTTGATGACCGGTATTCTCGGGCTTGGCCATCATCTCGGCGGCTGGCGCCATCGCGATTCCTGGCCCAACACCGTAATGAACATCGAGCACGCGATCTGGATCGCCAAGGAGGCCGAGCGCGGCAAGTTCGACCTCGTGTTCATCGCCGACGGCAACGCGGTGCGCCAGATGGACAAGCCGGCGCTGTTCGCCGCCAACAGCCCGTCCGACCGGCCGGCCGTGTTCGAGCCGGTGACGATGCTTTCGGCCGTGGCGATGTTCACCAATCACATCGGACTGCTCGCCACGGCGACCACGACCTACGAAGAGCCCTATCTGATGGCGCGCAAGTTCGCGTCGCTCGATCATCTCAGCAAGGGCCGAGCCTGCTGGAACATCGTGACGACCTCGTTCCCGGGCGACTCGGTGAACTTCGGCAAGGCCGAATACGCGCCGCGGCCCGACCGCTATGAACGCGCCGAGGAATTCGTCGAGGTCTGCAAGGGCCTGTGGGACAGCTGGGACGCCGACGCCTTCATCGAGGATCGCGACACCGGCCGCTATCTCGATCCGACCAAGGTCCAGACGCTCAACCACGTCGGCAAGCATTTCTCGGTGCAGGGACCGCTCAACGTCGCGCGTTGCCCGCAGGGCTATCCCGTGATGTTCATGGCGGGCCAGTCGGAGTTGGGGCGCGAGTTTGCGGCCAAGACCGCCGATTGCCTGTTCTCGGTGACCGATACGATCGAGGCGGGGCAGGAACTGTACAAGGACGTGAAGGGGCGTCTCGCCAAGTACGGCCGGACCCCGGACCAGCTGCGCGTCATGCCGGGCTGCTCGGTCTATGTCGGCCGCACCGCTGCCGAAGCCGACGAGTTCTACGAGGAGCTGCAGTCGCTGATCTCGCCGGAGCTGGGCGTGCCGTATCTCTCGAAGATGGTGAACGAGAAGCTCGACGGCCTGCCGCTCGACGGGCCGATGCCCGACCTGTCGACCGAGGTGAACGCGATCTCGAGCTTCCGCAAGTCGATCTCGGCGATGGCGCAGCGCGACAATCTCACCATCCGCCAGACCTACCAGCGCGTGCTGCCGTCGATGGGCCACATCGTGTTCAAGGGCTCGGCCTCCCAGGTCGCTGACGAGATGGAGCACTGGTACACGTCGCAGGCGTGTGATGGCTTCAACGTGTTGGTGCCGGTATTACCGCGTGGCCTGACCGAGTTCGTCGACCTCGTCATTCCGGAGCTGCAGAAGCGCGGTGTCTTCAAGAAGGACTACAGCGGCAGCAATCTGCGGGAGAGCATGGGCCTGCCAGTGCCGAAGCGGCGTCAGTACGCCTGATCAGGCCACGAGCCAGTAGTCGGTCTGGCTGTCCTTGTGCAGGAACCAGTCCTTGCCGTCGACCAGCAGCTCCAGCGTATCGCCGCGATCGGTGATCGCCACGACCCGGGCATCGGCGATGCGGCCGTCGCCGAACCGGATCTTTACGGTCGATCGCACGCGTGGCGGGTGGTCGAAACTTTGCGGAAAATGGACGCGGACATTGTCACGCAGTTCCTGCAGGCCGATGGCTTGAATCACGCGCGGACTATAGCGGTGAGACAGCAAGCGGCCTAGTCGGCTTGCATGCCGCGCTGGTATGCTCTCTCCAGATCATCGATGAGGACACCATGACCAGCGAAACGCTCCCTGGAGACGAACTGTCGACGACACGCGGCAAGGCGGGCCAGCCCGTGATCGTGCCGGCGACCGGGCGCGACCGCGGCGTCGGCCCGTTCAAGCGGCTGGTGCTGCGCGGCGCGACGGTGATCGACGGCACGGGTGCGCCACCGATCGGGCCGACCGACATCGTGATCGAGAACAACCGCATCACCTTGCTGAAGAAGGTCACGGGCAACGTCGCCACCGCCGCCAACCGGCCAGCCGCCGGCGATCACGAGATCGACTGCCGCGGCAAATGGGTGACCCCGGGCTTCATCGACTGCCACGCCCATGCTGGCGTCGCCTACCATTCGGCCAACGGCTGGGTGCCGCCGGTCGACTATGTCTACAAGCTCTGGCTGGCGCATGGCGTGACGACGGTGCGCGAGATGGGCTCGATGAACGGCCTGGGCTGGATGCTCGACCAGAAGACGCGCTCGGCCGAGAACACGATCGCCGCACCGCGCCTGCTGGCCTACGCCTATTTCCCCGCCGTCAACGACATGCTGAAGACGATCCATTCGCCGGACGAAGGCCGCGCGTGGCTGCGCAAGCTCAAGGACCGCGGCGCGGACGGCGTGAAGTTCTTCGGCGCACCGCCCGCCATCATGGAAGCAGCTCTCGACGAATGCGCCAAGCTCGGCCTGCGTTCGGGCTGCCACCATGCGCAGATGTCGGTCACGCGCATGAACGCACTCACGACGGCGCGCTGGGGCCTGACCAGCGCCGAGCATTACTACGGCCTGCCCGAGTCGCTGTTCGAGGACCGGGTCGTGCAGAATTTCCCGCTCGATTACGACTATAACGACGAATACTTCCGCTTCTCCGTCTCCGGCCAGATGTTCAAGCAGGGCGCCAAGCCGGGCTCGGCCAAGTGGAACGAGGTGCTCGAGAGCTTCCTCGAGCTTGGCTTCACCTTCGTGCCGACCTTCACGATCTACGACGCCAACCGCGACCTGATGCGCGCGCGCCAGGCCGACTGGCACAAGGAATACACCTGGAAGTCGATGTGGAATTACTTCCAGCCGCAGCGCGGCGGCCACGGCTCCTACTGGTATCGCTGGTCGACCCAGAACGAGATCGAGTGGAAGGAGAACTACCGGCTCTGGATGGCCTTCATCAACGAGTACAAGAACCGCGGCGGTCGCGTGTGCACCGGTAGCGATTCGGGCTTCATCTACCAGATCTTCGGCTTCGGCTATATCCGCGAGCTGGAGCTGCTGCAGGAGGCGGGCTTCCATCCGCTCGAGGTCATCCGCTCGGCCACGTCGCAGGGCGCGGCACTGTGCGGGCTGCAGGACGATCTCGGCACGCTCGAGGTCGGCAAGCTCGCCGACGTGCTGGTGCACGATCACAATCCGCTGACCGACTTCAAGCTGCTCTACGGTACGGGTGCGATGCGTCTCAACGAGACGACCAACGGCGTCGAATGGCATCGCGGCCTCAAGTACACGATCAAGGACGGCGTGATCTACGACACCGCCGAACTGCTGGCCGACGTGCGCGATCTCGTGAAGGCGAGCTGGGCCGAGGATGTGCCGGCCAAGTACGCCCAGCCGCAACCGAAGGCGGCCGAGTGAGCGGAGCGGCCGGGCCGGACTTCATCGTCCTGACCGGCTTCCTGGGCTCAGGCAAGACGACCCTGCTGCGTGACTTTCTCGGTCATCCCGACTCGGCGAATACCGCCGTGATCGTGAACGAGGTGGGCGAGATCGGCCTCGACGGCGCTATCCTGCGCGAGAGCGGCGACGGCACGCCGATCGCCATGCTGTCGAACGGCTGCATCTGCTGCCAGGCCGGCACCGATCTCTCGCACACCGTCGAGATGCTTTTGCTGGCCGAGCGGCCGGGTGCATCGGGCCCGTTGCGGCGCATCATTCTGGAGACAAGCGGGCTCTCCAAGCCAGGACCGGTCCTGCGCCAGCTCGCCGGGCTCGCGGCGCATCGCCTGCGCGTTACTGTGGTCGCAACCTTCGACGCGACGCGCGGGACGGAGACGGCGGATTTCGAGGAAGCGGCATCGCAATGGGCCGCCGCGCACCGCATTGTCGTCACCAAGGCCGACGTCGCCTCGGCGGAAGAATGGACGCGCGCACCGGCCGCGATCGCCGCTCTCAATCCGCTGACGGAGATCGTGGCGAGCAGGGCGCGCAGCGACGTTGTCACTGCTGCCTTCGCACCCCTGGCCGGCATCGCGCCGATGCCCGTGCCGCCGCGCGTCGCGTCCCAAACGTCCCATCCGCGCATTGCCGTGCGTCTCGCTCGCCCGACCGCCATGCTGGCTTATGACGATCTCACCTTCTGGCTCGACAATCTTGCCGGCGCGCTGGGCGACCGTCTGCTGCGCGTGAAGGGCCTGGTGCGTGTCGCCGAAAGCGAACGCCCGGTGCTGGTGCAGAGCGTCGGCACGGCCTTCTCCAGCCCGCGCCCATTCGGCGATCCCACGGCCACGCCGCCGCTCTTCCTCGTCGTGATCGCCCGCGATCTCAAGCCCGGCGAACTGGACACTGTCCTGCCCGCCGGACTGTTCGCTTTCTCACCCTGGGAAGCGCCCGCCTCTACGGGCCTTGCCGACAGGGCGCCTGTCGCCCTGCTGGAGTGGCTGTAAAGCCTTCCTAATTTACAGCGTGGCATACCCCTTGCTGCGTTTTGGGCAGGAGGACATCCATGCCCACGCGCAAGCAGATGAAGCTGATGGCCTACGTCAAGACCGGGCCGACGGCGACCCACAACGGCGCCTGGAAGCACCCGGCCTCCGAACTGAACGACATCTTCATGCCCGAACGGTACGAGCATCTCGCGAAGGTGCTGGAAGCGGGCTTCTTCGACGGCTGCTTCTTTACCGACACTTTGGGCCTGCCCGACATCTACAAGGGCAGTTTCGACACCTACCTTCATTACGGCGGCCAGCTCTCCTACCTCGACCCGGTGACGGTGCTGCCGATCATGGCGCGCGTGACCAAGCATTTGGGGCTGGGCGCCACGCTCTCGACCACCTTCCATCACCCGTATCACCTGGCCCGGCTACTGGCGTCGATGGACCACCTATCGAACGGCCGCGCCTGCTGGAACGTCGTCACCTCCACCACCGACTTCGAAGCCCGCAACTTCGGCATGAAGGATCTGCCCGCCAAGGAAGATCGTTATGCGCGCGGCGACGAGGTCGTCGAGGCCTGCTGCGCCCTCTGGGATTGCTGGGAAGAGGGCGCGATGGTCATGGACAAGGAAGAAGGCATCTTCATCGACCCTGGCAAGGTGCGCTACGCCAATTACAAAGGCGAACATGTCAGCACGCGCGGGCCGCTTACCATTCCGCGCAGCCCGCAGGGAAGACCGGTGCTGATGCAGGCGGGCTCTTCCCCGCGCGGCCGCGAGTTCGCCGCACGCTGGGGCGAGGCGATCTTCGCCTCGGCGGCCGACGTGCCCAACCATGTGAAGCTCTACGCCGACATCAAGACGCGCATGGACAAGTACGATCGTCCGCCCGAGCACTGCCAGGTGCTGGCGGCGATGAACGTCGTGGTGGGCGAGACCGACGCCATCGCCAAGGAGAAGGCCGATTATCTCAATTCGCTGCTGAGCCCCGAGCTGTCGCTCGCCACCAGTTCGGCAATGATGGGCGCCGACATCACCAAGGTGAAGGACGAGAAGGACTTCGCCAAAGCCGCGGGCCACCAGGGCCACGGCGGCTCGGTCGATAAGGTGCTGCAGATCATGGAGAAGGAGAAGATCTCCTTCGCCGAGGCGGCGCGCCGGCCGCGCGGCATGGTCGTGGGCTCACCCACCACCATCGCCGACACGATGCAGGAGATGTTCGAGGCCGGCGGCAGCGACGGCTTCGTGCTGATGCCCAATCTCTCGCCGATCATGTTCGAGGAATTCGGCCGCATGGTCGTGCCCGAACTGCAGCGCCGCGGCCTGTTCCGCACCGAATACACCGGCAAAACCATGCGAGAGAACCTGCGTAGCTGAGTAAGGAGAGCGTGATGGACGAACGCGAGTTGCGTGGCCTCATAGGCCAAGTCAAAGCGGGCGGCCTGTCGCGCCGCGGTTTCATCCAGCGTCTCGCGGCAGTGGGCCTTGGCGCTCCCGCGGCGTCGCAATTGCTCGTCGCGGGCGGTGTGGCGATGGCGCAGTCGTCGTCGACCTACAAGCCGACCAAGCGTGGCGGCGGCGGAGCGCTGAAGATCCTGCTGTGGCAGGCGCCGACCCTGCTCAATCCACACTTCGCTGGCGGCAACACCAACCGCGAGGCGTCACGCATCTTCTTCGAGCCGCTCGCGGGCTGGGATCGGGACGGCAACCTGCGGCCAATGCTGGCGACACAGATTCCCGGCCGCGAGGACGGCACCTTGGCCGCCGACGGAAAATCAGTGGTGTGGAAGCTGAAGCAGGGCGTGAAGTGGCACGACGGCCGGCCGTTTACGGCCGACGACGTGGTCTTCACGTGGGAATATGCGCGCGATCCCGCGACTGCCACGATCACGACCGCCACCTACAAGGACATCGTGGTCGAGAAGATCGACGACTACACGGTGATCGTGAAGTTCCCGGAGCCGACGCCGTTCTGGGCCCAGGCCTTCGTCGGTTCGAACGACATGATCCTGCCCAAACACGCCTTCAAGGATTACGTCGGAGCCAACTCGCGCGACGCGCCGGCCAACCTGATGCCGATCGGTACCGGCCCGTACAAATGCACGGGGTTCAAGCCGGGCGACAGCATCACCGGCGTGCTGAACGACAATTATCATCTCGACAACCGGCCGTATTTCGACAGCATCGTCGCCAAGGGCGGCGGCGACGCGGTATCGGCGGCGCGCGCCGTGCTGCAGACCGCCGAATACGACTTTGCCTGGAACCTGCAGATCGAGGACGAAATCCTCACGCGCCTCGAGAAGGGCGGCAAGGGCCGGGTCGTCATCAGCAACGGCGGCGGCATCGAGCATATCCGCCTGCAGTTCGCCGACCCCTGGACCGAAGTCGACGGTGAGCGCTCGAGCCTCAAGACCAAGCACCCGCTGTTGTCCGATCCCGCGGTGCGCCAGGCCCTGACCTGTCTGGTCGACAAGGCCTCGATCGAGAAGCACATCTACGGTCGCACGGGCCAGGCCACGGCCAACTACATCGACTATCCCGAGCGCTTTCGCTCGAAGACCACGAAATACGAGTTCAATCCCGACAAGGCCGCGGCGCTGCTGGAGAAGGCGGGCTGGGTCAAAGGGGCCGATGGCGTGCGCGTTAAGGATGGCAAGCGACTCAAGATCGGCTTCCAGACCTCGATCAACCAACCGCGCCAGAAGACGCAGGCGATCGTGAAGCAGGCTTGCCAGAAAGCCGGCATCGAGATGGAGCTGAAGACCATCGTGTCGTCGGTCTATTTCTCGTCCGACGTCGGCAACCCCGACACCGGCGGCAAGTTCTACAACGACCTCGAGATGCACACGTCCTATTCGGGAGCCGACCCCGAGATCTTTCTGCGCACCTTCGTTTCGTGGGACATCGCGCAGAAGGAAAACAAGTGGTCGGGCCGCAACAGCACGCGCTGGCAGAGCAAGGAATACGACGAGCTGTTCAAGTCGGCGACGTCGGAGCTCGATCCGGTGAAGCGGGCGGGCATCCTGATCAAGTGCAACGAGATGATCGTGAACGAGCAGGTGGTGATACCGGTGGTCTCCCGGCCCGACGTCGCGGCCGTGAAGGACAAGCTCGTGGTCGATCTCAGCGGGTGGGACAGCAACACCTGGGACCTGGGGAGTTGGTACATCGACACCTGACGGCCACGCTCGCGCTGCAGAACAGCCCCCGGTTGATTTGGGGGCGGAATGTCTGGTGACTGTTTTGTTTCGGTTCTATTCTGGCCGGCACGATGGACCAGCCGGTCTCCCGAACCCTTCCGCCGCAAATCGTCCCGCCGGACTTCGGCAGTGCGCCGCGCGTGGCGCCGCCGCGTCCGTTCTTTCTGCGGCCGCGTATCCTGGCCGTCGCCGCGGTCGCGTTCCTGGCGCTGTGCTACGGCGGCCGCGAGATCTACCTCCGCTTCACTCATGTTTATGAATACGACGCCCGCGTGATGGCCGACATCGTCACCGTCTCGAGCCGTGCCGATGGCTGGGTGACGGGACTGCCCGCGCTCGAGGGCGCGCGTGTCGCGGCCAACGACGTCATCGCGCGCATCGACGATCGCGTCTCCAAGCTGCGCGGTGAGGCGCTGGCGACCCAGATGCAGAGCGTCCAGGCCGAGCGCGAGCGGCTGCAGGCCGAACGCCGCATGGTCGAGGACCAGACCAACGCCGTGATACGCACGCGCACCTCCGCCATCACCGTCAAGGAGAAGGCGCTGGCGGCGCTGCAGACCGACCTTGAGCTTGCGCGCCTCGACCTCGAGCGCAACCGCTCGCTGTACGACCGCCATGTCGCCAACGAGCGCCAATTCCAGGTGGCCCAGGCCTCGGCTACCAAGCTCGAGAGCCAGATCCTGCAGGCGCAAGCGGAGTACGAGCAGGCGCAGGGCAGCCTGCGCGAGGCAATGGCCGATCGCACGCGGCTGGCCGTGATCGACGCCCAGGTCGATGCGCTCGCCTTCCAGACGTCGAACCTGAAGGCGCAGATCGCCCAGCAGGCGGTCGATGTCGAGGACCGCACGATCCGCAGCCCTGTGACGTCGGTGATCGACCGGACCTTCGTGCAGCCCGGCGAGTACGTGCAGGCCGGCCAGCGTATCCTGATGCTGCACAATCCGAACGAGCTCTGGATCGAGGCCAACATCAAGGAGACCCAGGTCGGCGACCTCAAGCTCGGCCAGCGCGTGCTGGTCGCTGTCGACGCCTATCCCAACGAGCGCTTCGTCGGCCGCATCTCGTTGATCGGCACCGCGACGACGGCGCGCTTTGCCCTGCTGCCCACGCCCAATCCGTCGGGTAACTTCACCAAGATCACGCAGCGCGTGCCGGTCCGGGTGAAGCTCGACGCGATGCCGAAGCCCCTGTCGCCCGGCATGATGGTCGAAGTCGAGATTGACGTCCGCTAGCCTCCCGCCGCGCGCGGCGCCGCTGCAGACGGCGCAGTATCTCAGCGAGCGCTATGGGACGTCCTATCGCTGGTACGTGACCGTCACCGGCATGATGGGCGTGGTCTCGATGGTGCTGGCGATGACCACGGTCAACGTGGCGGTGCCCGACGTGATGGGCGCCTTCGGCATCGGCCAGGACAAGGCGCAATGGATGTCGTCGGCCTACACCGCGACCATGACGGCCGGCATGCTGATCAACGCCTGGGTGAGCGGCATCCTGGGCGAGCGCCGTACCTTTGTGGGTGCGCTCTGCTTCTTCTCGCTGGGGGCAGTGCTGGGCGGAACGGCGGCCACCGAGGACACGCTGATCCTCGCCCGCATGCTGCAGGGCTTCAGTGCCGGCATCGCCCAGCCGCTGGTGATGGCGATCATCTTCACGGTCTTCCCGCCCGAGCGCCGCGGCTCGGCGATGGGCGTGTTCGGCCTCGGCGTCGTCTTCGCGCCGGGCATCGGTCCCACCCTGGGCGGGATGATGATCGAGTATTTCTCCTGGCACTACGTCTTCTTCATCTCGCTGCCGTTCTGCGTACTGGCGGCGGGCCTCGGGCTGATCTTCATGCCGACCCGGCCGATCCCGGAGAAGATTCCGCCCTTCGATTGGCTGGGCTTCGGCCTGCTGTGTCTGGCACTGCTCGGCCTGATGACCGGGATTGCCGACGGCCAGCGCGAGGGCTGGAGTTCAGACGTCATCGTCTCCCGCCTCGGCGTGGGGGCCGCGTCGGCCGTGGCCTTCATCCTGTGGGAGCTCCATACGCCGCGGGCGATGCTCGACGTGCGCATCTTCGCCAATCTCGAATTCTCCGCCGCCGCGATGATCGCCTTCATCTTCGGCGCCGGCATGATGGGCTCGACCTATATCCTGCCGGTGTTCGTGCAGACATCGATCGGCTTCACGCCGCTGCTTGCGGGGCTGATGATGATGCCGGCCGGTATCATGCTGGCCTTCATCTTCCCGATCGCCGGCCGCATGGCCGACCTGATCCCGCCGTCGACCATGATCATCGGCGGGCTGCTGCTGTTCACCGGCGGTTTCGCACTGATGTGCACGGCCGACGTCGACACGACCTTCTGGTCGTTGGTCGGCATGGTGATGATCTCCCGATTGGGCCTGGGCTTCATCAACCCCAGCCTCAATTCCTCGTCGCTGAAGGCCTTGCCGCCGGAAAAGGTCCGCCAGGGCGCGGGCGTCGCCAATTTCATGCGCCAGCTGGGCGGCGCTTTCGGCATCAACCTGCTAGTGGCCTTCTTCGAGGTGCGCACGCGCTTCCATGCCGACGCGCTGACGGCCACGCAGGACTGGGGCAACCGCAGCTCTGCGCGCCTGCTTACCCTGGTCGAACAACTCATGCAGCGCAGCGGCCTGCCGTATCAGCAGCAGAAGGCCGGCGCGTACGACTATCTCGGCGTCATCGTGCAGGCCAAGGCGCAGATGCTGGCCTTCTCCGACACGTTCATCATCGTGGGTCTGGTGGCGTTGATTGCGCTGATTCCAGCCGCTTTGCTGTCTCGTTCGCAGCGTCGGGCCCGTAGTCTCGCCTGGAGATAGGGCACTTGCAAACGTCGGGCAAAAAGCCCATATGAGCCCCGTCGATAGACGGACAGACGATTTTTGGCCCGCCTCGCATGCCGAGGCCACCAGTGACCTATGATCCCGAAAACAAGTGCGATTTCGACGGCCTGACCGCCCAATGGGTGCGCGGGCAGCATATCTATGAAGTGAAGGAATATTCCCATGGCTCAGGGAACAGTGAAGTGGTTCAACGCGACGAAGGGCTTCGGATTCATCCAGCCGGATAACGGCGGTGCCGATGCTTTCGTCCATATCAGCGCCGTCGAGCGTGCTGGCATGTCGAACCTGGCCGAAGGCCAGAAGGTCGAGTTCGAACTCGTCTCCGACCGCCGCAGCGGCAAGATGTCGGCTGACAATCTGAAGGCGATCGGCTGATTGCCCGGCTGCCGGCAACGGCGGCCTGTCTTCGAGACATTAATTCGAAATGAGTTTCGGCCCCACGTCCTCGCGGACGGCGGGGCCGTTACTTTATCGGCGCCAGTTCTTCGCGTCGGGCAATCCGCCCGTCACCTCGATGTGCGCCGCGTCGGTGCCGACGCGCACGTTCTTCGCGCTGAAGCGCAAGGTGAGCAGCGCGCCTTGCTCGGTCTGCAGGCACAGGTCCCGGCGGCCAAAGGCCTGTGCGAGTTGTTCCGCCGGCAGGCGGATCTCGCCCGACGCCATGACGTCTCCCGTCTGCGTGCGGAAGCCGTCGATGTCGTATTCGGCAGGACCGTAATCCTGGCCGTCATTGGAACTGGTGAGCACACCGTTGCCGCGTATCGCGCCGAGAAATTGCATTGCCATAACGGGTATATGGGGACTGCCTGCCGCTTTTGCGAGCACTTTGACCCGCCGGCCCTGAACGGCGCACACTGCCTGCCAAGAGCTTGAGATAAGAGGGAGAGCAATGTGCCCGATCTGTTCGAGATCATGGAGTCCTGCCGTGCGATGCGGCGCCTGAAGCCGGACCCGGTGCCCGATGAGTTGATCTCCAAGATCCTCCACGCCGGAGCCTGCGCGCCCAACGGCGGCAATATCCAGAAGTGGCGCTTCCTCGTGATCAAGGACGCCAAGATCAAGGAGGCCGTGCAGGTCTGGTACAAGAAGGCCTTCGACGAATGGATCGGCCCGCGCTACCTCAACAGCACGCCGCCGCCGGGCACGAACAAGGAGAAATATCTCCGCCAGCATTCGGCCGTCGAATATCTCACCGATCACTTCGCCGAAGCGCCGGTCTGGATCGTGGCCTGCGTGGCCGATCCCAAGCCCGACCGTTCGACCGGCGCGTCGATCTATCCGGCGGTGCAGAACATGCTGCTCGCCGCGCGCGCGCTCGGTCTCGGCGCCACGCTGACGACGCGCCATCTCTTCTACGAAAAGGAAGCGGAGAGCGCGCTCGGCCTGCCGGAGGGCGTGCACTCCTATGCCATCCTTCCGATCGGCTATCCGATGGGCAAGTTCGGCCCGGTGAAGCGCGGGCCACTGAAGGAGATCGTCTTCCAGGATCGGTGGGGCACGCCGTACGAAAGCGTCTGATCCATGGACTTCGATTACATCGTCGTCGGCGCCGGCTCGGCGGGCGCCGTCGTCGCCAACCGTCTGTCGGCCGATCCGCGCAACAAGGTGCTGCTGCTCGAAGCCGGGCCCGCGAGCCATCCGTGGTCGCGGGTACCCGTGGGCTTCGCCAAGCTGATCGCCAATCCGGCGGCGAACTGGCTCTACAGTGCCGAGCCCGAAGCGAACACCAACGGCCGCCGTGTCCCGGTGCCACGGGGCCGCCTGCTGGGCGGGTCGAGTGCCATCAACGGTCTCGCCTTCGTGCGTGGCCAGGCGCAGGACTTTGACACCTGGGCGCAGATGGGCAACCAGGGCTGGAGTTACGAGAATGTGCTGCCCTTCTTCAAGCGGATGGAGAGCTGGGAAGGCGGCGACGATCGTTATCGCGGCCATGACGGTCCGCTCAAGATCACGAACCCGCCGCCGGCCGATCCGTTCTGCGCCACGGTGATCAAGGCCGCGGCCGAGGTCGGCATCGCGCACAATCCGGACTACAACGGCGCGCGGCAGGACGGCATCGCGATGAGTCAGGCGACGATCTCGTCGGGCCGCCGCATGAGTACGGCACAGTGCTATCTCACGCCCATCCGGAAACGGGCGAACCTGCACATCGAGACGGGCGCGCTGGGCGAAGGACTGTTGTTCGAGGGCAAGCGCTGCGTCGGCGTGCGCTACTCCGTCGGCGGCAATCGACGTGAAGCACGCGCGTCGCGCGAAGTGATCGTGAGCGGCGGCTCGATCAACAGTCCGCAACTTCTCGAGCTATCGGGCATCGGCCAGCCCGAGCGGCTAAAGGCGCTCGGCATCGAGGTGCGTCATGCGCTGCCGGGTGTCGGCGAGAATCTGCGCGATCATTATGCGCCGCGCACGCGCTGGACGGTCGGTGCCAAGGGCATCACCTACAACGATACCGCCCGCGGCGTCGGATTGGTTGGGCAGGCGTTACGCTATGCCTTCACGGGCAAGGGCCTGCTGGGCATGGTGGCGGCGCCGCTGCGCGCTTTCGTGCGCTCGCGCGAGGGGCTCGAGGCGCCGGACCTGTTGCTGGGCTGGGTGCCGATGTTCACCGAGGCCGGTCCCACCGGACCGAGGATCGCGCGCGAATCGGGCGTTACCTGCTACGCCCATCCAATGCGGCCGGAAAGCAAGGGCCACATCCACATCACGTCGGCTGATCCGGGCAAGCCGCCGGCGATCAACTTCAACTTCCTGTCGGCGGAGATCGACGGCGAGCTCACCGTGCGCGCGGTGCGCATTGCCCGCGCCATCATGACCGCGTCGGCGATGGCGCCGTTGCAGATCAAGGAGGCCGCGCCCGGTGCGGACAAGACAGCAGACAACGAGATCCTGGATTGGGTGAAGAAATCGGCGGAGACGACCTATCATCCAGTCGGCACCTGCAAGATGGGCAACGATGCGATGGCCGTGGTCGATCCGGAACTGCGCGTCCACGGCATCGGCGGGCTGCGGGTCGCCGATGCCTCGATCATGCCGACGCTCACCTCGGGCAACACCAACGCTCCCTCGATCATGATCGGCGAAAAGGCCGCCGACATGGTGCTGAAGGGCTAGAGCAGCGTCGGAAGGGAATCGCCGCCGACGGCCTCGACCAGGGCGCCGCTGGTGACCAGCGAGGTCGCATGTTCCATGTCCGGCGCGAAATAGCGGTCGTCGGAGAGCGAGGGGATGTCCTTGCGCAGGAGCGCACGCGCGGCTTCGAGACGGGCGCTGGATTTCAGCGGTGCCCGGAAGTCGCAGGCTTGCGCCGCGGTCAGCAGTTCGATGCCGATCACGTTGCCGAGGTTGGCGGTCATGTCGAGCAGCCGGCGCGCGCCGTGCGCGGCCATCGAGACGTGGTCTTCCTGGTTGGCCGAAGTCGGGATGGAATCGACGCTGGCGGGATAGGCGCGCTGCTTGTTCTCCGAGACCAGCGCCGCCGCTGTCACCTGCGGGATCATGAAGCCGGAGTTGAGGCCGGGCTTGGGCGTCAGGAAGGCGGGCAGGCCGGAGAGCGCGGGATCGACCAGCATGGCGATGCGCCGCTCGGCCAGCGAGCCGATCTCGCAGAGTGCGATCGCGATCGTGTCGGCGGCCAGCGCCACCGGCTCGGCGTGGAAGTTGCCGCCGGACAGCGCCTCGTCGGTGTCGGCGAAGACCAGCGGATTGTCGACCACGCCGTTGGCTTCGTGGCCCAGCACGGTGGCCGGCCCGCGCAACGAGTCGAGGCAGGCACCCATCACCTGCGGCTGGCAGCGCAGGCAATAGGGATCCTGGATGCGGTCGTCGCCCACGCGATGGCTTTCACGGATGGCGCTACCCTGCAGTAGGGCGCGCAGCGCGGCGGCGACCTCGATCTGGCCGGGATGGCGGCGGATCGCATGGATGCGCGGATCGAACGGCGTGTCGGAGCCTTTGGCGGCATCGGTCGACAGGGCGCCGGTCACGAGCGCCGCCTGGAACAGGCGCTCGGCCTCGCACAGGCCGGCGATGGCATAGGCCGCCGAGAATTGCGTGCCGTTCAGAAGGGCGAGGCCTTCCTTCGGGCCGAGCGTCACGGGCTTCAGGCCGGCATGCGTCAGCCCGTCGACGGCGGGCATCGTCTCGCCGGCGAAGGTGACGTTACCCACGCCGATCATCGCCGCGGTCATGTGCGAGAGCGGCGCCAGGTCACCCGAGGCGCCGACGGAGCCTTGTGCCGGCACGACCGGCAGCACGCCGCGCTCCAGCATCGCCGCCAGCAGCCGCACCGTCTCGACCGTCACGCCGGAATAGCCCTGCGCCAGCGACGCGATCTTGAGGCCGATCATCAGGCGCACGATCGGCTGCGGCATCGCGGGGCCGACACCTGCGGCATGCGACAGCACGATGTTGCGCTGGAGCGTCTCGAGGTCCGACGCGGCGATGCGGATATTGGCGAGCTTGCCGAAGCCGGTGTTGATCCCATACACGGGCTCGCCGCGGCCCACGATCTTGGCGACCGATGCGGCGCTGGCCGCGATACCGGTCCAGCAGGAGTCCGCGAGCGTTGCTTTGGCGCCGCGATAAAGTTCCGCCCAGGCGCGGAGAGGGACGTTTCCGGGATCGAGGTTCATCCCTCTACTTCAACCACTGTCTCCCGGACGGTGGCAAGCTCTCGGTGAACCATCTTTTCGCCGCTTCGCGCGCGTCAGCGGGCGGCAGCGCGCGATCGATGCCTTCCACGCGATCGCCGGGCTTGGCCGTGGCATCGAAGCCCGCCTTTGTAACAAGACCGCCATCTTCCATCGCTTCCGAGCGGTCGGTGCCACTGTTCGGTAGCAGCAACAGATCGCGCTCGAGTTTCATGCGATGCACGCGCGCCCACTCGACGGCGACGGCGTCCCACGGATCGATGTCGGCATCGACCACGGTGACCCGCTTCACCAGGCTGACCGCGGCGAAGGCCGCGAACATGGCGCGCCGCGCCTGACCCGGCCGCGGCGCTTCGAGCTGGACCACGATATCCGTGCGGCCGGCGCCCGCTTCGGTGACGGCGACGTCGCGCACGTTGGGCACGACGGCGGCGATGGCGCTGCGCAAGCTGGCCGCGATCGGCAGCGCGCCGAGATAGATGTGCTCGCGGTGATAGCCGGGCTCGATCGCCTGGTAGATGGCGTCCTTCGCATGCGTGAGCGCGGAGAAGGTGGCGCGGAAGCCGGGACCGTAGCCTTCGTACATGCCGTGATATTCCGAGACGAAGCCTTCCTCGATCGGCTGGCGTGCGTCGATGGTTCCTTCCAGCACGATCTCGGCGTCGGCCGGCACCATCAGGTCGACGGTCTTGGCCGGCACGACCTTCACCGGCGCGCCGAGCAAGCTGCCGGCGCACTCGAGTTCGTCGTCGCCCACGCCGAGATAAAGACAAGCGGCGAGCTGAATGGCCGGATGTGCGCCGATCGCGACGGCAATCTCCAGCGCCTTGCCCGCTTCGGCGGCGCGACGCGAGAACAGGGCGAGGTGATGGTTAGGGGCGATGCCCACCATCGCCATCTTGCCGTCGTGGATCGCGAAGCGCGCGAAGGAAGCGTTGCCTTTGCCGGTGTGCGGATCGCGCGCCAGGATGACGCCGGCGGTGATGTAGTGCCGCGCCTCGCGCTCGAAGAAACGCGGGACCGGCAGCGCGCTCAACGGATTGTCTGTGACGACCACGTCCTGCACGCGGCCGCTGCCGACCTGGACCGGCTTCACCGGCGCGCGGATCGCTTCATGGATGCGCGGTACGATGTCGGCGGGCTGGATGCCCAGCGCCTGGGCGATGCGGCCGCGGCTGTTGAGCAGGTTGCCGGCAACGCGCAGCGCCGAGCCGTTCACCTTTTCGAATAACAGGGCGGGACCTGCATCGGCGGCGGAAAGGAAGGCCGAGAGCTCGAACGCGAGATCGACAGGCTTCGGCACGCGCAGGAGCGCGCCGTCCTTTTCCAGGCTGTCGAGAAAAGGACGAATGGATTGCTGGTCGCTCATGGTGCCCTTTGCGCCGTAGACCCGGCGCGGCCGGGACTAGAAGGCCGTCATGTTATCGCGGAAATGCGCCGCGCCATAATCCCGGCGCGTGAGCTGGCGCTTCCACAAAGCGGGCACCAATTCGTCGGTGATAGAGCTCACGTACTTGGGCTTGATGTGACCGGCGATCAGGAAGCCGTCGCCGCCGATCTCCTCCATCGACTCCTGCATCTGGCCCGCGATCTGGTCGGCGGTGCCGATGAAGTTGGTGAAGCCCTGGCCGCTCGGCTTGGTGACGACCTCGCGCAGGGTGGCGGTGGGACCGGCGTTCTTGAAGGTGCGCAGCAGGGTCTGCATGCCGTTGGTCGTGAATTCGCCCATCGGCTTGTCGGGATCGAACTTGGAGAAGTCGAGGCCCGACAGGAACGACATGGCGGCGAGGCCGCGCTCGAAATGGTGGGCGCGCGCCTTGGCCATCTGGTCCTTGGTGTCGGCCACTTCGCTGGCGCTCTTCACCACGGTCGGCACGCAGGTGAACAGCGTCTTGATCTTGCTGGTGTCGCGGCCAAGTTCCTTGGCGTGGTTCATGACGTCGTCGCGATAGCCCTTCATGTCGGCCACCGTCTCGCCGCCCGCCAGCACGATCTCGGCATTGCGGCCGGCGAACTTGCGGCCGCGCGGCGAGCCGCCCGGCGCGATGAACACGGGCCGGCCTTGTGGCGAGCGCGGCACGTTGAGCGGCCCGCGCGTCTTGTAGTACTTGCCCTTGAAGTCGACGACCTTGACCTTCTTGGGATCGATGAAGGTGTGGGTGGCGTCGTCCATGACGACGGCGTCGGGCTCCCAGGCGTCCCACAGCTGGCTCACGCACTCGACATATTCGTCGGCCATGTCGTAGCGCAGGTCATGCTCGATCTGCATGTCGAGGCCGTAGTTCTGGGCCGCGGCATCGCTGGTCGCGGTCACGATGTTCCAGGCGATGCGGCCGCTCGAATAATGGTCGAGCGTGGCCAGCGAGCGCGCCAGCAGCCACGGCGGATAGAAGGTCGAGGTGAGCGTGGGGCCGAGGCCGATGTGCTTGGTGGCCGCGATCAGGTACGGCGTCAGCATCACGGGGTCGAACTTCGGCGTCATCACCGCGTTCTTGAGATAGAAATCCATCTTGCCCTGGTAGGCGTAGGGCACGGCCGACGAATCCTCGAGGATGAAGACGTCGAAGCAGGCGCGTTCCAGCGCGCGAGCGGCATCGACGAAGATATCCGGCTTGGTAAAGTCGTAACCCGGCGAATATCCCGGCTCGTTCCAGCCCTGGATCGTGATGCCCGGTCCGAGAAACCATCCGAGATGAAACATGCTCATGGGAGCTCCGGTAAATGCCTGCTACGCCGAGATTTGACTGCGAAACCGGCGTCCAATCTCATGTAAACTGACGGGCCGGGCCATAAAAATCCCTGGAAGCCGGGAGCGGAGGCGGCTCGGCCGGATTGGCGAAGGCCAGCCGCAGTTCGGCCAGGAAATCGGTCTCGGCCTCCCGATACGGCTTGCTGCGCAGCCGTGCGAGACAGATCGTGCGCACGATCTGCGGATCGACGATCTCGTGCACGCTGACGCCGCGCCGGCCGCGGCTTTCGTAGACCGACCCCATGGGCAGCAGCGTGGCATAACGCGCGATCTTCACCATGTTGAGGCAGCCCGCCATCGAATCGACTTCGATGCGCGGCTGCAGGGTGAGGCCGGCGCGGTGCAGGCTCTGTGCGAGCAGCGTGCGCAGGCCGTGGCGTGCGGACGGCAGCACCAACGGCAAGTGCGCGAGCTGCCGGAGGCCGACCGGTCCCGGCGCCACGAGGTCGGACCCTTCGGCCACGACCACCGCCATCTTGTCCTCGACGATCGGCTCCAGGATCAGGTCGGCATCGGTGAAGACGCGGTCGACCAGCGCGAAATCCACGGCGCCGTTCTGCAGCCAGCGCACCAGGGTGCCGGAATAGCCTTCCATCACCTGCAGCACGTCGTCGGCGTGGCGGCGCGACCACTTGTCGAGCGCCCGGGCGAAGCCCTGGCTCATCACGCTCTCGTCGTCGAGCGCGGGCATCAGGCCGATGCGAATGGGCGCGGTGGTCTTGTCGGCTGAGGCCCGTAGGTGCCTCAAAGTGCCGTTGAAGCTCGCGATCAGCGGGCGCAGCAGGCGATAGAGCACGTCGGCGCGCTCGTTGGCGCTGAGGCCGTGGTGCGAACGGCTGAACAGGCTGCAGCCCACGTCTTCTTCGATACGATGGAGCTGGACGGTGAGCGCGGGCTGCACGATCGAGAGTCGTTGAGCTGCGCGCCCGACGTTGCCTTCTTCGTAGAGCACGAGGAAGGAGCGGCAGTATTTCAGCGACAGCGTGTCTGCCGAGGCCGCGCGTGGCGCGCGTGCCGCCGGTGCGGCAAGTCGTTTGCCCAGGACCTGCTGCAGCTCCTCCTTCAGGAGGCGCGCGATCTCGGGGAATTCGAGGCCACCGACGGCGATCGCCGGATCGAGATGCGTGCTCTCGACCAAGGTTGCGGTGACGAGGCCGTCGACAAGGGCCGGATTGAACAGGCCCGCCGGCACGATTGCTGCCGCCTTGGGCGACTGCGCGATCAGCGGCAACAGCTCGGGCAGGCCGCCGTCGGTCCAGTCGAGCGTTGCGTTCGCCTGCTCGGCCAGCGCCGTCAGGCTTCCCTGCAGGGCGGCCGGGAGACGCGGCGTCTGCAGCCGCAAGCCGGCGAGGTCGGCCAGCTTGATCGCCGAGCCTTTGGCGCATGGTGTCGCGCCGTGGCGCAGCAGCAGCCAACGGTCGGGCATCAGGCCGGTGTCGGCATCCCACGGGAGATAAGCGCAGCCCAACTCGTCGGTTGGTGCGGTCTTGGCAAAGGAGGGCAACAGACAGACGCCGGTCAGGCGCTTGGTCGTGCGGTCGAGCGCCTGTTCGAAGACCGATCCCGGAAAGCCGAACGGCAGCTGGACCGTGACGAAGCTCGGCGTGCGTGGATTGCCGCTCTTGAAGTTTTCGAGGCAGAAGTTCGCTTGCGTGAGCAGCGCGCCCAGGCGGCCATGGGCGTCGAGCCCTGAGTCGGTGACGACCTGGCCCCCCTGGTGGCGGCGGAAATGGTGATGCCCGATCTCGTCGGCGATCAGCTTGGCGTGCGCGCTCACCGTCGAGCGGCCGACGCCGAGGCGCTCGGCGGCACGGGCCACGCCGCCTTCCTCGACGAGCGCCAGGAAAGTCTCGATCTGGGTGAGGGTGATCACCGATCGAGGATAGTCCCTTTCATCCTGCCCGGGGAACATGGACGGCATGGCGAGTCCCCTGCAAAATCGCGGCCAATCGGGAAAATTCCTGCTGCGGGCAGCGCGCAGGATCGGCCTAGATTTCGGGCGCCTGGCGCGGATCGAGTAGGTCGCGCAGCCCATCTCCCAACATGTTGACGGAAAGCAGGGTCACGAACAGGAAAGCCGCCGGAAAGAAGATCATGGTCGGCCGGATCTGCCAGAGCGCCCGGGCGTCGGCCAGGATGTTTCCCCACGACGGAATGGTGGGCGGCGTGCCGGCCCCGATGAAGGAAAGCGCCGCTTCGAGGATCATGGCGGTCGCCCAGACGAAGGTCGCCTGGACGATCAGCGGCGCCACGATGCCGGGCAGCAGGTGGCGGATCACGATCATGCCGGGCGGCGTGCCGACCGAGATCGCGGCCTCGACATAGGTCTGCTCGCGCAGCGACAGCACGATGCCGCGAATGAGGCGCGCGACCCGCGGGATCTCGACCAGGGTGACCGCCACGATCACGTTCAGCACCGAACCGCCGGTCACCGCCATCAGCGCGATCGCGAGCAAAATCGCTGGGATCGACATCACCCCGTCCATCACCCGCATCACCACCATGTCGGCGCGGCGGCTTGCGGCCGAGACCATGCCGATCGCTGTGCCGATGATCGACGACAGCAGGGCGACGGAGAAGCCGACAAACAGGGAGATGCGCGCCCCGTAGAGCACGCGCAAGAAGAGGTCGCGCCCCAGCTGGTCGGTGCCGAACCAGTGCAACGCCGACGGCGGCTGCAGGCGGCTGCCGGGCGACAGCGCGCGCGGGTCGCCGGTGAGGATGAACGGCGCGAGCAGCGCGATCAGGATCATGACCACGAGCAGTCCGCCGCCGATCCACATGCTGAGCCGCTTTCTCAATAGCGGATCCTCGGATCGAGGAGCGTGTAGCAGAGGTCGACAGCCACGTTCACCAGCACGTAGGCCGCACTCAGCATCAAGACCACGCCCTGGATGATCGGATAGTCGCGATGCAGGATCGCATCGACTGTCAGCCGGCCGACGCCCGGGATCGCGAAGACGTTCTCGGTGATCACCGCCGAGCCGATCAGGGTGGCGATGCCGATGCCGATGATGGTGATCACCGGCACCGCGGCGTTCTGCAACGCATGCCGGAAGAGGATCCGCCAGGGCGCCACGCCCTTGGCGCGCGCGGTGCGGATGTAGTCCTCCGACAGGACTTCCAGCATCGAGGCGCGCGTCACCCGGCCGATGATTGCCGAGTAGACGAGGCTAAGCGTCACCGCCGGCAGGATCAGGTTGCGCAGCCACGGCCAGACGCCGCCGTCCAACGGCACGAAGCCTTGCACCGGCAGCCACTTCAGGGTGGTGGCGAACAGGAAGGCGAGGGCGTAGCCCGCGATGAAGGCCGGCAGCGAGAAGCCCAGCGTGCTGTAGGTCGTGAGGGCACCGTCGATCCAGCTGCCGCGCCGTGCCGCTGCCGCGACACCGAACGGCACGCCGATCGCGATCGAGAAGACGACCGCCAGCAGCAGCAGCGAGAAAGTCGCCTCCAGGCGCTGGCCGATCATGTGGGTGACGGCCTCGCCGCTGAAGATCGAGGTGCCGAGGTCACCCTTCACGATGTGCCACAGCCAGCCTCCGAAGCGCTGGATCGGCGGCTGGTCGAGGCCGAGGGTCGTGCGGATCTTCGCTATCTGCTCGGGCGTGGCCGTGTCGCCCGCCAGCACCTGCGCGGGATCGCCGGGCGTGAGATAGAGCAGGCTGAAGACGACCAGCGCCACCACGCCCATCACGGGCACGGCCATGAGCAGGCGCCGAACGATGTAGCCGAGCACTACTCCTTTCCTCCCCATTCAGATGGGGAGGTGCCCCCGTAGGGGGCGGAGGGGGCATGCGCGTCGCGAAGGGCAAACGTGACCCCTCCGTCGGCGTATGACGCCGCCACCTCCCCATTTGAATGGGGAGGGAAGGCCGACGCATGTTCCTCCATCAACTCTTGCCGATGTTCCAGTAGGCCTGGACCGGGCAGGGCCAGACGCCGGTCAGGTTCTTGCGGTAGGCAACCAGCTGCACGAACGAGCCGAGCGGAATGTAGGGCAGCGTCTTGAACGACTGGACCTGCAGCGCGATCGCGGCTTTCTTCTGGTCGGCCTCGGTCGTGGCTTCGATCCATTGGTCGCGCAGCTTCTCCATCTCGGGATCGGTCGGCCAGCCGAACCAGCCGCTGGTGCCGGCGGCGCGCAGCATCTGGTGCACGGCGGGATTGACGATGTCGGAGCCGGTCCACGAGGTGATGAAGCAGCTCCAGCCGCCCTTGTCCGACGGCTCCTTGCTGGTACGGCGCTGCGCCATGGTGGCGAAGTCCATCGCCACCAGCTCGACGTTCATGCCGATGCGTCGCAGCAGGTCTTCGGTCACCTGGCACATCGCGGCCGAGATCGGGTTCTCCATCACGCCCAGGATCACGGCCTTCTCGCCATTGTATCCCGCCTCTTTCAGCGCGGCCTTGGCCTTGTCGATGCTCTTGGTCTTGAGCACGTCGGCGCCGTCTTCGGTGTAGTAGGGCGAGTCGGCGCCGTAGTAGCTGTAGACCGGCTTCATCAAGGTCGGGTCCGACACCGCGGACTTCAGGAAATTCTCCTGGTCGACCGCCATCGCCAGCGCCTGGCGCACCTTGGGATTGTTGAACGGCGCCTGCGTGTGATTGAGCTGCAGCATGTAGTAGGAGCCGGTGAGATTGCGCGCCTGCACCACGATGTTGGGATCGGCCTTCATGATCGGCACGAGGTCGGGGCTGGGCGCGTCCCAGTAATCCTGCTCGCCCGCCACGAGGGCTGCCATCGCGGTCGAGGAGTCGCTGATGAACGCCCACTCGACGCGATCGACCGCGGGAATGCGGCCGCCGGCGATGCTGTCGACCGGCTCCTTGCGCGGAATATAGCCGTCGAACTTCGCCCACACGGCCTTGGCGCCCGACACGAACTCTTCCTTCACGAAACGGAAGGGGCCGGAGCCGATCGTCTCGGTCACCTGCTTCATCGGATCCACCTTCGCCATGCGCTCGGGCATGATGAAGCACTGCGAAGAATTGCTCTTGCCCAGCGCCGCCGGCAACATTGCGAACGGCTTCTTGAGCTTGATCTTGAAGGTGCGATCGTTGACCGTTTCGAAGCCGTCGACGACCTTCATCGTCAGCTGGCCGAAGCCGTCGCGCGCGCCCCAGCGCTGGATCGAGGCGATGCAGTCGGCCGGCAGCACCGGTGCGTTGTCGTGGAACTTCAGCCCCTCGCGCAAGGTGATCACGTAGGTCTTGCCGTCGTCCTCGAGGGTGAAGCCCTCGGCCATTTGCGGATGCGGCACGTACTTGGAATCGACGGCGAAGAGCTGATCGAACACCAGGTAAGCGTAATCCTTGGTCGGCGGGGCTGTCGTCCAGATCGGGTCGAGCGAGGCGAGGTTGCCGGTATGGATGACCTTCAGCGTCTTGGCGGCGGTCGCCTTCTGCGCCAGCGTCTCGCCGCCCAGGAACGGCAGCGTGCCCGCCGCGATTGAAGCGCCCTGGAGGAAATCTCGTCTCTTCATGAGCGGCACTTTCCGGCAAGAGGTGAAGGACGTCAGGCTAGGGTTCGTCGCAAAGACCGGGCCAATAGTCGAAACCGGAAGGGGCCATAAAAATACGTGTTTCGGGAGTCGCGGCCCGATGGATCTTGCTAGAGCGCTTTGCCCAGCCTGAAGGGCCGGCCTATGATGATTTCAAGACGAGGTTCCGAGCGATGCAGGCGTTCTGGCGTCGACAATAGGGGAAGTGACCATGCAGAAGAAATTCATCGCCGCCGCCGCGATGGCCGGCATTTTGTTTGCCGGCAGCGCCTCGGCGCAGATCAAGATCGGCTTCCATGCGCCGCAATCGGGCCCGGCCGCGGCCGACGGCAAGTCGTCGACGATCGGTGCGGAGATCGCGCGTGACTGGATCAATGAAAAGGGCGGCGTGAACGGCCAGAAGATCGAGCTGGTGATTTACGACGACCAGAACAAGCCCGATCAGTCGGTGCCGATCGCCAACAAGCTGATCGGCCAGGACAAGGTTGTGGCGGCGGTCTCGGGCAGCTACTCGGGTCCGACGCACGCGGCGGCGACGGTCTTCCAGAACGCGCACATCCCCTACATCTCGGCCTATGGCGTGCATCCCGACATCACCAAGGAAGGCAACTGGGCTTTCCGCGGCGTGCAGCTCGGCCAGCCGCAGGGCAAGGGCGCCGCGAAGTTCATTGCCGACAAGTTCGGCAAGACGGCGAAAGTCGCCATGATCACGATGAACAACGACTTCGGCCAGTCGATCGCCGACGGCTTCAAGGAAGAAGCGCCGAAGCTCGGCCTCACCATCGTGAAGGAATACACGTTCGGTCTCGGCGAGCGCCAGTTCGGCCCGATCGTGGCCTCGGTCAAGGCCGACGCGCCCGACGTCATCTACGCCATCGGCTACTACTTCGTGGGCGGCCCGCTGGTCGCCCAGGTCCGCTCCGGCGGCCTCAAGCAGCCGATCGTGGCGGCACAGGCCTTCGACTCGATGAAGCTGATGGAGATCGCCAAGGACGCCGCCGAGGGCATCTACATCGTGGGCGGCATGGATCGCGGCCGCACGACGCCGGCCGACTTCCAGCCCTTCCTGGCAGAGTTCAAGAAGCGCGCAGGCTACGACGCCGAGGCGGTCGCCGCCAACTGCTACTCCTCGGTCATGCTGATGGCTGATGCGATGAAGCGCGCCGGCAGCACCGATCCCGCCAAGGTCCGCGAGGCGCTGGCCGCGACCAAGAACTTCCCGATGCTGACCGGCCCGCTCGGCTACTTCAATTCGGTCGGCGAGCTCTATTCGCCGCTCGAGGTCACGCAGGTGAAGAACGGCCAGTTCGTCGGCGTCACCGTGATCGACGACCAGTCGATCCTGGCGCCGCCGAAGTAAGCCGCACGCCATCACGCCCGTAGGCCGTCGATGCTCTTCGTCGAACTGATCGTCAAAGGGCTGGTCTACGGCTGCATGTACGCGATGATGGCCGTGGGCCTGACGCTGGTCTACGGCCTGCTGCGCATCCTGCACATTGCCCACGCCGGCGTCTTTGCGCTGGGCGCCTACATGGTGGTGACGGTCGCCAACGCCACGGGAAGCCTGGCGGCGGGCTTCCTCGTCGCCCTGGTGGTGAGCGCGCTCGCGGGCATGGCGATCTATCGGCTGGCCTACCAGCCCATCCTCGGCCATCCGCCCTTCGTGCCGATGGTCGTGTCGATCGGCCTCTTCATCGTGATGCAGGAGGCGTTCCGCATGATCTTCGGCGCCTATGGCATCGCCTTCGACACCAACCCCTGGTACGTGGCGACGATCAGCCCGGGCGGCATCACCTTCAACTACGTCGAGATCGCGATGGTGATCGCCTCCGTCGTGCTGCTGCTGGGCTTCGGCCTGTTCGCCGGCTTGACGCGCGCCGGCATCGCCTGGCGCGCCACCGTGACCGATCCGCAGATGGCGACCAGCTTCGGCGTCGATCCGGTACGGGTGCGCTATCTCAACTTCATGTTCGGCTCGGCCCTGGCCGGCATCGCGGGCGGGCTGGTCGGGCTGCTCAACAACTATGTCGAGCCGACGATGGGCGGGCTCGTCAGTTACAAGGCGCTCGCCATCATCGTGCTGGGCGGCCTCGGCAGCGTGCGCGGCACGCTGATCGCCAGCCTGATCCTGGGCGTCGTCGAATCCTTCGGCACGATTTACCTCGCTGACGTGTTCGACCGCGACGCGATCGGCTTCCTGTTCCTGATCGTGGTGCTGATGGTACGGCCGCAGGGCCTGCTCGGCCGCAAATGAGCGCATATATCGCCAGCCTCGTGAGCGTGATCGGGATCAACATGATCCTCGCACTCGGCCTCAACATCATCTCGGGCTTCTGCGGCCAGGTGAGCCTGGGGCACGCGGCCTTCTATGGCATCGGCGCCTATACCGCGGCCTATCTCTGCAAGCTGGGCGTCCCACTGCCGCTCACCCTGCTGGCGGGCACGATCATGGCCGGCGCCATCGGTATCGTGGTCGGGCTCACGTCGCTGCGCGTGCGCGACGACTTCCTGGCCGTCACGACCATGGGCATCGGCTTCGTCTTCCTGGGCTTTGTCCGCAAGCAGAAGTGGCTGGGCGGCGAACTCGGCATCTCCGGCATTCCGGGCTCCGGCCTCGATCCCGTCGTCTATGCGGGATTGATCCTGCTGTTCGCGGCTGCCGTGATCGTCTTCTCGCTCTGGCTGAAGCGCAGCTGGATGGGCTTCACCTTCGACGCCGTGGCCGATGACGAGGATGCCGCGCGCACCGTGGGCGTCAACGTCTCGACTTACAAGCTCACCGCTTTCGGTATCGGCACCGCGCTCGCCGGCCTCGCGGGCGGCCTCTACATCTACTTCGCGCGCATCATCCTGCCCGACACGTTCGACTTCGTGCAGTCGATCGCGATCCTGACCATGGTGGTGATCGGCGGCACCGGCTCGGTGTGGGGCGTCGTGGCCGCGACGATCGGGCTGACCTTGCTGCCCGAAGTCTCGCGCGCTGCCGCCGATTATCGCCTGCTGATCTTCGGCGCCATGCTGATGCTGGTGATGCGCTTCAGCCCGGGCGGTTTGGCCGGACTCGCCACGATGCTGAAGCGCCGCAAGGCTGCGCCCAAGGAAGTGCCATGACGGTGCTGGCGCGCATCGACGATCTTCACATCAGCTTCGGCGGCGTCGCCGCAGCCAATGGCGTCAGCTTCACCGTGAACCAGGGCGAGTTCCTGGCGGTGATCGGACCCAACGGCGCCGGCAAGACGACGGCGCTGCGCATGGTGGCGGGCCTCCTGAAGCCGGACTCGGGCCGCATCTTCCTCGGTGATCGCGACGTGACAGGATTGCCAGCGTATGCGCGGGTGCGGCTGGGCCTGGGTTTTACGCACCAGATCGTGCGGCCGTTCTACAGCTTCACGACCATCGAGAACGTGATGCTGGCGGCGGGCCACTACCAGACCGGCAGCCCGTGGCGGGCCCTCACCAGCCGCTCGCGCGATGCGGCGCGAAAGAGGGCGCACGCCATTCTCGAGCGCATCGGCCTTGCCGGGCAGGCCGAGAAGTCGCCGCGTGCCCTGCCGCTCGGCCAGCGCAAGCGCCTCGAGGTGGCGCGCGCCATCGCGCTCGATCCCAAGCTGCTGCTGCTCGACGAACCGCTCGCCGGCCTCAGCAGCGCCGAGGCCACGACCATGGCCGACCTCATCCGCACCTTGCCGGGCGAAGGCATCACCGTCGTCCTGGTCGAGCACAATCTCGGCGAGGTCCTGCGGGTCGCCGACCGATTGGTCGTGCTCGACGCCGGCAAGGTGCTGGCCGAAGGCGTGCCAGCGGAAGTGATGAAGCGCGCCGACGTGCGGCAGGCCTACACGGGCGTGGTGTGACCTCGCGTCCGCGCAGGAATTGCGGGAGCAGTGTGGCCAATGCAGGCAAGGCCACTGGATGGTAACGTGACTTCTGAGCGCTCAAGGTACCAATGCCCCTGACCTGGACGATTTCGCACGAAGAGAAAATGATCTCCGCCCGCGCGGAAGGGACGGTCCGTTACCGTGACGTGGCCACGTTTCTGGAGGCCAACCGGGAGGACGGAGTGCTTTCCTATCGCAAGCTGTTCGATGCCCGGACCGCGGCGAGCGAGTTTGGCGAGAGCGACTTGAACAACTATGTCGGCGCCTTCAGCGGCTACAATTCCCTGGGGCCTTTCGGGCCGCTTGCGCTGGTCGTTGGCCCCCTCAGTGGCGCGCCGCAGAGGGAGCTGTTTCAGCGACTTTCCCTCAGCCCGCGACCTTTGGGATTCTTCACCGATATGGAAGAGGCACGCGGATGGCTGCTGACACAGCACGTCTAGAGCACGCTGCCGGATTTCTACGTCGGTGATCGCCGGCGGCACTCAGGATTCTCCAATTAATTAGTATTAACTAATGCATTAGTGATAGCTAATGTATTGTCATGATCCAAGCGGCCCCGATCGACACCGTCATGCGCACCCTTGCAGATCCCACGCGGCGGGCGGTGTTCGAGCGCATCGTGAAGTCGGACGAAATCTCCGTCGCCGAACTGACGCGCGGCAGTGGCGTCACGCAGTCGGCGGTGTCGCAGCATCTGCGCTCGCTGAAAGAGGCTGGGTTGATCGTCGATCGCGCACAGGGCCGCAACGTCTTCTACAGCGCCGAGCCCAAGGGGCTAGTGCCGCTCTTCGACTGGATGAGCCACTACGCCGTCTTCTGGCGCGAGCGCTTTGCCGACCTTGAAACTCTTCTGAAGGAGATCGATCGATGACCGCCGCCGCCTTGAAAGCCGATGCCCGGGAGATCGTCGTCGAACGCGTGTTCGCACACGCGCCGGAGAAAGTCTGGAAGGCGCTGACGACCGCCGAACTGATGGGCCGTTGGTTGCGCATGCCGAGTAAGGGTTTCGTGCCGGTGAAAGGCAATCGCTTCACCTACCAGACGACGGCAGCCGGGGCCTGGGACGGCGTCATTCACTGCGAAGTGCTGGACGTGAAGCCCAAAGAGCGACTCGTCTATTCCTGGAAGGGCGGCCACGAGTCCAACACCGGTTACGGCGCGCCGCTGAATACGGTCGTCACCTTCACGCTCACGAAAGTCGATGGGGGTACACGCCTCAGCCTCGTTCATTCCGGCTTCGTGCTGCCGACGAACGAGACCGCGTTCAAGGGCATGAGTGACGGCTGGCAGAAGGTCGTCCCGACGATCGGCGAGATCGCAGGCGAAGGTTAGCCAAGGGTTGACAAATATTGCGTATTACGCAATTATTATCCACGGGGACCCGGACCCGTGACGGAGACCAGAAGCGCGGGGGCCACGGGAGACGCTGCACGGCGGGGCAGATCGAGCTTGGCAGAGTGCCGCTATAGTATCGCTATTTTAAAGGTCACTTTTAGTAACGTTTAGATTCCGCTTTTTAAAAGCGTTACTTCCCGTAACCACCTATTCGATCACGCTGTCGGCCACCGCCAGCACCGAGGCCGGAACGGTGAGGCCGAGCGCTTTTGAGGTCTTCGCATTGACCACCAGTTCGAACACCGTCGGCTGCAGGACCGGCAGGTCGGCGGGCTTCTCGCCGTCGAGGATGCGGCCGGCATAGCCGGCGGCCTGGCGGATGGTGTCGTAGAAGTTGGCGCCGTAGCTGATCAGGCCGCCGTCGTCGGCTTCGATGCGGGTCGGATAGATCGTCGGAATTTTCGTGCGCGCGGCAAGTGCCACGATCTGCTTGGTGTGCACGAGTCCGAAGCTTGGATCGGTGCTGAGCATGTGCGCGTCGACCTTGGCGCGCACCATCGCCTCGAACGCGGCGTCGATTTCTTCGGGCGTGGTGGCATTGAGAATGTGCAGGCGCACGCCCAGCGACTGGGCGGCGGCTTCGGCATCCTTGACCTGCGGCGGCGTGAGGCTGGATTTCGGATTCACGAGAAACGCCACGTCGGCCACGCGCGGCAGCAGATCACGCAGGATCTGGATCCGCTTGCTCGACAGGGTCGTGCCGATGAAGGTGGCGCCGGTGACGTTTGCCCCGGGCCGGTTGAAGCTGGCAACGAGTCCGTCGACGACCGGATCGCCGCCGTAGGCGAAGACGATCGGGAGTGTCGTGGTGATGGCCTTCGCCGCGCGCGCCGGAAAGGGACCGCCGATGCCCAGGATGATGGACACCTTCGCGACGACCAATTCGGCCGCCAGCGCCGGCAGCCGGTCGTATTTGCCGTCCGCTGCGCGCGCCACGAAAGTGACGTTGCGGCCTTCGACGTAGCCGTGTTCGCCCAGCCCCTTCTTGATCGCTGCCAGAGTGCTTGCGTCGGGCGTTGCCGTCGTCAGCAGGCCGATCGTGGCGTTGGCCGTCTTCTGGGCAAGTGCCACGCCGGGCACAGCCACAAGGCTCGCACCCGCCAGACCGATGAAGGGGCGCCGCCTCATCTCAGGCCGCGACGCCCGTGTAGGAATGCAGCAGGTCGACATCGCGCCGCGCCGTCTCGGCCGAGCCGGTGAAGACGCTGCGGCCGGACGCCAGCACGCAGACCTGGTGGGCGACGTCGAGGGCACGCGCGGTGTTCTGCTCGACCAATACGATGGCGAGGTTCTCTTCCGTGTTCAGCTTCTGCAGCGCGGCGATGCAGAGGTCGACCATCTTGGGCATCAGGCCGAGCGAGAGTTCGTCGACGAGGAGCAGCTTCGGCTGGGACATCAGCGCGCGGCCGATCGCCAGCATCTGCTGTTCGCCGCCGGACAACGAGGCCGCGAGCTGGCTGCGACGCTCGGCGAGGCGCGGGAACAGGTCGAAGACCTTGGCAAGCTGATGTTTCTCGTCGGCGCGGGAGTGGCTATAGCCGCCGACGGTAAGGTTCTCGGCCACCGTGAGGTCGGAGAACAGGCGCCGGCCTTCCGGCACGAGGGCGACGCCCATCTCGACCCGCTTCAGGGCCGGCGTCTGCGTGATGTCCCGGCTGGCGACCGACAGGCGGCCCGACTTGATCTGCACATGGCCCATGATGGCCAGGATCGTCGAGGTCTTGCCGGCGCCGTTGGGACCCAGCAGGGCCAGGATCTGCCCGGGCTCGACGGTGAAGGAGAGGTCGCGCACCGCGATCATTTCCCCGTAGCCGCAGGAGAAGTTTGTGAGTTCGAGCAACGCCATACCGCAGTATAAGGACACATGACCGCGATCTACATCTCCTATCTGAACCGCCTCGACATCGAGGCCCTCCAAATCACCGACGACGAGATCCTGGGGGCGATCGAGACCAGCCTGGCCGCCCAGGGCCGGGGCGAGACGGTGATCGAGCCGCGCATGCATATCCAGCCCGGCGTGGCGAACGGCCACTTCAACGTGTTGCGCGGCGCGATCGGTGGCCCGATCGACTCGGCGGGCGTCAAGGTCGTGGGCGACTTCGTCGACAATTACAAACTCGGCTACCCGTCGGAGTTCGGCGTGCTGGTGCTGTTCAATCCGCACAACGGCATGCCCAAGGCGTTTGTCGAGGCGGGCGGCATCACCGACATGCGAACGGGCGCCATGACCGCCGTCGGGGCAAAGTATCTCGCGCGCAAGAATTCGAAGATCCTGGGACACATCGGTGCACGCGGCTCGTCCTACTGGAACGTGCGGCTCCTGAACCACCTCTTCGACTTTGACGAGATTCGTGTCCACTCGCGTCGACCCGAGAGCCGCAACGCCTTCGCCGCCAGGCTCGAGAAGGATCTCGGCAAGAAGATCATCGTCACCGAGGATTGGCGTTCCTGTGTCGAGGGCGCCGACATCGTGGTCGAGGCCTCGCGCCTCAACGAGCCCACGCCGATGCTCAAGACGGAGTGGATCAAGCCTTCGGCGTTCGTCGTGCCCTACGGCACGATGAGTGCCATCGAGCTGTCCTTGACCGACATCATGCAGAAGCTCGTCGTCGACGACTGGGGTCAGTGCAAGGGCGGCCCGTTCGGCAGCCTCCGAGCGCATGTGAACGCGGGCAAACTCTCGGAGCGGACGCTCCATGCCGAGATGGGCCAGATCGTGGCTGGCCTGAAGAAAGGCCGCGAGAACGACAACGAGACGATCCTGTTCTGGCACCGCGGCCTGTCGCTGTCCGACATCGCGCTCGGCCACGCGATGCTCGCCAAGGCCGAGCGTCTCGGCCTCGGCCAGAGGTTGCGCTTCTTCTAGGCCGGGCTCGGGATGTTGCCGTCTTTGATGACCTTGCGCCAGCGCACGACCTCGGCGTCGAGGAAGGTCTGATAGGCGGCGGGCGTGCCGCCGATCGGCAGGAACCCGAGATCGAGCAGCTTCTGGCGCAGGGCCTCATCCTTGAAGACTTCGTTGACCGCGGCGTTCAGCCTGGCGATCGCCGCCACCGGCGTGGCGCGCGGCACGACGAGACCGAACGGCGTCATGGCCTCCAGCCCGGGCAGGCCTGCTTCGGCCATCGTCGGCACGTTGGGCAGGAGGTGGAAGCGCTCGGTGGTGCCGATGGCGAGGCCGCGCAGGTTGCCCGCGCTGACGGCGGAAGCGCCCGGCACGACGACGTCGGCAAACAGCGGCACACTTCCGCCCATCACGTCGCGAATGGCGTCGGAGCTTCCCTTGTAGGCGACGTGCTCGAGCGGCATGCCGGTGCGCAGCCGAATCTGCTCGCCCCACAGATGCACGGAGCTGCCCGTGCCGACGGAGGCGTAGGCGATCGGCTTGGTCACCGTCTTGGCGTAGGCGAGCAGCTCGGCCATCGTCTTGAACGGCGCATCCATGCTGCAGGTCAGCAGCATCGGCATGTCGACGGTGTGGACGACGGCGGCGAAGTCCTTCTCGGTGTCGTAGGGCAGCTTGTCCTCGAAGGCGAGGTTGGTCGAGAAGGTCGCGGGTGCATAGAGCACCGTGTGGCCGTCGGGTGCGGACTTGGCGACGGCTTCGGTGCCGATGATGGTGCGCCCGCCCGCCTTGTTATCGACGATGACCTGTTGATTGAAGATATGGCTCAGCCGCTCGGCGATGATGCGCGCCGACGTGTCGGTCGAGCCGCCCGGCGTGAAGGGCACGACGAAGCGGATCGGCTTGGTCGGATAGTCCGCTGCGCGAACGGAGGAAGAGAACAGACTCGCACCTGCAAGGGCCGTCATCATCGTGCGTCGTTTCATCGACTTCCTCCCGTACACGCGTGTCTTGTTTTCTTGTATGCAGACTGCACCGAACGACACGCAAGAGGAAACGCCATGAACAGCCTCACCAAGATGATGCAGGGTCCGACGCCGGTCTGCGCGCCGCTGGTGCTCGATCCGATGATGGCGAAGATGGCGGAGAAAGCGGGCTTCAAGGCGCTCTATCTCGGCGGTGGAGCGATCGGCTACCAGCGCGTCTATCTCGAGGCGAACCTGACGTTGACCGAGATGGCGCAGGCAGCGCTCGAAGTCCGTACGGTGTGCGAGCTGCCGCTGATCTTCGATGCGGCTGCCGGATGGGGCGACGCGATGCACATGCATCGCACCATGGGCATGGCTGAGGCTGCAGGTTTTGCCGCGATCGAGATCGAGGACCAGATCCTGCCGAAGCGCGCGCATCATCACATCGGCATCGACCACATGGTCCCGATGGAAGTGATGGTCGACAAGATCAAGGAGGCCGTGCGGGCCAGGCGAAATCCCGACCTGCACATCATCGCGCGCACCATCGCCACGCGATCGGTCGGCATCGAGGATGCCGTGCGCCGCTGCGAGGCCTATCACAAGGCGGGTGCGGACTCGTTGTTGCTGTTGCCCTACACGCCCGAGGCCGTGCGCTTCATCGGCGAGCGGCTGCCGCAGCCGCTGGTCACGATCCTGAAGCCGGGCGGCATCACATCGATCAGCATGAGCCTCGACGAGCTGCACGGCTACGGCTTCCGGCTGCTGATCGATCCGTCGACGCCCGCGCTTGCGGCCTACGAGGCGATGAAGAAGGTCTATGCCGAGCTGGCCGACGGCTTCGCGATCCGGTCCCGCCCGCAAGAGGATTGGACCCGCTTGCAGAAAGAGCAGCAGGCGTCGGTCGACATGGACAAGCTCATCGAGATCGAGCGCCGAACGACGGAGAAGCCTGCCGCTTAGAAGATGCTTGGCAGGTCGAGGCCCTTTTCCTTGGCGCAGGCGATCGCGTCTTCGTAGCCCGCATCGGCGTGGCGCATCACGCCGGTCGCCGGGTCGTTCCACAGCACGCGCTCGAGGCGGCGCGCGGCGTCCGGCGTGCCGTCGGCCACGATCACCATGCCGGCGTGCTGCGAGTAGCCGATGCCGACGCCGCCGCCGTGATGCAGCGACACCCAGGTGGCGCCGCTCGCGCAGTTGAGCAGCGCGTTCAGCATCGGCCAGTCGGAGACGGCGTCCGATCCGTCCTTCATCGACTCGGTCTCGCGGTTGGGCGAGGCGACCGAACCCGAGTCGAGATGGTCGCGGCCGATCACGATCGGCGCCTTGAGTTCGCCCTTGGCCACCATCTCGTTGAAAGCCATGCCGAGGCGATGGCGGTCACCGAGGCCGACCCAGCAGATGCGCGCCGGCAGGCCCTGGAAGGCGATGCGCTCGCGCGCCATGTCGAGCCAGTTGTGCAGGTGTCTGTTGTCGGGCAGCAGCTCCTTCACCTTGGCGTCGGTGCGGTAGATGTCCTCGGGATCACCCGAGAGGGCGGCCCAACGGAACGGGCCGATACCGCGGCAGAACAGCGGGCGGATGTACGCCGGCACGAAGCCCGGGAAATCGAACGCGTCCTTCAGCCCTTCCTCGAAAGCCATCTGGCGAATGTTGTTGCCGTAGTCGACGACGGGAATGCCCATGCGATGGAAGTCGAGCATCGCCTTCACATGCTCGACCATCGAGGCGCGCGAGGCCTTGTTGACGCTCTTCGGATCGCTCTCGCGCTTGGCTTGCCAGTCGGCGAGCGTCCAGCCTTTCGGCAGGTAGCCGTTGATCGGGTCATGTGCGGAGGTCTGGTCGGTGACGGCGTCGGGTTTGATGCCGCGTCGAACGATCTCGGGGAAAATCTCGGCGGCGTTGCCGAGCAGGCCCACCGACACCGGCTTGCCCTCCTTGTGAGAGGCCTCGATCATCGCCAGCGCCTCGTCGAGCGTTTTGGCCTGCTTGTCGAGGTAGCGGGTGCGCAGGCGCATCTCGATGCGCGACGGCTGGCACTCGACGGCGAGGCACGAGGCGCCGGCCATCACGGCCGCGAGCGGTTGCGCGCCGCCCATGCCGCCCAGGCCGGCCGTGAGGATCCACTTGCCCTTCATGCTGCCGCCGAAATGGCGACGGCCCATCTCGACGAAGGTCTCGTAGGTGCCCTGCACGATGCCCTGGCTGCCGATGTAGATCCACGAGCCGGCCGTCATCTGGCCGTACATCATCAGGCCCTTGCGATCGAGCTCGTTGAAGTAATCGAGCGTGGCCCAGTGCGGCACGATGTTGGAGTTGGCGATCAGCACGCGCGGCGCATCGGTATGAGTACGGAACACGCCGACCGGCTTGCCCGACTGCACGAGCAAAGTCTCGTCGTTCTCGAGCTTCTTCAGCGCGGCGACGATACGGTCGAAGCTCTCCCAGTCGCGCGCGGCGCGGCCGATGCCGCCGTAGACCACCAGTTCACCGGGCTTCTCGGCGACGCCGGGATCGAGGTTGTTCATCAGCATCCGCATCGGCGCTTCGGTGAGCCAGCTCTTGGCGGTGAGCGTGGTGCCAGTCGCGGCGCGGATCACCCGTTCGTTGTCGATGCGTGTCATGCGTTACCCTGAAAGACTCTTTGGTGAAGAGGATTGAAGCCGATGCGGTAGACCAGTTCGGCCGGCCGCTCGATGTTCCAGATCGCGAGGTCGCAGTCCTTGCCCGCTTCGAGGCTGCCCTTGCGGTTCCACAGGCCAAGCGCCTTGGCGGCCTCGCGGGTGGTGCCGGCAATGCATTCGTCGACGGTGAGGCGGAACAACGTCGCGCCCATGTTCATGGTGAGCAGCAGCGAGGTGAGCGGCGAGGAGCCCGGGTTGCAGTCGGTCGAGATCGCGATCGGCACGCCGTGGTGACGCATCGCGTCGATCGGCGGCAGCTGCGTCTCGCGGATGAAGTAATAGGCGCCGGGCAGGATGACGGCCACGGTGCCGGCGGCCTTCATGGCGACGATGCCCGCTTCGTCGGTGCGTTCGAGATGGTCGGCGGAGAGCGCGCCGTACTTGGCCGCCAATGCCGCGCCGTGCAGGTTGGCGAGCTGGTCGGCGTGCAGCCGTATCGGCAGTTTCAGTTTCTTCGCCGCCTCGAAAACGCGCGTCGTCTCTTCATGCGTGAAGCCGATGTTGTCGCAGAAGGCGTCGACCGAGTCGGCCAAGCCTTCGGCCGCGATCGCGGGCATCATGGCGCAGACCGTGTCGATGTAGGCCGAGGTGTCGCCCTTGGCTTCCGGCGGCATGGCGTGGGCGCCGAGGAAGCTGGTGTGCACGTCGATCCTGCGCTCGCGGGCGAGGCGGCGCGCGGCGCGCAACTGGCGGCTCTCGGTCGCGAGGTCGAGGCCGTAGCCCGACTTGATCTCGATCGCGGTGACGCCCTCGGCGATCAGCGCGTCGAGGCGCGGTAGCGCGCTGGCCACCAACTGGTCCTCGGTGGCGGTGCGTGTCGCCTTCACCGTGGAGGCAATGCCGCCGCCGCGGCGCGACAGCTCCTCGTAGCTGGCGCCGGCGAGCCTCAGTTCGAATTCCTCGGCGCGATCGCCGCCGTAGACGAGATGCGTATGGCAATCGACGAGGCCGGGCGTGATCCAGCGGCCGGCGCAATCGATCCGCTCCTTGGCGTCGAGCCCGGCGGGCGCGTCCGCGGCGGGGCCGGCATAGACGATCTTGCCGCCGCTTTCGGCGACGATGGCGTCCTCGACGAGGCCCAGTCCGGGCCGGTGGGGCGCCAGGGTCGCGAGGCGACAATGGTGCCAAAGATGGTCTGCTCTCATGCTGGCCGGACCTTATCCCGGCGCCAGCGAAAGGTCACTCGATGGTCAGTCGCTGGCGTCAGTCGCCGTTGCGCGGCAGGACGATAGAGATCGACAGGCCGCCGCCGGCACGGTTCGCGGCGCTCACCTTGCCGCCCAACAGTTCGATGTTCCGGCGGACGATCCAGAGCCCCAGCCCGGAATGTCCGGCGGGCGAGGTCTCGTCGTTGGCGTGAAGAGCAGGGCGCGAGGAGAAGTAGCGCTCGAAGGCGCGATCGATCATCTCGGGTTCGATGCCGGGGCCTTCGTCGTCGATCCTGAGTTCGACGCTGTGGACGTTCCGGGCGAGCGTGAGCGTGATCGAACTGCCGCGTGGCGACAGGCTGATGGCATTTTCGAGAATGTTCTGGAGCGCGGTCTCGAGCACCGCACGGCCGGCGCGGACCATCACCGCCTCTTCGATGTGGCGAACCAACCGGATGTCGCAGCTCGCCATGAGCTCGCGGAAATTGAGCACCGCCTCGCCCACGATCTCGGTGAAGTTCACCAGGACGCGCGGCGCTTCGACCAGGTCGGCGGCGCTGCTGTCCAATCGCTGGGCGTTGGTGACGAGGGTGAGCAGGCGGGCGAGCGAGGAGTCGATGATCTCGAGCGCGCGCCGCGAGCGCTGGTCTTCGAGCGACACCGCGCGCCGCACCGGCGACAGCGCCGACTGGATGGCGGCGAGCGGCGTCTTGAAGGAATGCGCGTTGTCCTCCGCCGACTGGCGGATCTGGTGCGACAAGCGCTTGAGGTCGAGCACCAGCTTGTCGAAACTGTGCGCGACGCTCGACAGTTCGGGCACGACGTTGCGCTGTGAGAAGGCGTAGTCGCCGATCCTTCCCTCCGCGATCTCGCCCGCCACGTCGCGGAAGCGGCGCAGGCTGATCCAGATACTGAACGCCGCCAGCACCGCAAGCAGCGCCAGCCCGAGGTAGATTGCCGCCGCCACGCGCACCGCGCGCGTCTCCCAGTAGGGCCGGCCGATCGAGGTGTTGAGGAATTCCGACGTCGTGTGGGTCGAGGTCAGCACCCAGCAACCGCGCTCGGTCTTGATCGGGATGATCGAGGTCAGGAGCTCGACGCTGCCGTCGCGCTGGCGGTAGCGCAGCTCGTCGGAGGCGTCGCCCATGCAGGCATCCGACAGCTTCTTCAGGATGCCGCGGCTCGCCAACTCGTCGAGCTCGGGCGCCACGTCGTCGGCGCGGATCGTGGGCGCCGAGGCCATGAAGTAGAAATTGCCGCCGTCGACCGGCTGCAGCATCAGCCGCAGCACCGTGCCGTCGCTGGTGAATTTGGCGAGCTGCTCGTTGAGGCCGGCGCTGGCGGAGGGCTGCGCCTTCTCGAGGACCGGCGCCAGGGCGTGCGAGATGAGCTTGCTGCGGTCCTGGATGGCGCGGGTCACCAGGTCACGCATCTGGCGATCGGCATTCTCGAACTGGCCGTACAGCACGATCGGCAGGGCGACGAAGATTCCGACCAGGCCGACCAGCTTGACCGTGAGCGACGCGCCGATCCGGCGCGCCAGCCACAGTCCGTTACGGCGACGGTCCTGCCACGGATACGCCCCATCGGTAGCCGAAGGAGGGGTAGTTTTCGATTTCGGCGAATTCGGGATCGACGTCCCGGAACTTGTTTCGGATTCGCTTGATCGACGAGCGGACGTTCGTTCGATAGCCATTTTCGCCGCTCCCCGCGATGAATCCGACGTGGTGCATGCAGTCGTAGACCGCGCGATAGGTCACGTGGTCGCCGACGCTCGAGGCCAGCAGCCGCACGATGTTGAATTCGGTGAGCGTCAGGTTGAGGTCGACATTGTCCCAGAAGGCGCGGCCGATCCGAGGCTTCAGCATCAACCGCCCGCACTGCTGCGTTTCCTCGACATCGAGCTCGGCGGGTCGCTTCACGGGATCGAGGAGCAGGCGCAGCCGCTTGGCCAGGATCGGCACGCCGCGCGCCTTGTCGACGAAGTCTACGGCGCCGCGATCGAGGGCGAGGTTCTCGTAGACCGGCGCGGAGCGTCCCGTCAGGAACACGACGGGCAGCAGGATGCCCTGGCGGCGCAGGCGCGGCAGCAGGTCGATGCCGGAGAGCGCCGGCATATTCCAGTCGAGCACGATCACGTCGGCGTCGATGCCGTTGGCGACCGAGGCCAGCATCGTCGCGCCATCGGCAAAGCCTTCGACCGAGAAGCCGAGATCGGTCAGCTCGCCGGTCGCGGCCTCGCGGAAGTCGTCGTCGTCATCGACGAAGATCAGTCGGATCCGGTCGGCCGTCTGCTCATCCTCCCGAGGCTTGGGTGCGGGAATGGAGTTGGGCCACGCAGAGACGTTTTCCTTCATCGGTGCTGTCATTGCTCCTTACTTCGTAGGCAAGAGTTCCGAACTGGCGTGTCTGGACGTCGGGGTAAAGCTGCACGTCCATCGCGCATTGGCCGTCCTGGTAGTGCCAAGTCTTGCCCGGTGCACGATCCTCTTCGCTGGTCGGCGGCCCGAACAAGGTGCGGATCTCGGCCTCGCTCTTGCCCACCAGACTGACGGGCGGCGGCTCCTGCGGAGGAGGCTCCGGCTTCGGCGGCTCCTGAACGGTCGCGACTTTCACCGGTGCCGTGGTCGTGGTCCTTTTTGCCGGCGACGAGGCGCCAGCCGGCGGCGCCTGCGCCGTGGAGGCGATGGCGCTGGTCACCCGCGAGAAATCGCTCCGCGCATTGCTGGCCACGTCGCATCCCGACACGAGCAAAAGGCTCATTCCGAAGACCGGCGTCCATGGGCGCACTCTGTTCATTGCCATCCGGATCCTGTGAGATTTTTGGCGCATTGTTGCAGTGCGGCAAGCGTTAATTGTGACAAAGCGGCCAATCACAGAAATGCCACAGGAAGTCTTCGCGCGGTCTGTAAAAAAGCGGCCAAGGTGCTACCCTCGCTCAAATTTAGTGCCCAGGAGTATGCGATGGATACGGTGATGCCGCAGACGAGCAATGAGATATCGGAATGGATCTCGGCGGCGGCGTTGCGCCTCGAGGACAAGGTCATCGCCTGGCGCCGCGACATCCACCAGAACCCCGAGCTTTCCTACAACGAGAAGCGCACGGCGGCACTGGTTGCCGAGCACCTCAAAAAGCTCGGCATCGAAGTGAAGACCGGCGTCGGCGACACCGGCGTGGTCGGCCTCCTGAAGGGTGGCAAGCCGGGCGGCGTGGTCGCCTTGCGCGCCGACATGGACGCGCTGCCGGTCGAGGAGAAGGTCGACCTGCCGTTCGCTTCCAAGGTGAAGGCGCCGTGGATGGGCGGGATGGCGGGCGTCATGCACGCCTGCGGCCACGATTGCCATGTCGCGATCCTGATGGGCGTCGCCGAGATCCTGGTCGAGTACAAGGCCGAGCTGCCGGGCACGGTGAAGTTCCTGTTCCAGCCGAACGAGGAAGGTCATGAGGGCCGCAAGAGCGGCGCCCAGGCGATGATCGACGATGGCGCGCTGCAGAACCCGGCGCCGACGGCCGTGCTCGGCCTGCACGTCACGTCCTCGATCAAGTCGGGCGTGATTGCGCTCCGTCCGGGCGGCCTGATGGCCAGCGCCGACAAGATCCGCATCGACGTGAAGGGCCGTCAGACCCACGCGTCGATGCCGTGGTACGGCGTCGATCCGGTGGTGACCTCGGCGCAGATCATCCTGGCGCTGCAGACCATCATCACGCGCCAGATCGATTCGACGGTGACGCCGGCGGTGCTGTCGATCTCGACCATTCACGGTGGTTTGCGCAACAACATCATTCCGGACGACGTCGTGATGGAAGGCACCTTGCGCTCGCACGACGAAGGCATCCGCGCCGACATCAAGAAGCGCATCGAGAAGACGGCGAAGACGATCGCCGAGCTGGCGGGCGGTAGCGCGACCTTCTCGACGGGCGAGGGCGTGCCCGTGACCTACAACGATCCGGCGCTGACGCAGTGGGGCACGCGCAGCCTGGGCGACGGCGTCGGCGCCGACCGCGTGACCGAGTCTCGGCCGGTGATGGGCGCCGAGGATTTCTCGCTGCTCGCGAAGGTCGTCCCCGGCATGTTTTACTTCCTGGGCATCACCCCGCCCGACGAGGACCCGCGCACGGCACCGTCGAACCATTCGCCGCAATTCCACGTGCATGAGCCTGCGTTGAAGTATGGTGTGCGGTCCCTTGCCTATCTTGCGATAGACTACCTGCGTCGCGGGTAGGTCGGAACCGAGCCCCGTCGCTTGGCGTTTCCCCCGGAGTTTTCCGAGGGGAAGTGTTCCCATGGCGCCGGATGATGCGCGCATACCGCGCAATTACGATGAGGACGAGTGGGAGAGCCGTCTCGAGCGGACTCTCGAAGCGCCCAAGGAGTCGCCCGACTCCGAGAAGCAGAAGCGCACCTTCTTCAGCAATCGGTATTTCCAGGCCGGCGCGGCCGTGCTGGCGCTGGGCGCGATTGGCGTCGGCGTCGTTTGGTGGCTGCACGCCCGCAAGTATGAGAACACCGACGACGCTTTCGTCGATGCACACATCGTGCGCCTGTCGCCGCAGGTCGCGGGGCGGGTCACGCTCGTCCATGTGACCGACAACCAGCTGGTCCACAAAGGCGACCCGCTGCTCGACATCGACGCCGCCGACTTCGACGCCAAGCTGGTGCAGGCCAAGGCACAGCAGGCGCAGGCCGAGACGCAGCTCCTGCAGAATGAAGCCACGGAGAAGGGCGCCGAGGCGCAGGCCGAGAATGCCGAGCGCGATCTCGTGCGTTACCGTCAGCTGCAGAAGGCCTCACCGCAGGCCGTCGCACAGCAGCAGATCGACCAGGCCGTCGCCAACGAGCGCAACACCAAAGCCCAGCTTGCCGCTGCACAAGCGCAGATCGTGAGCGCGCGCGCCCAGATCGACGTCTACAAGGCCGCAGTCGATGCGGCGCAGCTCAACGTCGGCTATACGCGCATTGTCTCGCCGGTCGATGGCCACATCGCCCAGCGCAGCGTCGCCACCGGCAACTACGTCTCGCCCGGCCAATCGCTGATGGCGATCGTACCGCTCGACCTCTGGGTGACCGCCAACTTCAAGGAGACCCAGCTTGCCCGCATGCATGTCGGCGAGCCGGTCACCGTTACCGTCGACAGCTGCGCCGGTCGCGAGATCAACGGCCACATCGATTCCGTGCAGCGTGGCGCGGGCCAGGCCTTCGGCCTGCTGCCGCCTGAGAACGCCACCGGCAATTACGTGAAGGTGGTGCAGCGCGTTCCGGTGAAGATCGTGCTCGACGACCTTCCCACCGACTGCGCGCTGGGCCCGGGCATGAGCGTCGTGCCGAGCGTCAAGGTCCGTTGATGGCCGACGCGTGGTCGCCAGAGCGGTCAGTTGCCGGCAAGCGCAATCCCTGGACGATCATCGCCGTCATCTCGATCGCGACCTTCATGGTGGTGCTCGATTCGTCGATCGCCAACGTGGCACTGGCGCATATCGCGGGCGGTCTCGCGGCCAGCTACGACCAGGCGACCTGGGTGGTCACCAGCTTCCTCGTGGCCAACGCGATCGTCGTGCCGATCAGCGGGTGGCTGGCCGACGCGATCGGCCGCAAGCGCTACTACATGATGTCGGTCGCGCTGTTTACGATCGCCTCCGTGCTCTGCGGCATGGCACCCAACCTCGCCTTCCTGGTGATCGCGCGCATCCTGCAGGGCATCGGCGGCGGCGGGCTGGCGCCGGTCGAGCAGTCGATGATGGTCGACACCTTCCCGCCGGCGAAGCGAGGGGCGGCCTTTGCGGCCTATGGCGTCGTGGTAATCGTGGGGCCGATCCTCGGGCCGTCGCTGGGCGGCTGGATCACCGATAATTACTCCTGGCACTGGGTTTTTCTGATCAACCTGCCGATCGGCGTGCTGTCGCTGGTGCTCGTAAGCATCTTCGTCGACGAGCCCAAGGCGATGGTCGAGGCGCGCAAGAAGTTGGCAGCCAAGGGCCTGCGCATCGACTGGCAGGGCTTCCTGCTGGTCGCCATCTTCCTGGGCTGTCTCGAAGTGACGCTCGACCGCGGCCAGCGCGAGGACTGGTTCTCCAGTCCGATGATCGCCGGCTTCGCGATCGCAAGCTTTCTGGCACTGCTCGTGTTCATCCCGTGGGAATGGACGCGCAACGACCCGATCGTGCGCATCCGCCTCTACGGTCAGCGCAATTTCCTGATCGCCAACATCTTCATGCTGCTGATGGGCGTGATCATCTTCGGCACCACGCAGTTCATCCCGCAGCTGCTGCAGGAGGTGCTGGGCTACACCGCCACCAACGCGGGCCTCGCCCTCACCCTGGGCGGCCTCGCCACCCTGGTGGTCATGCCGATCAGCGGTTACCTCACCGGCAAGGTCGATCCACGCTGGCTGATCGGCTTTGCGCTGGCAATCCAGGGCATTGCGCTGTGGAACATGAGCACGCTCGACACGCAGATGTCGTTCGGCAACGCCGCGGTCGCGCGCATGATCCAGTCGATCGGCCTGCCGTTCCTGTTCGTGCCGATCACCAATGCCGCCTATGTCGGCCTCGCGCCCAGCGAGAATAACCAGGCCTCGGCACTGATGAATGTCTCGCGCAATCTCGGCGGCACGTTCGGCATCTCGCTGGTGCAGACCATGCTGGCGCGCCGCGAGCAGGTCCATCAGTCGCAATATGTCGAAACGCTCAATCCGCTCAATCCCAACTACGCCACAGGCATCGACAACATGACGCACGCCCTGATGAACCAGGGATTGTCGCAAGTGGATGCAGCCCAAGCCGCCGTCGCGCAGCTCTACCGCACGCTGGGACAGCAGGCGGCCATGCTGTCCTACATCGACGTCTTCCACACGCTGATGCTGATCGTCTTCTTCACCCTGCCGCTGGTCTTCCTCATGCAAAAACCCAGGAAGGGCGCCGGCGGCGGAGAGGCCGCCCTGTGAGAAAGCCGCTCGCTCTCCTGTTGGCGGGCCTCGCCGGCGCCTGCACGGTCGGCCCGAACTACAAGCAGCCGCAGCTGCTCACCGCCGAGAGCTACGAAGGCACGCACGTCGCGGCCGCCGATGCGCCGGTCAGCGTGCCGCTCGCCACCGAGGCCGATCTGTCGCGCTGGTGGACGGTGCTGAACGATCCGGAACTCGACAGCCTGATCGATCGCGCACTGAAGTCGAATCTAGATCTGCTGACGGCGGCATCGCGGGTGCGCGAGTCGCGCCAGCAGGAAATCGTGGCCGGTGCCAAGGGCCTGCCGCAGGTCAACGCCACGGGCTCGGCGGTGAAGTTCCATTCCAACTCGAGCCTCGCGTCGTCGTTGGGCGGTGGCTCGGCCGTCGGCTCGGCCGCCGCCGCCTCGTCGGCTGCGCCCACCGACACGAACATCACCGTCTACTCCGTGGGCTTCGACGCGAGTTGGGAGATCGACGTGTTCGGCGGCGTGCGGCGTGGCGTGGAGGCGGCGAAGGCCGGCACCGAAGCGGCGCAATGGCAGGTCCATGACGGCGAAGTGTCGCTCACGGCCGAGATCGCCGCGAACTATCTCTCGCTCCGCGCGACGCAGGCGCGGCTCGCCATCCTGCGCGGCGAGGCCAGGAGCCAGGCCGATGCGCTGTCGCTGATCAACGCGCGCCGCGCCGCGGGCTTCGTCACCGAACTCGACGTCAACCAGCAGCAGGCCTTGCTCGCCTCGTCGAACGCGCAAATCCCGGGGCAGGTGGCGCAGATCCGCGTGCTGCAGCACGCGATTGCAGTGCTGCTGGCCGAGCAGCCCGAGGCGCTAGCCCCCGAACTCGACGCGGCCCAGCCGCTGCCCAAGGCGCCGCCGCAGCTGCCGGTCGGCCTGCCGTCGGACCTGTTGCGCCGGCGGCCCGACGTGCGCGCGGCCGAACGCCAGCTTGCCGCCGCGACGGCGCAGGAGGGCGTGGCGATCGCCGAACTCTATCCGAAGTTCAACCTGCTGGGCGCGCTCTCCTTCACCGGCAACATGCTGGGCACGCTGATCTCGGGAAACAACTTTGGTCAGGTCGGCATCGGCGCGATCACGTGGCCGCTCTTCAAGGGCGGCCAGATCAGGGCCAACATCAAGTCGAAGGAAGAAGAGACACAGCAGGCCTACTACGCCTACCAGAAGGCCGTGCTGGGCGCGGTAAAGGACGTCGAGGACGCCCTGATCCGCTACACGACCGAGCAGCAGCGCATGGTGGCGCTTCAGCAGTCCGTGACCTTCGGCCAATCCTCGGTCGCGCTGTCGCTGCAGCAGTACCAGGCCGGCCTCGTCACCTACGTGAACGTGCTGTCGGCCCAGGCGAATTTATTCAGCGCGCAGGACCAGCTCGCGCAGAGCCGGCAGACGCTGATGACCAACCTTGCCTCGCTCTACAAGGCGCTGGGCGGCGGCTGGAGTTAGGCCTTCTTCTTCGGTTGCGGCAGGCGGTAGCGATCCTCGGGATCGTTCCAGCCCTTGAAGTTGGGTTTGCGCTTCTCGGCGAAGGCCGCGCGCGATTCCATGAGATCGCTCTTGGCGCCGTGATCGTTCAGGCGGACCGCCAGTTCCTTCATGTCGTCGCTGGCCTCGGGCCGCATCTGGCGCATCATGTGCACCGTGTTGACCCGCGACGCAGGCGGCAGGGTGAGCAGGTGCTCGGCCATCGACATCGCCGTCGGCATCAGCTGATCGGCATCGACCAGCCGGTTCACGAAGCCGATCTGGTGGAAGCGCTCGGCGGTGAAGCGGAAGCCCAGCGCCATCTCCATGGCGATCGGATAGGGCATGTTGGCGATGTGGCCATGGTTGTAGCCGCCCAGCAGCCAGCGCTTGGCCTCGGAGACCTCGAACACGGCTTCCTTCACTGCGACGCGCAGATCGGTGCGCTCGACCAGCATGAAGCCGCCGCCCATGGCGAAGCCGTTGATCGCGGCGATCACGGGCTTCTCCAGCGCGCCGGTCATGAACGGGTCTTCCATCTTCGGCCGCTCGCCGCCGGCTTTGCCCTTCTCGAGCGATTCCTTCATGTCCTCGCCGGCGCAGAACCCGCGGCCGGTGCCGGTAAAGATCGCGACCTCGAGTTCCTTGTCGTGACGGAAGTCCGTCCACGCCTTGGCCAACTCGGTGCGCATCTCGGTATTGAGCGCATTGAGGCGCTCCGGCCGGTTCATCCGGATGACGAATACCTGTCCCTTACGTTCGGTCTCTACGACTGCCATGGCTTCCTCCTGCACGCTCGCGCAGCCATTGGAATACCACGTAAAGCATCGGGATCACGAAGATGCCGACCAGGGCCGCGACAATCATGCCGCCGAAAACCGGCGTGCCGACCGCTCTGCGGCTGAGCGCGCCCGCGCCCTCGGCGACGACCAGCGGGGCGAGGCCAAAGATGAAGGCGAAGGAGGTCATCATCACCGGCCGGAAGCGGAGCGACGCGCCGGCAATCGCGGCCTCGAGGATCGGCTTGCCCTGGGCCCGTTGCTGGGCCGCGAACTCGACGATCAGGATGCCGTTCTTGGCGGCGAGCGCCACCAGCACGACGAGGCCGATCTGGGCATAGACGTCGAAGGCGAGGCCCGCGTACCAGACCGAGGCGATCGAACCCAGCACGGCCACGCTCACCGACAGCAGCACCGGGATCGGGATGTTCCAGCTCTCGTAGAGCGCCACGAGGAAGAGGTAGGCGAACAGGATCGCCAGCCCCAGCACGATGCCGGTCTGGCCGCTGGCGGCCTTCTCCTGCAGCGCGGTGCCCGTCCACTCGTAGCTGTAGCCGGCCGGCAGGGTCGTCTTTGAAATGCGCTCCATCGCATCGAGCGCCTGGCCCGAACTGTAGCCGGGCTTGGGTGCGCCGTTGATGATCGTGGCGCGGTGTCCGTTGTAGCGGATCACCGCCTGCGGTCCCTGCACCAGCTGCGCTTGGGCGAGTGCGCGGATCGGCACCATCGCGCCGCCCGCGCCGCGCACATAGACGCGATAGATGTCGTCGACGGCGTCGCGGTTCGGGCCCTCGGCCTGGACGTTGACCTGCCAGGTGCGGCCGAACAGGTTGAAGTCGTTGATGTAGAAGCCGCCCAAGGTCGACTGCAGGGCATTGAAGATGTCGGCGATCTTGACGCCCAGCACCTGTGCCTTGTCGCGGTCGATATCGAGATAGATCTGTGGCGTGTCGGCCGCGAAGGTGCTGAACACGCCGGCGAGCTCGGGCTGCTGGTTGGCCGCCACCAGCAGGCCGCGCATGGTCGCCGCGAGATCGGTGGGCGACTGGCCCTGCAATCCCTCGAGCGCATACTGGAAGCCGCCGGTGCTGCCGAGACCGAGCACGGGCGGCAGGTTGAACGGGAACACCACGGCTCCCTGAAGCGCACCCAACAGAGGCCGCAGTTTCGTGATGATCGCGTCCGCCGATTGCGCGGGATCCGTCCGCTGCTCGTACGGCTTCAGCCGGATCACGAAGAAAGCCTGGTTGGATGAGGCCACGTAGTCGATGAAGTTGAGGCCGACGACCGACAGCATGCCCTGAACGCCCGGGATCGGCCGGACGATGTTCTCGACCTGCGCGGCGATGGCTTCCGTGCGATTGAGCGAGGCGCCCTCGGGCAGGCGCATGGCGGCGAAGAACACGCCCTGGTCTTCCGACGGCAGGAAGCCCTGCGGCGTTGCCTTGAAGACGCCGAGCGTGGCGACGGCGACGCCCGCCACGAGGACGACGGAGAGGATCGCCACGCGCACCAGGCGGCTCACGATCGATCCATAGCCGTCGCGCACCCAGTCGATGCCGCGCAGGACGTAGGCCATCGGCCCGCGATGCGCGCCGTCGCCGCGCTTCAACAGCACCGAGCACAGGGCGGGGCTCAGGGTCAGCGCATTGATCGCCGAGATGATCATCGACGCAGAGACCGCGACGGCAAACTGGCGGAACAGCTGGCCGCTGATGCCGGGAATGAAGGCCACCGGCACGAACACCGACAGCAGCACCAGGGTGATCGCGAGGATCGGCCCGGTGATCTCGCGCATCGCCTTCTTGGTCGCGTCGGGGATCGAGAGGTCGGGTTCCTCCTCGATCACGCGCTCGACGTTTTCGATCACCACGATCGCATCGTCGACCACGATGCCGATCGCCAGCACCAGCGCCAGCAGCGACACGGTGTTGGCGGAGTAGCCGGCCGCCAGCAGCACCGCGAAGGCGCCGACGATCGACACCGGCACGGCGACCAGCGGAATGATGGTCGTGCGCAGCTTGCCCAGGAACAGGAAGACCACGATGCCGACCAGCACGAAGGCGATGACCAGGGTGCGCACCACCTCTTCGATGGTCGAGGTCACGAACACGGTGGCGTCGTAGAACGTGTCGTAGGCCACGTCGTCGGGGAAGCGCTCCTTCAGCGTCTCCATCGTCGTGCGCACCTGGCGCGCGACGTCGACGGCATTGGCGCCGGGCGACTGGTAGATGCCGATGGCACCCGCCGGGGCGCCGTTGTAGCGGCTGTAGCGTTCCTGCGACTTGGCGCCGAGATCGGCGCGCGCCACGTCCTTCACGCGCACCACCGAGCCGTCGGGATTGGCGCGCACGATGATGTTGCCGAACTGCTCCGCCGTCGTGAGACGGCCCAGGGTCTTGATGGTGAGCTGCAGCTGCTGCGAGTTCGGCACCGGCGCCGAACCGATACGGCCAAGGGCTGCCTGCACGTTCTGGCCCTGGACGGCGGTCACCACGTCGGCCGGCGTGAGGTTGAGCGCGGTGAGGCGATCCGGGTCGATCCACAGGCGCAGCGAATAGTCGAGTGCGCCGAACAGGGTCGCCTGGCCCACGCCGCGGATGCGCGCCAGTTCGTCGACGATGTTGATGGTGGCGTAGTTGTTGAGCCACAGCGCGTCGTGCGTGTTCTTGGGCGAATAGATGTTGATGATCTGCAGCAGCGCCGCCGATTTCTTGCGGATGACCAGGCCCTGGCGCTGCACTTCCACCGGCAGGAGCGGCGTGGCGAGCTGGGCGCGGTTCTGCACATTAACGGTGTTGATGTCGGGGTCGGTGCCCAGAGCGAAAGTGACGGTGAGCGTGTAGCTGCCGTCGGCGCCGCTGGCCGACTGGTAGTAGAGCGCATTGTCGACGCCGGTGATCTGCTGCTCGATCGGCTGGGCGACGGTCGCCTCGACGACCTCGGCATCGGCGCCGGGATAAAGCGTGGTGAGCGATACCTGCGGCGGCACGATCTCGGGGAACTGCGCGACCGGGATCGACAGGATCGCGATCAAGCCGGCGAGCGTGATGACGATCGATATGACGAAGGCAAGCCGCGGCCTGTCGATGAAGAGGCTCGAGATCATGGCATGTTCCTTAACGGCCGGGAGCCGCGGGAAGCACCGTCTCTTGCACGGCCTGGCCCGGCCGTACTTTCTGGATGCCGTCGACGATCACCTTGTCGCCTTCGGCGATGCCCGACGTCACGATCACGTCGGCATCGAGGTTGGCGCCGGTCTGCACCCGCTTCACCTCGACGACGTGCTGGGCGTTCACAACCAGCGCGTAGTAGCCCGACTGGTCGGCCTGCAGGGCCGACTGCGGGATCACCAGGCGTGGCTCTTCCTTGCGCTCGCGGATCGACGCGGTCACGAACTGGCCGTCGATCAGCAGGCCGTCAGGATTGGGGATGGTGGCGCGCATGATCAGGCTGTCGGTCTGCTGGTCGACCTGCGGGTCGGTCAGGTTCCACACGCCGTTGTGGCCGTAGTTCTGGCCGTTCGAGAGCTTGATGCGGATGTCGATCTTGGCCAGGCCGCCGTCGGTGCGGCGGGCCTCGCGGATCGTCTCGAGATCGCGCACGCTCACCGGGAACAGTACGTAGATCGGATCCTGGCTGACGATGGTCGCCAGCACGCCGCTCGCCGGGTTCACCAGGTTGCCGACGGTATAGGCGGTCCGGCCGATCCGCCCGTCGATCGGCGAGCGGATATCGGTGTACTCGAGGTTGACTTCGGCTTGGGTCAGCGCGGCCTTGGTCTGCATGATCCTGCCGACCGACGTGTCGAGCGTGGCCTTGTTGGCGTCGACCTGCGATTGCGGGCTGTACTGCTTCTTGGAGAGTTCGGAGTTGCGGCCGTATTCGAGCCGCGCATTGGTCTCGACCGCTTCGGCGACGGCAACGTTGGCCTTCGCCTGGTCGACCTGTGCCTGGAATTGCACCTTCTCGATCTGATAGAGCAGGTCGCCCGTCTTGACCTCCTGGCCCTCGCGAAACAGCACCTTGTCGAGGAATCCCTCGATGCGCGCGCGCACATCGACCTTGTTCACCGCCTTGATGCGGCCGACGAAGGAAAACGACTCGTTCACGCCGCGCTTGGCCGCGAGGTGCACGCCGACTGCGGGGCGAGGCGGGGCAGCGGCGGTTGCCGGCGTCGGGCCCGAACCCTTATGCGTGAACCAGGCGATAGCGAGGACGCCCACGACGGCAATCGCCCCCGCACCGGCGATCCAGCGCCCCCGAGAAATGGTGTTCGGCATGGTTCCCTCGCGAGATCGTACGTCGTCGGACGATCTTCCCTTGATTCCGCGGGCCGATCAAACGCGCGGAACTAATACGTTCGTATTGGAGGACGGGGTCAAATCGGCGCATGATGGCGCCATGTCCATCACCGTCAGACCGTTATCGTATGCGCTCGGCGCCGAGATCCAGGGCGTCGACCTTGCACAGTCGCCCAGCAACTCCGAATTCGACCAGATCCACCGGACGTTCCTGGAGAGCGGCATCCTGCTGTTCCGCAAGCAGAAGATCACGCGGGAACAGCACATCGCCTTCAGCCGCCGCTTCGGCGAACTCGACCGGCACGACAGCCTGCCGCGCGATCGCCATCCCGACTATCCCGAGCTGCTGCTGGTGACCAACATCCCGGAGAAGGACGGCTCGCCGTCGGCGTCGAAATACACCGGCCAGCTCTGGCACTCCGACCTGTCGTTCACAACAGAACCGTCGCTCGGTTCGCTGTTGCGCGGCATCACCATCCCGCCGGTCGGTGGCGATACGATGTTCACGAACATGTACGCGGCGTACGACGCGCTGTCAGACGGCATGAAGAAGATGATCGAGCCGCTGCACGGCATCCACACCGGCAAGCGCAAGTTGCTCGACATCCATGCCGAGCACGGAAGGGAACAGGCCAAGCTCAATCCGCCGATCGCGCAGCCGCTGGTGCGGGTACATCCCGAGACCGGGCGCAAGGCGCTCTATATCGGCGAGAAGGTCTCTTGCCTGGTCGATATGACGGAGGAAGAGAGCAAGCCGATCATCGACTATCTGGTGCGGCATGCGACGCGGCCGCAGTTCGTCTATCGCCACCAGTGGCAGACCGACGACATCATCCTGTGGGACAACCGCTGCACCATGCACATCGCGCTCGGCGATTATCAGGACGGCGAGATCCGCCATCTCGAGCGCACGACCGTGAGGGGAACGCCGTCGGGCTATTACCTGCAATGACCTTGTCACGACGGGCGCTGCTGGCCGCGCCGGCGATGCTGCCGTTGTCGTTCGGCGCGCGCGCCCAGCAATTCCTCGACAAGCCGATCCGCATGATCATTCCCTTTGCGGCGGGCGGGACGACGGATCTGCTGGCACGCGCCATCGGCCAGCAGTTGACCGAGGCCTGGGGCCAGCCGGTCATCAGTGACAATCGCACCGGCGCCAATGGCGTGATCGCAGGCGAGATCGTCGCGAAGTCGCCGGGTGACGGCTACACGCTCGAACTGGTGGCGATGGGCCATGCAACCAACCCGCTAGTCTACCAGCGCCTGCCGTTCGATTCGGACAAGGACTTCACGCCGATCAGCCTGATCGCCACCTTCCCGCAGCTCGTGATGGTGAACCCGAAGGTCCCGGCCAAGACGTTGGCTGAGTTGCTGGCGCTGGCGAAGAAGGCCAACCCGCCGATGACCTATGCCTCGGGCGGCAATGGCTCCTCGCAGCACTTCGCCGGCGCGCTGTTCACGCACATGGCCGGTCTCACGATGACCCACGTTCCCTACAAGGGCGGCAACCCCGCGCTGCAGGACCTGATCGCGGGCAACGTCGACATGATGATCATCCAGCCGACCACGCCTTCGCAGGTGACGTCGGGGCAGGTGAGGGCGCTGGCGGTTTCCTCTAAACAGCGCAGTGCGAGTTATCGCGACGTTCCGACGGTTGACGAGGCAGGAGTGCCCGGATACCAGTCGGTTGCCTGGTACGGCCTCGTTGGCCCGAAGGGCATGCCGACCCAGATCCTCGAGAAACTCAGCGCAGCGGTCGTCAAGGCCGCGCACACCAGTGCCGTGACGGGGGTCGTCGCCCAACAGGGCGGCGAAGTAGTCGCCAGCACACCGCAAGAGTTCGCGGACTTTATCCAGGCCGAGCGCGCGCGCTACGCACCGATCGTGCGCGAGGCCGGAATGATGGTCGAATGAAGGCACGAAATTATCGGAACTCGCCCCGGGGATGGTGCAACTCCACAGGGCGTAGGTTCGTTTAGAGCGCCGCCTCGGGGACCCACCTCCGCGCCGCCGCTCCAAGTGGAGAATGCGGTGCGCCTGGCACGTGTGATTGCAATCCTTCTCGCAAGCGGTCTTGCTCTTATCGTCGCGGCCTTCGCCATGTCGGCCTATGCCGCCAGCCCCTACGGCCAGGATGACCGCACCGCCAGCGGCTACGGCCGCGCGGCTCCAGTCCCTTACCAATATACCGACCATGCGCAGCCGGCCGCGAGCGGCCGCACCGTCACGCTCTATGTCGACAACGACTTCCCGGATGCCCAGCGCAAGGCAATCGTGGCGGCAATGCGGCAGTGGAACTATGTGCTGAACGGCTACGTCCAGTTCCGCGCCCACGTGCTGCCCGAGAACACCAGCTCGGCCGACATTGCGCGGCTGCGCAGCAACGGCGGCTGGATCGTGGCGCTGGTCGACAGTCGCCACCCGATCGCCCAGCACGGCGAGGGCACGCACGCGCTAGCCGTCACCGTGGGCAACGGCCATGACGGCTTCGTCTATGTGATCGGCGACCGTATCGGCGGCCGCGACCTCGCGGGGGTGGTGATGCACGAGTTCGGCCATGTGCTCGGCGCCGGCCACGACCAGGCCGGGCTGATGGCGCCGGTCTACAGTGCCGCCGCCGCGCGCTGCATCGACCATGACGCCGTTGCGATGGTGGCCAATGCCCAGCATGTGCCGCTGCAACGCCTCAACTGGTGCGAACCGGTGGGCTATGACCGCAACCAGTCGCGCTCGGCCAGCAACTATTCCTCGGGCAGCAACGGCGCCTATCGCTAGGCGACAGTGACGCTTCCGGCCTTGCGAGCCGGATAGAGGCCCCCGAGAATAGACCCCGTTCCGTAATGAATGGGGAAACCTCCGAAATGGCCGAGTTGTCCGACGAGATCTTTGCCGAACTGCGCAAGATCGATACACCCACCATCACCAACGTGGTGGCGACCTACCCGAAGAATCCCCTCTGCCTCGGCCTGTACAATCCGTGGACCGAGAACTGGTACACCGACACCTCGATCCGCTGCATCTATCCGGAGCTGGGACCGACCGTCGGCTACGCCGTCACCTGCGTCTACGGCATGCCCGATCCGAACTACGCCGGGCGCCTTTCCTTCATGGACGTGCTCGATGAGCTCGAGGCGATGAGGGAAAAGACGAAGAAGCCGACCGTGCTGGTGATCCAGCAGAAGTGGCCGGACGGCATCCTGCAGAAGGCGGGCCTCGCCGGCGAGATGATGGTGAGCTCGATGATGGCGGTGGGCTGCATCGGCATGCTGTCGAACGGCCCGAGCCGCGACGTCGATGCGATCCGCAAGCTCAAGTTCCAGTACATGCTGGGCGGCGTCACCGCCGGTCACGGCGAGATGGCGGTGCAGTCGATCAACGTGCCGGTCTCGGTCGGCGGCATGGACGTGGCGCCGGGCGATCTCCTGCACATGGACGAGAACGGCGCGGTGAAGTTCCCGCCGCACCATGCGCCCGCCGTGGTGAAGAACGCCAAGGCGATGCTCGACGATGAGGCGCGCCGCCTCGAGATCATCCGCAAGGCCAAGACTGCTGCCGAAGTGCGCGCGGCCAACTCGGGCGGCGCCTACACGGCGAAGAAGGGCTAGGCGATTACCATGAGTGGGGCCGAACTCTCCAAGGATCTGCGCGAGGTGCTGGCAAAAGTCGGCACCTCGACCCTGACCGGCGTGCTCAACCGCCGGGGCCTGAAGAACATGACGCTGTTCGACGTCCATCCGATGCGGCCCGAGCAGCCCGCCATGGTGGGCATTGCCTTCACCATGCGCTTCATTCCCTCGCGCGACGACAAGGACGGCCCGACATCGACCAACCGCTCGATGGTCCAGCCGCAGGCGATGGAAGAGTGCCCGCCCGGCCACGTGCTGATGATCGACTCGCGCGGCGATTCGCGGGCGGCCTCGGCTGGCGATCTCTACATCGGCCGCCTCAAGGCGCGCGGCGCCGCGGGCATCGTGACCGACGGCGGCTTCCGCGACACCAACGGCGTCTTCAAGACGGGATTGCCGGCGTATCACCGCCGTCCGTCCTCGCCGCCGTCGCCGATCGCGCATCGACCGGTCGACCTGCAATTGCCGATCGGCTGTGGCGGTGTTGCCGTCTATCCGGGCGACATCGTGGTTGGCGATCGCGATGCCGTGCTGGTGATTCCGGCCGACATCGTCGAGGCCGTCGCTGAAGAGGCGTTCAAAAATTACCACTACGAGGGCTGGGCCGAGCTCGAGGTCGCCAAGGGCCGCTCGCTGAAGGGCCTGTTCCCGGTCGCGGGCGACGAGGCCAAGCGCGATTACGAGGCTTGGAAAGCCGCCGGCGGCAAGCTCTAGGCAGCGGCGGTGATGCCAGGGGGGTGAGAATTGAGACAAATCGCCTGAAACGGCGTGAGGGCAGCGTTTCAGGTGTCTCACGGGGATGAGATTCCGCGCTCTATACGCGCGACATCACTTCGGACTTGAAGCGTTTCATCTCGGCAAGGATCTCCGGCACCGTCGTGCCGCCGAAGCCCATATCGATGGCGCCGACGCCCAGTGCCGCCAGCGCCTTGATGTCGCCTGCGATGGCCGCGTCCCCACCCGAGAACAGCCGGCGTTCGCCGTCGCCGGCCTTTTCATCCACGCCGGCGCCGTAGCGCGGGAAGCGGATCGTGAGACCCACCGCCTTGGGATCGCGCCCGGCCTCGGCCGTCATCTGGCGCAGCCGCGCGACCGACGCCGTGTAGCGCGCCAGGCTGTCGAGCGGGAAGGCGGGGTTGTTGGGGATCGGATACCAGGCGTCGCCGATCTTCGCCGTGCGCCGCAACGCAGGTCCTGATTCGCCGCCGATCCAGATCGGGATGCCGCCCTTCTGTGCGGGCTTGGGCGCGAAGGAGATCTTGTCGAACGCCACGTAGTCGCCCGAGAAGCTGGGCTTGTCCTGGGTCCAGAGTTCGCGGAAGGCCGCGATATATTCGTCGGTCACCTTGCCGCGCTCGGCGAAGGGCGGCGTGCCGAGCGCCTCGAACTCCTCCTTCATCCAGCCCGCGCCGATGCCCAATGTCACGCGGCCGCCCGACAGCACGTCGATGGTGGCGAGCTGCTTGGCCGCCAGCACCGCCGGCCGGTGCGGCACCACCATCACCGAGGTGACGAGGCGGAGCTTGCTGGTGCGCGCGGCGACGAAAGCCAGTTCGATCAGCTGTTCGTTGCGCTCGCCGGTGCCGGCGTTGGAGAACTCGCCGCTCGCGCTGTAGGGATAGGGCGAGCTGATGTCGGTCGGGATCACGACATGGTCGCTGAAGGTGGCATAGTCGTAGCCCAGCGCCTCGGCGCCGGTGCACAGTTCCGTCAGCGCATCGAGGCTGGCCAGCGGGCCGGCGGTGGGTGCGGAAAATCCGATCTGCATGTGTTTCTCCCTTTAGCCGAGCGTCGTGGCGATCGGCATGCTCTTCTTCAACGTGAGTGTGACCGGTGTGCGCTCGGCGATCTCGGCCATGCGCTTCTTCTGCTCGGCGTCGGCGCCGATGATGAAGAGCGTGCGTTCGATGCGCTCGACGTCGCCCTCGCGCACGTAATGGATCTCGGCCTCGACCGAGGTGACCGGCCACTGCTTGCGCTCGGCATACATGCGCAAGGTGATCACGGTGCAGGCGCCTAGCGCTGAGCTGAGAAGATCATAGGGGGCGGGGCCGGCATCCTTGCCGCCCAACTCAGGGCCTTCGTCGGCGTGCAGCGTGTGCGGCGCATGTGCGCCCGTCACGATGGTGGTCGCGTAGTCGACCGTCCCGATGCTTGCCCGTGCGCACGCCATCCCGCCTCCGATCCGGCGCGCTTCGAAGCGAAGCGCGCCGGAGCAGTCTAGCGGCCGCGGACCTTCTTCGCTGCCTTCTTTGCGGCGCGACGTACTTTCGTTTTGGTCTTGGTGGCGGCCTTGCGGGTCCGCGAAGCGGCGGTCGAGGCCGTGCGCTTGACCTTGGAGACGGCCTTGCGGGTCGCCTTCTTCGCGGCCTTCTTCTTGGCCGTCACCTTGCGCTTGGCAGAGGCGGTCGCGAGACCCATCGCCTTGCGCGCCTTACCTGCGGTCTTCACCGGATGCGCGATTGCATCGATGGCGCTCGCCACCGCATCGCTCACCGTGCCGGCCACTTCGCCGACGATCGTTTTCTTCTTCTTCTTCTTCGCCATTCGTGGTCTCCCAGTTGTCATGTAGGCCCGACGCCAACGCCATTGGATCGTCCAAGTTGCGGGGCTCTCTGCGGACAGTCCTAGCGCTAACCATAAAAATATGATATTTCAATGGATTATTAAGTTTTCTTTGAGTCATTTGGAGCAAGCTATGGCCGTCATTTCCGGCCTCTCCCTGTCTTCCGACAGAAGCGCTGCGCGTTCGACCTGGGAGTTTTCCTGGCCGTTGATCGCAGGCCTCGCGCTTTTCCTGTTCCTGATGAATGCGAGCGGCCTGCCGCTTTTGTCCGATCCCGACACGCACTGGCACATCGCCGTGGGCGACTGGATGCGCGCCCACAAGGCGATGCCGCGGGTCGATGCCTTCTCCTTCACCTTCACCGGCCAGCCCTGGATCGCCAAGGAATGGCTGTCGCAGCTCCTGTTGAGCGCAGCCTATTCCGCCGGTGGTTGGGGCGGTGTGGCGGCGTTGGGCGCCGCGGCGGTCGCCGCCACCTTCGCGGTGCTGTTGCGTCTGCTGCTGGCAGACCTCAAGGCGCCGGTCGCGCTCCTGTTCACGGCGGCGGCGGTGGTGATGATGGAACCGCACCTCCTGGCGCGCCCGCATCTGCTGGCCTTCCCGGTCGCGCTGATCTGGGTCGCGGGCCTCGTGCGCGCGGTCGAGGAACGGCGGGCGCCGCGACCGGTGCTGCTGCTGGCGATGCTGGCCTGGGCCAACCTGCATGGCGGCTTCACGCTCGGCATCCTGCTGTGCGGCGCCTTTGCGCTGGATGCGCTGGTCGGGGCGCGCGATATGGCCGAGCGCAAGGTGCTGTTCGTCGCCTGGCTGAAGTTTGGCGTGGCCTCCGTGCTGGTGGCCTGCATCACGCCCTACGGTCCCGAATCGATCCTGGTCACGCTCCGCATCTTCAACATCGGCGATGCGCTGGCCACGATCGCGGAATGGAAGTCGCCCAACTTCCAGGCCCAGCCCATGCAGGAGCTGATCGTGCTGGTCGCGCTCTATGTCGCTCTGTCGCGCGGCGTGAAGCTGCCGCTGGTGCGGTTGCTGATCGTGCTCGGCCTCACGCATCTTTACCTGCGCTACGCCCGCAATGCCGAACTGCTCGCGACCTTCATGCCGCTGGTGATCGCGCCGGTGCTGGCGCGGCAGTGGCCGTCCCTGCGCCCCGGCGCCGACACCGTGCAGGAGAGCCGGCTGATGCGCCGGGTCAATGCGCTCGCCCGACCCGCCGGACGCGGCGCTGTCGCTTTGGCGTTCGTGGTGGCCGCGGTCTTTGCGGGCGGCATGATCCGCTTCGCCAACATCACGCCGCCGGCCGACGTGATGCCGCAGGCGGCGCTCGACTACGCGCGCGACAACGGCCTGCTGAAGGGCCGCGTGTTCAACTCGTGGAACTATGGCGGCCCGCTGATCCATGCCGGCATCCCGACCTTCATCGACGGTCGCGGCGAGCTCTACGGCGGCGATTTCATCCAGCTCTACGCGCACCTCACGGGCGTGCGCGGCGAGGAATCGCTCGAGCAGACGCTCGACTACTACAAGATCGACTGGACCCTGCTCGACAAGGGTTGGCCGGTGAACAAGCTGCTGGCGCGCCTGCCCGGCTGGCACCAGGCCTATACCGACGAGCAGACGACGATCTTCGTCCGCGATCGTTAGGTCTTGAGCACGATCACGCCTTCAAAATAACCCACGTGCAGTGGCCGAGGGCGCAGAGCCGGCCGTCCTCGGTGTAGAGGGCCGTGCCGGAATAGAGCTTGCGGCCGTCCTCGCCGATCTTCCAGCCGACCACCGCGCAGCGTTCTCCCACCTTGGGCGGTTCGATGATCTTGGCCGTCATGCGGCCGGTGAGGGCAGGGCGCGGATCGTCGGGAGTCTGCACCGCCCAGGCGCCGGGACAGTCGAGCGTGCCCCAGATGAACTCGGGCCTGATGTGCCCCGAAGCGTCGGCATGCGCCGCATGCGGCACGTAGCACGAGAGCGAGTGGCCGCCGCCGGGGCTGGTTTGTCCGAACACGCGCAAGCCGTCGCCGGTCTTCCGGTTGCGCCCGCACACGAGGCAGTCCTGGAATTCGTCGCCGAGGCTGCCGCCGGTTTCTCCGACCTTGAGCACGTCGGTCCAGGCGGTGGGAGCGGGCGGCGGCATGAGATGGTCGACGCTGCCGGCGCGGGCCTCGCAGATCAGCGTGTCGCCGTCGCGCAACAACAACGCCGCGCCGTCGCGCGCGACCTGCAGGTTCCGGTCGACGGGGATCGGCGCGCGCAAGGTGATCTCGACGATGCCGTCGCCGGCCAGCGTCTCGGTGAAGCGGCCGGCCAGCACGCCGGCGACATAGCCGCCGTTGCCCGACAGGCGTGGGCCGTTGAAGCCGTGGGGAATGAGGATTGTATCGGTCATTTTGCTCTCCGCCGCGCGGAACCTGCCGTGCCGCCACGGCTGACGCAAGCCGCATGGCGTGGCAAGAGAAGAGCATGATGCGGTTCGCACCCTGGTTGCTGGTCGCGCTGTGCTGTGCGCTAGGCGTGGCGAGCCGGTCGATCAGCGATTCCCTTGCTCTCTTTGTGCCGGTGCTACAGCACGACTTCGCCGCGAGCCGCAGCGCGGTGACGGTAATCTACAGTTTCGCGCTGTTGACGGGCGGCATCGGTGCGCCGCTTGCGGGATGGATCCTCGACCGCTTCGGCCTGCGCGTGCTCACCGTGACCGGCGTAGCCGCCGCGGCGCTGGCGACCTTCAGCGCCTCGCAGGCGGGCGCGCTGTGGCATCTCTATCTCGGCCTCGGCTTGTTGATGGGCTTCGGCGGGTCCGCGCTCGCGGGAGTGCTCAGTTCGTCGCTGATCAGCCGCTGGTTCCCGCCGCATCGCCTGGGCGTCGCGATCGCCGTCGCCTGGTCGGCCTCGGGCGTCGGCGCCATCGTGATCTTCCCGCTCGCCCAGCACATGATCGCGGCGAGCGGCTGGCGGCATGCCTATGTCGTGTTCTCGCTCGGCAGCGCAGCGTTCATCCCGCTGCTCCTGGTGCTGCCGTGGCGGCGTATCGAACGCGGCGTCGCCAACGTGCCGCCGCAACGCGCCGGCAGCGGCAAGGGGGCCGGCCCCACCGTGGGCGAGGCGCTGCGCGACTGGTCGTTCTGGGCGCTCACCTGTTCGTTTGGTCTGACGTCGCTCGGCATCTTCGCGCTTGTGCCGCAGGCCATGGTCTATCTGCTCGAACGCGGACTGGACGGCGCCTATGCCGCCCGCGCGCTCGCCGTCGCGGGCTTCCTGACGCCGGTCGGCATGGTCGGCTTCAGCTGGCTGGCCGACCGCGGCGGCCGCAAGATCGCGGCGATCCTGGCCTACGCCTGCTCGATCGTGGGTGTCGGTGCACTGGCCCTGGTACGCAGCCCGGACAATGACTTCTTCCTGTGGGCCTACGTGTTGCTGTTCGGCGGCAGCATGGGCTCGCGCGGCCCGATGATCTCGACCCTGGCGGCGCTGCGCTACCGGGGCGCGCATTTTGGCCGCATTTACGGCCTGATCACCATCGGCACGGGCGTTGGCGGATTTCTCGGGGCCTATATCGGCGGCCTGCTGCACGATTTTACCGACGGTTACGCCGCGGTAATGATCTTCTCCGCCGCCTCGCTGGCGGTGGCCGCAGCCACGCTCGGCTCCGAGGCATCTGCCCGTGAACGGCTGAGTAACTGAGTTTTAGACCGGCCGGTTACAGTCCGGTTGCACGGGAATGAAGTGATCCCCGACATATTGTGTTTCTCGAAAACCTTCGCCAAAATGCGGTGCATGGCAAAGCGCTTGGATTTTCCCAGTAGTCGCTTCCCGGACCCGAGGGTCTAGCCCGTGACACCGGCCATTGAGTCCTGTCACGCGCTGGTGCTCAATGCCGACTTTCGGCCGCTATCCTATTTTCCTTTGTCGATCTGGTCCTGGCAGGACGCCGTGAAGGCCGTCTTCCTCGATCGCGTCAGCGTCGTCTCCGAATATGAGCGCAAGATCCACAGCCCGTCCTTCGAGATGCGGTTGCCGAGCGTCATTGCGCTGAAGGAATACGTGCCGGCGGCCCGTCGCCCCGCCTTCACGCGGTTCAACGTCTTCCTGCGCGATCATTTCAACTGCCAGTACTGCGGTGGCGACTTCGCGACCAACGAACTGACGTTCGACCACGTGCTGCCCAAGTCGCGCGGCGGCCGCACCAGCTGGGCCAACGTCGTCACCGCCTGCAGTCCCTGCAACCTGCTGAAGGGCAACCGCCTCTTGCGCGAGAGCGGCATGTTCCTGCAGCGCGCACCGATCGAGCCCACGACCTCGGAACTGCAGGAGAACGGCCGCGCCTTCCCGCCCGGCTATCTGCACGAGAGCTGGCGCGACTTCCTGTACTGGGACAGCGAGCTCGATCAGAACTGATCGAGCCGGCGCCTACTTCTTGATGAAGGCCAGCAGGTCGGCGTTGATCACGTCGGCATGGGTCGTCGCCATGCCGTGCGGATAGCCCTTGTAGATTTTCAGCTCCGAGCCCTTCACGAGCTTGGCGCTGAGCGGTGCCGAATCGGCGATCGGCACGATCTGGTCGTCGTCGCCATGCATGACGAGCGTCGGCACGGTGATCTTCTTCAGGTCCTCGGTGAAGTCGGTCTCCGAGAAGGCCTTGATGCAATCGTAGTGGGCCTTGATGCCGCCCATCATGCCCTGGCGCCACCAGTTCAGCCGCACGCCCTCGATGATCTTCACCCCCGGTCGATTGAAGCCGTAGAAGGGAAGGGGGACGTTCCAATAGAACTCGGCGCGATTGGCCGAGAGCTGCGTGCGGAAGTCGTCGAACACCGCCATCGGCGTGCCGCCCGGGTTCGTGTCGCTCTTGAGCATGATCGGCGGCACCGCGCCGATCAGCACGGCCTTGGCGACCCGTCCCGCCGCGGCGCGGGCGACATAGTGCGCGACCTCGCCGCCGCCGGTGGAATGGCCGACGTGGACGCAGTTCTTGAGGTCGAGCGCGGCGGTGAGCTGCACCAGGTCGTCGGCATAGGTGTCCATCTCGTTGCCGGTCGTCGTCGCGGTCGAGCGGCCGTGACCACGCCGGTCATGCGCGATGACGCGGAAGCCTTTGGCGAGGAAGAACATCATCTGCGCGTCCCAGTCGTCGGAGCTGAGCGGCCAGCCATGATGGAACATGATCGGCTGCCCGGTGCCCCAGTCGTTGTAGTAGATGTCGGTGCCGTCCTTGGTCTTGAACACGGGCATGGCGGTCCTCCTCAGATGCGGGTCGACAACCAGATAGCAAGTTTCGAGCCCGCTTTTATGACACGCGTCATGGCCTCGTAGGCTGGTGCCTGTTCGGCGCCCGAGGCCAGCGCCTCGTCGCGGTGCTCGATCTCCTCGGCGCGGAACTTCTCGACGGCGGCGCGCAGTTCCGCTTCGTCGTCGCCCAGCGCCGCGGCCTGTGCCGCATAGTGTTCGTCGATCGTTTCCTCGACGGCGACCGTGCAGGCCATCGCAGCCTTCTCGCCCATAAGTGCGGTCGCAGCTCCCAGGGCAAAACCCGCGAGGCTCCACAACGGCGACAGGATCGTGGGCCGCACCCTTCGTTCGGCGGCCAGCCGGTCGAAGGTCTTGTTGTGCTCACGCTCGGAGCGCGCCATGGCGGCGATCTTGCGCGCGGCATCGCTGTTGGCGCGGCCGGACCAGCGCAATCCGGCGAGCTGGCCTTCGTAGATGCGGACGGCACCGAACTCGCCCGCCTGGTCGACGCGGATCACCTGCTCCACCAAGGTGCGGCGATCGGGGTCGCCGGGATTCATGCCGGCTTCGTCTGCAGATGCTTCGCCAGACGCGACGCAAGCAACAGGGCAAGGCCGCCCGAGCAGATCGCGTTCCAGCCCGCCATCGAGATACCGAGGAAGATCCAGGCCGGCTCGTCGCAGCGGATCATCTTGGCGCCCAGCAGGTATTTCTTCAGCTGCTCGACCGAAAGGCCACGCGGGATGGCGCCGGTGCAGGCCTGTGGGCCCGCCCACCAGTGATGCTCGACGCCGACATGGAAGACGCCGATCGCCGCCGTCACCGCGAGCGCGGTGATCGCCGTCAGCGCGAACCACATGGCGACCTTCCGGTTGCCGAAGGCCGCGACCGCGATCAGGCCGGCCACGATCGCCACCATGTGCGGATAGCGCTGCCACCAGCACATCTCGCACGGGGGCAGTCCCACGACATATTCGAAGTAATACGCGCCGCCCAGCAGTGCAGCGCTGCCGAGGAAGGCGCAAAGGCCGATGCGGGCGGGGAACGACATAGTGGGGCGACCTCTAGAACAAGTAATGGACCACTACGAAGCCGCCGATCAGCGCAAACAAGAAGAGCCATAACAGCCAAGGCAGCCATTTCTCGATGAACGGCCGGATCGCGTCTCCGTATTTCCAAAGCAACGTTGCCTCAAGAAAGAAGCGCCCACCACGTGTTAAGGCCGAGGCCCACATGAATGTGAAGAGATCGAAGTGCGCGGCGCCTGCGGAAATGGTCACGAGCTTGTAGGGAATCGGCGTGATGCCCTTGCCAAGAATGTACAAGACACCATTTGCGGCGTAGCTCGCGCGGAAATCCTGCAGACCGGCTTCCAAATGGTAGGTCTTCACCACCCAAGCGCCGATCGTCTCAAAAAAGTAGAAGCCGATGGCGTAGCCCAACAGCCCCCCCAAGACGGAGCAGACGGTGCAGACCAGTGCGATCCGGAAGGCTTTGCGCGGCTGCGCCAACACCATCGGCAGCAGCATGATGTCGGGCGGGATCGGGAAGAACGAACTTTCAGCGAACGATACCGCGCCCATTGCGGACAGGGCGTAGCGGGTGCCTGCAAGGTGCAGCAACCAGTTGTAAATGCGGCGCATGTGGCCGCTGGTATAGCCTACTCTGCGGCTTGTTTCAGCCTTGTGGGGACAGTTTCTCCCGAGAGGAGGGCGGCCTTTGCGGCCTCGTATTCGGCCTTGAGGCGGGCGACGATCTCGCCGGCGGGTGGGGCGTCGTGGATCTGGCCGACGCCCTGGCCGGCGCCCCAGATGTCGCGCCAGGCCTTGGCCTTGCTGTTGCCGCCCGAGCCGAAGTTCATCTTGCTTTTGTCGGCAACGGGAAGATCGTCCGGATCGAGGCCGGACGCGGCGACGCTCTTCTTCAGGTAGTTGCCGTGCACGCCGGTGAAGAGGTTGGTGTAGACGATCTCCTCACCGGTCGAATCGATGATGCACTGCTTGTTGGCCTCGGTCGCATTGCCTTCCTTCGACGCGGTGAAGCGCGTGCCCATGTAGGCGAGATCGGCGCCGACGGCCTGCGCTGCCAGCACGCTGGCGCCGTTGGAGATCGAGCCCGAGAGCAGAAGGCAGCCGTCGTAGAACTGACGCACTTCCGGCACGAGGGCGAAGGGGGAGAGGGCGCCGGCATGGCCGCCCGCGCCGTTGCACACGAGGATGAGGCCGTCGACACCCGCCTGCAGCGCGCGCTTGGCGTGCTTTACGTTGGTGACGTCGTGGAACACCAGGCCGCCGTAGCGATGCGCCGACGGCACGACTTCGTCCGGTGCGCGCAGCGAGGTGATCTGGATCGGCACCTTGTACTTCTCGCAGAGCTCGACGTCGTGCATCAGGCGATCGTTCGAGGCGTGCACGATCTGGTTCACGGCGAAGGGCGCCACCTTCTTGTCCGGATGCTTGGCCTTGTACTCGGCAAGCTCACCGGTGATGCGCTTCAGCCATTCCTCCAGCACTTCCTTCGGCCGTGCGTTCAGCGCGGGGAAGGAGCCGACAACGCCCGCCTTGCACTGCTCGATCACGAGGTCGGGGTTGGAGATGATGAACAGTGGCGCGCCGACCACCGGGATCGAGAGGTTGTCGCGCAGCAATGCCGGGAGAGCCATGATCGTTTCCTATTTCGCCAGTTCGTAGGGTCCACCCTTTTCCAGGGCGCGTTTGTAGGCCGGTCGGGCCTGGATGCGGTCGAGCCAGGCCGAGAGCTTGGGCATCTGCTTGATGATCGGGGCGCGGGCCGCGGCGGCTTCCAGCGGGAAGCTCATCTGGATGTCGGCGGCGGTGAACGCGGAGCCGGCGAACCACTCGCGCTTGGAAAGCTCGCTTTCGAGGAACATGAAGTGGTTGCCGATCTGCGGATCGAGCAGGGTGGTGTTGGCGCCCTTCACGATGGCGCGGCCGACCGGCTTGAAGAAGAAGGGCAGGCGGGTCGGGATGCGGCCGAACACCAGCTTCATGAACAGAAGCGGCATCAGCGAGCCTTCGGCATAGTGCAGGAAGTAGGTGTAGTGCAGCCGCTCCGGCGTACCGAGCGCCGGCGTCAGCTTGCCGTGGCCGTAGGTGTCGCCGAGGTATTCGATGATCGCGCCCGATTCGGCCAGCGTCTTGTCGCCGTCGGTGATGACCGGTGACTTACCCAGCGGATGCACCGCCTTCAGCTCGGGCGGCGCCATCATCGAGGGCAGGCGCTGGTAGCGCTTGACCTCGTAGGGCAGGCCAAGTTCTTCCAGCATCCAGAGGATGCGCTGCGAGCGCGAATTGTTCAGATGGTGGACAATAATCATCGGCGCAACCTGCCTCACAAAACTCCCGGACGCCAGTTGCCGTGGAAGCCGGCCGGCACGCGGCTCGAGAGATGGGCTACGGCGACAGGGCCCCGGGTCAAGTCGGTGGCCTCGAAGACGGCGAGATCGCTGCGCTTTTCCTCGCCGCGATAGATCACGCTGAGCAGCCAGCCATCGCCCTCCGCCGCCGTCTCCGAGCGCGGCACGAAGATCGGCTCGCCAAAGCGATCGTCGACCGAGGCGCTGAAGGTGCTGTTCTTGCCGGTCCTGAGATCGTAGTGGGTGAGGCCATCGTGGCGCGCGCGGCCGTCCTTGCCCTCGACGATATTGCCCGAGACGATCCAGCCATGGCGGTAGTCGCTCATGCAGAAGCGTTCGTCGAAGCGCGGGAATTCACCGGCGCGGTCGTCGAGTTGTTCCTCCTTGAACGTGTTGGCCTTGCCAGAGAGATCGAAGGTCCAGCGGAACAGGCGCGCCGGCGGTGACTCCTTGGCGCTGGGCGAGCCGTCAGGCAGCGGGAAGAGCGGCGCCACGTCGTACTTCATGACGTCGACCACGATCCTGCCGTCCGCGGTCTCGTAGTGGTTCATCGGATGGAAGACGTAAGAGGCGGGCGCCGTCACCCACTTCACGTCGGCCACCGTGCCGGCGCGCGGGATGAAAGCGATGTGCGTGCCCTTGTCCGGCTCCCAGGCGAAGGGCGGCAAGCCCTTCATCGCGCGCTCCATCGACGAGGTGAGGGGGAAGATCGGCAGCACGATCCAGTTCTTCGTGACGGCGAAGTCGTGGACCATCGAGGGGAAGGGACCGTCGAGGATCTCCGCGCGCGTGACCGTGCCGCTGCGATCGACCGTCTGCAGGCTGATCTCCTTGCTGAAGCGGCCCTTGGCCGAATAGCCAAAGAAGATCATCTCGCCGGTCTCGGGGTCGAACTTCGGATGGGCCGTGAACGGGCCGACGAGCTTGTCGCCGTAGGTCTCGTAGCCTTTTGGCGCGAGCGTCGCGGGATCGAGCGCGAAGGGCGCATGCGCCTCTTCGAGCGCCAGCAGGCGGCCGGCGTGCCAGACGATGTTGGTGTTGGCGACGGTCGAGTTCAGCGCCATCACCCTGGGATCGGTGTAGCGCGGATTGCCGAAGGTGCCCGACAGGCCCTCGCCCTCCTTGTTCTCGATCTCCCACTTGGGCGTGCGCACCCAGCGGTTCTTGTAGGAGACGTTGCCGTTCTCGATGTGGAAGGCGTGGATCATGCCGTCGCCGCCAAACCAGTGGTACGGGCCGCGCGGCGCGAACTGCGGGTTGGGGCCGTTGCGATAGAGCGTGCCCAGCAGCTCCTTCGGCATCTCGCCCGTGATCTGCAGGTGACCCGCCTCGGCCTCGGTGTTCACCGGTGCGTAGTAGCCCTTGAGGAACGGATTGTCGGTCGGGAACGCCTTGGCCATCGAGGTCTCCTTTAGGGAAACGGTGTGTATTTAACGGAGGCTATCAATACACACTGTGGTCGGCAAGGAGGATTTTCAGCCGATCTGGTGGGCTTCGAGGCGGCGGCAGATCAGGTAGCCGACAACGCCGACGACGAAGATCAGCGCACCGCAGCCGAACTGGGTGGCCACGGCGCCCATGAGCTGGAAGCACCAGGTGGCGATCACGCTGCCAGCCAGCATGGCGGCGGCCATCACGACGAGGCGCAGTCGGAAGACGCGGGCGATGTCGTGCCCATGGAAGACGTTCTGCATGCGCGTGAGCATGGGCACGAAAAAGAACGGACCGCCGAGGCCGGCCAGCAGCCCGCCCAGCATCATGGCGGGCAGCAGCCTGTCCGGCGGCAGGATCCAGACCGAGACGGCGAGGAACGAGAAGCCGATGCCCATCGCCACGTAGCCCAGGAACATGGTCGAGAGTGGCCGCCGGAAGCGCACCGAGCCTGCCACGATGTTGCCGCTCAGGTCGCCCAACCCGTAGGTGCCCATCACCAGCGCATAGGCGGACAGGTCGCCGAAGCCCAGGAAGGTCGGGCGATACTCGGTGACGATCAGCGCGATCGCGAGGCTGAGCGCCACCATCCACGGGCCATTGATTACCGCGTTCACGATCAGCACCGCGCCGGTGACAGGCTCGCTCAGCATCAGGCGGAAACCGGCGGTCAGGGCATCCCACGCTCCCATGAGTCCCGGTCGGAGCTTCACCGGATCTTCCTCAGCCACCAAACGGTCGCGCGCCGCGTGGAGCGACAGGCCGGAGATCGCGAAGCCCAGCGCCGTCGCCGTCAGGAAGTGGATCACCGGGATGAAGAGATGGAGCAGCGCCGCCACCATCGGCCCCAACAGGCGGGCGATGCGGTAGGTCGCATCGAACAGGCCGTTGATCGCCTGCTGCTCGTCGCGGTCGGGCACCAGGGTCGGGATGGTCGATTGAAGCGCTGGCGAAAAGACCATGCGCAGGCAGGCGAGGCCGACCGAGGAGATGATCAGCAACGTGATCGAGATGCCGAAGAAATAATAGCCGACCACCGGCAAGAGCGAGAAGACAGCGCTCCACGCGCGCGAGCCGATCATCGCTTTGTCGGGGCGCCAGCGGTCGAAGATCACGCCGCCGAACAGGCCCGCGATCAGCATGGCCACGTACTGCACGCCGGTGACCAGGCCCACCATGTTGCCGGCGGCCTCGACCGCGAGCCAGACGCTGGCCACCCGGAAGAGATCTTCGCCGATCGTCGAGGTGCAGAGGCCCGACCACACGGTCATCACCGCGCGATCGGCCAGCGGCCGGAAGGTAGGAGGAAGTTTCATGGCGTCCGGTCGCTCAACGCACCCAGACGCCGCCGTCTTTGTTCCTGTAGCCCATCGAGAGATAGGCGGCGTCGACGAGCTTCTGGCCGCGTGCGTTCATCAGCAGGCCGGGGCCCATCTGGTTCATCGTGTAGCCGAAGGACATGCCGGCGACGGGATCGGCGAAGCCCAGCGAGCCGCCCGCACCGACATGGCCGAAGGCCGCGCTCGACAGGATCACGCTGTCGGAGTCCTCGCCCCACAGGGTGGCGGCGATCGAGCGCTTCCTGTTGTCCATCGACTTCATGAAGCCCGGCGCGAAGCGCGTCGGGATGCGCAAGGTCGCGTCGTCGTGCGAGGCCATCGAGACCTCACCCATGCGGCTCAGGGTCTTCTGGTCCACGAGCTTGCCGCCGCCGGTGCTGAGCGGCGCGTACATGCCCGCGAGGCCGCGTGCGTTGGTGATGCCGTTGGCCGCGCCGATTTCGGCCGCATGGCCCGCGCGGCTGTTGGCGCCGCCCTGCCGCCAGGCACCGTTGTTCATGAAGAACAGGAACGGGATCGACGTCTTGTCGGTCATGAGGTCGATCAGGAACGGCGTCTTGGCCTGCTCGGGGCGCATCGGAAAGGCGATGACCGGTGCGATCCGGGGCTCGATCGCCTCGGGCGTGCCGATCCAGAAATCGATGCCGAGCGGCTTGGCCACCTCGTCGCGGAAGAAGGCGCCGAGCGATTTGCCCGAGGCGCGCCGCACCATCTCGCCGACCGTCCAGCCGAAGGTGAAGCCGTGGTAGCCGTTGCGCGTGCCCGGTACCCAGAACGGCTCCTCGGCCGCCAGGCGCTCGGTCATGTAGGCCCAGTCGTAGGGTCCATCGCTCTTCATCGGCGCGCGCAACGCCGGCACGCCGGCCGAATGATCGAGCATCATGCGCGTCGTCACGCGCTCCTTGCCGTGCTGGGCGAACTCCGGCCACAGCTCGCTCACGGGGGCATCGATGTCGAGCTTGCCGCGGCTCGCCAGCATGTGGGCGCAGAGCGCGGTCGCGCCCTTGGTGCAGGAGAAGACGACGCTGACCGTATCCCTGGCCCACGGCGCCTGCATCTTGGGATCGGCGATACCGCCCCACAGGTCGACGACGGTCTCGCCGTTCACCGTCACGCACACCGAGGCGCCGATCTCGCCGCGCTCGGCGAAGTTCTGGGCGAAGGTTTCGGCGACCCGCTCGAAACCCTTCTTGCAGGTGCCTTCCGTCACTGCGGCACGCGCAGCCCGAAGACATGCAGCAGGAAACGCGCGGCGTGCGAGAGGCCGCTCTGGTCGATGCCGTGGCCGACGCCCGGCGCGATATGAACCGTGACGTCGATGCCGTTGGACTTCAGGGCTGCAGCGGCCTCCTCGGTCATCGTGTGCGGGAGCATCTCGTCGGCGTCGCCATGCACCAGCAACACCGGCGGACGTGTCTTGATCTCACTCTTCAGTTCATCGAAGCCTGACATGGCGCCCGAAAAGCCGACGATGCCGGCGAGTTGCTTGGCGCGGCGCGGGCCGACGTGCAGCGACATCATCGTGCCCTGGCTGAAGCCGACCAGCGCGGTCTTGCTCTCGTCGAGCCCGTACTTGGCCATCGTCTCGTCGAGGAACGTGTCGATGAAGGGCGCGGCGCTGCGCGTGCCGACCAGCCGCGAGGCGGGGTCGAGCCGATTGATCGGGAACCACTGGAAGCCCATCGGATTGCCGTCGCAGGGGTAGGGCGCGTTGGGCGCGACGAACAGCGCGTCGGGCATCAGCGGCGCCAACACGGGCGCAAGACCGATCAGGTCGTTACCGTCGGCGCCGTAGCCGTGCAGCAGTACGACGAGGTGTTGGGGCTTGCCGCCGTTTTGCGGGCCGTGCGTGGGGCCGTCGATCTTGGTCATTTCTTCTTCCCTGATTGCTTCTTCTTCGCCGCTTTTTTCTTGGCCGTCTTCACTTTCGCCGCTGCCTTCGGCTTGGCGATCATCTTTGGCTTTGCCGCCATCTTCGGCTTAGCCGTAGTCGGGAGCTCCTTCTTGCTCCAGTCCGGCATGTTGCGGCGATAGTGCCAGAGCAGCAACGCCGCTGCACTGCGCCAGGGACGCCACTGCTCTGCGATTTTGAGCAGGCCCTTGGCGTCGGGGCGCGTCTTGAGCTTCTTGAGATGCTGCGCTGCCATCCAGAGGCCGAGATCGAGGCCGGGCATGATGTCGGGTCTTGCGTGCGCGAACATCAGATAGATTTCCGCTGTCCAGGGGCCGATGCCCTTGGCTTGCGTCAACATCGCGATCGCCGCGGCATCATCGAGCGTCTTGAGCCGGGCGAAGTCGATGCGGCCCTCGACGATGTCGGTGGCGAGCGAACGGCCATATTTCATCTTCGACGCCGACAGGCCGACGGCGCGCAGCTGCTCGTCGGTCAACTTGAGGAAGTCCGCCGGATCCATGGTCGGCACGGCTTCCTCGAGGCGCAACCAGATCGCGCGCGCGGCATGGACGGAGATCTGCTGGCCGCAGATCGAGCGCATCAGCCCGCCGAAGCCCGACGGCACGACTCGCAGTTCGGGATGTCCCACTTCCTTGATGGCACGCGCGAAGTCGGGGTCAACCTCAGCCAGGTGCTGCATCGCCTTCTTCATGTTCTCGGCGTCGAGGATCGTGTTTGCCATCCGCCCGGCATAGCACGCCCGTCGAACCCGCTGTAACGTCGGAAGATGACGACCGTGACCCGATTTGCCCCCAGCCCGACGGGCGAGCTGCATCTCGGCTCGGCCTATTCGGCTCGGGTGTGCTGGCACCGGGCGCGCGATGTCGGCGGGACCTTCCTGCTGCGCATCGAGGACGTCGATATCCGCCGCAGCAAGCGGGAATTCGAGACGGCGATCCTGGCCGACCTCACCTGGCTCGGTCTCACCTGGGATGGTGCGGTGCGGCAACAGTCCGAGCACTTCGCCGAGTACGGCAGGGTGCTCGACAGGCTCGACGCGCGGGGCCTCATCTATCCCTGCTTCTGCACGCGGTCCGACATTGCCGCTTCGGCCGGCGCGCCGCACGGCCCGGACGGACCGCTTTATCCCGGCACCTGCCGGCATCTGTCACCCCAGGAGCGCCGCGACCGCCTGGCCGCCGGTGTCGAGCATTGCCTGCGGCTCGACGCAGCCAAGGCGGCAGTCGAGGCGGGGCCCTATTCCTTCACCGACGAGAAGAGGGGCCGCATCGAGGGCGAGCCGCTGCTGTTCGGCGATGTCGTGCTGGCGCGCAAGGACACGCCGACCAGCTACCACCTCTCGGTGACGCACGACGACCATCTACAGGGCATCACCCTGGTGACGCGCGGTGAGGACCTGCTGCCCTCGACGCACGTCCATGTGCTGCTGCAGAAGCTGCTGGACTACGCCACGCCGCTCTATGCCCATCACCGGTTGCTGACCGCGCCCGACGGTAAGCGCCTGGCCAAGCGCGACCGGTCGCTCACCATCAAGTCGCTACGGGACGGCGGCCGCTCGCCGGAGGATGTTTTCAGCCTGCTGCCGAAGGACTAAGCTTCGACCATGGAACGACAAGAAGAACTGGCCGTCGGGAGGCGGCTGCTGGGCCATATCGAGGCCCGCACGACCGACCTGGCGGAGGCGATGTTCCGCAACAAGGTGGTCAACTATTCCTGCCGCGAGCGTGCTGCGCTCGAGCGCGAGAAACTGTTCCGCGACCAGCCGATCTTCATGGGCCTGTCGACGCGACTGCCCAAGCCCGGCGATTATCTGACGGAAGACGTGGCCGGCATGCCGGTGCTGATGACACGCACGGCCGAAGGCAAGGTCATGGCCTTCGCCAATATCTGCCGCCATCGCGCCGCACCCATCGCCGAAGGTTGCGGCCATGCGCGCGCCTTCACCTGTCCTTATCATGGCTGGACCTACGACCTGACGGGCAAGCTTCTGGGCACGACCGACAAAGTGGGTTTTGCCGGTATCGATCTCGCGGCGCATGGGTTGGTGCGGCTGCCGGCGGCGGAGCGGCACGGCATGCTGTTCGTGCGGCCCAAGCCTGCGCAAGCCGGCGAGAGTCTCGAACTCGATGTCGATGCCGGCCTCGGCGCGCTGGCAGCAGATTTCGATGCGCTCGAGCTCGAGACCTATCCGCTGTTCTCCAGCGATTGGGTGAAGCCGCGCATCAACTGGAAGTTCGCCATCGACACGTTCCTCGAGGGCTATCACATCCCGCATCTGCACCGGAAAACCATCGGCCCGTACTTCATCGGCAATTGCGGCACCTTCGACGGGGCGGGCCCGCACGGTCGGATGTGCGTGCCGCGCACCACCATCGAGACGGCGCGTGCGGCCGACGAGAGCGAACGCCGCTTCAAGTCGCACGTCATTGCGGTCTACCAGCTGTTCCCCAACACCATCGTGATCTGGCAGGTCGACCATATCGAGATCTGGCGGGCTTTTCCGGGCCGCGACGATCCGAGCCACTGCGATGTGGAGATGACGATCTACCGGCCGGCGGGCACGACGCGACCCGATTCCTATTGGGAGAAGAACCGCGAGATCGCCATCCGCACGGTGATGGAGGAGGATTTCCCGCTGGGCGAGCGCATGCAGATCGGCTTCGAGTCTGGCGCCACGCAGGAAGTGATCTACGGCCGCAACGAGCCGTCGCTGGTGCACTTCCATTCCTCGATTCGCAACGCGCTGGGAGTGCCGGCATGACGCAACGGACCAAGCCGCCATTCCGGGCAGATCAAGTCGGCAGCCTCCTGCGCTCGGCGCCAGTGAAGCAGGCGCGCACGCAGCTGCTGGCGGGCGAAATCACGGCCGCTCACCTGAAAGCCGTCGAGGACGCGGAGATCACGAAGCTCGTCGGCAAGCAGGAAGCGATCGGCCTTCAGGCGGTGACCGACGGCGAGTTCCGGCGCTCATGGTGGCACTACGACTTCCTGAAGCATCTCGAGGGCGTCGAGCTGGTCAGCGTGACCCAGGGGCTGCAGTTCAAGGGCACGGAGACCAAGGCCGAAGGGTTGCACGTCCACGGCAAGATCGATTTTCCGGCCACGCATCCGATGATCGAGCATTTCCGGTTCCTGAAGTCGATCGCCAAGGCTGTGCCGAAGATGACGATCCCGTCGCCGACGGCGCTGCATTTCCGCGGCGGGCGCAAGGCGATCGAATCATCCGCCTATCCGACGATGGAGCCGTTCTTCGCCGATCTCGGTGCGGCCTACACCAAGGCCGTGCGCGCCTTTGGCGAGGCGGGCTGCACCTATCTCCAGTTGGACGAAGTCTTCGTGGCCTATCTCTGCGACGAGCAGCAGCGCCAGATGCTGCGCGACCGTGGCGACGATCCCGAGAAGCTGCTGCACGTCTACGCCGACCTGGTGAACGCGGCCTGCGCGGGCCGCACGCCAGGCATGACGATCTCCATGCATCTCTGCCGCGGCAACTTCCGCTCCACCTGGATGGCGCAGGGTAGCTATGAGCGCGTGGCCGACATCCTGTTCAACAAGATGAACGTCGACGCCTATTTCATGGAGTACGACAGCGACCGCGCCGGCGGCTTCGAGCCGTTACGCTTCCTGCCGAAGAACAAGCAGGTCGTGCTGGGCGTGATGACGTCGAAGACCGGCGCGCTCGAGAGCAAGGACCAGCTCAAGCGCCGCATCGAGGAGGCCGCGAAGTTCGCTCCGCTCGACCAGCTCTGCCTCTCGCCCCAATGCGGCTTCGCCTCGACCGAAGAGGGCAATGTGCTGGCCGAGGAGGAGCAATGGGCCAAGCTCGCGCGCTGCGTCGAGGTGGCGAAGGAAGTCTGGGGCTAACGTCCGTCGAGAAGCTGGTTCAGCCAGACCTGCACGGTGTTCGACTCGATGAACGCGTGTGCTTCCTTGGCGACGGCGGGATCGTCGAGCTTGCCGACGATCAACGCCACCACGAGGTCGCATTTGTAATTGACGGCGATGCCTTCGGCGGTGCGTGTGCCGTCCTTGGTGGCGATGTTGTAGAGCCGCGCGCGGCCGAACAGGTCGGTGATGCGGATACGGCGGCCGTCCTGCACCGGCGTGAACTTCTCGTCGAGCAGGTCGACGTCGGTCACCTGGTCGACCTCGGAATCGTCGACCACGCCGGTGTCGCAGTTGGCGCAGAAGCCGAGCTTGGGCCGCACATAGACCGTGACGTCGCCGTTGCGCCAGGCGCGGCCGGGCGGGAAGCCGTCGCGCAGGAACGGCCAGGCCGTCGCGTGCCAGCCCGGTCCCCATTCGTCCATCCAGCCCTTGTACCAGTGGGCAAACGACGAAAATCCCGCGAGGCCGACAACGAGCGTGGCCGCCAGCAGCGCGTAGATGAGGGTGCGCTGCTTCAGCATTGCCTAGGGCAGGCCGGCGGTCTGGCGCGCGACACCAGTGAGCTCGAGGATGTGCAGCCCGGTGTTGGCGCGATCGACAATGTAGATGTAGCCGCGGGCATCAGTCTCGACATTGTTGGTCTGGATGGCGGTCTTGCAGCGCTCCTTGCCGTCGACCATGAGGCAGCGCTTATCAGTCTTGTCGGTGATCGACGGGATGAAGTAGCCCACTTCTGTCGGGTGATAGGGATCGCGTATGTCGACGGCGCGGACGCCGGCGTTGAAGAAGGCTATGAAGGTCATCTTCTTGTAGAAGACCGGATCCATGCTCTCGCTGGAGGAGTGCGAGCCGAAGCGGCCGCCGCGCTGGCAGAAATTGCCGCTCGCCTCGTCGGCGGTGTAGCTCGACACGATCATCGGCCGCTTCTCGGTCGAGACGTCGGCGAACCAGACCATCTGCCGCGCCTCGGTGCATTCGTTCAGGATCGCCTCGTCGACGATCATGATCATGTCGCGTTTGGCGCCGTCCTTGTCCTTGGCGAACTGCGCGACCGGCATCTGCAGCATTGGGAAGGTCGTGTGCGCGCCGTTCCAGCCCGACATATCGAGCCGCGCGATCTCAGGCGCGCGCAGGTTCTCCGGCGTTGGCGCAGCCGGACCCTTCAGCAGCTTCTCGCGATCCACGATCTGGAGCGTGCCCCCTTTGTCGGTGCCGTAGCCGAAATAGACGCGGTTGCCGGCGGGACCGGTCGAGATCGGCCCGTGCAGTTCGGTCGGCACGGCGCCGGTGGCGCCGGGTTCCTGGCCGGGCAGGCCGAAGTCGCGGATTTTCTTCGGATGCGCGGGATCGGAGAGGTCGTAGATCTGCGTCATGCGCCGCACCCGCCAGTCGGGCGCGCCGGAGACGAGGTAGGCGATGCCGGTGTCGCACTCCCACCAGCTCTTGTGCGTGTCCTTCAGCCCGTCGAGGCGCGTCACCAGCACGGGGTTGGCCGGATCGGCGGTGTTCCAGATCTCGTGCGCTTCGCTGCCGAAGGTGCGAAGCATGTAGACCGCGTTGGGGTCGCCGTGCGGCAGTCCCTTGCCGTCGCACACGCGCACCATCTGCGCGCCGCCGCCTTCGTATTTGCCGGCCTGGCCCGGGATGTGGCGCAGGTATTTCGGATGCGCGGGATCGGTGACGTCGACGATCGAGGTGCCGTTGTGCTCGGCCTTGCCGGTCATGGGATTGACTGGATCGGGCACCTCGTCGGTGCCGCCATGATGGCCGATATAGGCGATCCAGCGGTCGCCCTGGTGATGGATCGTGGGCTGATAGGCCGAGCGCGCCTGCAAATCGTCTGTGCCGACCAGCTTCATGTTCGAGGCTTCGGGCGGGGCGCCGATCTTCTGCTGTTGGGCGGAGGCAACTGCCGTCGTCGCCAGCAGACTAAGGATCGCAATCGCGTATCGCGTCACGGCGTTCTCCCTTTTGCCTGCGATCATATCGCAGCAGGGAACGTCTTTCCTACACTTCCTTGAGATCGTGATGATGCAGGGCGCGAGCGCGGAACCAGGAGGCGATCGAGCGGCCGAGCAGGTAGCCCGCGATCACAGACATGATGAACTCGAACGTCGTCTCGACGTAGTTCTCCGCACGGGTCGTGACCTCGATGGCGAATTGCACGATCCCGACGAGGACCAACCCCACGGCGGCCACGAAGGCGTCGAGCCCGCGTTCGAGGCGTACCAGCCGCCAGTAGTGATCGGACGCCATGGCGATGAAGCTGCCGCGGGCGACGCCGACCAAAACGGAGACCGTGAGCACCGTCCAGAACTCGGCGTCCATCAGGTCGCTCGGGACGGGAAAGGCCAGCACGAGGATCGTCGCCAGCAGGGCGAACGCGCCGGGCATCAGCAGGCGCCACCGCGGGATCGGCACGGGGCGGCACTCGGCGAAGGCGCTGATCGCGCTGAAGAGCGCGGACAGCACCATCACCGCATCGATGACGTAGAGATTGAACAGCATTTACACCTCAAACCTGGTGCGCCAGAGGCGGCGCCGGTATCGGCCGTACCCTTTCATACGCAGCCGCCGCGCGGAGGATCAGGGCATCGCGCGCATGGGCCGCGACGATCTGCAGTCCGATCGGCATTCCCTCGCGGTCGAGGCCGCAGGGAATGGTCGCCGCCGGCTGGCGCGTGAGGTTGAAGGTGAGCGTGAAGGGCGTCCAGCCGATGTCGACGCCGTCGCCGCCCCAGGCCGCGGGCTCGTTCACGGCGAACGCCGTCACCGGCATGGTGGGCGTCAGCAGCAGGTCGTACTTGGCCATGAAGTTGTTCATGATCACGCTCAGCGTCTGGCGCTGGTGGATCGCCGTCACGACGGCTTCCTGGCCGAGGTTGGCGCCGACGCCGGCGGCCTTGATGAGGCCCGGATCCATCAACTCCTGTTTCTCGGCGCTGTAGCTCTTGAGCAAGAGCGCCACGTTCGACTGCCAGTGCGCGTTCAGGATCTTGCGCGGATCGAGGCCTTGCAGGTCGGGCGAATCCTCGACCACCTTGGCGCCCAGGGTCTTGAACACCTTCACCGCCTGCTCGACCGCCACGGCGACGTCACGGTCGATCTTTTCCTTCTCGACGAAGCCCAGGTTCGGCGAATAGGCGATGCGCAGGCCCTTCACGCCCTTGTCGAAGCCCTTGAGGAAATTCTCCTCGTCGTCAGGCCGCGCGTAGGCGTCGCGCGCGTCGTACCGCGCGATCACGTTCATCATCATCGCGGCGTCGCGCACGGTGCGGGTCATCGGGCCGATGTGCGAGAGCGTGCCTTGCGCCGAGGGCGGCCACAGCGGCACGCGGCCCTGCGTCGGCTTCAATCCGAAGAGACCGGTGAAGGAGCAAGGGATGCGGACCGAGCCCGCGCCGTCGGTGCCGATCGCGAGATTGCCCATGCCGACGGCTTCGGCGGCAACGCCGCCGCCCGACGAACCGCCCGACGTGCGGCCGATCTTCCAGGGATTGTGGGTGGCGCCGAACAGCTTGGAATCGGTGACGCCCTTCCAGCCGTATTCCGGCGAGGTCGTCTTGCCGAGCAGCACGGTGCCTGCCTCGCGCAGCCGCTGCGCCACGGGCGAGTCGACGTTCCACGGGCCGTTCTCGTCGGTAGCGAGGCTGCCCATGCGCGTCGGCATGCCCTTGGTCAGCACCATGTCCTTGATGGTGATCGGCACGCCGTCGATGTCGCTGAGGCGCTTGCCGCCCTTCTTCCAGCGCTTCTCGGACGCGCGCGCCGCGCGCAACGCTCCGTCGGGGTCGAGATGCTGGAAGGCGTTGAGCTGGGGATTGAACGCCTCGATGCGGGCGATCGCGGCCTTGGTCGCTTCGACGGGCGAGGCCTCGCGCGCCTTGAAGAGTTTCACCAGCTCGTGGGCCGGCATCATCGCGAGATCGGCGGTCATTTCCTGTTCTCCGGAAGTCGCGGGAAGGGGAGGGGATTGGCTTCGGTGTAGTGCGCGGCCGCTTTCAGGACGGCCGCGTCCTTGTAGTGGCCGGCCACGATCTGCAGCCCGATCGGCAGGCGCTCGCGGCTGATGCCGCAAGGCACCGAGGCCGCGGGATGGCGCGTGAGGTTGAACACCGAGGAATAGGGTGACCATTGCCGGTTGGGCTTGCCGTCGGGCCCGTCCGGCAGGTTCTTCAGCACCGGGAAAGGCTGCACCGCGATCATCGGCGTCAGCAGGAAATCGTATTTCTCGAAGAAGCCGTTCCAGGCGACCGCCAGCTCGCGGCGTTGGGCGTGGGCGGTGATCGTGTCCTGCAGCGAGTAGCGTTCGCCTGCCTTGGCCGAGGCGAGCAGGTTGGGATCGAACTCGCCATGCCGGCTCTCGGGATAGAGTTGCAGCAGGCGCTGCGCGTTGGTCAGCCAGTGCGTGACGAAGATGCGGCTCGCGTCGGCGTAGGGATACGGCGGCAAGGCCTCCTCGACCGTGCAGCCGAGCTTCTCGAACTGGCGTGCGGCCTTGGTGACGAGCGAGGCCACCTCGATGTCGAGCGGATGGTCGCCCATGCGCAGGATGAAGGCGACCCGCGGCTTCTTCAGCTTGCCCGAGAGCTTCTTCACGTAGTCGGTGTGGTCGGCCGGCAGCTGCGTCGGATCGAGCGGATCGGGACGGGCGATTACGTTCATCATCATCGCGCAGTCGAGCACGGTACGCGCCATCGGGCCGGTGTTGGCGAGATCGCCGTTCAGGCCGGGCGGCCAGGCCGGTATGCGGCCGTAGGTGGCCTTGAGGCCGACCAGCCCGTTGAAGCTGGAGGGCAGGCGCACCGAGCCGCCACCGTCGGTGCCGACCGCGATCGGGCCCATGCCCGAAGCGACGGCGGCGCCCGCGCCACCCGACGAGCCGCCGGGCGTGCGTTCGATGTTCCAGGGGTTGCGCGTCAGCCCATGCAGCGGCGAATCGGTCACGCCCTTGTGGCCGAATTCGGAGCTGGTGCTCTGCGCGAACAGGATCGCGCCGGCCTCGCGCAGCCGCGCCACCGCCGGCGCATCGCGATCGGCGGGCGCCGGATCGGTGAGCTTGCTTGCCATGCGCGCGGGCCAGCCCTTGGTGCGGATCAGCTCCTTGATCGAGACCGGCACGCCGTCGAGCGGCGAGAGCGGCTCGTTTTTCTTCCAGCGCTTCTCCGAGGCGCGCGCGGCCTTTAGTGCAGCGGCGGTGTCGACGACGCAGAGCGCGTTGATCGTCGGATTGACCTTGTCGACGCGTGCCAGCACCGCCTTCATCGTCTCGACGGGAGAAAGCTTGCCCTTGGCGTAGAGGCGCGACAGGCGGGCGGCGGAAAGTTGCGTCAGGTCGTCGGTCAAATCGTCAATCCCCGGTAGCGGCGCGCGAGTTGTTCGGCCTGGTAGTCGGCGGCCATGGCCTGCTCGGTGCGGCCGAGCTTGCGATAGAGACCGGCCAGCGCGCGTTTGGTGGCGGGCACGGTGGGCCGTTCGCGATCGTCGGCCTGCAGGACCTTCAGCGCCGCGTCGTTCCAGTCCGAACGCATCATCGCGTCGAGATGGATCGCGCCGAACAGCGCGCGCTGGGCGATGCTGCCGCCGATCGACTGCAGATGAGGCATCGCCTGGCCCAGCAGGCGCGCGGCGCTTGCGAAGTCACCCGCGGCATGCGCGGCGAGGCCGTGTGCGGCCGGCACGGCGCAGTCGGACCAGGCCTCGCGCTCGAACTTCTTGGCGCGCTCGGCGCGATCCTCGAGGCTGGCCAGCATCTCGGTTACGGCGCTCTGCTCGCCAGCGCGGGCGAGGCCGTAGAGATACTGAAGATCGAGGAAGGGCGAGAAGTGTTCGTGCAGGCGCGGCTTCAGGTAGGGGGCGACGTCGGCCCAGCGGGTGCCGACATCGACGCCGCGCAGTTCGAGCCGCGCCAGCAGCGAGATCGCGTTGATCTGGTCTTCGGCGAATTCCTTCCAGACGCCCCACACGCGCTTGTCGAACAGCGCCAGCGCCTCGTTGTCGCGATCGAGGTCGATCAGGAACAGTGCGAGATGCCACCAGTTGTGGGTGTACATGAAGGAGTTGCAGCCTTCCCAGGTGTCGGACATCGACTGGAGGAAGGCGACACCCTCGACGATGCGGCCGCGCGTCTCGAGACAGTGGGCGACGACGTGATGGGCCCACGGATCGCGTCGATCGATCGTCAGCGCCTTGCGTCCAAGGGCCTCCGCCTCCTCGATGCGATTGCACTCCTCCAGGCCGAAGGCGTGCATGGCGTGGACGAAGCGGTTCTCGGGATTGGCGGCGGCGGCGCGCTCGCCCAAGCGCAGCAGCGTCTCGGCGTCGCCACGGTTGAAGGCGTGCAGCTGGCCGAGCTTGATCGCCAGCAGGTCGCGCGGCCACTCGGCACTCATCTTCTCGTGGATCGCCAGGCACCGGTCGGTGTCGCCGGCAACCCATGCAGTAGTTGCGGCGAGCCACGCCCGCTCGCGATCGGTGACGTCGGCGCCCTTCTTAGACAGCGCTTCAGCGCGCGCGAGCAATCGCTCCGCGCCTGCCTGACCGTCGGCCGAGTTCATCGACAGCATCAGGCTTGCCGCCATCAGCGGCAGCAACGGCGCGCGCTCTTCCTTCTCGGCAGTGGCGACGAACTCGCTCAACCGATTGCCGAACGCCAGCCATTCGTCCCTGAGGAAGTCGAGCGCGCCGATTGCCCCCGCATCGGCATTGCTCACTTCCAGACCTTGCCCATCCCTCGTCACGCCCATACCCCTTGTTGCGCCAGCTTCGCACGACGTGCAACCTTGGGCAAAAGAGTACGGAGGAAAAATGAAACGGCGTCATCTATTAGGTGCGGCCCTGGCGGCGGCACTGCCGTTTCCCGGGCGCGCGCAGGGCTTCCCCGACAGGCCGGTGCGCTTCGTGGTGCCTTATGCGCCGGGCGGTTCGACCGATACGTCCTCCCGCATCATCGCCGAGAAGCTCACCAAGATCTTCGGCCAGCAGGTCGTCGTCGAGAACAAGCCGGGCGGCGGCACGATCATCGGCACCGAAGTGGTGGCCAAGGCCAAGCCCGACGGTCTCACTATCCTGCTGACGCCGGGCGCGCTGTCGGTGAACGTCGCGTTCGGCATTCCGCTGCCCTACGACTCGTTCAAGGACCTGGCGCCGATCACGCGCTTCGTCGATCTGCCGATGCTGCTCGCCGCGAACAACGACGCGCCGTACAAGTCGGTGGCCGAGCTGATCGCCTGGTCGAAGGCCGAGCCGGGCCGCATCGTGCCTTATGCCTCCGCGGGCGTCGGCAGCGTGCCGCACCTGTGGGGCGAATACGTCAAGGCGCGCACCGGCATTCCGCTCGATCACGTGGGCTACAAGGGCAGTGCCGAAGCCTTGCGCGACGTGATGGCGGGCCACGTGCCGGTGTTCTCCGATGTGCTGATGCCGACGGCGGTGCCGATCAAGGCGGGCAAGGTGCGCGGGCTGATGGTGGCGACCGCCAAGCGCTCGTCGCTGATCCCCGACGTGCCGACGGTGGCCGAGGTCGGCCTCTCCGGCATGGAAGCCGCCGTGCCGTTCGGCATCTCAGCGCCAGGCGGCACGCCTCCCAAACTGATCGAGGCCCTGAACGGCGCGATCAACCAGGCGCTGGCCGACGAGACGGTGCGCGCGCGGCTCGAGGAACTGGGCTTCATCCCTGTCGGCGGCACGGCAGAGTCCTATGCCAAGGATCTCGTCAGCGAGACGGATAAGTGGCGCAAAGTCATCAAGGACTCGAAGATTCCTCCACCGGCGTGACGGTGCGCAATTGGAACCGCGCAGGCTCTCGCGGTTGATTACAACCGCTGCCGCCTGCCCGCCGAAGTCTTAGGCGGCCTTCGGCCGGCTAAGACTTCGGCGATCCACCCATGAAGCAGTAGATCGTGCCGGTGCGGTTGGCGCAGATGTGACTGCCGCCATCGGGCGCCAGGCTTTGCAGGACGGCGCGCGGCGGTATGACCACCCATCTGCCGTCCATCAGCGCACGCCATGTGCCGTTGTCGTCGATGTAGGCGCGTGTCGGTCGGCAATCGCCTTCGATGCCGTTCGCGGTGCCGTTGCAGCACGACATGCCCGTGCCCGGCTGTTTCAGGCTTTGGTACCAGTCGTGGTTCTCGGCATGACCGATGCCGTGCTGGCCGTCCTGCGCGGCGACCCGCAGTCCAACGGTGAGGGAGGTGAGAAGCGTGATCGCGACAACAACAGACCGAGTGCGAAAGGGCATGAGGGGTGCCCCCTTTCCGCAAAACCAATCGAGCCGGTCGCGTATTCGGAACGACGCGCCATTGCGCTCGACTGAATCCGTTAAGGAGAGATTACATCAACTCGCTGTGGATGGTCCCCCTTCACTCGGTTGCGGCGCATGCAAACCTTCGGCGATCGCGAAGAAAAGCGGGTCGTCGGCGGGGATCAATCCGTGGCGCACGAAGAAATCAATCAACACCAGATTGCAGTTGTATTTGAACTCTGTGGTATCGCGCACGGTCTCGAACACGCGCTGCACGGGCCACAGCTCGAAAGCATGGACCTCGCCGTCGTTGGCGCGCGGCGTGAAGTCCGCCGGGAGTTCGAGGTCGAAGCAGGTCATGACGTCGGGCTTCAACTGACAGTTCGACTGATTCCAATAGGAGACATAGCTCACCGCCCTGGCCTGGCGCGCAAGCTCGGGCGGGATCGAGGCTTCCTCGCCGCATTCCTTGATCAAATTGTCGAGCAGGCCGATGCTCGCGGGCTGTCCGCCCGCCACGGTGTTGTCGAGTTCGCCGGGAAAGGTCGGCTTGTCGTAGGAGCGACGCGGCACCCACAGATGCAGCCCGTCGGCCTTGCGCACGAAGCCGGTCATGTGCGGGCCGTAGGCGCGCACGCCGAACCATGGCACGGCGGCGCGCTCCATGGTCATCAGCGGTGGATCGGCGAAGGTCTGGCTCACGTTGTAAGCCTCCTCGCGCCACTGCTTGCCGAACAGCCCGCGCTCGCGCAGGTCGAGCAGGAAGGTGCGCATGGCGGCACTGCGCTTCTGCGGCGTGTCGAGGGCGGACGAGAGGTGCCAGCCGCCGTCGCGATGGCCGAACAGCTCGGTACGCACGGCAACCAGCGGCAGGAAATCGCGATGCAGGAAGCCGACGCGCCGGTCGCCGATGAACCAGGGCTCGAACTGACTGAGGTCGGCGTTGTTGCAGCGCCTTATGTGGTCGAGGAAGGACATGATGGCCGGAGATAGCATAGAGTGGGGCCGATGACGGAAGAAGAACTGCAGACGGCCCTCGAAAGCGCAACGCCGGAGCGCGAGCGCTACGAGCTGTTCGTCGAGGAATGCCAGGATCAGGACGTGCGCGTGCGTTTCTCGCCGCCAAAGGGCGAGGGCTGGACGATGCCGGCGCTGCTGGCCGTATCACATCTGTCGCTGCGCGCGGCGGCGGGCGTCATGGCCGAGGTGACGCATCTCAATGTGACCCGGATCCGCGCGGCCCAGCTTGCCGACGTGCTGGCCCTGTCGCGCGTCATTCGCCGGGACCGCGATATCGTTCACGCCGAGTGCTGGTTGTTCAGTCATGCTGTTGTCGAACCGATGTTGCATGCAACGGCGACCCTCAGGACCGCATGACCGACACTTCCGCACCGCCTCCCGCTCTCACGCCCAGCCGGCCGGTCTACGACGGCAAGCTCGGCGAGCTCTACGGCATCTACCTGCGGCACCTGTTGCTGATGGTGCTGACCCTGGGCTGGTCGCGCTTCTGGGGCCGCACGAGGCTGCGGCGTTATCTGTGGAGTCACTTCTCCGTGCTGGGCGACCGCTTCGAATATCGCGGGCGGGGGCTCGAGCTATTCATCGGCTTCGTGCTGGTGCTGCTGATCCTGGGCCTGTGGGCCGGCCTTGTCTGGCTGGTCTGGCACTTCTCGATCGAGCGCCGTGCCGTACCGGGCTTCGGCGTGCTCGACGTCTTCTATATATCGGTGGCCTTCATCGGCTTTCCATTGGCCTTCGTCGGCCAGTACACCGGCCTGCGCTACCGGCTCTCACGCACCCGTTGGCGCGGCATCCGCGGTGCGCAGGCAGGTTCGGCCTGGAGTTATGGCGCGATGGCCACGGCGCTCAACTTCGCCAACGCCATGACCGGTCAGCTGATGACGCCGCTGGTCTCGGTCAACCTCGCGCGGCCACGCATCACGGGCGCGGCGATCGGCACGCAGCGCTTCGAGTTTGCCGGCCGCGCCGGCGACATCTACGGCCGCTACATCGGCTACTACTTTTTGAACATCGCCGTCTGGATCGCGGTGATCGGGCTCACGGCCACCGCCTTTGGCATCGGCGGCGCCAAGCTTGGCGTCGACCAGGCCAAGATCACCGAGATCTTCACCAAGCCCGGGCTCACCACGGTCCTCATCATCGTCATTGCCTTCCTGGTCGTGTCGACGCTGTTCGGCGTGCTGATCCTGCCGCTGCGCTGCTGGTGGCAGGCCTATCTCTTCCGCTATCTCGTGGCGCGCGTGCGCGCGGGGCCGGTGCTGTTCGCCACCGCGATCGGCACGCGCCACATGTGGAGCTTCATGGTCGTGAACTACCTGATCGTCGTCATGACCCTGGGGCTGGGCTGGCCGTGGGTGATGCACCGCACCTTGCGGCTGATCGCCAACGAGCTCTGGATCTACGGCGTGCCCGATGGGGCCGCGATCCGGCAGCCGCCCGACAAGGGGCCGAACTACGGCGAGGGCCTGCTCGACATGTTCGACGTGAGCGGAGTCTGAGCATGGCTGGGCCCGCACGCTACTACGACGGCATCACCGCCTCCGTCACCGAAGTCGGCGCCAAGTGGGGCATCGGCGAGCTGATCATCTACCGGCCCGACGATTTCTCGATCGTCGCACGCTGGCGGCTCGAGGACCTGGTCGTGCTGGGCGATACCGAGCACGAGGCGGTGCCGTTGGTGAGCGTCGCCGGCAGCGATGCGCGGCTGGTCGTGGTCGAGCCGGCGCTGAGGACGGAGCTCGCACGCGTGGCCTATCTCGCAGCGCTCGATGCGCCCAGGCCCAAGGCCGCGCCGCGCGTACTGAAACTGGGCGCGGCGCTGGTCGTGCTGGTGGCGGCCTTCTTCGGCCTCGTCGACTACGGCAGCGAGTATGCCGCTCCCCTGGTGCCCTATCGGCTGCAAGCCAAGGTCGGTCGCGAGGTGCGGGACGAGCTGTTGGCCGGCCGCACGCTGTGCAAGGGCACCGAGGGACTGAAAGCCATCAACGATCTCGCCAATCGGCTGGCCCGCACCGGCGAGCTCGGCCATCCGGTCGGCGTGACGATCGTGAAGGGGGGGCCGGTCAACGCCTTCACCCTGCCGGGCGGCTATCTCGTTTTCTATTCGGAGCTCATCGACCAGGCCAAGGATGGGGAGCAAGTGGCGGGCGTGCTGGCGCACGAGATCGGCCACGCCGTGAACGAGCATCCGATAAAGGGCATGGCGCGACAGTACGGCATCAACCTGCTGCTGGGGCTGCTGACCGGCGGCTACTCCGATCTCGGCACCCTGGGGTCGGGCAGCAGCCTGCTGCTGGCGCTGCGCAATGGCCGGGCCTTCGAGCGCGAGGCCGATGCGACCGGCATCCGGCTGCTTGAAAAGCGAGGCCTGCGGGCCGACGGCATGTCGCGCTTCTTCGAGCAGCTGATGCAGCACGAACCCGCGGATACGGCGCTGTCGCTCGGCATCTGGTCTGATCACCCGCCGACGGCGGAGCGCATCGCCGCGACGAAGCGTCCGCCCACCGGCCGCCCGGCCTTTACCGAACAGGAGTGGAAAGCCCTGCGCTCGGTGTGCGACTAATAGGCCTGAGCGAATATGGACGAGACGAATGCCGCTGCGCTGGGAAATCCTGCATCCTGAGAAATTGGTCCTGATCACCGGTGACGGGGTGGTGACCTTGAAGGACGTCGAGGTCTATCTCGACGACATCGTGACCGCAGGCGCAATGCCCTACGGCAAGCTGTTCGACGTCACGACGGTCGTGCCGGAGCATGACGATCACGATGTCATGATGCTGGGTGCGCGCATAAGTGCCTACACGGCAACCATGGTCGGCGGCCCCCTGGTTTTCGTCACGGTCGACGCGCCGACGACCACGGTCATCGAGCGCTATATCAATCTCACCCCGGGCAAGCGACCGGTCGGCGTCTTCAAGACCGTGAAAGAAGCGCGCGCCTGGCTCGACGCGCAACCGCTGCCGGGCTGACATCGCGCCGTGCTATAAGTTCTTCTTTTGAACGTCCCTGGGAGGGGAACGACGATGGCAAGTGTGGGCACAGCGGCACCGAAGAAGCCGTGGTACCGGATCCTCTATGTCCAGGTGCTGTTTGCGATTGCGCTAGGCGTGGTGGTCGGCTGGCTGTGGCCCAACATCGCCACCAACGACTGGATCAAGGCGCTGGGCGATGGCTTTATCCGGCTGATCCGCATGGTCATCGCGCCGATCATCTTCTGCACCGTCGTGTCGGGCATCAGCCACATCCAGGACGCGCGCAAGGTGGGCCGGGTCGGCATCAAGGCGCTGGTCTACTTCGAGATCGTCTCGACCTTCGCGCTGGTGATCGGCCTGATCATCGGCAACCTCGTGCCGATCGGCGACGGCCTCGCCGGCAAGGCGAACGCCGCCGCCGTGGCGAGCTTCGCCAAGCAGGCCGAGGCGCAGAAGTCGGTCGACTTCGTGCTCAACATCATTCCCGACTCGGTCGTGGGCGCGCTCGCCAAGGGCGACATCCTGCAGGTGCTGCTGTTCGCCATCCTGTTCGGCTTCTCGCTGATGGCGATGGGCGAGCGTGGCGCCAGGCTGCGCGACCTCGTCGACGAGACCAGCCACGCGATCTTCGGCGTGATCGGCATCGTGATGAAGGCGGCGCCCTTCGGTGCGTTTGGCGCGATGGCCTACACGATCGGCAAGTTCGGCCCGGCGGCGCTGGGCGACCTGCTCGGCCTGATCGCGGTGTTCTACGTGACGGCGGCGCTGTTCGTTGTGGTGGTGCTGGGCACCATCGCCCGCATCGTCGGCTTCAACATCTTCCGCTTCATCGCCTACATCAAGGACGAGCTGCTGATCGTGCTCGGCACCTCCTCGTCGGAGAGCGCCCTGCCGCAGCTCATGGAGAAGCTGGAACGGCTCGGCTGCTCCAAGCCGGTCGTGGGCCTCGTCGTGCCGACGGGCTATTCGTTCAACCTCGACGGCACCAACATCTACATGACCCTGGCGACGCTGTTCATCGGCCATGCGCTGGGCGTCCATCTCAGCCTCGAGCAGCAGCTGCTGATCCTGGTGGTGGCGATGCTGACCTCCAAGGGCGCGAGCGGCGTCACGGGTGCGGGCTTCATCACGCTCGCGGCCACGCTCACCGTCGTCAATCCGGCGCTGGTGCCCGGCATGGCGATCGTCTTCTCGATCGACAAGTTCATGTCGGAAGTGCGCGCGCTCACCAACATCACCGGCAACGGCATCGCCGCCATTGTCGTGGCGTGGTGGGAGGGCGAGCTCGACCGCGATGCGCTGAACGCAGGCTTGCGCCGGCAGATCGATCCCAGCGACGTCGAGACGGCGGTCACCACGGGCTAGGCGCGGATGACGTTCCGCAAGATGGCAAGCGCTGCCGGCATGTCCTGTTCGGGCGTGCCGGCGTAGCCCAGCAATAGGCCGTGTTTCTTGGCTCGGCCGGAGTAGCAGGCCGACAGCGGCGAGACGTTGACGCCGCGGGCGGCACAGGCTGCGGCAATGGCGTGATCGTCGAAGCCGGCGGCGATGGCGGGCGTGGGTCGCGCGATCAGGTGCATGCCGCCGGGATCGGGTGCCATTTCCAAGAGGCCTTTCAAGGGGCGTTCGGCGGCGACGATCAACGCCTGCTGGCGCTCGGCATAGAGCAGGCGCGTGCGGCGAAGATGTGCTGCGAGATGGCCGTCGGCGATGAAGCGGGCGAGAGCGCCCTGGCCCAGCAGCGAGGCGCGGGCGGCAGTGCCGGTCATGATGCGTTCGGCGGTGGCGGCGAGCGTGGCGGGGAGCACGACGTAGGACAGACGCAGCGCCGGGAAGAGGAGCTTGGAGAAGCTGCCGAGATAGGCCACGCGCCCCGTGCGGTCGAGCGCGCGCAGCGGCGCCAGCGGCCGGCCGGCATAGCGATACTCGCCGTCGAAATCGTCCTCGGCGATCCAGCTGCCGGTGCGTTCGGCCCAGCTCAACAATTCGAGACGGCGCTGCAGGCTCAAGACCGTGCCGAGCGGGAACTGGTGCGAGGGTGCCACGACGGCGAGGCGGGCCTTGGGCGCGCGCTTCATCGCCTGCTCCACCGAGAAGCCCTGGTCGTCGATCGGCACGGGCACGGCTTCGATCTCGGCCATCGCCATCGCCTCGTGCGTGCCGACGAAGCCCGGCTCCTCGATCCATGCTTCTTGTCCGGCATCGAGGATCAGGCGCGCGAACAGCGACAGGCTCTGCCGCATCCCCGAGGTCACGACGACGGCGCTGCCTTCGCAGGAGAAGCCGCGCGCCAGGCCGAGGTACGACGCGATCGCGGCGCGCAGGCCCGGATGGCCGAATGGATGGAGTGCGCCCGCGATCGCCCACGAGGGCCTGCGCCATTCTTGTTCGAGCAGCTTGGCCCACAGCGCGAAGGGAAAGGCCGCGCGGTCGGGCTGGCCAGTGGGGAAAGCGGTGGGGGAGTCGTCGAACGTCTCTTCGATCGTCTGGGCAGCGAGTGCCGCCTGCGTGCGGCGAGACAACACCGGCGCGGCCGGGGGCGCGGGATGGCGGGGCGTGACTTTGGGCGACACCAGCATCTCGTCGGGCAGGTTGGTCGCCACCGACAGGCCGGAACCCGCCTGCGCCACCACGTAGCCCTCGGCCACCAGCTGGTCCATCGCCAGCAGCACGGTGCCGCGGGCGCAGCCCAGTTCGGCCGCCATCAGCCGCGACGACGGCAGCTTCTGGCCGGGCGCCAGGCGGCGCTCGAGGATGGCGGCGCGGACCTGCTCGCCGATCTGCCGGTGCAGCGGCACGGCGGAGGCGGGATCGAGAGTTAGACCGAGAGGGGCCATCTTGCGGGGCATGACTGGTACAGGTGATTTTCGCGGAACTGGCCCTTTCGTATAGTCCACAACAGCGTCATGGTCCGGCCCGAAATTCAGGAGTTTTCATGGCAACGATTGCGACCCCCAACACCGCCGAAGCCTTCGGCGTCAGCGAAGTGAACAAGGTGAAGCGCGTCCACGAGCGCGGCCGCTACGACAAGAAGACGGTCTACGAGATCCTCGACGCCGCACTGGTCTGCCACATCTCGTACATCATCGATGGCCGGCCGTTCTGCACGCCCACCGGATTCTGGCGCGAGGGCGACCATCTCTACTGGCACGGCTCCGCGGCCAGCCGCATGATCCGCAAGACCAAGGAAGGCGTGCCGGTCTGCCTCACCGTCACCCATCTCGATGCGCTGGTGATGGCGCGCTCGGGTTTCCATCATTCGGTGAACTATCGCTCGGTGATGGCGTGGGGCAACGCGCACCACATCGACGATCCGGAACAGAAGCTGAAGCTGATGGACCGCTTCATCGACCGCATCTATCCCGAGCGCTCGAAGCTGATCCGCCAGCCCAACGCGCAGGAATTCAAGGCGACGACCATGATGGGCATGGAGATCGAACACGCCTCGGGCAAGATCCGCGACAAGCACGTGTCGGACGAGGAAGAGGATTACGAGGGCGTGCGCGCCTGGTCGTCGACCTATCCGGTAACGCAAGTCATCGGTGCGCCGATCGATTGCGACCGCCAGATCCCCGACCTCAAGCGTCCCGACGCCATGGTCGACTTCGAGCCCGGCGCCCGCCTCGATCACGTGCTGACCAAGACCTACAAGCGCACGTTTGGTGATAAGTAAAAAAAAAGAGGGGGCGCCCTCGGTTTCCCGAGGACGCCCGTCCGACCGACAGCTGCGGGGGGGCCGCTGTCGATGCGGGATTACATCACCTTGCCGCCCTTGGCGGTGCAGTCCGAAGCGTCCTTGGCTTCGGTGAAGCCGGTGCCCTTGCAGGCGTTCTGGCCCTTGCAGGCGTTCGCGGCGGACTTGCAGGCGCTCTGGCCCTTGCAGGCGTTGGTGCCGCCACAGTTCACGCCGGCGGCGCTGGCGGCCGAGGCGATCATGGTGGTGGCGGCGAAGATCGAGGCGGCGGTGACGAAGAAGCTCTGCTTGGTCATGGAAGTCTCCCTGAGAGCCGCATCACCATAGATGCGGGCGGTGTTAACCTGCCCCCTCGATACGTGTGCGGTCGAAACACCGGATGATCGCGGCGCATCACATCTTTTTGCGGCGCGCGTGAGCCGCGCCATGATCCAACGCACTGCACCATCCGTAGCGCGGGATCTTTCGCTTAGTACGTCGCGAACATCCGCGCGATCTCGACGGGATCGGTGGTCTTCGTCAGCGCGATCGCCAGCAGCAAACGGGCCTTCTGCGGGTTGAGATTGTCGCCCGAGAGGATGCCGGCGTCGGTCAGGCGCTTGCTGCGGAAGATGCGGCCGGAGCCCGCGCGCGAGGATTGCACCACGACGACGCCCTGCTTCACGGCCTCTGTCAAAGCCGTGAGGTCGGCGGGCGGCGGCGAGCCCGGCGCAAAGCCCGCGGAGACGATGCCCTTGGCGCCGGCGGCGACGAAGGCCTTCACCGCGGTGCCGTCTGAACCGGGATAGGCATAGACGATGTCGGTACGCGGCAACGCCTTCAGGCCGCTCACGTCGAACTCGGTGTCGGGATAGTGCTTGCGTTCGACCTTGCGGTAGTAGGCGATGGCGTCGGCGTCGGCATGGCCGATCACGCCGAAGTCGTGCGTGCGGAACGTCTGCATGCGCCAGTTCGAGGTCTTGGTCACTTCGCGCGCCGCCTGGATCTCGTCGTTCAGCAGCACCAGCACGCCGCGTCCGCGACTAGCGGGATCGGCCGCGGTGCGCACGCCGTTGACCAGGTTGATCGCGGCGTCGGTGGAGATGCCGGAGGCCGGCCGCTGCGAGCCGATCAGCACGACCGTGAACGGCACCTTGAGCACGAGGTTGAGGAAGTACGCCGTCTCCTCCAGCGTCGCCGTGCCATGGCCGATCACGGCGCCCGCGAGGTCGGGATGCTCGGCGTGCAGCTTGCTGCAGAGGGCGGCCAGCGCCTGCCACTCGGAGAAATAGATGTCGGTCGAGGGAATGTCCTTGAAGTCGACCGCGAACACGTCGGCCACTTCCTTCGCTTCCGGGAAGCGAGCGAGGATGGCGCTGGCATGCATGCGGTTGTTGTGGATGCCGTAGTCCTGCAGCTCGAGCGGATGGACGCCGAGCGACGACATGGTGCCGCCGGTGCCGATGAACGCGACCTTGGGTTTGCTCACGCGATTTCTCCTCTTACCAACTCAACGCCTATTCGCTCAGTGCTTGAGCAATTTGTATTCCAACCACGCAACGATCGCGTCGATGTCGCTATCGGTGAGCGATTCGGGGCTGAGGGCCGGCATCTTGGCGTCGGGCCAGTCGCGCACGGATTTGGGATTGCGGATGAACTTCTTCAGCGCCGCCGGCTGGAACCACGCCGCAGGGTTCATCGGCCGGCCGAGATCGGGCCCCATCGTGCCTTCGCCCGCGCCGTCGAAGCGGTGGCAGGCCAGGCACACCGACACGAAGCGCTCGAGCCCATGGCGCACCTGGTCCGGCGCACCGGCCGCCACGCCGAGCTGCGGCCAGCGTTTGGTCGGGCTGTCGGTGACCGTGAGCGCGGCCAGATGATAGGACCAGTATTCGGAACTGATGGCGGCCGGGTTGGCGGCGCGCCAGATGAGGTAGAACGGCCCGGCGGTGCCCTTGTCGACGCCCGGCATCTTGGGCCACGGTGTGGCGGCCGGCTCGATCGCGATATAGGCCTCGCCCAACAGGTGCGCGGGGATGCTCACCGAAAAATCGTCCGTCGCCTTGGCCTGCATGTAGTCGTCGGCGCCGACCGTCAGATCCTTGAGCAGTGCGGTAGCGGGAAGGGCGCGATAGGTCATGGCGCGGCCATATACCGGATCGCGGTCGAGGGTGATCTCGCGCACGTCGGGCCGGGCCAGCAGCGCCTCGCGCGTGAGCGTGGTCGTGTGCGTGCGGTCTGCAAGGGTGAGCGTCTGGGCCATGGCTGGCGCCGCCAACATCAGCGCCGCACCCAGAAGCGCACCGCTCAAGAACCTGCCACTCATCGTTGCGCCCCTTGCCTGCGATACCTTACCCTCCGGCGAGCGGGAGAGGAAACATGGCGACATCGAAATGCGGTCACTGCGGCGGCCACGACTTCGAGCTGAAGACGATCATGCCGGCGGGCGCTGCCCATCCCGTCGAGGTCGTCCAGTGCAGTGCGTGCGGCGCGGTCATGGGCACTCTCCAGACGGCCGAGATCGGTGAGGTCCACGCGCTGGCCGGCCGGATCGATGCCGGACTGCGCGCCGTCGTCGAGGCGTTGAACCGGCGCTGACATCAAAGGGAGAATAACAATGAACCGCTTGTCTGGATCGCTGCTCGCCGTGTTGCTCGTTGTCGCCCTGCCGGCGATGGCCCAAACGCCTGTGAAGCCGGCGATTGTTTATTCCAACGGCGGCAAGTTCGACAAATCCTTCAACGAAGGCGTGAGCAAGGGCGCACAGAAGTTCACCGCCGAGACCACGATCGCCGTGGCCGATTTCGAGCCGAGCAACGAGACGCAGTACGAGCAGGCGCTGCGGCGGTTCGCTCAGCGTGGCCAGGATCCGGTGATCGCCGTCGGCTTTGCCCAGGCCACCGCGCTCGGCAAGGTCGCCAGGGAATTCCCCAACGTCCACTTCACCATCATCGACGCCGTCGTCGACCTGCCCAACGTGCAGTCCGTGCTGTTCAAGGAACACGAGGGCTCGTTCCTTGTCGGCGTCGCCGGGGCGCTCGCGTCGAAGACCGGCAAGCTGGGCTTCGTGGGCGGCATGGACATCCCGCTGATCCGCAAGTTCCAGTGCGGCTTCGAGCAGGGCATCAAGTACGCCAACCCGAACGCCGAGCTGATCGCCAACATGACGGGCACGACGCCTGCCGCCTGGACCAACCCCGGCCGCGGCGCGGAGCTGGCCAAGGGCGAGTTCGATCGCGGCGCCGACGTCGTCTACGGCGCGGCGGGTTCGACCGGCATCGGCGTGCTGCAGGCCGCCGCCGACCGCGGCAAGTACGCGATCGGCGTCGACGCCAACCAGAATTACCTGCATCCCGGCACCATGCTCACCTCGATGATCAAGAGGGTCGACATTGCCGCCTACGAGAGCTTCAGGACGGCGCAGGCCGGCACCTGGAAGGGCGGCAAGACGGTGCTGGGCCTGAAGGAGGGCGGCGTCGACTGGACGCTCGACCAGTACAACGAAAAGCTGGTCACGCCCGAGATGAAGGCGAAAGTCGAGGCGGCCAAGGCCGACATCATCGCCGGCAAGATCGCGGTGCACGACTACATGAGCGACAACTCCTGCAAGTGACGAGAAATTTTCTGTCGGGCATGTGCGAAGCTCCCGTTTAATAAACGGGAATTAGACGGGAGACCCTCGTCCGGCCGAGGGTGCTGCCGACGCTGCCGATAATGCTTCCAATGCCGATGGCATCGACCTTTTGAACCCATCGCCTCATCGCTCGTCACTCCCGTTCGCAATTTTATAACCCTCCCCCTTCAAAGGGGGAGGTGGCCCGCAGGGCCGGAGGGGTCATCTTCATTGCCAGCATAAGCGCCGTCCGCCAGATCGCGTATTACGGTCGTTACTGACGCCTATCGTTGGCCGGGTTGAGTCCGACGCAAGCCGCTCCGCCGGAAAGCCAGCCGCGTGGTCCTCGCCGCCGGCAATTTTCCCGCCCCTCGACTGCCGTCTGATGGGTATCATTCGCGGCAACTGAGACTTGGAGGAGGACTCCCCGATGGCGCCTGTATCACCGCCGAAGATCGTGCTGCGCGTCGACGACCTCTCGGGCGACGCGATCCGCGCCTTGATCACGAGACACCTGAGCGGGATGCACGAAAACTCGCCGCCGGAGAGCGTCCATGCCCTGGGCGTGGACGCGCTGAAGCAGCCGGGCGTCACCTTCTGGTCGGCTTGGGTGGGCGAGGAGATCGCGGGCTGCGGCGCGCTCAAGCGCCTCGATGCGACGCGGGGCGAGGGGCGGGGCGAGATCAAGTCGATGCGCGTGGCCGACGGTTTCCTGGGCAAGGGCGTGGGCCGGGCCGTGCTCGAGCACATCATCGCCGAGGCAGGCCGGATGGGACTCAGCAGCCTGTGGCTCGAGACCGGCACCGCGGAGGCCTTCCGGCCGGCCATCGGCCTCTACAGCAGCGCCGGCTTCCAGCGCTGCGGCCCGTTCGAGGGCTACGCCGACGACCCGTTCAGCCTGTTCATGACGCGTAAGCTCTAGGACGGTGCAACGATCGGCTGTGGGGGGCGTTGGGGATGCGCTCGCATTTCCCTATCCACTCTTCACACCGGAGCTTCCCCATGAAGTCGCTCGTCCTGATCGCCTCTCTCGCCCTCGTTCTCGGCGCCTGCACCGTCCGCAGCGACACCGTCGTCCAGCGCCCGGCCCCCGTCGCCGCCAGCAGCACGACCTACGTCTCGCCGGATCCGGCCTCGCCGACCGGCACCTCGTCCACGACGGTGTATCGCGCCAACTAATCGGCAGTGCGTCCGCGCGGGGTGTCTTGGGATTTGTCTCCAAATCCTCAGACACCCCCGATGCCGATGGCATAGGGCTTCTCGCGATTTGTCTCGGATTCCGCCACCCCCTCCGCGCAACAAAGTTACGTGGGGCTGCGCCCTGCCGGCGGCGCGCCGCGGCGATCGGAAAACCACCATTCGCGTCTTGAAGGGCCGCTAACACAATGGCGTCGAAGCGCCGGACGAGATCACTGTCGTAGGCGATGAGGCAAGGACGTGGTTTGAAGTTGGCTCGAAAGGGTAAGCGCGGCTGACGAGCCCCCCATCTCTCTGCAGAGCAGCAAGAATGCATTAGGTAATTTAGTGCGGCCTACTTCGTGCAGCAGCGAGTAACGCTCGCTGAATTCGAGCCATGAGCTCTGCAAAGCCTTCTTGCGGGCCGGGCGCAGGCAAAAATTGCTGCACGCGATCAAATTCTCGATGTATGGCCCGACGATGAAGACGTCTTTTGTAATTTTGTCTGAGCGCCAGTTTTGTGGCTTCGTCAAAGCCTTCCCGCACG
>CAIKZO010000122.1 GCA_903832005.1 Enhydrobacter aerosaccus | reverse complement strand
TGCACACGCACGTCTACTGGGGCGGCACGTCGCTCGGCGTCGAGGCCGAACTGCTCGCGCGCACCGGCGGCGTCACCACTTCGATCGACGCCGGCAGCGCGGGCCCCGGTAACTTCCACGGTTTCCGCAAGCACGTGATCGAGCCGTCGCCGGTCCGCATCCTGCCGTTCCTGAACATCGCCTTTCCCGGCATCTTCGCCTTCTCCAAGACGGTGATGGTGGGCGAGTGCCAGGACATGCGCCTGGTCGATGCGCGCGATGCCGTGCGCGTGGGCCTCGAGCACAAGGACCTGATCCTCGGCATCAAGGTGCGGGTCGGCAAATCGGCGAGCGGCGATTCGGGCGACATGCCGCTGCACATCGCACTCGACGTGGCCGAGGAACTCGGGCTGCCGCTGATGGCCCATCTCGACGCGCCGCCGCCGGCCCGTCACGAGGTCGTGCCGTTCCTGCGCAAGGGCGACATCCTCACCCACTGCTTCCGTCCCTTCCCCAACGCGCCGGTCGCACCGAATGGAAAAATCCGCGACGAGATCCTGGCAGCGCGCGAGCGCGGCGTGTTCTTCGACATCGGCCATGGCGGCGGCTCGTTCGGCTTCGGCACGACCCGCGCCATGCTGAAGGCGGGCTTCCTGCCGGACGCGATCTCGTCGGACGTGCATGTGATCTCGATCGAGGGCCCGGCCTTCGATCTTCTCACCACCATGTCGAAGTTCCTGTGCCTCGGCCTCGATCTCTCGACCGTCATCAAGATGGCGACGATGAATCCCGCGCGCGGCATCGGCCGCCCCGACCTCGGCACGCTGAAGGTCGGCAGCGTCGGCGAAGCGACGGTGATCGACATGGCCAGCGGCAAGTACGACTACGCCGATTCGATCGGCGAGACGCTGGTCGGCGACACGCGTCTGCTCTCGGCGGGCGTGGTGCTGGGCGGCCGCTGGTGGCACCCGGCCTGATAATATCGATACCGAGCGGGCACTTAGCGGCGATTGTCGATTTTTCGACTTTCGCCGCAACCTTCATGGGTTGGGCGTCGTTGTACTCGCACGGCCGGGTACTCGGTGTCGCCCCTGCCCCCCGCTCCGCGATGCCATCCTCCCCGCTCGGCCCGATAGCCCGTCTCCAAGGACACTTGGAGACGGGCTTAATCGTTTCAGGGGCCAGCTCAGAGGTCAGCGACGAGGTAGGCCACGGCGAACAGCCGGTCCTTGTCGGTCCACAATTCCCCGATCTTGAATCCGCCCGAGCGGGCCAGCGCCTCGATGCCGTGGACGTCGTACTTGTAGGAATATTCGGTATGGACGCGCTCGCCCTCGCCGAAGGCGAAGCGGCGGCCACCGACCATCGCCGACTGCTCGCGCAGGCTCCTGAAGAAGATCTCGATGCGGCCGAGCTCGGCGTTGTAGGACGCGTCGTGGGTAAAGCCGTCGATGTCGAAGGTGCCGTCCAACTCGCGGTTCATGCGCGCCAGCAGGTTCAGGGTGAAGGCCGCGGTGACGCCTGCCGAGTCGTTGTAGGCGTCATGCAGGACCTTGGCGTCCTTGCGCAGGTCGGCACCCACCACCAGCGCGCCATCGTGGCCCAGCAGCGCGCGGGCGTTGCGCAGGAAGGCCGTCGCCTCCTCCGGCTCAAGATTGCCGATGGTCGAGCCCGGGAAGAAGCCCAGCCGCGGCGCATCCTTCGCGATGCCGGGCAACGAGCGCAGCGCCATGTAATCGCCGAACACCGGCTCGACCGGCAGGCCGGGGTAATCCCGGCGCAGACGTGCCGATTGCTCGTGCAGATGCTGGCGCGAGATGTCGATCGGCGCATAGACCGCGAGGTCGGGCATGGCGTCGAGCAGTAGCCGCGACTTAACGCTCGAGCCGCTGCCGAATTCGACCAGCGCAACGCCCTTGCCCGCGAGACCCGCGATGTCGCGCGCGCGCTCGCGCAGGATCGATGTCTCGGTACGCGTGAGATAGTACTCGGGCAGCTCGCAGATATCGTCGAACAGCGCCGAGCCACGGGCGTCGTAGAGATATTTGGCGGAAATGGCGCGCGGCTGGCGGGACAGGCCGGAAAGTACCGCGCGGCGGAAGTCCTGGAGGTCAGAGGTTTCCGGACGGTCGAGATCGAGAAGCGGTGCGTTCATCGTAGGTCCTCTGCCAGTCGGAGACCGCCGAACATCCAACGCGCGTCGGGCGGAAAAAAGTTACGATAGGTCGTGCGGATATGGTCCTTCGGCGTCGCGGTACAACCGCCCCGCAGGACCATCTGGTTGGCCATGAACTTGCCGTTGTACTCGCCGATGGCGCCGGGCGGCTCGCGATAGCCCGGGTAGGCCACGTAAGGACTGGCGGTCCATTCCCAGACAGCTCCTTTGCCGTCGAGCGATCCCGCGGCGCTCTCCCATTCCGCCTCGCGCGGCAGGCGCTTGCCCGTCCATTTGGCGTAGGCCGCCGCCTCATAGCCGCTGATGTGGCACACCGGATCGTCGGCGCGCATCGGCCCCAGGCCATTGAGCGTAAAGACGTGCCACTGCCCGTCCTTCTGCTCCCAATAGAGCGGTGCGTCCCAGCCGCGACTGTTCACGCACTCCCAGCCGGCCGACAGCCAGAACTCCGGACGACGGTAGCCGCCGTCCTCGATGAAGCGCAAATAATCGCCGTTGCTCACCGGCCGCGAGGCGATCGCGAACGGCTCGAGCCAGACCTTGTGTCGCGGCCCTTCGTTGTCGAAGGCAAAACCCGCGCCGCCGTGGCCGATGTCGTGACCGATCTCGACGAGCCCGCCCGGCTGCGCGCGCCACTCGCCGGTGGCCGCAGTCGGCGCCGCCGGCGGCGGTGCGGGATCGTACGGCGGCCGCAGCGGGTTACAGGAAAGCATGTGCTTGGCATCCATCAAGATCAGCTCTTGATGCTGCTGTTCGTGATGGAGGCCAAGCTCCACCAGCGGCGCACAGTCTGCCGTGTTGCGTTCGAGCAGTTCGGCCATCGCCTCGGTGACGTGCCGGCGATAGGCCGCGACCTCGGCGACGCCCGGCCGCGTGACCAAGCCGCGCTGCGGCCGCGGATGACGTGGGCCCACCGCTTCATAGTAGGAGTTGAACAGATATTCGTAGGCCGGATCAAAGGCGCGATAGCCCGGCGCATGCGGCCGCAAGACGAAGGTCTCGAAGAACCATGTCGTGTGCGCGAGATGCCATTTGGTCGGGCTGGCATCCGGCATCGACTGTACGGTCTGATCCTCGGCGGAGAGCGGCGCGGCGAGCTGTTCGGAGGTGGCACGCACAGCCAGGAAGCGGTCCACCCGCGGCGGTGCGTTCGTCAGGGTCGGCATGTGCTAGCCTCACTCCGCAGCTCAGAGGGAAACAAGTGCCGATTTGCGAAATCGACCCATGGCGAACTCAATATTTCGACAACGTCCCGTGTCCCGACGACGTTCTCGTCCCCACGGAAGATAGTGACGCCTGGACGTGGAATCCAACCCATCGATGGGTTTACGACAAGCTCGCAGTTGCGCTGAGCCAGGGGCTCGATGCTGCACCGCACGGTGTTGCCCCGACCCAATACCCCGTCTTTTCCAAGCCAATCTACAATCTGAAGGGCATGGGCGTGGGCAGTCGCGCCCTCGAATCCCCCGCGGACTACGCCGATGCTTACCTGCCAGGTCATTTTTGGACGACGCTGCTCACCGGCGATCACATCAGCAGTGACGTCGCGATCGTGGGTGGCGAACCCAAATGGTGGCGGCACGCGCGCGGCATCGCCAGCGGCAACGGTACGTTCGATTACTGGGAGATCAGCGCCGAGAGCGAGCCGGCGGTCGAGGAGTGGTGCGGCGCCTGGTGTCGCAAGCACCTCGCCGGCTACACCGGCCTGATCAACCTCGAGACGATCGGCGGGCGGATCATCGAGGGCCATCTGCGCTTTGCCGACCAGTGGCCCGACCTCTACGGCGGCGATCCCTGGGTCGAAGCGGCCGTGCGTCTCTACCGCCACGGCGTCTGGCAATTCGACGATTCGAAGCGGCGCACCGGCTACAGCGTGGTCCTGTTCATGCCGCACGGCAAAGCCCATCGGCATCCGCCAAAAGAAATGCAGGCCGAGATCGCCGCCTCGGCGGAAATCTCGAGCCTGCAAATCACGTTTCACGAGAATTGGTCACCCGATCGCCACGCCATGCCGCCCGGCGGCTTCCGCGTCGCCATCGTCAACTGCTGGGATCGCGCGGCCGGAAATGCCGCGCGCGATCGTCTCAGGTCGTTCTTCTCGGCCCAAGATCAGGCCGGTTCGTATCAGGCCGGGTTACGGTAGCTGATCTCGCGCTGGACGCAGCGATCGTAACGGTCGGTGCCGCGCACCAGCCCGTACGAAGCGCAGGCGTCCTGCGAATCGCCAACGATGCGCTCGCGTGCGTATGTGGCGTTCATCCGGCCGCGACGGCGGGCGGCGGCTTCGCGATCAACGCAGACGCGATAGCCTTCGGTGCCGGGCTGATAGCCGTAGCTTGTGCAGGAATCATCGATCGGCGGCGCCGCGACGATCGTGCGGGTTTCCGTCGTCGAGCAGGCGGCCGCCAAAATGCCGGCGCACACTGCTACGCATAGACCACGATAGTTCATTGAAGCCTCCTGTGGTCGCGATCGATGCCGCGACTTATTGTTGTTCAGAGATTGTTTCGTCCGCGCGCGAAGCCGAACAGAAGGCTCACGACGAACAGCACCAACGCGACGACAAACAGGATTTGCGCCATTCCCGCAGCTGTCGACGCGATGCCGCCGAAGCCGAACACGGCCGCGACCAGCGCGACCACCAGAAACACCAAAGCCCAGTGCAGCATCGAATTCTCCATCGGTAGGGGCGTTAACGTGCGCCGACCCATAACGTCGGCTTCCCCCTGCGGTTCCGGGTCGCACATGGTCGCGCCCGCCCGGCCAAAAAGGCCCCCGGGCGCAGCAACCCCCCGACTGCACGAGGCGTTCATTGGCCTGAGCCCCTCAACGACCCACAGTGGAATGATCAATGGAACAGCAGCGCACGCCTGTTGAGGCGCGGAGCGGCGTGATCAGCGGTCGCGTCGTCCTCGTACTGGTCTCGTCCTTCGTCGGCGCCATCGTCGCGATCGGTGTCTGCTGGGCGATTTTTCTGTCACGCGGCTAGAGCAGCCCCAACAACAAGAGTGGCGCCGGAAATGACACCACCTTCGTTTCACCGATTGACCGACGCCGAGGGCGCGGTATTGGATGAGATCAGCAGCCTTTCCCGAATCGACGGGCCCGAAGTCCCGATCAAGGACCTCGAACTGCGGCTCGAGGATCGCGGCTATACCGACTCCCAGACGCGGCGCGCGCTGATGTCCCTGCTCCGCCGCGGGCAAGTGACGTTGACCGGCGCAAAACGGGTGTCCTGCAGATCGGGCGCCGCCAAAGCCTAGGCGACGTACTCCGGGTGGCGGCGCACGAACGCCACGACGAAGCTGCAGGCCGGCACGATTTTGAAGCCATGCGCCTTGGTGTCGTCGAGAGCGGCGCGCACAAGCTGCGCGCCGATCCCGTGGCCCTCGTCTTCTGGCGGCACTTCGGTGTGAGTAAACAGACGGCTGTCGCCCTGCTGGCGATAGACCGCGATCGCCAGCCCGTGCGGCGCGTCGAGTTCGTAGCGGTTTTCGGCCTCGTTGTGCCGAACGCTCACGACTTCTCGACCTCCCAGAACATCGGATAGTCGGACTGGATCAGGTTCTTGATGTTCGAGCGGTAGCCCGCCGGGATCGTGAACTGGCCCCACATCACCGACGGCGTGAGCTCGTAGGCGATGGTCTGGATCTCGGCGGCAATGCGCTTGCGATCATCGACCGTCGCGGCCTGGGTGAAGCTCTTCAGCAGTACGGGGATACGGTTGTCGCAGGACCAGCCGGGATAGTCGTTGCAGGTCGACGCCACGTAGAAATGCGACAGCGGCGAGAACATGTCGGTGCCGTTGGAGTAGACGGGGAACATCGACCAGTCTTCCTTCTTGGCACGTCGTGCCAGCACCGTGGACCAATCACGCTGCTGCTGCTCGACGGTGAAGCCCACGTCCTTCATGTTCTGCACCAGCAGCTTGGAGGCCGTCTGGCTGATCGAGCCCGCCACTTCCATGATGATCACGGGCTCACCCTTGTAGCCCGAGGCCTTGAGTTCGGCCTTGGCGGCGGCAAGATCGAACTTGTTGCCTGCAGCACCGGCATCCGTCGACAGCGGTGCGCCGCACATCCAGAACGAGTCGCAGGACTTGGCGCGGTATTTCTCGGGCACGCCGATCGCCGTCAGGGTCGCGTCCTGGTCCACGCACTTCCACAGGACCTTGCGGACTGCGGGGTTGTCGAACGGCGCAAAGGCATGGTTCAGGCGGAAGTTGCCCTGGAACTGGTGAATGCCGCCCAGGCCCACGAACTTGAGGCTCTTCTCGGCCTCCAGGATCGGCAGCATGTCGAACGGCAGGTATTGCATGTAGTCGATCTCGCCCGCGATCAGGGCGTTGGCGCCGGTCGACTGGTCGGGCATCACGCGCAAGGTGAGCTGATCGATCTTCACGTTCTTGCCGCCGGTCAGGAAGTCCGGAGCCTCCTTGCGCGGCACGTAATCCGGATTGCGCTCGAGCAGCATGGTGTCGCCCGGCCGCCAGGCGCTCTTCACGAACCGGAACGGCCCCGAGCCGATCGGCTCGGGAATGCGCTGGTCGGCCGGCGTGGCGGCGATGCGCGCAGGCATGATGACCGGCAGCGGCGCGTTGGGCTTGCCCAGCACGTCCAGCATCAGCGGGAAGGGTTCCTTGAGCGCGAACTTGAAGGTCTTGGCATCGGTCGCTTCGAGCGAGGCAGTGCCGGCCATCAGCATCTTGCCCAGGGCATCACGAACGGCCCAGCGCTTCAGCGACGCCACGCAATCCGCCGCCGTCACCGGCGCGCCATCGTGGAACTTCAGGCCGTCGCGCAGCACAAACGTCCAGCCGAGCTTGTCGCCGCTGGTCTCCCAGCTCTCGATCATCTGAGGCTTGATCTCGCCCTTCTCGTTCATTCCGAAGAGCGTGTCGAAGACATGCAGGCCGAAGGTGCGGGTGATGGCGGCCGTGGTGAAATGGGGATCGAGGATCGTGACTTCGGATTCGAGCACCACCGTCATGGCCTTGCCGGCCGCCCGTGCCTCGCGCGGACGAATGAGCGAGGCCGCCGCCAGTGCTGCGCCGCCCGCCAAAGTCGTCCGCCGTCCCAATCCGATGCCGCTCATACGCTACCCTCCAAAAGGAACGGCACCGTAGCGTCGATTCACACCCAACGAAAAGGGCCGACCTTCCGCCTCGCGACGGAAATGCCGGCCCTTTCGCAGAAATTATTCAGATCAGGAGGGGGTAACTACCCCGCAGCTGACCCGATCGACGAAGATGTCGGTCTGCGGTCCCCGCACCGGAATGCCGAGGCGTTCACCCGGGCCGGCCGGCGGGACCATGACGCGTGTATCCTCGACCTTGGCGCCGCCGTTGGTGAAGTGGCAATCCAGCACGACGTCGACCGTGTTGGCGCTGTTGTTGGTAATGTACAGCACCGCAAGCCAGTGCTTCGTGGGAATCGCCTGCAGCGACGGCGCATCGACATCGACGATCGGAACCGTAGGACCGGCCGTGAACGGCACGGTGCCCATCAACTTCGCATGCGGATGCTGGACGACGATGCCCGGGATCACCGCGCCCTGCGCCCGCGGATCGAAGGCGCGGTTGACCTCAGCATTGGGACTGGTCTCGGCAATGTTCTCCTGAACCATGTCAGGCGTCCACACCTTGCCGGTCCTCGTGTCGCGGAACTCCTGCGCCAGGGCGGTGCCCGCCAGGCCAAGCCCGACGAGACCGCCGAAAGCGATCAGGGAGAAGCGATTGAGCGATGTCATCATCTTCTCCGCCTACATGTCCTTGTGCTTGACTTCCCAGCCCGAAACCTGGGCTTCGGCCTGGTCGTGGCTGATGCCGTAGCGGGTCTGGATCTTGCCGACCAGGATATCGCGGCGGCCCTGGACCTGCATCAGGTCGTCGTCGGTGAGCTTGCCCCACTGCTCCTTCACGCCGCCCTTGGTCTGCTGCCAGCTGCCCTTCATCTTCTCCCACATCGTCTTCACTTCCGGAGAGACGGAGGTCGAGCTGGTGGTCGTCGCGGTCTGGGCCTGTGCCACGAGCGGAGCGATGCCGACGGTGATGGCCGCAAACGCGGCAACAATGGCGATAGAGCGCATTGGGGTAGCTCCTTCAGGTAAATTGGAACGCAGTCGCTGTTCGTTGCCTGACTAACGGGTCGCCTACACGAAGGTTGCTCGCAGCCGCGGCAGAGGTCTTAGAACCAAAGCGACTTCAGAAAGAACGCGACCGGCACCACGATCAGGATCGCGCCGTAGAGGTCGAACAACTCGCCCTCGAGCAATCGCGCCAACTGGCCCCGCTCGCTCTCGTCGTATGGCGGAGCGATGGCGATGCTTCGAGCGGTGGGACGGACGTTGGCCTGCGACGGAGCGATGATCATTTTGCCACCCAGACTTCGGTTTCCTGCCTTACTAACGCCGCAGCCGAGGCGGCGGTTGCAGGCGACCGAAACCGGGGTCAGGCGGCGGAGGACGTCCGGGCGGCGTGATCCAGAGCCTGCTGCAGGTCGATCGCCGAATAGGGCTTGCTGATGAAATGGACGCCTTCGGCCTGCGATTCGGAGCGCCCGTAGCCGCTGGCGATCACCACGGGCAGACCGGGGAATTTCTTCCGGACCTCCGCCGCCAGCTCTTCCCCGCTCATGCCGGGCAGGCCGAGATCGGTCAGCAACAGGTCGAAGGCCACACCGCGCGACAGGAGTTCAAGCGCCTGTTCGCCGCTGCCGACGCCCGACACGAAGCAATCGAGGCGCTCCAGCATGTCGGTGGTCGACATGCGCAGGACGACTTCGTCCTCGACCAGCAGGATGCGTCGTGGCCGTTCCGATGACGCCGGAGCCGCAGCAGCCGGCGCCGCTTCCAGCCGGGCTGCGGGCGCGTGCCGCGCCGCCAGGGTCGCGCGGATGCGCGCCGACAGTTCGTCGCTCCGATAGGGCTTCGCGATCATCGGCAGGTCTTCCCGATACTGCTGGGGAATGAGATCCCGCGCATATCCGGACGTCAGCAGAATCGCCATGCCCGGCCGAAGGCGCTGCACCATGGTGATGAGCTCGACGACCGAGACCGTTCCCGGCATCACGATGTCGGTGAACAGGAGATCGAAATTCGAATCGCCCTCGATCACCTTCACCGCGACGTCGGGATTTTCCGCCGCCGTCACGCGATACCCCCAGCCCGACAGCATGTCGACGACAGCCTGGCGAACGTCGTCGTTGTCCTCCACCACCAGGATGCGCTCGTTGCCCGTGGTCACTCCTGTTACCGGCGCCTCCTGCTTCCTCACCGGATCGAGGGTCCGCGGCAGGAATATCTTGACGCTCGTGCCCTGCCCGATGGCGCTGTCGATGCGGATATGGCCGTTCGATTGGCGCACGAAGCCGTACACCATGCTGAGGCCGAGCCCGGTGCCCTTGCTGCCTTCCTTGGTCGTAAAGAACGGATCGAACGCGTGCGCCACCACGTCGGCCGGCATACCGGTGCCGGTGTCGCTCACATCGATCTGCACATAGGGGCCCGGCGTCACGTCGGCATGCAACGACGCATAGCGGCGATCGAGGGTCGCGTTGGAGACTTCCACTCGGACGGCGCCACCCTCGGGCATTGCATCGCGCGCGTTGATGGCGAGGTTGAGGATGGCGTTCTCGAGTTGACCTGGGTCGATCCTGGCGTTCCAGGCGTCCCTCGCGATGACGAAGTTCGGCACCACGCGCTCGCCCAGCGCCTGGCGCAAAAGGATGGCGAGGCCGGACACGAGTTCGCCGATCGCCGTCGGTTGCGGTTCGAGCGGCTGACGGCGCGCGAAGGCGAGAAGCTGCTGGGTGAGGCCTGCGCCGCGCTCGGCCGCGGCCGCCGCGCTCTGCAGCCGGACGAGCACCGTGGGCATGCCCGTCACGTCGCGCTTGACCAGGTCGAGGTTGGCCTGGATCACCTGCAGGATGTTGTTGAAGTCGTGCGCCATGCCGCCGGTCAGCTGGCCGATCGCCTCCATCTTCTGGCCCTGGCGCAACGCTGCTTCATCGCGCAGTTGCTCGGTGATGTCGACGCAGCGCACCACCGCGCCGCCATCCGACATCTCGCCACGGGACACTTCGTATTCACGCCCGTCATGGACGACGCGCGCGGTTATCGATTTCTCCCGCGTTGCCTCCCCGAGCTTCAGCGGCGCGAACAACGTGCGTGTCGCCGGAGAGCGCTCAGAGAGCAGGAAGTCACGGGTCGGTGCGGGCTGACGGCCAGGATCCCACCCTGCGAGATCGGCGAAGGATTCATTCCACGCAACGACTGCCCCTTCCGCGTCGAGGACGAAGATCGGGTCGTGCAGCGTCTCGAGTGTCGCCTGCAGCAGGCGGGAGCGCTCGAGCAACTGGCTGCGCGCCTCCTCGAGACGGCCCGAGCCGCGCACGATCAGGAAAGTGCCGACGACCAGGCAGACGAAGGCGCCTGCCAGCACGAGGAGACCCGCCAGGTCCGCCTGATCCTGTTCGGACCGCAGGGCAGCCAGCCGTCGCGCCAGCAACTGACGCTGGCCCTCGATGAAGGCATCGGCCGTCTGGCGCAACTGGTCGGAGGTCCGACGGCCAGCGGCGAGCTGAGAGGCGCCTTCCGTCGTGTCGCGTCCGCGGCGCTGGTAGGCCGAGACATTGGCTGCCAGCTCCTCGAGCTTGTCGCTCGCGGCGGTGCGGAATTCGACGATCTGCCGGCCCGCCTCGCCCTCGCCCGCCGAGACCTGAAGCTGACGCAACACCGTGTCGATGCGCAGCCTCGCGCGCTCGTATGGCTCAAGGCTCGCGACATCTCCCGACAGCAGATAGCCGCGTTGCCCGTTCTCGGCATCCTGCATCGTCAGCAGCGCCTCGCGCATCAGCGCGATCGTCTCGAAATTCGAGACGACGAGACGCTGCTGCTGAGCGGCCGAATTCGAATGCGTGATCGTGAGCAGCGCTCCAGCCGCCACCAGGACGGCGATCGTCGCTCCGATCACCAGGCCTGTGGAAAGGATCGTGCGGCGAACGCTAGGCATCGCTCTCCTGCTCCCCTGGCAGCGGGAAGGCGATGACGATCCGGACGCCGCCGCCGTCGCGCGCCTCGATCGTGGCTTCACCGCCAAGCTGCATGGCCAGGCCGCGCAACAGCGTGGCGCCGAAGCCTCCGCGCAGACGGGGCCCGATCGACCCCGCGCCGATGTCGACGCCGTTGTCCTCGATGGTAAGCTCCGCCTGCTCGTCGTCCTTCTGCACCGCCTCGATGCGGATCTCCGGCTGGGCGACCGCGCTGAAGTCGTGGCTGAGGGCGCTGCTCACCGCTTCGGTCACGATGAGACCGACGGGAATCGCGACGTCGGGCCCGACCGCCATGATCGGCGCCCGGATCTGGTAGCGTGGTTTCGGCCGATCGGACGAGGGTCGCGCCACCGTGATCTGGCGCACGAGATCGCTGATGAACTGCTGGAAATCGACCAGCGACCAGCTCGACCGTTCGTACAGGTGGCGATGCAGGATCGACAGCGTCAGCACCCTGTTCTGCGCGTCCCCGAAAAACCGGCGCAGGCGCGGCGAGCGAATCTCGCCCGCCTGCAGGTTGAGCAGGCTCGATATCATCTGCAGATTATTCTTCACGCGGTGATGGATCTCGCGCAGCATGTGATCGCGCTGCTCGAGGCCGGTCCGTAGCTCCGTCTCGCGGCTGGCGATCGCCTCGGCCATCTCGTTCAAGCCCTTGCTCACCGCGACGATTTCCGGCGACCAGGGTTGCGGCGCCACCAGTGCGATATTCTCCCCGCGCGAAACCTTGCTGGCGAATGTACGGATCTGATGCAATGGACGCACGATCCACCGGTCGGTGCCGATCCAAATCGCCAGCAAGCCGGCCATGAACGAAGCGACCACCAGCGCAAAGGCGCCCCAGTCGCGGATCGTGCCCGACACGCCTTCGCCGAGGGGCACCGCGGCAACGACGAAGAGTGCATCGCCCGCCAACGGCAGGACGTGGAATTCGTAGTGCAGGCCGTTCTGCCCATAGTCGGTGAAGATCGGCTGGCCGGCAGCAATCGCCTGCGCGATCCGGTTGGCCACCGGCAAGGCCGAGGCCGCCTCTGGCCTGCCGCCAAGCGGCGCCCCGCTGCGGTCGACGGTGACGGCGTCGGACGAACTCGCGAAGGCGCCGTCGGCAAACCCCTCGAGCGAGATGCCGATCGCGCACATGCCGGCGAAGCGGTCGCCGGTCATGATCGGCACGGCCAGCGGAACGATCGTGCTGCGCGTGACGCGGCTCGCGATCGTGGTGCCGATCGCGAAATCCTTCGTGTCGCGCACCGCCTTGAAGATCTGCCGATCGGCCAACGTCTTGTCGATCGCCGATGGCGCACTGGCGCAGCGCACTTCACCTCCGGCATCGGTCACCAGCACGGCCGAATATTCAGTGGGAAACTTCTTCATCAAGCCGCCAAGATAGCCCTCGCACCGCTCGATATCGGCGGGCGCGGCGGCGGGATCCGCGCTTTTCTGCACGGCGTCCTCGGCGCACGCCGATATCAGCAGCCGGCGCGATCCTTCGATGAGCTGGCGATGTCCCGATGCCGAGAGCTCCGCCGCAGCGATGATGGCTTCCGCGCGACGCGCCCGGTTGCCGGCGGCTTCCTTGGCGGCGAACAGGGCAGAGAGACCCAACACCGGCAAAAACGCCACGGCGACCACCGCCACCAGCTTCGTGCGCAGTGACCAACGGGCCATTATCAGGCCACCTCGCCCCTAGATCGAGACCGTGTCCAGCGCCTGGGCGATCGCAGCCCGAAGGAGGTCGGGGTCGAAGGGCTTCGAGATGACGAAGGCCGGCTCGAGTTGGGTGCCGGTCAGCAGCCGCTCCGGATAGCCGGTGACGAAGATCACGGGCACCGACATCGCCCGCATGATCTCCTTGACCGCGGAGATGCCGCTGTCGGCGCCGCGCAACTGGATGTCCGCGAGGACGAGATGGGGCGAGTGTTTCTTCGCCAGTTCGATGGCCGCCTTCTCGTTGGCAGCAATGCCGACCACCTCATGGCCCGCGTTGCGCACGATGTCGGCGACGTCGAGCGCGATCACCGCCTCATCTTCGATCACCAGCACGCGCACCGAGGCCACGCGCTGCAGTTCGCGGCGGGCGTCCTGCAGGCTGCGCTCGGCGGTATCGACGTCGACGCCCAGGATGACGGCGGCATCGTTGACGGTGAATCCCTCGAGTACGGTGAGCAACAGCACCTGGCGCTGCATCGGCGCCATCTCGGTGAGTGATTCTTTCAGGCGGCCGCTGACGCCTTGGCCGTCTGCCTGCTCATCGAGCGTGCCGAACGGCTGGCGCAGGCGGTGGAAGAGCGTGAAGACACCGAGCTTGGTGTCTTCGGAGTTGGCAATCAAGTCGGGCTGCTGCAGCACCACTTCAGCGCACAGGCGCACCCACTCGTCGCCACGTTGCTGGGAGCCGGTCACCGCGCGCGCGTATCGGCGCAGGAACGGCAACGTTCTGGTGATTGCCTCGGATACCTTCTTCGTCGCCAGACCGTCAGCCACAGTAACACCCCCGCTTTGCGCACATGATCACGGCACCGGCGCCGATAGGACGCCGATGCCGCAAAGGCTCGTCAGACTAGGCGCGTCATCGCGCTTCGCCCAGTTGTTTATCCCAGACTAGTAGTCGCGACGCGGCGTGGTGGCTGCACCGATCGCCGCACCGCCCAGGCCGCCGACGACCGCGCCCGCGATCGGAGCGCCGACCGTCGAGCCGACCACTGCACCGGTACCGGCGCCGATCGCGCCACCCGTGAGCGCGCGATCGGTCGGATTGTTGCCGCACGCGGCAGTGAGAAGACCCAGAGCAACGATCGCCGAGACCGGCGCGAACATCCTGAACGACATGAGAAGCCTCCACATATGCCGGGCGTTTCAATGCCGGCCATTAAATTGGGACCACGTAACGCATTGGCACCATGCGGGTTCCCGAGAAAAATTCCCACTTCCCTCGCAAAGCGTCCTGCACACAACGCATTCAATATCTAGTGGTTGCTCTGGCGATTTAGCTTTGATCCATCCGCACAATCGCCACATACAAGATGGCACCATATCAAAGGCGAGGCGTTAGGCAATTTCCGAAAGCGGCGGAGCAGTCAGGTCAATGTTGAAAGACGATGTCGTCGCTTTGCTGCCAGACCTGCGCGCCTTCGCACGCTTCATGTGTCGTGAGCGGGAGGCCGCCGATGATCTTGTCCAGAACACGGTCCTCCAGGCGCTCGACAAGCAAGCACAGTTCCAAGAGGGCACCAACCTCAAGGGCTGGCTGTTCACGATCATGCGCAACCGGTTCTATTCCGATCTGCGCGCGCAACGCCGCCGCCCCACGCCGATCGACGAATCGAACGCCGCGCCCTTGATCGCCGTCGACAATCCCGAAGCCACTCTCGCCCTGAAGGAACTCTCGTCCGCGATCTGGAAGCTCAGCCCGCACTCGCGCGAAGCCCTGATCCTGATCGGCGCCGGCGGCTTCTCCTATGAGGAGGCAGCCAGGCTCTGCGACTGCTCGATCGGTACCCTGAAGGCCCGGGTATCTCGCGCGCGCAAGCTGCTTTCAGAGCAAATGCGCTGAAATTCTAAGCAATTTCAAAGTGCTAAGATTAATGCGGCGGAAAATGTAACCTTTCCTCCGCTCCGGCATTGCTTCGGTACAGACACGCTTCCCCCGGAGGATTTGATGACCGTCGCCGCTTCGACCAAGAGCAACAACGATCTCCACGACTTCCACGAGCAGTTGAAGGCGATCCTCCCCCGCCTGCGCGTTTATGCGCTCTCCCTCACCCGCGACCGCGATGCCGCCGACGACCTCGTGCACGACACGGTCATCAAGGCGCTGACTGGCCGTCACAGCTTCGAGCCCGGCACCAACCTCTCCGCGTGGGTGTTCCGCATCCAGCGCAACGAATTCATCTCCGGCCTTCGCCGCACGCGTCCGACCGTGCCGGTCGACTCGGTCATCGCCGACTCGCTGTCGCACCCGCCCCACCAGGAAAGCCGCTTGGTCATGCGCGAGTTCATGTCCGCATTCGGCAAGCTGGCGACGACACAGCGCGAGGCCTTGTTGCTCGCAGTGCTCGAGGGCCAGTCGTATGAGGTCATCGCGGCCCACACGGGCGTCTCGGTCGGCACGGTCAAGAGCCGCATCTCGCGCGCCCGTGACACGCTGGAGCGCCTGCTGCTCGAAGGTGATTCCAAGCAGCGCCCCACTGCCGACGACATTCGCTCGGCCCTGCGCGCGACGGCGGGTGCCGGCGGCGCCGAAGCCGAACCGCGATAAGGCTTCCTCCGACACTGCGGTAGACGGGAGAACTCGACATGGGCATTCTTGCGAGGAGAATGGTATGCCTCGGACAGGATCCTGCGGAGTTCGCATCATTCCGCGGGGAGTGCGTTATGGCGAATGATGATATGCCGCCGAAGAACAAATCGGACCAGCCGGAGCGCGCCAAGCTGAAGGCCGCTCCCAAGCCCCCGAAGGACCGTCCGTTCGATATGTGGCTGCAGAAACAACTGCACGCCATGTACGACGAGATCGCTTCCGAGCCCCTGCCGTCCGATCTGCTCAATCTGATCGAGACGGACGAGGGCAAATCCAAGAAATAGCTTAAAGAGCTTTCACAAACGAAAATGGCGGCGACCGCGAGGTCGCCGCCACTACGTGTTCGCCTCGCGTCGGTCAGCCCGGCCGACGCGCCGCGAACTCGTCCTGTACACATCGATCGAAGTTGGCCGACCCGCGCGGCACGCCATAGCTCTCGCAGGCGGCTTGCGCATCGGCGGTGACACGGCCGCCGTCGTAACCGACCGCAACGCGGCCAAGGCGACGTTGGGCAGTGCGTTGATCCTGGCAGCGGGCATAGTCCGCCGAGGACGCGGTGAAGCCATAGCGTGTGCACGCATCGTTATCGGCGACGACCACGGTACGATGCTCGGTTGCACACGCGGCGGCAGCCAGCGCCACGAATCCCAGGGCAAGAACCTGCTTTATCATCGAATTCCTCCAACCGCCCTACGCAGCCTGTGCCGGAGCTAACGGCTTGGGCTGTAACCGGTTCCCCGCTCGGCTATAGGTTGGCTATACAGGGCGCCAAGGGGAGGAAACGAAAATGGACAACACGCTTTTCGATCTATCGGGCAAGGTCGCTGTCGTGACCGGCGGCAATGGCGGCATCGGCCTTGGCATGGCCAAGGGAATGGCCAATGCCGGCGCCACGATCGTGGTCGCCGGACGCGATGCGACGAAGAACACCGATGCGGTGAAGCAGCTCCAGGCGCTGGGCGCGAAGGCCAGCGCCATTCCCGTCGATGTCCTGAAAGAAGACTCCTGCCGCGCCTTGATCGCCGACACGATGAAGGCGCATGGCCGAATCGACATCCTGGTGAACAACGCCGGCATGGGCATCCGCAAGCAGCCCGAGCAGTACACGCTGACGGAATGGCACACCGTGCTCGACAGCAACCTCACCAGCGCCTTCCTGTGCAGTCACGCGGCGTTCGAGCCGATGAAGAAGGGCGGCGGCGGTAAGATCGTCAATATCGGCTCGATGATGTCGATCTTCGGCGCACCCTTCGCCACCGCCTATGCCGCAAGCAAGGGCGGCATCGTGCAGATGACCAAGTCGATGGCGACTGCGTGGGCCAAGGACAATATCCAGGTCAACGCCATCCTGCCGGGCTGGATCGACACCGCCCTCACCCGCCGCGCGCGCGAGCAGGTGGACGGCCTGCACAACTCGGTGCTGAAGCGCACGCCGGCCGGCCGCTGGGGTGAGCCATCAGACTTCGCGGGCATCGCCGTGTTCCTTGCCGCAGCCGCGTCGGATTTCGTGACCGGCGCTGCCATCACCGTCGATGGCGGCTATTCAGTCCTGGCCTGAAGTCTCAGCTGGCGTTCGCCGATCCACCGGCGCGCGGAAAGAAATTCGGGTTCCGCCGTATCTCCTCGCTGCGCACCGGCGGCGGAAGGTTCTTCAGCATGAGGTAGTAGGAGAGCTGGCGTTGGGCGCTCGCCTCGGTGAGGTCATGCCGGCTGACGACCAACGCGTTGGTCGGATCGCCCGCCATCACATAGGCGAGGGCCAGGTTCTGCCGGATCCGCGCGTCGGCGCCGCGACCGCTCGCGAGCGGCGCCAGTTGCGCGACCGCTTCCGGCCCGCGCCCCGATATCGCGAGCGATAGGCCGAAGTTGCTGCGCAGGGGCAGGTAATCTGGCGCGAGAGCGATGCCTTGGCGGTAGCGCGTCTGGGCCTCCTCGTGCTGGCCCTGCATGTCGAGCGCCACGCCCATGCCATTCATCGCACGATAGTCGTTGGGGTCTGCCTGCAGCACGCTCGCGAGTTGGCTGACGGCGAGCGCCGGCTGACCCATCGACAGCAGCGCCGACGCCAGGCCCCGGCGGGCCACCTGATCGCCGCCACGCTTGGCGAGTACGTCGCGGAACTGCGCGGCCGCCTCGTCACTGGCGCCCACCGAGAGATAGGATTGGCCAAGACCGAGCTTGGCGTCCAGCCCCTCCGGATTGGCCTGCAAAGCCCGACCATAAAGGGGAATGGCGTCGCTGACGGCGCCCGACTTTCGCGCCTGATCGGCCTGCTGGAGAGACGCGGTATAGTCATCGCCCTTCGACGCCGAAAAGTCGGCGCCGCACGCCGCCACGAAAAGCGCCAGACATGCGCTGATGATCGGCGCCAGCTTCATTCCTACCCCGAAGACACTCTCCCGCGGAGACTAACAAAGGATAGGGGGTCTTCGCAACCAAAGCCCCAATATTTGGCTCTATCTGCCGACAACGATTGAATAAATTGCCGTCGCGTCAGGTCAGGGAGAAGGCCGACATGATCGCCGGAGCGATCAGCACCGTGATCAGGGTCGGCAGGATGAAGACCATCAAGGGCACGGTCATCAAGGCCGGCATGCGAGCGCCCTTCTCCTCAGCCTTGGACTGCCGCGTCTGGCGGAACTCCTGGCTGAGGATGCGCAGCGAACCGGCCAGCGGCGTGCCGTACTTCTCGGTCTGCCGCAGCGCATTCACCAGCGCCGCGATGGCGGGCGAATCGGAACGCTCGGACATGTTCTCGAGTGCCTGCTGGCGATCCGGCAGGTAGGTAAGCTCGGTCGCGGTCATCTCGAATTCGGCGGCCAGCTCGGGCATCGACGACGTCATCTCGCGCGACACGCGGCGGAAGGCGGCATCGATGCTGAGGCCCGCCTCGACACAGATGGTCAGGAGGTCGAGGCCTTCGGGCAGGACCTGGGTCAGTATCTCGCGTCGCTTGGTCGTGATGTTCTTGATGTAGAGCTCTGGCAGAACGAAGCCCAACAGCACCCCGCCGATGCAGACCGGCGCGATGAAGTTGTCCGGCACGTCGAGAATATCGGTGACCGACGTGAGGATGATCATGAGGAAGCCCAGCGCCAGCGGCAGCGCCAGCTTGGCGAAGACGTAGACCACCGAGGCATCGCGCGAGAGGAAACCGGCCTGGCGCAGCTTGCGGGTGGTCTGGTCGGCCGCCGCGCCGCGCAGCAGGTTGAGGCGATCGGCGATCTTGCGCATCAAGCCAAGCGAGGTCGTCTTGGTGGAAGGCCGCGTCACCGTCGGCTGATCGGTACGGGTCTTCACGCGGCGGGTCCGCAGCGCGCGCAGACGCGCTTCGATCGGCGCTTCCCAGGTCAGCGCCGTCCACACCGCCCAAAACACCACGAAGGCAGCGACGCAGACCAGGATCGAGAAGTTCTTTTCGGAGGCGTCGAAATCCATCAGCGCATCACACCTTGATGGTCGCGATCTTGTTCATGATGAAGATGCCCAGCGCCATGCTGCAGGCCGCACCGGCCGCCACCATCTGGCCGGTCGGCGTCGTGAACAGCGGCGCGATATAGCCCGGCGAGATCAAGAACAGGCCGCCACCGACCAGAAACGGCAAGCCGCTCATGATCAGCATCGTCGCACGCGCCTCGGAGGAGAAGGCGCGGATCTTGAGGCGGAGTTGCTGGCGGGCGCGCAGCAGCGCGCTCAGGTTGGCCAATGTCTCGGCCAGGTTGCCGCCGGTCTCGCGCTGGATCGACAGCGCCACGATCAGGAAGTTGAACTCGTCGGTACGCACCGTCTTGGCCACCCGCCACAGCGCCGTTTCGAGAGGCACGCCGAGGTGGATCTCCTGCTGGGCGCGCCGAAAGATGCCGCCGACCGGCTCCTTGATGTCGCGCGCGACATTGTTGATCGCTTCCTGGATCGGCAGGCCGGCGCGGAGCGCGCGCACGATCAGGTCGACCGCTTCGGGGAACAGAAGGTTGAACTTGCGGCCACGCCGCTTGGCCTTCATGCCGACGATCAGGTTGGGCAGGCCGAAGCCGACCGACAAAGAGCCCACCAGGGCAATGCCAGGCGCGAGATCGAGCACGAGATAGAGCAGGAACGCGGCACCAACGGCAAGCGCCAGCGAGGCGAAGACGAAGTCGCCCAGGGTCACGCTCATGCCCGAGGTCTGCAGCTTGTGACGGATCGAGCTGGCGTTCGGAAACCACTGCCACAGGAGCTTGTCGAGTGTCGGCAGGCGTCCCGCCTTCTCGACCCGCCGCAGGGTCGCCATCTGGATCTTGCGTGGGCCCACGCGGTTGCGGGCGTCGAGATCCTCGAGCCGGTCGCGCAAGCGGCGCTCGGCGAAGAAGCCGTAAAAGACGAAGACGAGCGCCACCAGGGTCACCAGGAAGCCCGCCGCGATCATGAGAGCAACGGCGTCGAGGCTCATGCCATGATCGCTACCGCCCATCAGCCCACGACTTCCATCAGGACCTTGTCGAGACCGTAGTAGGCCGCGCGCGACAGGAAGTGCGGCCGCAGGCCAGAGCTCTTGAACGTACCGCTCAGATTGCCGTCGGCGGCCTCGCCCTTGAATTCATAGGTGAAGAGGTCCTGGGTAATGACGACCTCACCTTCCATGCCCACCACCTCGGTGATGTGCGTGATGCGGCGCACGCCGTCGCGCATGCGGCTGATCTGCACGATCATCTGCAGCGAGCCCGCGATCTGGGAGCGGATCGCCTTGGGCGGCAGGTTCGACGCGCCCATCGTGACCATGTTCTCGAGGCGGGTCAGCGCCTCGCGCGGCCGGTTGGCGTGCAACGTCCCCATCGAGCCGTCGTGGCCGGTGTTCATAGCCTGCAGGAGGTCGATCGCCTCCGGTCCGCGGACCTCGCCCAGGATGATGCGGTCGGGTCGCATGCGCAGCGCGTTCTTCACGAGGTCGCGCATATTGACCTCGCCATTGCCCTCGAGGTTCGCCGGCCGCGTCTCGAGGCGCACGACGTGCGGCTGCTGCATACGCAGCTCGGCGGCATCCTCGATCGTCACGACGCGCTCGCCGTTGTCGATCATGCCCGACAGCGCATTCAGCAGCGTGGTCTTGCCCGAGCCCGTGCCGCCCGACACCACCAAGTTCAGCCGGCAGCGCGACGCCACGCGCAGCACCGTCGCCATCCCCGGCGACATGTTGCCCTGCTGCACCATCTGGTCGAAGCCGATCTGGCGCTTGCCGAACTTTCGGATCGAGATCGTCGGACCATCGAGCGCCAGTGGCGGGATGATGATATTGACGCGACTGCCATCCAGAAGACGCGCGTCGCAGATCGGACTCGCCTCGTCGACGCGGCGGCCGACGCGGCTCACGATACGATTGCAGATGTTGAGCAGGTGGGCGTTGTCCTCGAAGGTCACGCCCGACAGGTCGAGCTGCCCTTCTTCTCGATGTACACCTGCTTGGGGCCGTTGATCATGATGTCGGTGATCGCGTCGTCCTCGAGCAGCGGCTCGAGGGGACCGAGCCCCATCATGTCGTTGACGATCTGATAGACCAGGTCGGACTGTTCGGGCCGGTTGAGCTGGATGCGGTGCTCGACCAGGAGCTCGCCGACCACGCCTTCGAGCTGCCGTACGAGTTCGTTGCGTGGCAGGCTGACCGCCGCGGCCAGATCGATACGGCCCATCACCAGCGGCTGCACCGCACGGCGCGCCTGCTCGACCTTGCTGCGCGACAGGCCACTCGCGGATTTTTCCATCGCCTCGACTTTGGGCGGAGGCGGCGGTTGCCAGGCAGCGGTGCCCGTCGATTTACGCTCGGCCGCATCCATCGGCGAGACCAACGCCGCCGCTGCGGCCGACATCGGTGCTTCGGCTGCCGCGGCTTCAACGGCAACGACTTCGACCGGTGGAACAGAGGTCGGCGCACTGAAGCTGGTCGCCGGCAAGACCGGTCGCAGCACCTCGGCCACGTAGCCACGCAGCTCGAGCGGCGCCAGCACGATGCCATTGCCGCGGAAGTGGATCTGCGTGAGCGAACCCGCCTGGCGTGTGATTTCGCCAGCGGGCGTGCCGGCGGCCACCAATTCGCGCAGACGCGGCGCCACGATTTCCGCGAGGCTCTCCGCCGCAGCCGCAAGACGAGCCTGACGATCGCCTGCCGCCGTCGCGGGCGCGTTGTCGGACCGTGTCTCGGCAGTGACGCGCCGGCCGATGCGGTCGAGCGCCCCCGCCTGCCCGTTCGCGGCCGGCTCCGACGTCTTGTTGCGCAACCCGAACATCGCCCTCTATTTCTTCCGTGCCTTGAGGCCTTGCGAGAAGCGGCGCAGCAGGCTGCGCGAGGTGCCGCCCGAACCGCCGCCTTTGCCGCCTTCGACGTCGAGGCCGGCGACCAGCGGACGCAGCGCCTTCACGATGCTGCTGTTGGGGGCTGCTTCGGCCAACGGCTTGCCGAAATTGACAGCGGCCAGTGCAGCCGGCACGTCCGATGGAATCTGGCAGTCGATCTTGCGTTTCAGCGTGCGCTCGACATCGGCGACCTTGACCGACGACCGGCGGGCGTCGATTACGCCGCTGGTGGCAAGGTAGAGCTTGGCATTGGGCGCCACGTCATGGACGATCTGCTGGATGCGCATCGCGTCGCGCACGCCGGGCAGCGACAGGTCGGCGATCAGCAGGATGTCGGTCGAGGCCTCGATCACCTGGCGCTGGATCACCGGATCGCCGCGCGGCACGTCGGCCACGACCCAGCGGAACTTGCGATGGATCTGGCGCAGGAAGTCGTTGGCGGCGTGCGGCCGTGCCTGGAAGCCGCCCGACGGTGCCTCCTCGGCACCGATCGCGTAGAGATATTCGCCCTTCTTCTGCGCGACCTGCTGGATGAACAGCGCATCGATGCGATCGGGCTGGTCGAGCGCCTCGCGCAGCGCATCGATCGCCTCGAGGTCGAGCGACAGCATCAACGATCCATAGTGCAAGTCGAAGTCGATCAGCAGCACCTCTTCGCGCAGGCGTGAGCCCAGCATGCCGGCGACGGCGACGGCGGTCGTCGTTGCACCCACGCCGCCACGCGCTCCGATCACCGACAGGGTGCGCGGACGCGCATCCTTGCCTGTGACCGCGGCGTTCATCGTGGCGCCGCCCCGCTCGCGCAGTTCGAGCGCGCGTTCGACGGCGCGTCCGACCACGCCTTCGTTGAGAGGCAGCGCAAGATAGTCGTTGAAGCCGACGGCGATCAGGTCGCGGTAGAGCGCCACGTCGTTGATGCGGCCGAGCGCGATGACGATGCAGCGGCTGGGCACGGCCGTCTTGAGCGCCGCGGCATCGGCGACAGGGTCGTTCGAATCGGCGAGATCGACGACCAGGAGGTCGAGGTCGCGTGGCCATTCACTCAGGCCCAGCGCGCCGTCGATCGAGCCCTCGCGAATGTTGGCCTTACCGAGGGTGACGTTGAAGAGATCGGCAGACACACGCGCCTGCGCCGTCGAATCGGCGATGAACGCCATCGCCGAGATCGCCGATTTTTCCTCACCGGCTGCGTTGAGCACATGGGCGGTCGCGGAGGCTGCCATGGCCAATCCTCAGTTCGCCGGCGCCGGGGCGGGCGGAGCGCCACCACCCGAATCGCCACCCACGCCCGTGCTGCCGGAGCCGACGTTGGCTGCCACCGCCGTCCGAACTCGTCCCTCGCGATAGCGTTGGACCGCCGACGCACTCACCGTGCTGTCCGCCGGTCCTGGCGGCCGGCCGATCGCGGCATCGCGCGGGCGTGCCAGCATCTGGCCCATGTTGTAGGCGTCGGCGCAGCCGAACCCGCCCTTCTGCGATTCGTTGGGGTTCCATTGGCCGGCGGGGTTGTAGTCCGGGCAGCCATGCGCGGCGATGCGATACTCCGAGCGCACCACGACGACCTGGTCCGGGCCCATCGCCATCGCCGGCTCGACCGCAGTGCCGACCCAACGTGCGCCGGCGGCCGACAGGCTTTGGCGTACCTGTTCGGCACGCGCCGTCTGGATCGCACCGCCCGAGCCGTCAGTGACCACCATGAATTCGTTGCGGTCCGCGCGCTGGGCGACGGCGACCATCGTCCGTAACTCACCCGCCTGACTCTGATCGAGCCGCCCCATGCCGGGCGCGAAGTCGACTGCGAGCATGGTGTCGGCACGCACCGCGTCATGGCGTGTATCGACCCGCGCCTGTTCGAGGACCGGATCGCCACAACCAGCCAGCAGTGCCACGCAAAACAAGGGACGGAGGACCGGGCGCATGGGAGGTTCCTAGTCGAGCTTGAAGCCGGCGGTCGCGTTGGTACCGGCCGTCTGGCCGCCGCCGTTCACTGAAATGGTGTTGGACGGAGTCGGATGATTGAAGCGCTGGTAGACCAGCCGATCGGCATCGGTCGGCGGCACGCGACCGGTCATAGGCGTGCGCAGCGGCGCGCTCGACGGCTCCACAAAATACGGCGTGACGATGATCACGAGCTCCGTCTCGTTGCGCTGGTAGGCGTCCGACTTGAACAGCGATCCGAGGATCGGGACGTCGCCCAGGCCCGGCACCTTGACGACCGTCTGCGAGGTGTTGTGCTGCAGCAAGCCGCCGATCGCGAAGCTCTGCCCGCTGCCCAGCTCGACAGTGGTCGAGGCGCGGCGCGTGGCGATCGCGGGAATGATGATCGAGGCGCCGGTGCCCACCGCGACGCTCACCTGGCCCTCGGTCGTCACCTGGCTCACTTCGGGAGCGACCTTGAGGTTGATGCGGTCGCCGATGATGGTGGGCGTGAAGGCGAGCGACACGCCGACCTGCTTGTACTGCACGGTGATCGTGTTGGTCGTCGTGCTGGCCTGCGGGCTGATCACCGGGATCTCGCCGCCGGCCAGGAAGCTCGCGGTCTCGCCCGACATCGCGACCAGGTTCGGTTCGGCCAGGATGTTCGCCTCGCCTTGCGTGGCCAGCATATCGATGAACGAGGTCAGGCTGCCGTCATTGCTGGTGGCGGCGATCGCGGCCGAGGGATTGCCGCCGACTGCCTGGATGGTGTTGGTGGCGGCGCCGATCTTGCCCGGGCCGACGCCGAACAGGGCGATGCTGGCGATATTTTGCCAGTTGATGCCGACACGCTTCAGCGAATTGCGCTGCACCTCGGCGATCTTGACGCGGAGCTGCACCTGGTTGGGCGCATCGACGCGGATGTTGCTGATCACCTTGTTGGCGGCGTTGTTGACGTTCTGCAGGGCCAGCCGGCGCGCGTCCTCGGCGATCGCCGTCGACCGCACCGTGCCGGTCAGCACAATCGTCTCGCCCTGGTTGTCGAAGATCACGCCGTTGCCGGGATACATCGCATCGAGTGCCGCCTTCATGCGGCTGATCGGCGAGGTCACGTGGACGACGGTGTTGAGCAGGACTCGGTCCTGCTCATCGACGGCATAGAGCACGGTGTCGCCGGCTTTCTTGGCGAACACGTAGATCATGCCCGGCGACTTCACCTGCACGTCGGCGATGTCGGGAGCGGCCACGAACACCGTCGAAGCGGCGCCCGGCAGCTTGAGCGCGGTGCCCTTGTTGATCTCGAGGCTGAGCGTCGGCTGTTGGGTCGGAACCTGCTGGCTTTGCGCGAAGGCGCGGCTTGGCGCGCCGACGACGGGCGGCGGCGCGACCGGCGGCGGTGGCACCGTCGCAACCGGCGGCTGGATCGGCACGGGTGCCGGCGCCGGTGTTTGCACGGGCGGCTGGGTTTGCGCCTGCCGTATAGGCGTGGGCGGTGCGGAAGGCAGTGGCGCAGCCGGCATTGGCATCGACTGAACGGCCTGAGCCGTGGGCGCCGCGGACGGCGATCCCACGGTCGGGGTCAGAGAAGCAGTGACGATCGGCGCACGGACCGGGACTGCGGGAACTGTCGGCGGCAATGAGGCGACCGACGGCACCGGGGCAACCGGGGTCGGCGGCATGACGGCACTCGACGCCAGCGGTACCGGGGCGGCGCTGGGTACCGCGACGGCCGTCGAACTGGCGCTCGCCGATCCTTTCAGCGGCTGTGGTACCGGCTGCTGCTGCACCATCTGTTCGACGCGCGCGCTCTCACGGCGGTTAAGATCGTCGGAGACGTTGTCGGTCGCGGTGTGCTTGTGCACGACGACCTTCTTGGCTTTCGGCGGCGGCTTGGGCTTGTCCGGATCGGCGGCGATGGTGCCGCTCGACGGCGGTGTCTGGGCCATCAGCAACGGCGTCTGGAAGACGAACGCCAGGGATGCCGCGAGCGCCAGCGTCGAGCCGGCCCGATGCCAGAGCGGCGATCTCTCCGGGTATTTCGGCAGGATACTCATTGCTGGTTGCCCGTGCCGCTTTGGGCTGACGCCGATTGACGGCGACCGCCCTGCTTGTCGTCGGCGGGCTTCTTGTTATCGTCAGCCGGCTTGGCGTCCGACGATGCGCCGTCGCCACCGAGATCGGCGCCGTCGGAGTCGACCTTGGCGCGCGCGCTGCCGCGCATCACCATGACCGTCCGCGACGCAGGCTTGGCGACGGGCTTGTCCTTTTCCTTGGCGTCCGGGAGCGCCTTCAGCAGATGGCTTACCTGCCCGTCCTGGGTATAGCTGTCCCCCGGCTGGGCCGGTGCGTTCTCGTCGACCGCGGCCTGATCGCTGCCGTCGTCAGTGCCCTGCAGGCTGCGCAGAACCAGCGAGAGGTCGCCCATCTTGACGGCCAGGGTCACGATCTCACTCTGCTTGGGTGTCAGTTCGAGTGTCGCGGTCTTGGCGACGTCAGGCTTGTCGCCCGGCGAGAAGTCGAGCTTCTGGTCCATCGCGATCACGCGGGCGTTGCGCAGCACGGTCTCGGTGGCGTTGTGCTGGCCGTCCTGCGCGTTGATCACATGGGTGAGCAGCACGTCGACCCGGTCACCGGCATAGATGAAGCCCGACACCGCCGACGTCGCCGTCACCGGCACGCTGACCGCGCGCGCGCCCGGCTGCAGCACCGCTGCCATGAAGCCGCGCGTACCTGCGAGCACCAGCTTGCCTTCGCTGACCGGCTCGCCCGAATCGATCGGCACACGCGCCACCGCGCCCACGAAGTCGGAAAGCGGCCGCTTGCCTTCGATGATGTAGGTCGGCGCCAGGCTGCCCTCGGGCCACGACTGCCAGCGCAGGTCGTCCGGCTTCACGATCTGTCCGGTGTGCACGGGATTGCGCGCGACCAGCACCTGAAGCGTAGGCGCCGCGACCGGCGCGGCGGGGCGAACGCCCGCCTGCGCCATGACCGCGGCACGCTCGCTCTGCAGCCAGGCGCGCGCCATGAAGGCGGTGAGGCCGGCCACGATCACGGCCAATAGAAGGAAGACCACGCGCTTGCTGTTCATGGACCGGCTCCCTTAGGCGCCAGCCAGATGGGCGGCGACCCAGAGGCCGCCCGCCGCGATTGCGGGGCCGTAGGGAAGACCGCTGCGCAGTCGGGTGCGCATCGTCGTGCCGTCCGGCGCAGGCGCCGTAGGGCCGATCGGAGCCCCCGCCAGGATCGCTACTCCCATTACGCCGCCGACCAGGGCCACCACCGTCAGGAAATCGAGCAGGAAAGTCGAGCCCGCGAACAAGGTCGCGGCGGCCAGCAGCTTCACGTCGCCCCCGCCCAGCGCACCGGCGGCAAAGGCCAGCGCCCCCGCAAAGAAGACCGCGACGGCGCAGGTCACCGCCAGGGCGAGATCGCCCAGCACCAGGGTTCCGGACGCCAGACCGGCCAACGACCACAGAAGAAACGCGCCGACGATCGCCACCGACAGACGGTTGGCGATACGCATCGTGCGCAGATCCTGCCAGCCCGCCGCGAGCAACAGCAACGCGAAGGCCATCAGGCAGCCGGCTTGAAGAAGCGCGAACAGCGGCATTCTCCCCCTCATCAACCCGCGGCACCGACAGGCGCCACGTCAAAACACGTCGATCGAGTCCTGTCCCGGCGACCGAAAGGCAGCAAGATACTCGGCGGTCGGTTCATCCCCGCGCATGCGGGGAACACCCCCACTGCCGGACGATCCCGCCTTGGTTGGGCGGTTCATCCCCGCGCATGCGGGGAACACGATGCGCGCGACATCCTGAATGACGGCTGGGACGGTTCATCCCCGCGCATGCGGGGAACACTGCTCGAACGTGTTGATCTTGACCTTGAAAACCGGTTCATCCCCGCGCATGCGGGGAACACTGCAGAGCTTGGCTGGTGTCAGCATGCGGGTACGGTTCATCCCCGCGCATGCGGGGAACACCACTATTGCTTGCGCCTGACTGCAGCCCAGGACGGTTCATCCCCGCGCATGCGGGGAACACGACCTGAGGCCCTTCGGCGGCTTGCCGTTCCACGGTTCATCCCCGCGCATGCGGGGAACACTGCTGCGCGATGATGGCACGCTCTGGCTGAACCGGTTCATCCCCGCGCATGCGGGGAACACGCCCCGCGATGGGAGGACGACCAGCGCGAATACGG
>CAIKZO010000121.1 GCA_903832005.1 Enhydrobacter aerosaccus | reverse complement strand
GTCGGCGTAGCGCTTCTTGAAGATTTTCTTCGTGACAAATTTCTTGATGAAGGAATCGATTTCCTTGTTGGTCGGCCACACATCGCGCAGATAGACGGGCTTGCCGTTCTTGCCTTCGCCCAGCGGCTCTTTCGTGAGGTCCATGTAGATATTGCCGGCGAGCGCGTAAGCGACGACAAGCGGCGGCGAAGCCAGATAATTCGCCTGTACGTCGGCGTTGACGCGGCCTTCAAAGTTGCGGTTGCCGGAGAGAACGGCGGCGGCGACGATGTTGTTCTTGTTGATCGATTCAGAGATCGCTTCCGGCAGTGGGCCGGAATTGCCGATGCAGGTGGTGCAGCCGTAGCCGACAAGGTTAAAGCCGACCTTGTCCAGGTCCTTCTGCAAGCCGGAATTGTCGAGATATTCGCCGACGACCTGCGATCCCGGCGCGAGCGAAGTCTTGACCCACGGCTTCGCCTTCAAGCCCTTGGCCGCCGCGTTGCGCGCCAGCAGGCCCGCGGCGATCAGCACGCTCGGGTTCGAGGTGTTGGTGCAGGAGGTGATCGAGGCGATCGCGACATCGCCGTGGCCGAGGTCGTAGTTCGCGCCGACAACGGGGAAGCGTTTGCGCTGCTCGTCGCCCTTGCGGTACTCGGTGACCATCGCCTTTTCAAAGCCCGCGCCGATGTCTTCCAGCGGCAGCCGGCCCTCGGGGCGTTTCGGGCCAGCCATGGAGGGCACGACGGAGCCAAGATCGAGTTCGATCGTATTTGTGAAAACGGGATCGGGCGATTTGGCGGTGCGGAACAGGCCCTGCGCCTTGGCGTATTTTTCCACGAGCGCGACGCGCGCGCTCTTGCGATTCGAGGTCGTGAGATAGTTGATTGTCTCGGCGTCGACCGGGAAATAACCGCAGGTCGCGCCATATTCCGGCGCCATGTTTCCGATCGTCGCGCGGTCCGCCAAAGTGAGATCGTCGAGGCCGGGGCCGAAGAATTCCACGAACTTGCTGACGACGCCGAGCTTGCGCAGCATCTGCGTAACCGTGAGCACGAGGTCGGTGGCGGTAATGCCCTCTTTCATCTTGCCGGTGAGCTTGAAGCCGACGACTTCGGGCAGCAACATGGAGAGCGGCTGGCCGAGCATGCAGGCTTCGGCTTCGATGCCGCCGACGCCCCAGCCGAGCACGGCGAGGCCATTCACCATCGTTGTATGCGAGTCAGTGCCGACGAGTGTGTCGGGGTAGGCGACCTCAACGGTCGAGGCCTTGCCGCGCGCGGGCTTGTACTTTTCTTTCTTCGTCCACACGGTCTGCGAGAGATATTCGAGATTCACCTGATGGCAAATTCCGGTGCCGGGAGGCACGACAGAGAAATTGTCGAAGGCGCCCTGGCCCCATTTCAGGAACTGGTAGCGCTCGCCATTGCGCTGATATTCGAGATCGACGTTTTTCTTGAAAGCTTTGTTGTTGCCGAATTCATCGATGATGACGGAATGGTCGATGACAAGGTCGACGGGAACGAGCGGGTTCACGCTCGAAGCCTTGCCGCCGAGTTTCGTCACTGCGTCGCGCATGGCGGCGAGATCGACCACGGC
>CAIKZO010000120.1 GCA_903832005.1 Enhydrobacter aerosaccus | reverse complement strand
TCAACGCCAACATCGGCAATTCGGCGGTCTCCTCCTCGATGGAGGAAGAAGTCGAGAAGATGGTGTGGTCGATCCGCTGGGGCGCCGACACGGTCATGGACCTCTCCACGGGCCGCAACATCCACGACACGCGCGAATGGATCGTGCGCAACGCGCCGATTCCGATCGGCACCGTGCCGATCTACCAGGCTTTGGAGAAGGTGGGCGGCGATCCGACCAAGCTGTCGTGGGAGGTCTTCCGCGACACCTTGATCGAGCAGGCCGAGCAGGGCGTCGACTACTTCACGATCCATGCCGGCGTGCGTTTGGCCCACGTTCCTCTAACGGCAAGTCGTGTCACCGGCATCGTCAGTCGCGGCGGCTCGATGATGGCGCAATGGTGCCTCACCGAGCATCGCGAGAGCTTCCTCTACGAACACTTCGGCGACATTTGCGACATCATGCGCAAGTACGACGTGTCGTTCTCGCTGGGCGACGGATTGCGTCCCGGCTCGAACGCCGATGCCAATGACGCCGCGCAGTTTGCCGAGCTGACGACGCTCGGTGAGCTGACCAAGGTCGCCTGGGACAAGGGCTGCCAGGTCATGATCGAGGGCCCGGGCCACGTGCCCATGCACAAGATCAAGGTCAACATGGAGAAGCAGCTCAAGGAGTGCGGCGAAGCGCCGTTCTACACGCTTGGACCGCTCGTCACCGACATCGCGCCGGGCTACGACCACATCACTTCGGGCATCGGCGCCGCGATGATCGGCTGGTTCGGCACGGCGATGCTCTGCTACGTGACGCCGAAGGAGCATCTGGGTCTTCCCGACCGTGACGACGTCAAGGTCGGTGTCGTCACCTACAAGATCGCGGCGCACGCCGCCGATCTCGCCAAGGGTCACCCCGCGGCGCGGCTGCGTGACGACGCGCTGTCGAAGGCGCGCTTCGACTTCCGCTGGGTCGACCAGTTCAACCTCTCGCTCGATCCGATGACGGCCGAGAAGTTCCACGACGAGACCATGCCCAAGGATGCGCACAAGACGGCGCACTTCTGCTCGATGTGCGGGCCGAAGTTCTGTTCGATGAAGATCACCCAGGACATCCGCGACTATGCCAAGAAGGGCATGGACGAGATGAGCCAGAAATTCCGCGAAGGCGGGCACGAGCTTTATGTCGCGCCGGACAAGGCTGCAGACTGAAGAATAAACCTGCAGCGACATGGGTCTTTTGGCAGCCGGGGACGTTACCGCCCCGGCTGTCTTCGTCTTGCGCCGTACAAATCGCTGGGGGAGGATTGCCGGGCTCGCTGCGTATATGCAGAAGAACTGAGTTTGGGGCTGATTAATCGATGAAGCGACTGCGGACCCTGGTGGGGATCGGCGTGGGCCTAGCCGTGGTTGCGGTCGGCGGCTGGTACATTGCGACTAATTCCGGAAAATCTGCGACGGCGGCCCGTCAGGGCGGCGGCGGTCGCTTCGGCGCCGGCGGCGCGCCCACGACGGTTGGTCTCGCAACCGTAGCCAAGGGCGATATTCCCATTATTATCAAGGCGTTAGGTACGGTTACCCCGCTTGCCAACGTCACCGTGAAGACCCAGATCACGGGTCAGCTCCAGGTCGTGAACTTCACCGAAGGCCAAGCCGTCAAAAAGGGCGACCTGCTCGCCCAGGTCGATCCGCGGCCCTACGACGTGGCTCTCCAGCAAGCCGTCGGAACAATCGAAAAGGACAAGGCGACGCTGGCCAACGCCAAGACCGATCTCGCGCGCTACCAGAAGCTGGTGTCGCAGGAGTCGATCGCCCGGCAGCAACTCGACACCCAGGCTTCGTTGGTCAATCAGCTCGAGGCGACGGTGCTGACCGACCAGGCGGGCGTCGATTCGGCCAAGCTCAACCTCACCTATACCCGAATCGTGGCGCCGACGGACGGGCGCATCGGCCTGCGTCTGGTCGATGCCGGCAATTACGTCACCATCGGCGACGCGACCGGTATCTGTACGATTACGCTGATGCAGCCGATGTCGGTGCTGTTCACGGTCCCCGAGGACTCGTTGCCGTCCGTGCGCAAGCGCATCAAGGATGGCGCCACTCTCGACGTGACGGCGCTCGATCGCGCACAGAAGAACACTCTCGGTACCGGCAAGCTCTCTTCGACGGACAACCAGGTGGATACGACGACGGGCACCGTGAAGATGCGCGCCATGTTCGACAATCCAGACGAGGCGTTGTTCCCCAACCAGTTCGTGAACGTGAAGCTGCTGGTCGACACGGTAAAGGACGCTACCGTCGTGCCGGTGGCCGCCATCCAGCGCGGCCAGCCCGGCATCTACGTGTACGTCGTGCAGCCGGACGAGACGGTGAAGATCCAGGTTGTCGAGATCGGCGTGACCGACGGCGAAAAGTACGCCGTCACCAAGGGCCTGAACGTCGGCGACCAGGTGGTGATCGACGGTGTCGATCGCCTGCGCGATGGCGCCAAGATCCGCAAGCCCGGTGCGCCTGCAGGCCGCCAGAATGGCGGCGGCCAGAATGGCGGCGGTACGAACGGTGCGGGCAAGCCGGCTGCCGGTGCGGCGGCTCGGCCGCCGGCGACTTCGGAAAGCCTGAGCGGTACCAACGCGCCGCAGACCGGCGAGGCGCCCGCGCCGACATCGGCGACGCAGCAGGGCGAACAGCGCCGCGGCAACGGTCAGCGCCGCGCCAATGGCGGCGCAGGACAGCCCGCCACGTCCAACCAGTAAGCGCAGGCGCGCGGCATGAACCCGTCGCGTCTCTTCATTGAGCGTCCCGTGGGAACGTCGCTGCTGATGGCGGCGATCCTGCTGGTGGGCGCGATCGCCTATGGCTACCTGCCGCTGGCAGCGCTGCCGCAGGTCGACTACCCGACCATTCGCGTGCTGACGCTTTATCCTGGCGCGGGGCCCGAGGTGATGACGTCCTCGGTGACGGCGCCGCTCGAGCGCCAGTTCGGACAGATGCCGGGCCTGAACCAGATGACGTCGACCAGCTCGGCGGGCGCGTCGGTGGTCACGCTCCAGTTCGACCTGTCCCTGAGCATCGACATTGCCGAGCAGCAGGTGCAGGCGGCGATCAATGCAGCGGGCAACCTGCTGCCCGCGGATCTACCGGCGCCGCCGATCTACGCCAAGGTCAATCCTGCCGACGCGCCGATCCTGACGCTCGCCATTACGTCCAAGAGCGAGCCGCTCACCAAGGTCTTCGACCTGGTCGATACGCGCTTGGCGCAGAAAATCTCCCAGCTCCCCGGCGTCGGCCTCGTCACCCTGGGCGGCGGGCAAAAGCCCGGCGTGCGTATCCGGGCAAATCCCACGGCGCTGGCCGCTTACGGTCTCAATGTCGACGATCTGCGCACCACGATCACCAACGCGAACGTCAACACGCCGAAGGGCAATTTCGACGGCCCGACGCGCGCCTACACGATCAACGCCAACGACCAGATCACCGATCCGAGCCTGTTCAACGACATCATCGTGGCCTACCGCAACGGCGCGCCGGTCCGGCTGAAGGACGTGGCCCAGGTCTCGGACAGCCGCGAGAACGATCGTCTTGCGGCCTGGGAGAACACCACGCCGGCGGTGATTGCCGACGTGCAGCGCCAGCCCGGCGCCAACGTGATCGCCGTGGTCGACAGCATCAAGGCACTGCTGCCGCAGCTCAAGGAAACGCTGCCCAGTTCCATCGAGGTGACGGTGCTGACCGACCGCACGCTGACCATTCGCGCCTCGGTGCGCGACGTTCAGATCGAGTTGAGCTTCGCGGTGCTGCTGGTCGTCATCGTGATCTTCCTGTTCCTGGGCGACTGGCGCGCAACGGTGATCCCGAGCCTGTCGGTGCCGCTGTCGCTGGTCGGTACCTTGGCGATCATGTATCTCGCAGGCTTCAGCCTGAACAATCTGTCGATCATGGCGCTCACCATCGCGACCGGTTTCGTGGTCGACGACGCCATCGTCATGATCGAGAACATCGCCCGCTACATCGAGGAGGGCGAGGATCCGGTCGAGGCGGCGCTCAAGGGCTCGAGCCAGATCGCTTTCACCGTCGTGTCGCTCACCGTCTCGCTGATCGCCGTGCTGATTCCGCTGCTCTTCATGGGCGACGTCGTCGGCCGCCTGTTCAGCGAATTCGCCGTGACGCTCTCCGTCACCATTCTGATCTCGGCCGTGGTCTCGCTGACCCTTGTGCCGATGATGTGCGCGCAGCTGCTGCGCAAGCGCGATGTGGTGGAAGGCGAGGCGGCGGAGAAGCATGGCGGTGCGCAGGCGCTGGGTGCGCGCTGGTTTGCCAAGTTGATCGACTGGTACGACCGCGGTCTGATCGTCGTCTTCCGCCATCAGTTCCTCACCCTGATGGTCGCGGTCGGCACCATCGTCCTGACGGTGCTGCTCTACATCGTGGTCCCGAAGGGCTTCTTCCCGATCCAGGACAACGGCTTGATCCAGGCGGTAACCGAGGCCTCGCAGACCGTCTCGTTCGATGCGATGGGCGAGAAGCAGCGCGCGCTGGTCGACGCGATCCTCAAGGATCCCGATGTCGAGAGCCTGTCGTCATTCATCGGCGTCGATGGCACCAATCCGACCCTCAACTCCGGCCGCATGCTGATCAACCTCAAGGAGCGAGATTCGCGCGAGGCGACGGCCAGCGAGATCATACGCCGCATCCAGCGCGAGACGCGCAACGTCGAGGGCATCCAGATCTACATGCAGCCGTCGCAAGATCTCACGATCGACTCGACGGTGAGCCGTACCCAGTACCAGTTCGTCCTCGTGAGCCCCAATCCCGGCGACTTCGATACCTGGGTGCCCAAGCTGATCGACCGCATGTCGACGATCCCGCACATCACCGACATCGCCAGCGAGCTGCAAAGCAAGGGCCTGACGATGTTCATCAAGATCGACCGCGATGCCGCGGCGCGCTTCGGCATCACGGCGGCGACGGTCGACAACCTGCTCTACGACTCCTTCGGCCAGCGCATTGTCTCGACGGTCTATACCCAGACCAACCAGTATCGCGTGATCTACGAAGTGCTGCCGTCGATGGCCAAGTCGCTCGACGCGCTGAACAATCTTTACCTCCCGAGTTCCGCCGCCAGCGGCAAGCAGGTACCGCTTTCGGCGATCGCCACTTTCGAGCAGCAGACCGCGCCCCTCAGGCTCGACCGGTTGAGCCAGTTCCCGTCAACCACGATCTCCTTCAACCTCTCGCCGGGCGCTTCGTTGGGCGACGCCGTCGAGGAGATCCAGAAGGCGCAGCAGGACATCGGCATGCCGCGCTCGATCACAACGCAGTTCCAGGGCGCCGCGCTTGCTTTCCAGAAGGCCTTGTCGAGCCAGCTCCTGCTGATCCTGGCGGCCATCGTGACTGTCTACATCGTGCTGGGCGTGCTCTACGAGAGCTACATCCACCCGATCACGATCCTGTCGACCCTGCCATCGGCCGGCATCGGCGCGCTGCTGGCATTGATCATCGCCGGCGACGATCTTTCGGTCGTGGCGATCATCGGTATCGTGCTGCTGATCGGCATCGTGAAGAAGAACGCCATCATGATGATCGACTTCGCGCTCGAAGCCGAACGCCATGAAGGCAAGGCGCCGATGGAGGCGATCCACCAGGCCTGCCTGCTGCGCTTTCGGCCGATTCTGATGACGACCATCGCGGCCCTGGTCGGTGCGCTGCCGCTGATGCTGGGCACCGGCACGGGTTCCGAATTGCGCCATCCGCTCGGCCTCACCATCGTGGGCGGCCTGATCGTCAGCCAGATGCTCACGCTTTTCACCACGCCGGTGATCTACCTCGCCTTCGATCGCCTGGGCCGCCGTATCCGTGGCGTGCCGCGCGATACGCCGGCCTATCCGTTGCCGGAAGCGAACGCGCCGCAGGCGACGGAATTGCCGGAAAGCTACCAGCCCTGATGAACCTGTCGGCGCCCTTCATTGCGCGGCCGGTCGCCACGACCTTGCTGACGGCCGGCATCCTGCTGGCGGGGCTCATGGCGTTCACCAGGCTGCCGGTGGCGCCGCTGCCCAAGGTCGACTTCCCGACCATCTCGGTGACGGCGTCGCTGCCCGGCGCCTCCCCCGAGACGGTGGCGACCAGCGTGACGACACCGCTCGAGCGGCGCCTGGGCGCCATCGCCGGCGTCTCGGAGATCACCTCGACCAGCACCGTCGGAAATTCGCGGGTCACCCTGCAGTTCGACCTGTCGCGCGACATCGACGGGGCCGCGCGCGACGTGCAGGCCGCGATCAATGCCGCGCGCGCCGACCTGCCGGTCGACCTGCGCAGCAATCCGCAATATCGCAAGATCAACCCGGCCGACGCGCCGGTGATGATCATCGCGCTCACCTCCGACACGCTGGGCCAGGGCCGCATCTACGACGCGGCCTCCAATGTCCTGCAGCAGAAGATTTCCCAGGTGAACGGCGTCGGCCAGGTGAGCCTGGGCGGCAGCTCGCTGCCGGCGGTGCGGGTCGAGATCAACCCACAGGCGCTGACGAAGTACCAGATCGGTCTCGAGAGCGTGCGGGCGGCCCTGGCCGCCGCCAACGCCAACTCGCCCAAGGGCGCGATCGAGGTCGGCAACCTGCATTATCAGCTCTACACCAACGACCAGAGCCGTGTGGCCGATGATTATCGCGACCTCGTCATCGCCTATCGCAATGGCGCTGCGGTGCGCCTGGCCGATGTCGCCGAGATCATCGATTCGACGGAGGACATCCGCAACGAAGGCCAGTCGAACGGCAAGCGCTCGGTGCTGGTGATCGTGACCCTCCAGCCGAACGCCAACATCATCGAGACCGTCGACCGCGTGAAGGAACTCCTGCCCGACCTGCAGGCCGCGATGCCCAGCGAGATCGACGTCAATATCGCCACGGACCGGACTACGACGATCCGTGCGTCGCTGAAGGAGGTCGAACGCTCGCTGACCATCAGCGTCGTCCTGGTGGTGCTGGTGACCTTCGCCTTCCTGCGCTCGTTCCGCGCCGGCCTGGTGCCGTCGGTCGCCGTGCCGGTGTCGCTGATCGGCACTTTCGGCGTGATGTATCTGCTGGGCTTCAGCCTCAACAACCTGTCGCTGATGGCCATGACCATCGCGGCGGGCTTCGTGGTCGACGACGCGATCATCGTGCTCGAGAACATCCAGCGCCATATCGAGGCGGGCATGTCGCGCATGGACGCGGCCCTGCTCGGAGCGCGCGAGGTCGGCTTCACCGTGGTCTCGATGAGCATCTCGCTGATCGCGGTGTTCATCCCCATCCTGCTGATGGGCGGCATCGTCGGCCGGCTGTTCCGCGAATTCGCCCTGACGCTGTCGATCGCGATCCTGATCTCGATGGTGATCTCGCTCACCACCACGCCGATGATGTGCGCCTACGTCCTGAAGCAGCCCAGGCCAAAAGATGCGCCGGAGGAAGAGAAGCGGCCGAACCGCTTCGCCCTTGCCGCCGAGCGGGGCTTCGACGCGATTCAGGGCTTCTATGGGCGGACGCTGGGCTTCGTCCTCCGTCATCCACGCATGACCATGGTGGTGTTCCTGGCGACGGTTCTGTTCAACATTCACCTTTATGTGGCGATCCCGAAGGGCTTCTTCCCGCAACAGGACACGGGCCGCATCGTGGGCGGCATACGCGCCGACCAGAGCATCTCGTTCCAGGCGATGCGCCGGAAGTTCCGGCAGTTCGTGGCGATCGTGCGCGAAGATCCCGCCGTCGAGAACGTGGTGGGCTTCACCGGCGGGAGCCAGACCAATTCGGGATTCCTGTTCGCCACGCTGAAGCCGCTGGCGCAACGTGATGTCACGGCCGACCAGGTCATCCAGCGCCTGCGTCTCAAGCTTGCCCAGGTGGCGGGCGCCAACCTCTTCATGCAGGCCGTCCAGGATATCCGGGTCGGCGGCCGCCAGAGTAACTCCCAGTACCAATTCACCCTGCAGAGCGATTCACTGCCGGATCTTTACAACTGGGGACCGAAGATCACGCAGGCGCTGCAGCAGGACACGTCGGTGATCGCCGATGTCGATTCCGACCAGCAGCAGCGCGGCCTTCAGGTCAACCTGACGATCGACCGCGATGCCGCGAGTCGGCTCGGCGTCGACACGCGCTCGATCTCGGCCACGCTGTACGACGCCTTCGGCCAGCGCCAGGTGTCGACCATCTACAACGCGTTGAACCAGTATCACGTGGTCATGGAGGTCTCGCCCGACAATTGGGAGAATCCGGAGTCGCTGAAGGATATCTATGTCAGCACCTCGGGTGGTGCGATCAGCGGCGCTGCCGCCACGCAGGCGGTCGTCAGCGTCGCTCCGACGGCGGCCTCGTCCTCGTCTTCATCAAGCAGCGCCACGAGCGCTTCCAGCGCCGCGGCCGCCGCTGTCGCCAACCAGCGCACCAACGCCATCGCGGTGACCGGCAAGGGCAGCGCCTCGACCGGCTCCGCCGTCAGCAACACCCCGGAGAAGATGGTGCCGCTGTCGGCCGTCACGCGCTACGAGTTCGGCACGACGCCGCTCGGCATCAACCACCAGGGCCTGTTTGTCGCCACGACGATTTCGTTCAATCTGCAGCCCGGCAAGACATTGAGCGACGCCGTGGCATACGTGAACGGCAAGATGAATGAAGCGGGCGTGCCGGCGACGATCACCGGCAAGTTTGCCGGCACGGCGCAGGCCTTCCAGAGTTCGCTCAACAACCAGGTGTTCATCGTGTTGGCCGCGCTGATCGCGATCTACATCGTGCTGGGCATCCTGTACGAGAGCTACATCCATCCGATCACGATCCTGTCGACCTTGCCGTCGGCCGGCATCGGCGCGCTGCTGGCGCTCGAGATGTTCGGCGTCGAGTTCAGCATCATCGCCATGATCGGCGTGCTGCTGCTGATCGGCATCGTGAAGAAGAACGCCATCATGATGATCGACGTGGCGCTCGAGGTCGAACGCCACGAAGGGCTCGAGCCCAAGGAAGCGATCTTCCATGCCTGCCTGCTGCGCTTCCGGCCGATCCTGATGACGACCATGGCCGCCATGCTGGGCGCGCTGCCGCTGGCGCTGGGCTTCGGCGACGGCGCCGAGCTGCGCCGCCCGCTCGGCATCTCGATCATCGGCGGGCTGCTGGTCAGCCAGGTGCTGACCCTCTACACCACGCCGGTGATCTACCTTTACCTCGACCGCTTCCGCCGCCGCGACCGCGATCCGCACAGCCGTCTGGCGCGGAGCATGGGCGGCCTTCAGGTGCAGACATGATCGCGCGTCGTACATTCGTCTCGTTGGCCGCCAGCACGTCGCTGGCCGGCTGTATGGTCGGTCCCGACTACAAGAAGCCGCCGCCCGCCACGCCGCCCACGCCCGCGTACAAGGAAACCACCGATTCGGTGTTCCGCCCGGCCTTGCCGCGCGACACGATCGATCGCGGGCCTTGGTGGTCGGTCTATGGCGATCCGACGCTCGATGCGCTGATGGCCCAGGTCGAGGTTTCGAACCAGACCCTGAAAGAGAACGAGGCGGCCTATCGGCAGGCCGTGGCGCTGATCCGCCAGACCCAGTCGCAGCTTTATCCGACCATCGGCTACACCGGCGGCATGGTGCAGAGGAGCGTCGGCGGCGGCACGAGCACCACGGGCACCAGCTCCGGCACGGTCGGTAACAGCGTCGGCCAGTTCTCAGCCGGCGGCTCGCTCAGCTGGGAAATCGACGTCTGGGGCAGCATCCGGCGCACCATCGAAAGCGATTCGGCGGCGGCCCAGGCCAGTGCCGGCACGCTCGCCGCGGCGCGGCTCTCGGCCCAATCGAGCCTCGCCACGAGCTATTTCTCCTTGCGCGTCTCCGACCGTCGCCGCCGCCTCTACGAGGAGTCGGTCGCGGCCTATGCGCGGTCGCTCCAGATCGTGCGCAACCAGGTCAATGCCGGTACGGCCTCGAAGCTCGACGAGATGCAGGCGCAGACGATCCTCGAACAGACGCGGGCGCAGCTCGTGGTCGAAGGCGTGACGCGCGCGCAGTTCGAGCATGCGATCGCCGCCCTCATCGGCAAGGCGCCGGCGGAACTGAGCATCGCGCCCGCGCCGTTGCCGCAAACCGTGCCGACGATCGACGCCGGATTTCCCTCCGACCTGCTCGAGCGCCGGCCCGACATCGCGTCGGCGGAGCGCAGCATGGCGTCGGCCAACGCCCAGATCGGCATCGCGGTCGCGGCCTACTATCCCAGCATCACCCTGGGCGGCAGCCTCAACTTTGCCAGCACCATGATCAGCACGCTGTTCAACGTGGCCTCGGCCGTCTGGTCGGTCGGTCCGCAGCTCGCCGGCACCGCGATCGACGGCGGCGCCCGCAGCGCCCAGGTCGAGGGCGCCCGTGCCAACTACGACAGGACGATTGCGATCTACCGCCAGACCGTGCTGACGGCCTTCCAGCAGGTCGAGGACGGGTTGGTCCAGCAACGGCTGATCGAGCAGCAAGAGAAGGTTCAGGTGGTCGCCGTCGCCTCCGCGCGCGAGGCCGAGCGGTTGTCGCTCAACCAGTATGAGGCCGGCACGATTCCCTACACGACGGTGATCACGACCCAGACGACGGCGCTCTCCGCCGAGCAGACGCTGATCAACGTGAAGCTGACCCGCTTCACCACGAGCTCGACCCTGGTGACGGCGTTGGGCGGCGGCTGGAGCGGTCAGGATATGCCGACCCCGGGCCCGGTCCAGCCGACACCGATCGGCAGCAGCCCGCCTCCTGCGACCACGCCGGCCGCAACCACTCCCGCTCCGAAGAAGTCGAGCTGGTGGCCGTTCTGACGGCGTTCACTCGAGCTTGAGGCCGGTGCGCTGGATGAACTCCCGCCAGCGCTTCTCCTCGGTGCGGATCGCTTCCATGAAAGCGTCGGACGTGCCGCCGACGGTGATCACGCCTTCCTCGGCAAGACGGCCGGAGACTTCCGGAGTCTTCAGCACCTCGTTCAGCTCGGCGTTCAGGCGCGTCACGATCTGCGGCGGGATGGCCTTGGCGCCGATCATGCCGTGCCACAGGTTGAACTCGAGCGTCGGATAGCCCTGCTCGCCGTAGGTCGCGATGTCGGGCGCGGCGGCGATGCGCTTGGTGATGGCCAGCGCCCGGACCTGGCCGCTCTTGATGTAGGGCAGCATCGTGGTCGTGCCACCGTCGAGGATCTGCACGTTGCCAGCGATCAGGTCGTTCAGCGCCAGCCCCGAGCCGCGATAGGGCACGTGCGTCGCCTTGATGCCGGCGGCGTCGAGGAAGAACTCCGTGCCGAGATGGGCCAGGCCGCCCGGTCCGCTCGAGCCGTAGGCGAGCTTGCCCGGGTCGCGCTTGCAGAGCGTCACCAGCTCTCCGAGGTTCTTGGCCGGCACCGACGGGCTGACGCACAGGATCGTGGGCTCGTCGGTGAACTGGCCGATCGCCACGATGTCGTTCAGCGAATCGAACGACGGCTGATGCAGGATCGCGTTGATCGCGTAGCTGCCGGAGATGGTGAGGAACGTGTAGCCGTCGGGCGGGGCCTTGATTGCGACCTCGGCGCCCAGGTTGCCGCCGGCACCGGGCTTGTTGTCGACGATCACCGGTTGTCCCAGCCGCGCCGAGAGTTTCTCCGCGATCAGGCGGCTGGTGAAATCCGATCCGCCGCCCGGCGCGAATGGCGCCACCAGCTTGATCGGCCGCGAGGGCCAGGTGTCGGCAAAGGCTGGCCGGGCAAAGCCGGCGGCGGCCGTGCCCGCAAGGAGCGACCGGCGGCGCATCACACGGCCTGCCAGGGAATGCGGATCTCCTGCAGCGGCACGTGCTGCTGGGCGGCATGCATGTCGGTCTCGCCGATGCCGCCCTGGGGCCGTGGGCGCGGCAGGGTGATCTTCACCGCGTTGACCAGGTCGAAGAAGCCGAAGGTGATGATGTTCTGCGTCGGCACGTTGTAGAGCTGGCTCACCAGCTCCTTGGTGATCACGCCGCTCTTCTTCACCGCGTCGAAATCCTCGCGGTTCTTGAAGACGATATCGAGGGTGATCTCGAACGGGCCGGCATTCTTGCTGCGCACGACCTTGGCGATCTCGCGCAGCGGCGTGGGGACGAGGGCCATGTTCACACCTGCTCGTAGCGAATGGGAAACAGCGCCGTCGGATCGTCGATCTTCATGAGGTGATAGACGTTGAACTCGCAGGCCTGGCCCAGTGGAATCTCGAGCGGCGTGAAGGGCGAGGCGATGTTGCCCGCGGTGGCGATGCGGCCGGGGTAGGGCGAGTGCATCAGGCTGGTGCGCGCCTTGTTGCAGACCGCGGTGGCGATCGCCTGTGTCGCGGCGGCGACCTCGACGATGATGCAGAGCTCGTGGGCCGGCGTCTTCACCGGCTCGAGATCGCCCATCACGCCGTTCTTGCCGTAGAGGTGGGGGATGATCTGGTAGGTCTCTTCCGGCACGTCGGCGAAATAGGCGCGCGTGCCCGCGATCACCTTGGCCAGGATCTCGTCGATCTGCGCGATGAAGATCGGATCGCGCGCGCCGGCGATGAAGATGCTGCGATAGCCCGCCGTCTTCGCGCCTTCGAGCTTCACCGTGTAGGGATTGGACGGGATGAACTTGCTGCCCGACACGCGCACGCGACGGTCGGTCACCTGCTCGTACTTGCACTGCGAGAGGTCGAGCGTGCCGCCGGGGCCGGCCAGCAGGAACGGATGCGTCTTCTCATAGAGCGTATGCGCTGCGACCGACGCCGTCGTGCAGCGCTCGGCCGGATTGAGCGGCTCGATCTCGAAATGGTCGCGCCGGAGATAGCCCATGACGTTGCGGCCGACCGGCTCGGCACAGAGCGCGCCGCACTCCATAATCTTGCCCATATGCCAGGCAAGGGCCGGATCGAAGCCGGCGCGGATCGCCATCGCGGCGGTGGGGGAGGGATCGTAGGAGCGGCCGCTCACTACGACATCGACGCCTTCACTTTCGTCGAGCGCCTTCAGGAAGGGCTCGGCGCCCATCTGGGCCACGATGACGGTCGCGGCATCGATCTCGCGCTGGTCGAGCGGCGGCACCGGGCCGAGCGGCTCGACCCTGCCGGCCTTCAGCTCCTTGGAGATGAGGGCCTTGTCGATGTCGGCGTAGATCGAGGCGAGTTTGAAGCTCCAGCCGCGCCGCTTGGCGATCTCGACGATGATGTCGCGGAAGACATCGACATGCAGGTTGGTGCCATCGCCGCCGGCCGAGGAGATCAGCACCGGGATCTTGGTTGCCTGCTGCGCCTCGAGCAGGACTTCGATGTCCTTCACATAGGCCTCGCGGCTGCAGGTCATCTCGCCGAGGCCAAGCTTCTGCGGGCCGGAGTCGGTCGAGCCGGAATCGATGGTGATGGCGTGCGGCTTCAGCGCCAGGCCCATCTTGAAGTGATCGACCGGGAAGCCGTAGCCCAGCATGCCCGACGGCGTAAGGATGCGAATCTCGTCGTTGCTGGCGCTGGCCATGGCAGGCTCCTTTTCCCCGGAAAACGCCGCCAAATAGCATTGACGCTTTTGGAATGCAACCGGTATACCAGTGGCACAATGGACACGCTGATCCCTGATGAGCTGGAGGCAGGCGACGGCCAGAAGCTGTCGGTCGTGGCCTATGGCGCCTTGCTCGACATGATCCTGCGCGGCGCGATCGCGGCGGGCGAGATGGTGACCGAACGCCAGATCGCGACGCGTCTGGGCATGTCGCGCACGCCGGTGCGGGAGGCCGTGCGACGGCTCGAAGGCGAGGGCACGCTCGAGCGCCAACGGAGCGGTGCGCTGGTCGTGAAGCCTTATTCGATGGAGGAGTTCCTGCACGCGCTGTCGGTGCGGCGCCTGCTGGAAGGCGAGGCGGCGCGCCTGGCCGCCGGCAAGGTGTCACCTGAAATGCTTGCCGCCGCGCGCGACCGTATCGCGCAACTGCGCGCCAATGGCCTGGGCGAATCGGCACGCCAGGACGATCGCGATTTCCATGCCGCCATCGCCACGGCCTCGGGCAATCCGGTGCTGGCGACGGCGATCTCCGACCTGCGGCGGCGCACGGCGATGTTTCGCCTCGGCCGCCTGCCCGAGCGGCTCGACCAGGTGTGCGACGAGCACCTGGCGATCGTCGACGCGCTGGCCAGCGGCGACGGCGAGGCCGCGCGCACGGCCATGCAGACCCACATCGACAATGTCCGTATCCATCTGCTGCAGCGCCTGACGGCGATCTGATCCGGCGCTAGTCTAGCGGCATGGCGGAACCCGAAATCCGCAAGATCATCCATGTCGACATGGATGCCTTCTATGCCTCCGTGGAGCAGCGTGACGATCCGTCGTTGCGCGGCCGACCCGTGGCTGTGGGCGGACGCCAGCGCGGCGTGGTCATGGCGGCGAGTTACGAGGCGCGCACGTTCGGTGTGCGCTCGGCCATGCCCTCGGTCACCGCCAAGCGGCTGTGCGACGCGCTCGTCTTCGTGAAGCCGCGCTTCGAGGTCTACAAGGAAGTGTCGCGCCAGATCCGCGAGATCTTCCTCGACTACACGCCGCTGGTGGAACCGCTGTCGCTCGACGAGGCCTATCTCGACGTCACGACCAACCTCAAGAACATCCCGCTAGCTTCGGATATGGCGCGCGAGATCCGCGCCCGCATCCTGGAGGTGACCGGCCTGACGGCGTCCGCCGGCATCTCCTACAACAAGTTCCTGGCCAAGCTGGCGTCGGACTACCGCAAGCCCAATGGCCAGACCGTGATCCCGCCGGAGAAGGGGCCGGGCTTCGTCCAGGGCCTGGATGTCGCGAAGTTCCATGGCGTGGGGCCCAAGACCGCCGAGAAGATGAAGCGGCTCGGCATCAATACCGGCGCCGATCTCAGGGAACAGACGCTCGAATTCCTCGAACAGTATTTCGGCAAGTCCGGCACTTATTATTACGCGATCGCGCGCGGCAATGACGAGCGGCGGGTCGTGCCCAACCGGCCGCGCAAGTCGGTCGGCTCGGAAACCACCTTCATGGAGGATCTCGCCCGGCCCAAGGAGATCGAGGACGGCGTCGACTCCGTGCTCGACGACGTGTGGAGCTATTGCGAACGCACCGGCATTGCCGGCCGCACGGTCACGGTGAAGATCAAGTATGCCGATTTCCAGATCGTGACCCGCAGCCGCACCCTTGCCGAGCCGGTCGCCAGCCGCGAGGAGCTGGCGCGGACCAGCATCGCGCTCGTGCGCACGATCTTCCCGCTGGAGAAGAGAGTCCGCTTGCTCGGTGTCTCGCTGTCGAACATGGTGCAACGCACCGATGCCGCAGCACCTGCGCCGCCGCAATTGACGCTGGGGCTCTAGGCAATGATCGACAAGCTCGAATATCTCCTCGCGCTGGCGCGCGAACAGAACTTCAGCAAGGCCGCCACGCTGTGTGGCGTGACGCAGCCGACCTTCTCCGCCGGCATCAAGCAGCTCGAGGAAACGTTGGGCGTGATGCTGGTTCAGCGCACTTCACGCTTCATCGGCTTCACCGCGGAAGGCGAGCGGGTGCTCGACTGGGCGCGCACGATCGTGGCCGACACGCGTGCCATGCGTGACGAGGTGCGCACCCTGAAGAAGGGCCTGAACGGTCACCTCAAGATCGCGGCGATTCCCACGGCGCTGCCCATGGTCTCGGCGCTGACCACGCCCTATCGCGCGCACCATCCCAACGTGAAGTTCACGATCCTGTCGCGCACCTCGATCGAGATTCTCTCGATGCTGGAGAATCTCGAAGTCGACGCCGGCCTCACCTACATCGACAACGAACCGCTCGGCCGCCTGCGCGCGGTGCCGCTCTATATCGAGCAGTATCGGCTGCTCACCTCCGAAGGCAGCCCGCTCGGCGAGCGCGACCGCGTGACCTGGGCGGAGGTCGCGCGCATTCCCCTTTGTCTGCTGACGCCGGACATGCAGAACCGGCGCATCATCGACGGCCTGCTGCACGCCGCCGGCGGACGCGCCGAGCCCACGCTCGAATCGAATTCGATGATCGTGTTGTTCTCCCACGTTCGCACCGGCCGCTGGGCCAGCGTCATGCCGGAAAAGCTCGCCAGCACCCTGGGGCTGACCGAGCGCCTGCGCTCGATTCCCATCGTCGAACCCGAGGCCACCCACCAGATCGGCCTCGTCGTGCCGCCCCGCGAGCCGATGGCGCCGCTGACGGCAGCTTTGCTGGCTGAGGCGACATCTCTAGCTAAATCAATGGCTTAAGTCGTTCTATCAGCATTCCTGTCACTAATCCGTATCAACGATAGAAATGTTCTATCGCAGCATGGTACGGCTTTAATGCGCGAGCGTATTCCAAGGCCGATATAGCGCTCACAAACGCAGCAAATGCGGAGCAATTGGCATGTCGCCGGCATGGGACGAGGCGCGAGCCCAGGACATTCTTCGTCGGCACAGTGGTCGCAAGGGCGCGCTGCTGCCGATCCTGCACGATATTCAGGCGGAATTCGGCTGCGTGCCGGCACCCGCGATTCCCGTGATCGCGCATACGCTGAATCTCACGCGCGCTGAAGTGCACGGCGTCGTCTCCTTTTATCATGACTTCCGCGAGAAGCCGGCCGGCCGCCATGTGCTGAAGCTCTGCCGCGCCGAGGCCTGCCAGTCGATGAACGGCGAGGCCTTCGCGCAGCAGGTGCTCGAGCGCTTCGACCTCGACTGGGGCGGCACGACGCCCGACGGACGTCTCACCATCGAACCGATCTATTGCCTGGGACTGTGCGCCTCCTCTCCGTCGGCGATGCTCGACGGCCAGCCGATGGCGCGTCTCGATCAGGACTCGCTCGACGAAATCGCGCGCGAGGTCGGATGATGACGACGAAGATCTTCGTGCCGTGCGATGCCGCCGCCCGTGCCGTTGGCGCCGACAAAGTCGCCGCCGCTCTTGTGTCCGAGGCCAAGCGTCTTGGCCGTGCCGTAGAGATCGTGCGCACCGGTTCGCGCGGCCTGTTCTGGCTGGAGCCGATGATCGAGGTGCAGACGCCGGCCGGCCGCATCGCCTTCGGTCCGGTGAAGGCCAAGGATGTCACCGATCTGCTCACTAGCGATTTCAGCGCCGGCCACAGGCTTCATCTTGGCCGGCCGGAGGAGCTGCCGTTCCTGAAGCGCCAGACGCGCATCAATTTCGCGCGGTGCGGGATCATCGATCCGCTGTCGCTGGCCGGCTATCGCGCGCACGGCGGCGGACGCGGCATCGAGCGTGCCCGGAGCCTGGGCGCCGCCGGCACCGTCGAAGAAGTCACCAAGTCCGGCCTGCGCGGCCGTGGCGGCGCGGGCTTCCCGACCGGCATCAAGTGGAAGACCGTCGCCGATACGGCAGCCGACCAGAAATACATCGTCTGCAATGCCGACGAAGGCGACTCGGGGACCTTCGCCGATCGCATGATCATGGAGGGCGATCCCTTCCTGCTGATCGAGGGCATGGCGATCGCGGGCTTCGCGGTCGGCGCCACCAAGGGCTACGTCTATATCCGCTCCGAATATCCCGACGCGATCCGCACCATGGAGCGCGCGGTCGTGCTGGCCGAAGCCGACGGAATGCTGGGACCGGAAGCGGGCTTCGATATCGAGATTAGGGAAGGCGCCGGCGCCTATGTCTGCGGCGAGGAGACCTCGCTGCTGGAGAGCCTCGAAGGCAAGCGCGGCCAGGTGCGCGCCAAGCCGCCACTGCCCGCGCACAAGGGCCTGTTCGGCAAGCCGACGGTGATCAACAACGTGCTGTCGCTGGTCACGGTCCCCGCCGTTCTCGCCGATGGCGCCAAGCATTACGCCGATCTCGGCATGGGGCGCTCGCGCGGCACCATGCCGATCCAGCTGGCCGGCAACATCAAGCATGGCGGCCTGTTCGAGGCGCCGTTCGGTATGACCCTCGGCGAGTTGGTCGACGATATCGGCGGCGGCACGCACAGCGGCCGGCCGGTGCGCGCGGTCCAGGTCGGCGGTCCGCTCGGCGCCTATTTCCCGCGCGGCCTGTTCGATACGCCGTTCGATTACGAAGCCTTTGCCGCGCGCGACGGGCTGATCGGTCATGCCGGCGTGGTGGTGTTCGACGACACCGTCGACATGGCGCGTCAGGCACGCTTCGCGATGGAATTCTGCGCCATCGAATCCTGCGGCAAGTGCACGCCCTGCCGCATCGGCTCGACGCGCGGCATGGAGACGATCGACAAGATCATCCGCGGCGAGCGCACCGAGGCCAATCTCGCGATCGTCACCGACCTCTGCCAGACGATGAAATTCGGCTCGCTCTGCGCGCTGGGCGGCTTCACGCCCTACCCGGTGCTGAGCGCCATCAAGCATTTCCCGGAAGACTTCAACCGCCCGCGCCTCGCCGCAGCGGCAGAATAGAGGACGCCCCACCATGTCTCTCGTCCCCGAAACCGACTACGGCACGCCGGCCAGCAAATCCACCGACCTGGTGACGCTCACCATCGACGGCCAGAAGGTCACGGTGCCCGCCGGCACCTCGATCATGCGCGCGGCGATGGATACCGGCATCCAGGTTCCCAAGCTTTGTGCCACGGACTCCGTCGACTCGTTCGGCTCCTGCCGCCTCTGCCTGGTCGAGATCGCAGGACGCAACGGCACGCCCGCCTCGTGCACCACGCCAGTCGCGCCGGGCATCGTCGTGTCGACCCAGACCGAGCGGCTGAAGCAGATCCGCAAGGGCGTGATGGAGCTGTATATCTCCGATCATCCGCTCGACTGCCTGACCTGCGCCGCCAACGGCGACTGCGAGCTGCAGGACATGGCGGGCGCGGTCGGCCTGCGCGACGTGCGCTATGGCTATGAGGGTGAGAACCACACGAAGCAGGCGAAGGACGAGAGCAACCCGTACTTCACCTTCGATGCCTCCAAGTGCATCGTCTGCTCGCGTTGCGTGCGCGCCTGCGAGGAAGTGCAGGGGACCTTCGCGCTCACCATCCAGGGCCGTGGCTTCGACTCGAAGGTGTCGCCCGGCGCGATGGAAGACAATTTCCTCAGCTCCGAGTGCGTGTCGTGCGGCGCCTGCGTGCAGGCCTGCCCGACGGCCACGCTGTCGGAAAAGAGCCTGATCGAGATCGGCCAGCCCGAGCATTCGGTGGTCACGACCTGCGCCTATTGCGGCGTCGGCTGCAGCTTCAAGGCCGAGATGCGCGGCGAAGAGCTGGTGCGCATGGTCCCCTACAAGGACGGCAAGGCCAATCGCGGCCACTCGTGCGTGAAGGGCCGCTTCGCCTGGGGCTATGCGAACCACAAGGAACGCATCCTCAATCCGATGATCCGCGAAAGCATCGAACAGCCGTGGCGCGAGGTGAGCTGGGAGGAGGCGATCGGCCGGGTCGCCTCGGAGTTCAAGCGCCTGCAGGAGAAGCATGGACGGCTCGCTGTCGGCGGCATCACCTCGTCGCGCTGCACCAACGAAGAGACCTATCTCGTCCAGAAGCTGATCCGTGGCGGTTTCGGCAACAACAATGTCGATACCTGCGCGCGCGTCTGTCATTCACCGACCGGCTTCGGTCTCAGCCAGGCGTTCGGCACGTCCGCGGGTACTCAAGATTTCGACTCGGTCGAGAAGGCCGACGTCATCCTGGTGATCGGTGCCAACCCGACCGACGCGCATCCGGTGTTTGCCTCGCGCATGAAAAAGCGCCTGCGCGCCGGCGCCAAGCTGATCGTGATCGATCCGCGTCGCACCGATCTGGTGCGCATGCCGCATATCGAGGCCGACTTCCACCTGCCGCTGCGTCCCGGCACCAATGCCGCGATCATGAATGCGCTGGCGCACACGATCGTCACCGAGGGTCTCGTGAACGAGAAGTTCGTGCGCGAGTTCTGCGACCGCGATGCCTTCGAGTACTGGGCGGCCTTCGTATCGGAGCCGCAGAACAGCCCCGAGACGGTCGGGCTGATGGCCGGTGTGGCTCCCGAAGACATTCGCGGCGCCGCGCGCCTCTACGCCACCGGCGGCAATGGCGCGATCTACTACGGCCTCGGCGTCACCGAGCATAGCCAGGGCACGACGACCGTGATGGCGATCGCCAACCTCGCGATGGTGACCGGCAATCTCGGCCGCGAAGGCGTGGGCGTGAACCCGCTGCGTGGCCAGAACAATGTCCAGGGCGCCTGCGACATGGGCTCCTTCCCGCACGAACTGACCGGCTATCGCCACATCTCCGACGACACGACGCGCACTATGTTCGAGAAGCTGTGGGGCCGTCCGCTCGATTCGGAGCCGGGCCTGCGCATCCCCAACATGTTCGATGCAGCACTCGAAGGCACCTTCAAGGGCATCTACGTGCAGGGCGAAGACATCCTTCAGTCCGATCCCAATACCAGTCACGTCGTGGCGGCGCTGAAGGCGATGGAATGCGTCGTCGTGCAGGACCTGTTCCTGAACGAGACGGCGAACTACGCCCACGTCTTCCTGCCGGGCTCGACCTTCCTCGAGAAGGACGGCACCTTCACCAATGCCGAGCGCCGCATCAACCGCGTGCGCAAGGTGATGACGCCGAAGAACGGCCTGGCCGACTGGGAGATCACGATGGCCATCGCCAAGGCGATGGGCTTCGAGATGCCGTACAAGCATCCGTCCGAGATCATGGACGAGATCGCCCTGCTGACACCGACCTTCACCGGCGTATCCTACGATCTCCTCGACAAGGTCGGTTCGGTCCAGTGGCCGTGTAACGAGAAGGCACCGCTCGGCACGCCGACCATGCATATCGGCGGCTTCGTTCGCGGCAAGGGCAATTTCCTGATCACGGAATATGTGCCGACCGAAGAGCGTACCGGGCCGCGCTTCCCGCTGCTGCTCACCACCGGCCGTATCCTGAGCCAATACAATGTCGGCGCGCAGACGCGGCGTACCGACAATGTCGTATGGCACGACCAGGACGTGTTGGAGATCCATCCGCACGATGCCGAAGTGCGCGGCGTGCGCGACGGCGACTGGGTCAAGCTCGACAGCCGTGCCGGCGGCACGTCCCTGCGCGCCAAGATCACCGACCGGGTGGCGCCGGGCGTCGTCTACACGACGTTCCATCATCCCGACACCCAGGCCAACGTGATCACGACCGACTTCTCGGACTGGGCGACCAACTGCCCCGAGTACAAGGTCACGGCCGTGCAGATCACGCCGTCGAACGGGCCGGGCGAGTGGCAGAAGGAATACAATGCGCAGGCCGAGCACAGCCGCCGCATCGCCGCCAAGATTGCGGCGGAGTAGCGGGCGATGTCGGGTCATATGGCGTTCGACGACAAGCTCGTGATGATGGCCAACCAGATCGGCAAGTTCTTCACGCCGCAAAGGCAGGGCGATCCGGTGGCGGGCATCGCCACGCACATCCGCAAGTTCTGGGATCCGCGCATGCGCGCGGCGATCTATGCGCACCTCGACCAGGGCGGCGCCGGCCTCGACGAGCCGGTCCGCCAGGCCGTGGCGCGCCTCAAGCAAGCCGAGGCACATCATTAGTCTGCCTCGCCGGGCGAGGTGGTAGGATCGACGCATGGCGCAATTGTCGGCTGACTGCTTTGCCTTTGGCGGACCGCTCCTGTCGGTCGACGAAGCCGTGGCCCGGTTGCCCTCGCTGCTGGGCGTCGTCGAGGGCAGCGAGAGCGTGACCCTCGTGCAGGCCGACGGCCGCGTGCTGGCGCAGGATATCCTGGCCCCGCTGCCGCTGCCGCCCTTCACCAATTCCGCCGTCGATGGCTATGCCGTGCGCGGCGAGGATTTGCCGGCCGGCGAGGAGAAGGCCTTTTCCGTTGTCGATTTCGTGCAGGCCGGCGCCTCGGCCAATATCGCCGCAACGGCGGGCAAGGCCGTTCGCATCTTCACCGGGGCGCCCATGCCGGCGGGCGCCGACACGGTCTTCATGCAGGAAGACGTCCAGGTCGCTCCCGATGGCAAGGTCGTGCTGCCGTCCGGCCTGAAGCGCGGCGCCAATGTGCGCCCGACAGGCGAGGACATCGCGCAAGGGCAGGTCGTCCTGAAAGCGGGCCATCGCCTGCGGCCGCAGGACGTGGCACTCGCGGCCGCACTCGGGCAGACGAGCCTCGAGGTACGCCGGCGCGTTCGTGTCGCGGTCTTCTCGACCGGGAACGAGATCGTCTCGCCCGGCGCGGCGCGCGGACCCGTGCAACTCTTCGACTCCAACCGCTTCATGCTGATGGCGATGCTGGCTCGCCTGGGCTGCGAGGTCGACGACCTCGGCATCCTGCGCGACGATCTGGCGGCGACGGCGGACATGCTGAAGCATGCGGCGGCGCACCATGACCTCATCCTGACTTCCGGGGGCGTTTCCACCGGCGACGCGGACTATGTGAAGTCGGCGGTCGAAAGCGTGGGTAGCCTGGTGTTCTGGCGCCTGGCCATCAAGCCCGGCCGGCCCGTGGCCATGGGCGTGATCGAGGGGACGCCCTTCATCGGCCTGCCCGGCAATCCCGTGGCCAGCTACGTGACCTTCGCCTACGTCGCCCGCGCCGCCGTGCTGGCGCTCTCCGGCGCGCCGATGCGGCTGCCGACGCCGGTGCAGGTGCGGGCCGCTTTCACCTACAAGAAGAAGCCGGGCCGGCGTGAATATGTGCGGGCCCACCTGCGCCAGGCCGCCGACGGGTCGGTCGAAGTGGTCAAGTTTCCGCGCGAGGGGGCGGGGCTGCTGTCGTCCCTGGTCGATACTGACGGGCTGGTCGAACTGCACGAAGACGTGATCCGGGTCGAACCCGGCCAGACCGTGCCCTTTCTGGCCTACTCAAGTCTGGTAGGGTGAGCACATGGCACGTCCCCTTCCCAAAGCACTGAGCAATGACCGCCGCCGCGATCGCGGTCCAAAAGGCCGCCCGCTCGACGACCGCGCCGTCGGCGACGTCCGTGCGCTGCTGGGCGTCCGCCCGCGCCGCCGCGACCTGCTGATCGAATTCCTGCACCTGATCCAGGACGAGTACGGCTGCCTGTCGGCACGCCACCTGCGCGCCCTGGCCGAGGAGATGCGGCTGTCCCAGGCCGAGGTCTATGAAGTCGCCTCGTTCTACGATCATTTCGATGTCGTGAAGGAAGGCGAACCGGAACCGGCGCCGCTCACGATCCGGGTCTGCGATTCGATCGCCTGCATGGTGGCGGGCGCCGAGAAATTGATCGCCGGGCTTTCCGCTGCGGTCGATCCCGCCGCGATCCGCGTGATGCGCGCGCCCTGCGTGGGACGCTGCGCCGGCGCACCGGCCGCCCGGATCGGCGACCGCGAAGTCGATCACGCCACCGTGGAGAGCCTGCAGGCCATGGCGCGCGCGGGCGAGACGGCGGTCGTGGTGCCCGAGTACACCGCGCTCGACGCCTATCGCGCCGAGGGTGGCTACAGCCTCCTGAAGAAAGTGCGCGACGGCGGGGTCACGGCCGCGACCTTGATGGACACGCTGCAGAAGGCGGGACTGCGCGGCCTGGGCGGCGCGGGATTCCAGGCCGGCAAGAAGTGGGAGATCGTGCGCACCTTCGCGGGCCCGCGCCTGATGTCGATCAACGGCGACGAGGGCGAGCCCGGCACGTTCAAGGACCGCGTCTATCTCGAGCGCGATCCGCATCGCACCCTGGAAGGCGCGCTGATCGCTGCTCACGCGGTCGAGGCGCAGAAGATCTACTTCTACATGCGTGACGAATATCCTGCCGTGCTGGAGATCCTGCGCGCGGAGATCGCGGCGCTCGAGGCGGCGGGCGTCGCGGCACCCGGCTTCATCGAGCTGCGCCGCGGCGCCGGCGCCTATATCTGCGGCGAGGAAAGCGCGATGCTGGAGAGCATCGAAGGCAAGCGCGGCCTGCCCCGCCATCGCCCGCCCTATATCGCCGAGGTGGGCCTGTTTGGCCGCCCGACGCTCAACCACAATGTCGAGACGCTGTGGTGGATCCGCGACATCGTCGAGAAGGGCGCCGACTGGTTTGCGGCGCAGGGCAAGCCCGGCCATCCGGGCCCGCGCTCGTGGTCGGTGTCCGGCCGGGTAAAGAACCCGGGCGTGAAGCTGGCGCCGGCGGGTGTCACGGTGCGCGAGCTGATCGAGAATTATTGCGGCGGCATGACCGACGGCCACGCCTTCAAGGCCTATCTGCCGGGCGGCGCGTCGGGCGGAATCCTGCCGGCGTCGATGGGCGACATCCCGCTCGATTTCGGCGGCGAGCTGGCCAAGCAGGGCTCGTTCGTGGGCAGCCACGCGATCGTGGTCTTCTCCGACCAGGACAGCATCAAGGACGCGACGGTCAACTTGCTGAAGTTCTTCCGGCACGAGAGCTGCGGCCAGTGCACGCCGTGCCGCGAGGGCACCGGCAAGATGGTGACGCTGCTGGAGAAGACGGGCGCGCTCGACGAGCAGGGCCTGCGCGATCTCGAGACGGTGATGCGCGATTCCTCGATCTGCGGCCTCGGTCAGGCCGCCCCCAATCCGATGAACCATCTGCTGGTTCATTTTCGTGAGGACCTTTAAATGACGTCCAAGATCGAATTCACGCTCGACGGCAAGACCGTCGCAGCGGCGCCGGGCGAGAGCATCTGGGATGTGGCCAAGCGCGAGGGCACGAAGATCCCGCATCTCTGCCACGTCGACCTGCCGGGCTATCGCACCGACGGCAACTGCCGCGCCTGCATGGTCGAGATCGAAGGCGAGCGCGTGCTGGCCGCGTCCTGTATCCGCAAGCCCGCCGCCGGCATGAAGGTGAAGACGGATACCGAACGCGCGCAGAAGTCGCGCGAGATGGTGTTCGAGCTGCTGGCCAGCAACATGCGTCCCGCCGAGAGCGGACCCGACAACAAGTCGCCGTTCTGGCAATGGGCGGGCGAGATGGGCATCGCCGGCAGCGATCGCTTTGCCAGCAAGTTCGCAGGTGAATCGGGGGCTCATGAAGAACCCGGCTTCGACATCTCCAATCCCGCCATCGCGGTCAATCTCGATGCCTGCATCGCCTGCGGCGCCTGCGTGCGCGCCTGCCGCGAGGTCCAGGTCAACGACGTGATCGGCATGGCCGATCGCGGCGGCCACACGATTCCCGTCTTCGACATGCACGACCCGATGGGGCTTTCGACCTGCGTCACCTGCGGCGAGTGCGTGCAGGCCTGCCCGACCGGCGCGCTGTACGAAAAGTCGCTGATGGACAAGGACTTCAAGACGCGCGTCGTGCACGAGGTCGACAAGGTCGTCGACACGCTCTGCCCGTTCTGCGGCGTCGGCTGCCAGACCAGCGTGTCGGTGAAGGACAATCGGATCGTCCAGGTCGACGGCCGCAACGGCTTCGCCAACGAGAACCGTCTGTGCGTGAAGGGTCGCTTCGGCTTCGACTATGCGATGTCGCCCGAGCGCCTGACCAAGCCGCTGATCCGCCGCGACGACGCACCCAAGGCGGGCGAGATCGACCTGCGCGGCGTCGATCCGCTCACGATCTTCCGCGAGGCCACGTGGGAAGAGGCGCTGGAGCGCGCCGCCGGCGGGCTGAACAAGATACTGAAGGAGAAGGGCGGCGCGGGGCTGGCCGGCTTCGGCTCGGCCAAGGGCTCGAACGAGGAAGCGTACCTGTTCCAGAAACTGGTGCGCACCGGCTTCGAGACCAACAACGTCGACCACTGCACGCGGCTCTGCCACGCCTCGTCGGTTGCGGCCCTGCTGGAAGGCGTGGGCTCGGGCGCGGTGTCGGCACCGTTCACGGATGCGCTGAAGTCCGACTGCGTCATCGTCATCGGCGCGCGGCCGACGACCAACCATCCGGTCGCCGCCACCTACTTCAAGCAGGCGGTGAAGCGCGGCACCAAGCTGATCGTGATCGATCCGCGCGGCCAGGACCTGATGCGCCACGCCACCTATTCGCTGCGCTTCAAGCCCGGCAGCGACGTGGCCATGCTGAACGCGCTGCTCCACACGATCATCGAGGAGAAGCTCTACGACGAGCAGTATATCCAGGCCAACGTCACGGGCTTCGAGGCGCTGAAGGCCAAGGTCAAGGACTTCTCGCCCGAGGAAATGGCGCCGGTCTGCGGCATCGATGCGGAGACCTTGCGCGGCGTGGCCCGCACCTACGCCACTTCCGAACGGTCGATGATCTTCTGGGGCATGGGCATCTCGCAGCACACGCACGGCACCGACAATTCGCGCTGCCTGATCGCGATGGCGCTGATCACCGGCCATGTCGGCCGGCCGGGCACCGGGCTGCATCCGCTGCGCGGCCAGAACAACGTGCAGGGCGCGTCCGACGTCGGCCTGATCCCGATGTTCTTCCCAGACTACAAGTCGGTCGAGAATCCCGACATCCGCGGCAGCTACGAGAACTTCTGGGGCCAGACGCTCGATCCCAAGCGCGGCCTCACCGTGGTCGAGATCATCGACGACATCCATGCGGGCGGCATCAAGGGCATGTACATCATGGGCGAGAATCCCGCGATGTCGGACCCGGACCAGCATCACGCGCGCGCAGCTCTTGCGATGCTCGATCATCTCGTGGTGCAGGACATCTTCCTCACCGAGACGGCGTGGCATGCCGACGTCGTGCTGCCGGCCTCGGCCCACGCCGAGAAGGTCGGCACCTATTCGAACACCAACCGCCAGGTCCAGATGGGCCGGCCGGCGCTCGACCTGCCGGGCGACGCGCGCCAGGACTGGGAGCTGATCGTCGACCTCGCCAACCGCATGGGCCTCGGCTGGACGTACAAAAACGTCTCGGATGTCTACGCCGAAATGATGCAGGTCATGCCGTCGCTGAAGCACATCACCTGGGAGCGGGTCGACCGCGAAGGCTCCGTGATCTATCCCGCCGACGGTCCGGACGTGCCGGGCAACGAGATCATCTTCACTTCGGGCTTCCCGACCACCGATGGCCGAGCGCGCATCGTGCCGGCCGACCTGCTGCCGCCCGACGAGGTGCCGGACGCCGAATATCCGTTGGTGCTGACGACGGGGCGCATGCTCGAGCATTGGCACACCGGGGCGATGACCCGGCGCGCCGGCGTGCTCGACGCCATCGAGCCGCAGGGCATTGCGGCCATGAACCCGTACGAGATCCAGCGCCGGGGCCTGACGATAGGCGACCTGGTCCAGGTCGAGACCCGGCGCGGCAGCGTCGAGGCCGTCCTGCGGGCCGACCGGGAAGTCGCGGACGGCATGGTCTTCATGCCCTTCTGCTTCAACGAAAGCCCGGCCAACGCGCTCACCAATCCGATGCTCGATCCGTTCGGCAAGATCCCCGAGTTCAAATATTGCGCTGCACGCGTCGGGCCGGCGCCGCCGCGGGCGCAGGCGGCCGAGTAGTTCAGCAAATTTTGATTTCAGTAGTGCGGCAATTAAATTGAGAATGTGTGAGGTGTGCTGCTACCGTCGAAAAGTGTGAAGAAGCCAAAAAGGCTCAATCTAATGGGAGAGAACAAAGATGGGATTTCTCGATAGAGAGCGGACTGTAGCCGGACCCGGCTTCAGCCGCTGGATGGTGCCGCCTGCGGCACTCTGTATTCATCTCTGCATCGGCCAGGCCTACGCGTTCAGCGTCTTCAACCTGCCGATGACCAAGCTGATCGGCATCTCCAAGTCCGCGCCGGACGATTGGACGATCCCGCAGCTCGGCTGGATCTTCTCGATCGCGATCGTGTTCCTGGGCCTCTCCGCCGCCGTCTTCGGCCGCTGGGTCGAGGAGGGCGGACCGCGCCGCGCCATGTTCACCTCCGGCGTCTGCTGGGCGGTGGGCTTCATGGTGTCGGCGGTCGGTGTTCAGCTTCACCAGCTCTGGATCATCTACATCGGCTACGGCGTCATCGGTGGCATCGGGCTTGGCCTCGGCTACATCTCGCCGGTCTCGACCCTGATCAAATGGTTCCCCGACCGGCCGGGCATGGCCACGGGCATGGCGATCATGGGCTTCGGCGGCGCCGCCTTTATCGCCGCGCCGTTCTCGGTCTGGCTGATGGGGCAATTCTCCACCTCGACCCATGTCGGCGTGAAGGAAACCTTCATCGTCCTGGGCTGCATCTACTTCGTCTTCATGATGGTCGGCGCCACGATCGTGCGGGTGCCGGCCGCGAACTGGAAGCCGGAAGGCTATGTGCCGCCCGTGGTGGCGCAGAAGCTGATCAGCAAGAATGACGTC
>CAIKZO010000119.1 GCA_903832005.1 Enhydrobacter aerosaccus | reverse complement strand
CGCTCTGACACGACGAGCGGGCCTGGAGGCCCGCGGTCCCAGGAGATCAGTGCCCCAGGAACGCCTTTCGCACGTAGTCGTTGGCCAATAGCTCCTGGCCTGTGCCGGCCAACACGACCGCGCCCTTCTCCAGCACGTAGCCGCGATGGGCGATGCGCAGTGACTGGTGCAGGTTCTGCTCGACCAGCAGGACCGAGATGCCGGTCTTGTTCACCGCCTCGACCAGCTTGAACATCTCCTGCGTCACGATCGGCATCAGCCCGAGCGACGGCTCGTCGAGGATGACCAGCTTGGGCTCGGCCATCAGGCCGCGCGCGATCGCCAGCATCTGCTGCTCGCCGCCCGACATCGAACCTGCGAGCTGGCCGCGCCGCTCGGACAGTCTCGGAAACAGCGCAAAGGCCTTGTCGACCAGGGCGGCGATGGCGCCCCGCGGTTTGATGTGCGCGCCGAGCTGCAGGTTCTCCATCACCGTCATCTGCGGGAACACCAGTCGGCCCTCGGGCACCAGGGTGATGCCCTGGCGTACGACATGGTGGCTGGGCGCGCCGCTCAACGTCTCGCCCTCGAAGCGGATGGTGCCGCGCTGCGGCCGCAGCACGCCCGCGATCATCCGGACAGTGGTGGATTTCCCCGCGCCGTTGGCGCCCAGCAGCGCCACGATCTCGCCCGGCTGGACGGTGAGCGAAACATCGCGCACCGCCGCGGCGCCGTCATAGGCAAAGGCTAATCCTGAAACATCGAGCATGTCTCAGGATAGCAAAGCCCGTGCCTGAAACTAGCGCGTATCGGTGCGGAAAACCGCGAGTTCCGCGCGCGAGTCGGCGATCGAGAACCACCGATGCTGCGTGGCGCGAAACGCCCGCCAGTCGTCGAGGATCTTCTTGAACTGGGCGTTGGCCGCGCCTTCTTCGTCGAGCACCTGCTCGAGCGCCACGCGCAGCGCCTTGATGATCTCGTCCGGCAGCACTGAGAGCTTGGTGCCCGACGCCACGAGACGCGCGATCGCCTCAGCGTTTTTGGCATCGTAAGATGCCAGCATGTCCTGCATGGCGTAGACGCTCGCGTACTTGAGCGCCGCCTGATACTTCTTCGGCAGGGCTTCCCAGTTCTTCTTGCTGACCATCACGACGTTCAGCGCCTCGAGCTCCATCACACCCGGCGTGTAGTAATACGGCGCGACCTTGCCGAAGCCGAGCTTCTCGTCGTCGTATGGGCCGACCCATTCGCAAGCATCGATCGTGCCGCGTTCGAGCGCGGGATAGATGTCCCCGCCGGCGATCTGCTGCGGCACGGCGCCGAGCTTGGCCATCACCTTGCCGCCGAAGCCGGCCGTGCGCATCTTGAGGCCGTTGAAATCGGCCGGCGACTTCAGCTCCTTGCGGAACCAACCGAACATCTGGCCGCCGGTATTGCCCGAGGGCATCGCGACCAGGCCGAAGCCGTCGTAGATCTCGTCGAGCAGCTTGCGGCCATTGCCGTAGTACATCCACGCATTCTGCATGCGCGGCGTCATGCCGAAGGGCAGCGAGGCATCGAAGATGAACGCCGGATGCTTGCCGATGTAATAGCCCATGTAGGTGTAACCGGCTTCGACAGTGCCGTTCTGCACCGCGTCGAGCACCTGCAGCGCGGGCACGATCTCGCCGGCGGCAAACGGCTGAATCTCGAAGTTACCGTCGGTCATCTCGCTGACGATACGGCACACGGTCTGCACGCCGCCGTAGAGCGTATCGAGGCTCTTCGGATAGCTGCAGGTCATGCGCCACTTGAGCTTGGGATCGGTCTGCGCGATGGCAGGCGCTGCAACGGCAGCGACGGCCAGGCCGGCCGCCGCGGGAATGAGTTTCCGGCGTGTAGTTTGCATTTGCGTTTCCCCTTTTCGTTTATTGGGGAAAATACTAGGCCGCGTTCCACCCTCCGTCGATGGAAATGGCCGACCCGGTTGTATCGACACCGTCCGGACCGCACAGGAAAGCCACCAGGCCCGCGGCGTGTGCTGGCTCGACGAAGCGGCCCGACGGCTGGCGTGTCGCCATGAAAGCGCGCACCGCCTCGTCGTACGGCAGCTTCTCCTTGGCCATGAAGTCGGCCAGACGCTGCTCTATGGCGGGTGTCGACGACGAGCCCGGACAGATCGCGTTGCAGGTGATGTTCTGCGCCGCCGTCTCAAGCGCCACCGCCCGCGTGAAGCCGATCAGCGCAGTCTTGGCCGTCACATAGTCGACCCTGTTCATCGTGGCGCGTAGGCCGAAGATCGACGAAACGTTGACGATGCGACCGAAATTACGCTGGCGCATGCCGGGTAATGCCAGCCGCACCGTGTGGAAGGCCGCCGAGAGATTGACGGCCAGCGAGCGGTCCCAATCCTCGGGCTTGAACTGCTCGATCGGCGCGAAGTACCGGGCGACGGCATTGTTGACCAGGATATCGACGCCGCCAAACGCGGCCTGCGCCGCCTCGACCAGCGCGCTCACCTGGGCAGCATCCGCGAGATCGGCGCCGTGATGCAGCACGCGTACGCCATGGTCGCTCTCGAGCCGACGGCGGTTGGCTTCGATATCCCCGGCCTCGCCGAAGCCATTCAGCATGACGTTGCAGCCTTCGGCCGCGAGCCGGCGGGCGATCGCCAGTCCCAGCCCCTGGGTGGAGCCCGTGACGAGCGCCGTTTTGCTTTTCAGCATGTTGTTTCCTCCGGTGCTACTCTAGACGACAAAACGGAGGAAGCGATGACGGATCAGTTGGTGGGATTCATTGGCGTGGGACGGATGGGCGGCCCGATGGCCTCGCGGCTGCTCGACGCCGGCTATCGCCTTTGTGTGTACGACGTCTCGGAGGAAGCCACGCGCCCCTTCGTGGCCCGCGGCGCCCAGCTTGCCGCCTCGCCGGCTGAGGTAGCTTCGACCGCCGAGGTCGTGCTGGTGAGCTTGCCCACCCCCGACATCGTGCGCACCGTGGCGCTGGGCGGCAATGGGGGCATCATCAACGGCTCGAAAGTGCGCGTGATGATCGACCTGTCCACCACCGGCCCGGGCGTCGCCGGAGAAGTGGCGGCTCAACTCGCCCAGCGCGGCATCGGCTGGGTCGACGCACCGGTGAGCGGCGGCATCACCGGCGCCAAGGCCGGCACACTTTCCGTGATGGTCTCCTGCCCGCAGCAGACCTTCACCGAGATCGAGCCGGTGCTGAAGAATTTCGGCAAGACCTTCTTTGCCGGCGAGAAGCCCGGCCTCGCCCAGGTCGCCAAGCTCGCCAACAACCTGTTGGCTGCGACGGCGATGGTGGCGACGTCCGAGGTGATGGCGATGGGCGTGAAGGCCGGCCTCAACGCCCGCGTGCTGATCGACATCATCAACGCCTCGAGCGGCCGCAACAGCGCCACGCAGGACAAGTTCCCGCGCACCATCCTGCCCGGCACCTTCGACTTCGGCTTCGCGACCGGCCTGTCCTACAAGGACGTGCGGCTCGCCGTCGATGAGGCCGAGACGTTGGGTGTGCCCATGGTGGTGGGCGGCGCGGTGCGCGAGATGCTGGCCGTCACCAAGGCGCGCTTCGGCGCGGACTCCGACTTCACCCACATCGCCAAGCTGCTGGAGGAATGGGCCGGCGTCGAGATCCGCGCCTGAGCAGGCTCAATTGGTGTGCGGCACCGCCTTGTAGGCGAGATACGAGGCGTGGCCGGCGCCGATCAGGGTGAGGAAGCCGGTGCTGAACTCCGGTAGCGAGGCGATGACACCGGTACTGCCGACCATCGCCCTCGCTATGAAGAAGCCGTAGGCGCCGACCGCCACGAAGGTCAGCAGGAGCTGCTGGACCTTGGTGAGATCGATCGCTTGTCCGTTGCCGGCGTCGTCGCCCAGGACGAGGTCGGACCATTCCGGCTTGATGTTCTCATCGCGCTTGACCACGACCCCGTCGACGAACTTGCCGCTCTCCGGCGGGGGCGCGGCGGCGGCCGCGGCGGGCGGCGCGACGTCCGGCTTGGCGCTCAGGATTAACGGGCCGGCCGCGGTGGCGACGCCCGCCATGCCCATCAGGATCCAGATCGTCTGTGGCACCGTGAAGTCGAGGCCGCCGCTGAGCGGGTTGGCGTGACCGAGGTTCCAGACATAGATCACGAAAAGGGACGACATGAAGAGGATCGTCCACAGCGTCATCTGCAAGCGCGACAGCGAGATCTTGTTGCGTCCGTCGACCAGCAGGCCAAACCAGCAGCCGTCATAAGTCGTGCCCAAGACGAAAAACTGGCCGAAGACCACGATCAGCTCCAGCCCCCACGTGATGAGCAACGACGGGCCGCCCAAGAGCGCCGGCAGGAAGGGCACGAGCACGAACAGCGCGAGCATGATGATCGCAAGGACCGGACGCGGCTTCTTTTGAGGTTTCAGCATGCCCATCTCCCCCCGGAACTGGTGATGGGCACTATCCTAAAGTTGTACTACTCGGAAGAAAAGCCCTTCTCCGCTTCGCGCTTCTTCTGTTCGCCACCCAGCCACAACGCGGTGACAAGCCAGACTGCAGCCACGCCGATCGCTGCGATCGGCGCTACGCTAGCGCCGATGCCGCTGAACAGCGTGGCCGACCAGATGCCGACCTGATCGCCCAGGCGATAGACAAAGGTGTCGATGAAGCCCTTGGTCTTGTAGCGGTCCTCGCGCGACACGACGGTGTAGATCACCTCGCGCGCTGGCCGCGTCACGGCGTACTCGACGCCGCGGCGCACCACCTGGAAAACGCCGATCACTGCCAGCGTCGGCGTCATCGCCAGGACGGCGAAGCCGCCCATGGTGATCACCGGCAGAATGGCGAGCGCCAGCGCCACGCCGAGCGTGAGCACGATGCGGCCAGTGAAGAAGAGCTGCAGCACCAACGCTACGGTGTTGACGCCGAAGTTGATGTTCGAGAAGAACGCCGTCTGCGCCGCGCGGTCGGTGAGATCGTGCGCCACGATCGCGGCCTGCTGCGAATAGACGAAGGTCGAGGTCACCGAATAGAGCAGCAGGAACGCGCTGACACCCAGCAGATACGGCGAGCGGATAGCGTGGTAGATGCCCGCCAACGCGTTGCCGCCCACGGGTCGCTCATCGGACTTCGCAACCTGCGCCGCCGGAAGCCGATGCAGCGCGGGAGACAGGCGCCCAAGCCGGCCGGCGCAGAACACCGCGACCTCGAACAGGATCGCCGCCGAGACCAGCAGCACGACCGGGGAGACCTGCTTGGCCAGGATGCTGATATAGGCCGAGCCCACGATCGCACCGATGGTGGCGCCGGCGGCAATGAAGCCGAACAGGCGCTTGCCTTGCGCGGGGCTGAACAGGTCGACGTTGAGCTGCCAGAACACTGAGATCGCGAAAAGGTTGGCGACCGATACCCAGATGAAGAAGAAGCGGCCGACCCACACCGACTGTTCCTTGGTAGCGAAGTGCATCGCCACGCCAAACAGCAGCAGCATCACCGCGAAGAAGCGATAGGTGAGCGGGATGAAGCGGCTGCGCGGCAGCTTCTTGACCAGCCAGCCGAACGGCACGTTCAAGAGCACCGTGCCCGCCAACGTTCCGACGAACAGCCACGGCAGGTTGCGCACCCCGCCCGCGACGCCCATCTGGTCGCGGATCGGTGTCAGGATGTAATTGGCGGCAAGCAACGCGAACGCGTAGACCCAGCACCAGCCGACCGCGGGCAGCTCCTCGGGCTGTACCGCGACGACCTTCTGCAGCAGCCGGAAAAACGCCCCGGACTCCGCGGTAGAGGGAGAGCTCACGACAGCGTGGCGGCGATCTTGCGGATCTCTTCGGGCGTATGCTCGCCACCGAGCGGCGTGCCCGGCACGAGATACTTGCCCTTGGCCATGCCGCCCACCAGAACCGCCTCGAAGCCGATGTCCTTGATCAGCTTGGTGGCAACCGCCACAGCCTTCGGATCGTCGCTGGTGATCGGCACGCCGAGCGGCTCGCCAGTGCGATGGGCGTTCTTCTCGAGGCCGCCCGAGCCGATCGCGTTGAAGCCGCGCACCAGGGGAACGCCCGGGAACATCTTCTCGGCCGCGAGGCCGACGCCGCCCTCGTCGTTGATCTTCTTCACGAACTCTTCGCCGTCGCGGCGCGCGATGGGGTTCGAGACGTCGATCACGAGCTGCTTCGTGGCGAGTATCTTGCCGTAGTCCTTGGCGAGCTGCTCCATCGCCGTGTAGGGCACGACGATCAGGATGACGTCGCCAAACGCCACGGCGTCGGCCACGGTGCCGGCCTTCGCGGTCGGGCCGGCGGCCGTCACCAGATCCTTGAGCGAGTCGGGATTGCGCGACGAGAACATCACCGGGAAGCCTTCCTTGGCGAAGCGCGTGCCGAGCGCACCGCCCTCGCGGCCCGCGCCGATGGTCGCGATCTTGAGCTTGGACTGCGCGTTCGCCGCGAACGGCAGCGCGGCGGCAAGGCCAACTGCACCAACGATGAAATGGCGACGATCCATGGGACTCTCCTCTTGAATGGGTGAACGACGCTAGGCCGCCGTCCCCGGGGCGGGCAACTCACGATCTCGACAGGAGCCTCGCGTTAGATATATCAGTGGCATATGACGATCAAAGCCGAGACCGCCAAGCGCGGAAGGCGCCGCGGGCCGGCCGTGCCCGATCCCGCCGATGACGCTTCCCTCACCGACCGCGCCTGGCGCGCGCTGGAGGAGGAGATCGTCACTCTGAAGATCGCGCCCGGTAGCGTTGTCAGCGAGGCCGGCCTCAGCGCGCGTCTTGGCCTGGGCCGCACGCCGGTGCGCGAGGCGTTGCAGCGCCTGGCGAACGAAGGCCTCGTCCAGATCCTGCCGCGCCGCGGAATCATCGTGACCGAGATCGACGTGGCCGCCCAGTTGCGGCTGCTGGAAGTACGGCGCGAGATCGAGCGCCTGCTCGCCCGCTCCGCGGCCCAACGCGGCGATTCCACGCAGCGCAGCCGCTTCGGCGCCCTCGCAGACGAGATGGAGACCGCCGCCAAGCGCGAAGACGACACAGCCTTCATGCGCCTCGACCGCGCCTTCAACCTCCTGCTGCTCGAGGCCGCCGCCAACGAGTTCGCGACGGCGGCGATGAAGGTGATGAACGGCCTCGCCCGCCGCTTCTGGTATGTGCACTACCGCCTCGTGGCCGACATGCCGCTGGCCGCGCGGCTGCATGCTGGCGTGGCGCGCGCAATTGCCAAGGGCGATGCCGCCGCCGCCGCCACCGCGTCGGACCGGCTGATCGACTACATCCAGGATTTTTCGCGTAAATCGATCGGATAAGACCCCATGAAATTCCGCGCCGCCGTTCTCCGCCAACCCAGGACGCCGATCACCATCGAGACGATCGAGGCGACCGGCCTGCAGCCCAACGACGTCCTCGTGAAGGTCGCGGCGGCGGGCCTCTGTCACACCGACCTCGAGGTGATCGAAGGGCAGCTCGTCTATCCGATGCCGATCGTGCTCGGGCATGAGACCGCGGGCGTGATCGAGGACGTGGGCAGCGCCGTCGATCGCAAGCGCATCGGTGAGCGGGTCGTGCTGTCGTGGAACCCGCACTGCGGCCACTGCTTCCACTGCGAGCGCGACCAGCCGATCCTCTGCGAGACCTACATCGGTCACGGCCCACAAGCCGTGCAGATCGACGGCGCGACGCGGCTGCGGCTGGACGGCGAGCCGCTGCGCACGATGTTCTACATCGCGGGCTTTGCCGAATACGCGATCGTCACCGACGCCTGCGCCATTGCGATGCCGGCGGACATGCCGCTCGATCGCGCCTGCCTGATCGGTTGCGGCGTGATGACCGGCGTGGGCGCCGCCCTCAACATCGCCAAGCTGGGTTACGGCGAGAGCGTGATGGTGATCGGCTGCGGCGCGGTCGGCCTCTCGTCCATCCAGGGCGCGCGCCTGGCAGGTGCCACCACCATCGTGGCCGTCGATCGCAACAAGGAGCGCCTGGCGCTTGCCCGCACGATGGGCGCCACCCATACCGCGACCGTGCCGGAGGATGATGCCGTGGCCATCGCCCGTGGCGCCACCGCCGGCCGCGGCGTCGACTGCGTGCTCGAGTCCGCCGGCAATTCGGCGGCATTCCGCCTTTCCGCCGAGGCCTGCCGGACCGGTGGACAGATCGTGTGGCTGGGCAAGACCGGCGTGAACGAGGATGTCGCCTTCCGCTGGGGCGCGCTGATGGGCGAGAAGCGGATCGTGCGCAGCTCCTATGGCGGCGCCCGACCCAACCGGGATTTCCCAATGCTGGCAAGGGCTTACCTCGACGGCACTCTGAACCTCGACGCCTTCGTGTCCCGCCACATCAAGCTCGAGGAGATCAACGACGGATTCGAGGACTTGCGAGCGGGCCGGGGCATTCGATCCGTCATCATGTTTTGACCGCATGACATGTCACTGATATATCAGTTACGACAAGACGTGGAGGAAGCGATGGAACTGGCAACGAGCAGCATGTCCGAGCGGCAGCGAAAATACCGCACCACGTACCGCGAGCGCGTGACCGGCTGGTACAACGGCTGGCTGCACATCGCGCTGATCTACGTGATCGGCTTCACCGAGCTCTATATCTACACAGCCAATCTCAAGAACGTGACGGCGCTCGAGTGGCTAACGATCCCGGTCACCTTCCTGTTCTGCAACTTCTTCGAATGGTGGCTGCACCGCTATGTGATGCACCGCCCCTCGCAGAACGCCCTCTTCCGCGCGGTCTACAATCGCCACACCCTGATGCACCACCAGTTCTTCACCGAGCACGAGATGCGCTTCGCCGACCATCTCGACTATCGCGTGACCTTCTTCCCGCCCTATGCGCTGGCCGCCTTCACCCTGATGTCGATCCCCGGCGCCATCGTGTTCGGCTACCTGTTCGGCGCCAACGTCGGCTGGCTGTTCATCACCACGACGACGACGCTCTATCTCACCTACGAATTCATGCACTATTGCTGCCACGTCAACGACAACGCCTTCGTGCGCAACATGCCGTTCGTGAACACGCTGCGTCGCCACCACACCGCCCACCATGCCCAGTCGATCATGATGGAGCGCAACATGAACCTCACCTTCCCGGTCATGGACTGGGCGTTCGGCACCTCCGACCTCAACCGCGGCCTGCTCGGCACGCTGTTCAACGGCTATGCCCAGGCCTTCGTGAAGACCGACATGCGCAAGACCTCGCGTACGCCGCGCCCGACCTCCGTCCACGCCCAGCCGGCGGAGTAACCATGCCGTTCCGGGTCAAATTCCCCCTCACCCTGATGGTTGCCCTGGCAGCAATCGCGGGCTGGTTCTACATGCGCGCGCTGGGCCAGACCGGACCGCAGTGGGCGATCACGTTCCTGGGACCCTTCATGGTCGTGGCCCTCTGGATCTTCCCGGAAGTGGCCAAGAAATGAAGACTTACGTCGGGGACCGTACGATCGACGGCATCCAGGTCACCGTCGACGGACAGCCGCTCCCGCCGCGCACCGACCTCAAGGCCTATTCGAAGAACGGCTTCGAATGGAGCTACGAGGGGCCGGAGCCGCGTCAGCTCGCCTTTGCCCTGCTGGTTGACCATCTCGGCGACCCTGCCCGCGCCGCCACCCTCGACGAGGGCTTCATGCGCGAGATGGTGGCGAACTTCGCCAACACCTGGGAACTGAGCTCAGCCGACATAGAGGCTGCACTCCCTCAATAAAGTTTCGGCCCGCGCAACTAAGTCGCCCTGGCCGCCGTTGATTGGGCCTCAACGGTATTCGAGGGCTGTCATGCGCAAGCGCGTCTTTTTCGTCCTCCTGCTCACCGCTCCGCTGCTCGGCGCCTGCGCCGTTCAGGAAACCGGGGTCTCGGCCTACACGTCCGACGAACAGACGCTCGAGGCCAGCTGCACCGCCTTGGCCGACACCGGCGACATGTATCGCTATTGCCTGCAGGTCGGCCCGCAGCAGGCGCTCGCTGCCGAGCGCCTTCAGTCGCGTTAGGCCGGATACCTGCTGGCGCTTAGCGACGGCCACAGCGCATCGGGCCCTGCTTTGGCATAAGCAGCGCCGATCTTCTCGCCCCAGAAACTCTCCGAGCCGAAGTCACGGCGCCAGACCCAGAGCCGGCGCGTGTAATGATGCAGGACGTGCTCATGCGTGAAGCCCATCGCGCCCATCGACTGGTGCGCAATAGCGGAAATGCGATGCGCGAAGTCCGAGCACTGACTCTTCGCCGCCGCGATCGAGAACGCGCCCCCGTCGGCCAGCCCGCCCTCGTCGGCATCGCGTGACGCGGCTTCCGCCGAAGCGATGGTCGCGGCCACACAGCTCGCCAGCTCGGCCAACATGTGCTGGATCGCCTGGAAGGTGGAGATTGGCTTGCCGAACTGCACCCGCTGCTTGGAGTACTCGACCGCCGTCGCCAGCACCCGGTCAGCTGCGCCCGCCATCTGCATGGCGCGCATGACGGCAGCCAGCTCGAACGCCCGTTCGGCACTCACCGCCGAGGCGCCGCTGAATTCCGCCGTCGCATTGTCGAAGGTCACGCTGCCATAGGGTTCCCCGGCATGGCTGGGAGTCGCCTCGACCTTGGCAGCGCCCTTGCCCACGACCACCAGCGTCTTGTCGACGACGCACACGAAGCGCTCGGCCACGCCTGCGAACGGCACGCGCAGGATCTTGCCCGTCAACCGTCCGCCTGAGAGCTTGAGGTTGCCGAGCGCCAGCGTCGCCGGACCCGGCTTCGGCTCGCCGCCCGCCGCGGCGATCAACAGGTTGGCCAACGCCGTCTCCGCCAGCGGCACCGGCACGGCGTGCTCGCCGGCCAGCCGCAGCAGCGCCAGCATGTCGGCCAAAGTGCCGCCCACGCCGCCTTTGTCCTCCGGCACCGCGATCAGCGGCAGCCCCATCTCCTCGATCTCCTTCCAGAGATCGGCGGGCCACTCGCCCTTCTCGACATTGTTGACGACCGCCCGGTCGCAGCGCTCAGTGAAGAAGCGCCCGGCGGTCTCGAGCAGCATGTCGCGGGTTTCTTTGTCCATCGTTGCCTCCTTCAGCCCACTCAAGCTCAACGAAGACCGAGGCCGCGGGCAACGATGCCGCGCAGGACCTGGGTGGTGCCGCCCTGGATGGTGTAGCTCGGCGCCATCATCGTCGCGTACTGGGCGATATCGAGGAAGTCGGCCATGTCGTCCTCGGTGGTCGCATCGGACTCGGAGATCACGCGCGCGATCTCCGGCAGGTCCTGCTGGTAGATCGTGCCGAGGTCCTTCACCAGCGCGGCCTCGATGGCGGGCGACTTGCCGCCCTGCATCATGCCGGCGACGGCGACCGACATCTGCCGCAAGGTCCAGAGCCGCGCGATCAGGCGACCGAGGATCGCTGCCGCGCGTCCCGACGGATTGCGACCCAGCACGCGGACCAGCTCCCGCAGCACATAGAAGTTCTGCATGAAGCGCTCGGGGCCGGAGCGTTCGAACGCCAGCTCGCTCGTCACCTGCAGCCAGCCGTCGCCCTCGTTGCCGATCAGGCAGCTCTCGGGAATGAAGGCGTCGGTGAACGTGACCTCGTTCCAGTCGTGGCGGCCGGCGAGATTGATGATCGGCCGGATGGTGACGCCCGGCGTCTTGAGGTCGACCAGCAGCTGGCTCAAGCCCTTGTGCCGGTCGCCATGCTGGCCGGACGTGCGCACCAGGGTGATGCAGTAGTGGTTGCGATGCGCGCCCGAGGTCCAGACCTTGGTACCGTTCACCCGGAAGCCGCCCGGTACCGGCTCGGCGCGGGTGCGCACCGAGGCCAGGTCTGAGCCCGAGTCGGGCTCGCTCATGCCGATCGAGAAGAAGCACTCGCCTGCGGTGATCCGGGGCAGGATCGCGTCGCGCTGTTCCTGACTGCCGAAGCGCAGCAGCAGCGGGCCGGACTGGCGGTCGGCCACCCAATGCGCGCCGGCCGGGGCGCCGTTGCCCAGCAGCTCCTCGGTCACGACGTAGCGTTCGAGGAAGCTCTTCTCCGAGCCGCCGTACTGCTTGGGCCAGGTGATGCCGATCCAGCCCTTCTTGCCCAGCTCTCGGCTGAACTCCGGCGACGGCGTGTTCCAGCTCGCGAACCGGTCCTCGGTCTTGATTCGCGGCACCGCCTCCTTGAGGAAGGCGCGCACCTCGAGGCGCAGCGCCTCGGCCTCGGGCGGCAGGTGGAAGGGCGGGAATTCCAGCTTGGGGATCGACATCTTCACTCTCGGGAGTTGGATGAACCCTGTCTGTCGGGTAATTCTAGGCGGCGCAATACAGGAGTTTCGACCGTCGAATGCCCCGCCGCTCCCCCCGCCTGCCGCCGCTCCTGGCGGAATTCGATGACGAAGAACGCGAAGCCGTCCTCGCCGCCAACCGGGCCTTCTACCGCGCCTTCAACGAACGCGACGTCGAGGCGATGGACGCGCTGTGGGCGCCGAGCGGCTCGATGATCTGCCTGCACCCGGGCCAGAACCCGCTGCTCGAGCGCGCCGACATCGTCGCGAGCTGGCGCGGGATCCTGAAGCACCCGCAGTCGCCCAAGGTGCGCTGCACCGACGAATGGGTGGTCGGCCGCCCGGGCCTCGCCATCGTGGTGTGCCGCGAGATCCTGGCCGAGGGCCAGCTGATGGCGACCAACACTTTTACGCGTTTGGGTGATGGCTGGCACATGATCGGCCATCACTCGGGCCAGGTCCCGCCGGTCGAGCGCCCGCGTCCCGCACCGACCGCTGCCTCCGCCACAGCCCCGCGCGACCGCCGCAAGCTCCACTAAAAAACGCCTCCTCCGGAGGAATCGCATCGGTTGCCGCGCCTGCTGGAACGGAGATGATTCCTCATGAGGCTCATGAGCCTCATGAGTCTCTCGGCAATAAAAAGTGGCGGCTCGCGAGGAATCGCCTCCGTCGCCGACCCGCGTGCATCCGACCTGATTCCTCGCGAGTACTCGCGAGCCCCTCGCGAGTCGCTCCCCCTGTCGTCCTGAGCGCAGCGAAGGACCTCCCCTCACCATCGCACGGCGCGCGCCTGCAACCGCGATGAGATCCTTCGCTACGCTCAGGATGACAAGGTGCGGGTGGAAGTGAGAGCGGTTTTGACGGTTTTCACGGTTTATAAACGGTTGACGCAAACCGTCCGTCGTCTCGACCGTAGCTTCGCGAAGCGAGGCGGAGTGGAGAGCGAGTCGAGACGACGATAAAGCCATGCCGCGTATTATAGGCGCGTCGTGGCAAACCCTGACTTACGGTCGTTATATCCGCCCTATCGTTGGCCGGCTTGAACCGGACGACGGCGCTATTCTTCGTAAGAGGCGCTCGTGATGCCGCTGGTGCGATCGAAACGCAGCCGGATCTTCCGGAGATCGCACATGTTGACGTGCTGCCAGACGGCGAGCGAGGCGTCGTCGTCGAACACCACCTTGAGGTCCTGGTTGCAGTCGTCGAAGCGCCGGGGAATGACCATGTTGCGCGTCTCGCCGGCCTTGAGGGCCGGCGCGTGCATCACATTGGCGCCCCAGGCACCGATGTCGGGCGTCGACATCACGATTTCGCGGATCGGATAGTTGGTGCCGTTGACCAGCACGAACCGCGCTTCGTCCGCCAGTCCGTCGCCAGCCATCAGCCCGATGAATGCAGCAGCGAGCCAGCACGCAGCCGCTGGCGAAAAGCTCTTCATAGTCCCACGAACTCCTGTCGAATTGCCATGTGTAGCTGTAAACGCCCTCGACCTGCCAGGACAAGAGCGCTGCGCGCCTTAGGGAGGCGTATTCCGTCGTCTCGACCGTAGCCTCGCTTGGCGAGGCGATTACCCCGCGCGAGTCGACACGACGATAAAGCCATGCCGCATTATAAGCGCCCTGGCGAACCCGGGGTGGCGCGCAGGCTCGCCTCTTAAGGCGCCGGCCTCAGGGTGATCTCGGCGACACCATCGGCGAAGTTGAGGCCGGACTTCTTGTCGGAGATCGCGACGGAATCCAGGATGATCTCGTTATTGCGGCCGCCGTAGAGGCCGGTCGTCCCTGCCGACACACCGACAGACAACGACTCCTGGCCGCCCGCGAACTGGCCGTCGAGGGCGCCCGCGCCCCGGTCCGTGCCCAACGAATAGACATGCCACAGGACATGCGCGGCCTTGGTGAAGCCGATGTCGACGCCGAATTTCCGAATCTCGCCCTTGTAGTTCTCGACCCCACCCGCCGTCGTGACGAACACGCAGCTCAGGTCCTTGGAGGAGCCGAAGATCAGACCGACACTGCCGCTGACATTGCAGTTCAGCGTGCCGATGTAATACTTGGTCTTGATGATCGGTGCCGAGTTCTGCGCCTGTGCGCCGAACGTCAGAGTCATCGCCGCGGTGAACGCCAGTGCCGCCAGTGAATGAAGCTTCGTCATCATGTAACTCCCAAAGTCGATCAGAATTTAACGGTCAGGCCCACGATCGGGCCGTGCAGAAGAAGGTTGAGGTTGTTGGCGTCGTTGCCGCTGCCGAAGTTGATGTTGGTGGAGAGCGCGCGGTAGCCGCCCACAGCGGCCAGGGCATAGCCGTCGAACTGCCATGTGTAGCTGTAAACGCCGGCGACCTGCCAGGAGAATAGCGCGGCGCCGGGAATGCCGAAGCCGCCGACGTCGCCGCGCACCTGGATTTCCTGGTGGGGCGTGAACTGGTGGCGCAGCCGTACACCGATCAGCGGATCGGCCCACTGCAGCGTGCCGGTGCCGGCGGTGGCGATCGACCGGGAGCGATCGAAGCGCTGGGCGCGCGGGTCGGTGAAATCGACGTTGCCGCTGATGTCGAGCGAGACGTCGGTCGACATGTTCCAGTAGCGCAGGCCCGCGAAGCCATCGACGGCGGTGAACGAGCCCTCGCTGCCCTGCCACTTGGCGAGTTCGTACAGGGCTCCGGCCTCGATGATCGTCATCGACTGGGTGACGGCGGCATTGGCCTGGGCACTGAGCGTCACGCCGCGGATCGGATTGACGTAGGTCGCCGCCGAGGACGGCACACCGAGCCTGGCCCAGACGAAATCGGCGTAGAGGCCGAAGCGGCCCTTGTCGGCCTCGAAGTAGCTGTCCCAGGCGGCAAGCGAATCGCTCTTCTGGAAGAGATCGAAGATGCTGGCGTTGAAGTTGACGGTGTTGCCGCGCGCCGTGACGCTGCCCGACATGCTGGTCGCCCAGCCATAGGCGGTGAGCCCGAAGCGCCAGTCGTCTGGCGATTTGACTGTCCCCTTCGGCCTGTCCTCAGGCTTGTCGGCAGGGGCTTGGGCGTAAACGACGGAAGTCGAGAAGCCGAACAAGGCGGCGACGACGACGACCACAAGGCGAAGACTTCTCAAGGGGCCCCACTTTGGCGCTATCACGAATAAAAACGGCAACGCCCGGCCGCGGATGTCCACGGCCGGGCGCAATCGCATTCGGTCTCAGTCGCCGTGCGCCTTCGACGCTGCGATCGCCTGTTCCACTTTGGCCTTCAGATCCGAGATGTTGAAGCTGCCACCAGCCTGCATCGGCGGGTACTCGACCAGGCTCGGAACATTCTTGGCAATGACCTGACCCGGGATCTGGAAGCGCCACATCTCGTGCTTGAAGGAGTCCCAGTAGCCGATCGAGCCGCGCTTGAAGCCCTCTTCCGGCCAGCCCATCCGCTCGAAGGGGTCCTGCCGCAGATTGGTGAGCTTCGGCATGCTGGGAGAGTCGACAGTGCCGATCCAGCCCTTGGGCTGATCGATGAACTGATACTTCCAGTCGTCGACGCGCATCGCACCGAGCTTCGTCTGCGCGAAGTACCATACTTCATGCCGATTGGACGGACCGGTGCCGGTGAGCATCGGCGTCTGGTCGTAGCCATCGAGATGGACCTTGAAGGACTTGCCGTCGAGCGTCGCGCCCTTCAGCAGGTCCTGCGTGACGTTGGGATTGCCCGCAGCGGCGACCAGGGTCGGGAACCAATCGAGACCCGACATGATGCCACTACTGACCGTGCCCGGCTTGACGTGCCCAGGCCAGCGGATCAGCGCGGGAACGCGGAACGAGCCTTCGGTCACTTCACCCTTGGCACCCATGAACGGCGTCGTACCGCCATCGGGCCAGGTATAAGTCTCGGCGCCGTTATCGGTCGTGAAGACGACGATGGTGTTGTCTTCCAGACCCTGGTCCTTGATCCACTTCAGGACGACGCCGATGTTGTCGTCCATCTGTTTGAGCGCGGCTTCTTCCATGCCGAAACCGGTCTCCGCATTTCGCATCGCCTCGTACTTGGGCGACAGATGCGTGAGTACGTGCGCGCGGGTCGGGTTCATCCAGACGAAGAACGGCTTGTCGGCCTTCTTGGCCTTGTCCATGAACGCAACCGTGTTCTCGGTGATCACCTCGTCGAACGTTTCCATGTTGTACTTGATGCCGGCGACCGGGCCGGGAGGCAGAGGGCCTTCATCGGTGATCTTCTGCTTGCCGATCTTGCCCCAGCGCGGCTGCTCGGTCGGATCGTCGACCTCGGTCGCAAAGCTGTGCACCAGATTGCGCGGCCCGATGGTCGTCTTCCATTCCGGCGGATAGGTGCCGTAGAACGGGTCTTCCATCGCATTCAGGTGATAGAGGTAGCCGAAGAACTCGTCGAAACCGTGCGCGGTCGGCAACATCGCGTTGCGATCGCCGAGATGGTTCTTGCCGAACTGGCCCGTGACGTAGCCTTGCGACTTCAGCGCATTGGCGATGGTCGGCGCCGCGTCGGGCATGCCCAGCGCCGAGCCCGCCTGGCCCACCGTGGTCAGGCCGGTGCGGATCGGCAGCTCGCCGGTGATGAAATTGGCACGGCCGGCGGTGCAGCTCGCCTCCGCATAGTAGTCCGTCAGTCGCATGCCCTGGGTCGCCAGCGTGTCGAGGTTGGGCGTGGCGTTGAGCATGATGCCGCCGTGGTAGGCGCCCAGATTGAACCAGCCGATATCGTCACCCATGATGACGACAATGTTGGGCTTCTTAGCGGGCGCCGGAACCGGCGTTTGCGCCGAAGCGCCGAAATTAAAGGCCAAGCCGGCTGCCAGCACGGCGGCCTTGAGAGTGCTTCGTTTCATCATTCCCCCGTCAACAAAGCCGCGCCCGATAAAATTGCAGTCACCACGACATCTCGTGGGACTGCACAACACCAGAAAGTGCGCAGCTGCGCTGCAAGTTAGGCCGGGGAGCGCGCGCTTCGTATGCTAAAATTGGAGATACCAGCTTTCAGTATTCGATCAGGATCGTAACGCGTATGACGTTAAAGGAACTTCGCATCTTCACGCTGCTTGCCGAGCTCGGCAGCGTGACGAGCGCTTCCACCTCGTTGGGCATCGCACAGTCGGCCGTCAGCCGGCAGATCTCCGACCTAGAGGCCAAGATCGGCCAGCGGCTTTTCCATCGGACGGGACGCGGCCTCGTCGTCACCGAGTTCGCGAGGACCCTTCTGCCACGGGCGACCGCCCTCCTCGCCGACATGAAGCAGTTCTCGGACGACGCGAAGGCCGGCTCCGATGTGTCGGCGGGTGTCGTTACGATCGGATTTGTGCCGGGCGTCACCAGCCCGCTCAGCAGCCTGCTCTTCAACCGCCTGCGCCAGACATTTCCGGGCATCCAGCTCAGCATCTTCGAAGGCTACACCGGCGAGATCGAGAGCTGGCTCACGACTTCCAAGATCGATATCGGCGTGCTGAACAGCTACCGCACAGACAGCCCGATCCGGTTCCAGCCGCTGTTCTCGTCGGATGTCTACCTGATCGGGCCGGCGAACTCGACCCACCTGACCGGACCGACGATCCCGTTCAGGAAGCTGGTGGAAATCCCCCTCGTCCACACGGTCACGCCGAACAATCTCACCGTGCTCAGCCACAAGATCGCGCGTCAAAATGGGCTCACGCTGCGGATCGCAGCACTCGCCGATTCGGCCCGGGCGATCCATGACCTGATCGCCAACAGCGGCCTGCACTGCACGTTCCCGTACCACGCGGTGGCGATGCAGCTCGCTGCGGGCCAGTTCAAGGCGGCACGCATCGTCGAGCCGTCGATCACGCAGAAGGTCGTGCTCGCGACCAGCACACACCATCCCCTGAGCGAATCGGCCCGCCGGGTCGTGAAAACCCTGCTGGCCCTGAAACGGCAGATCCCTGTCGATCCCGGTCTGACAAAGGCGAGCTGATCCGGCGACTCCTAGCGGCGATGCCCCTCGAGGGCGGTAATGCCCTCGGAAGTGATCGTCAGCGAATGTACCGGCTGCCCCGCCGTCTCGAGCCATCCGCGTTTCACTGCGTAGGTAATCGCCTCGTCGATGTCGCGCGATGGTTTGAGATGGTTGGCGGCAAGGACGGCATCGAGCAGGAACCAGCATGGCAGACGCCCCGTGCTTTCACCGCACAAGCTCGCACAGAGCGATCGCGCAAGCTTCGAAGGCCCCTGGGAGCGTGCCGTCGGCGTAGAACCATTCCGGGTGATGCCGCGGCCCTTCCCCTGTTCGAGCCAAACGCAAACGTGGACGCATCTTGTGAGTTCCACCGACAAAGCGCACAGGGCGCATCGGGTCGCGGCCGCAAAGGGATGCTAGGTCGGCTTTCGATCCCTGCGTAGCTGTCGATTGTAGATATCAGCTTTCGCCGCCGCTGCAGCGCCGCTCAACCAGGCGACGCAAGAAAGAGCTGCCTCAGTTTGCCCGGTCCGAGGACCGCACCGAGTTGCCGAAGCGCGACGTAGGGAAAGAGGACCAGGAACAGGATCAGGCTTTGCGCCAGGACCTTGCCGATGGTGTTGCCCCTCAGCTCGGCCAGGCCCGCAGCAATCGAGTGGCCGTGAAAGAAGCCTTCGACGAACTGCTCGATCAGCGACAGGACCACCAGCAATGCCCAGAGGGCGAGCGCCTGGTAAAGAACCGAATAGATGAGCCTCCGGTTGCGGTGGCGCTCTCCGAGATGGAGCCAGTGCCCCAGCAGCACGAGCTTCGCCAGCACCAGCGCCTTCACCGCGGCATATCCCAGGTGCACATATTCCATGTGATGGGCGCCCGCGACCGAAGAGGCATAGAGCAGGAGCGCGACGAGGCAGAGATAAAGGTAAAGCGCAATCTGGAGGAGCTGGCGCAGCTCCTCTAGGACCTTCGATCCGACTGTGTTCACCCTCAACTCCCCCGCTGGTGCTGCGGTCAGGAGTACGCTTTATCGCCTCCACCCAGAAGTTATATCTACTATCTGCACGCGCGCTAAGGGGCGCGACGGAATTCCTGTTGTTGGGCCGGAAAGCCGAGGTCGGGCCGGCCGCCGTCGATACACGTAGCCTGCGCATCGTCGAGACGCCGGCACGCCAGGGTGCGGCCCACCCACCGCGCGGTCGAGGCGCCGGTGCAGGTGACATCGGGCTGCGTCGTGCTGAACGTTCCATCGGCGCCGAACCGCGCCGTGACAGGCGCGCGACACGACATCGTCCCGGACATCGGGCAACTGATGGTTTGCTCGCGCGTGCCGTGCCCGTTGGCGTCGAAGCAGACGCGGCCCGCCTTCGCCGTGCAGTCTTCCTTGCGGCCCGAGAAGCCGGAGGTGCTCAGCACAGTCGGCGCGTCGTGGCCCAGACTCCAGCACCCTTGCAGGGCGCTCAGGTCCTTGTTCGCCAAACGGTCGGCCGGCAACGGAGGCGGCGGTGCCGTTGCGGTCGGAGCCGGAGTCGGCGCGGGAGGCGGCGGCGCGGGCGTCGTTGCGGCAACCTGCGGCGCGGGACGCGGCTTCGGTGGTGGAGGTGGCGGCGGCGCGACGGCCACCCGGCACTGCTCGACCTTGCGGCGAAGCTCGTCGCTCAGGGCAACACGTTGGGCCGCAAGCCGCGTTGCGTTCGACTGCAGGTCGGCAAGCGACGCCCGCAACAGCGGGCCGGGGTCGGGCGGCGCGGGTGGAAGTTTCTGCGGCGGCGCCGTTTCCTCGGCCGTGGTCACGGTCGTCGAGACAATGGCCGGCACGGTGCGCAGCCCCCATGATCCGACGAGAAGCGTCAGGATAAAGAGGAGCCCAAAGAGAAAGGCCGCCAACACAAAAATGCCCGTCCGCGGGTAGCGCCGAGCGGCGGGCAGCGGTTGTGCGGGATGATCGACCGTTCCGATTGGAGCGAATCCTTCTGCGAGACCGACGTACCATTTGGGTCTCGTGGATCGGAGTTGAGCCCGGTGCGCGGAGACGTCGGCGATTTTCGGGTCTCGACGTCAACGCCTGCCGCTCAGGAGAGGTTCCGTGGCGCATATTGCCGTGCGCGGACGTAGATCGAGCGGCACCGCCAGAATGGCCATCACCCTTGCGCGATCAATCGCGCAAGCGCCTCGGGCTCGCTCAGCATCGGGTAGTGGCCGGTGTCCAGCTCGTGCCAGCGCGCCTTCAGCCTGTCCGCGGCGCGCCGCTGATGGGCGACGGGCGGGTTCGAACTCTTCCGGCACCAGATCACCGAGGCGTTCCACGGCTGGTCCCAGAAACGCTCGAGCGTCACCGGCGCCGTCATGGCGGCGATCGGATGCGGGGTGCAGCGATCGATCGCCCAGGCACGCGTCGCCGGATCGAGATCAGCGAACAGGCGGGTCTCGAAATCCTGGCGCGACGGACCGCTGGTCAGCTCGGTGTTGATCGCGGTCGGCCGCTTCACGATGTCGGGCAGCGCCTCGCCGTTCTGCAATGCCAACGCATCGGCAAACACCACCCGCGCCACCCTCTCCCGCGCCAGCTCCGCAGCGCGCGCCATGACCATGCCGCCGGTGCTGGTGCCGGCCAGCACGACGTCCTTGAGATCCTCATAGAACAGCAGCTCGGCGATCTCGGCGGCGTGGCTCTCGGTGGTGATGCCGGCGCGTACCTGTCGTTTGCGCTCGGCACAGCCGTCGAGGGTCGGCGCCAGAACGCGATGACCGCCCGCGATCAACTGTTCGACAACCGGCTTCCAGATCCAGCCACCCTGGTAGGCGCCGTGAATCAGTACGAAGGTAGTCATGGCCTCTCCCCGATGGCTAAGATGGCGGCCAGCAAAGACCATCGCAGGGGAATCGGCCATGAAAATCGGCGCAGTGATGTTTTTCACCACCGAGACCATGCAGCCCGCCCCGCTGGCGCGGGCGCTGGAGGAGCGTGGCTTCGAATCGCTGTGGGTGCCCGAACACACGCACATCCCTTCGACGCGCAAGACGCCCTATCCCGCGGGTGGCCCGCTGATCCGTCCCTACTACGACATCATGGATCCGTTCCTGGCGCTCAACACCGCCGCCACGGTGACCACCAAGCTCAAGATCGGCACCGGCATCGCGCTCGTCACACAACGCGATCCCATCGTGACCGCCAAGCTCGTGTCCACGATCGACCAGCTCTCCAACGGCCGCTTCCTGTTCGGCATCGGCAACGGCTGGAACCAGGACGAGATCGAGAACCACGGCACGGTCTTCGCCAGCCGCGCCAAGCTCGCGCGCGAACGGATCGAGGCGATGAAGGCGATCTGGACGACCGAAGAGCCCGAGTATCACGGCGAGTTCGTCAATTTCGACAAGATGAAGCAATGGCCGAAGCCCAAGCAGACGCCGCACCCGCCGATCATCGTCGGCGGCGGCTTCCCCTACGCCGCGCGGCGCGCCATCCGCTACGGCGACGGCTGGATCCCGCGCGCCGACCGGCTGGAGAAGGACGGCATCGGCGCCACCGTCGAGAAATTCCGCGCGATGGCCCAGGAAGCCGGCCGCGATCCCGCCACCCTGCCGGTCTCCCTCTTCCGCGTGCCCGACGCGATCGACCAACTCCGCTACTGCCAGGACATCGGCATCGACCGCATCACCTTCAGCCTGCCGGCGGAGAAGGAAGACAAGCTCCTGCCGATCATGGATCGCTGGGCAGAGGTGAAGGAGCAGTTGGGCCGCTGAGGGGAAGGAAATTCCTAGAGTCCGTGTTTGTCCGGATTCCAGCAAATCACTTCCGAACTGCCCGTCGGGCAGACGCTGACCTGACCGATGTAATAGAGAAAGCAGAAGATCGATTCGGAGTGAAATGCGCTGTGCAGGATTACCGCGGCGTACAAGTCCTTGATCCGCTTGATCGCCAAAGGGATCAACGCGAGCCCGAGCACGAACCACCACGAGACGGAGTATCCGAGGGCGAGAACGAATACAGGAACGACCAGGAGCGAGAGTCGATATCCACGCATCCAAAGACGTTCGGATGACGTGGCCAGGAGGCCGAACAAGTCGACGTCCAGCTCGACCGACAAACGTTGGATGTGAAGTTCGTTCGCCGTCACCGCCTGTGTCAGTTCCTCGAAGGTCTTCCGCGGGAAATCGGGAAGATCACCAATCTCGCGCGGCGCCCTCCTCCCGCCAGCTTCAAGGTTCGTAACAAGCTGTTCGATATTTAATTCGGCTTGTGTCGCCATTCCTGAAATGTAGCACGGCTCCCGGTCCGGGAGATGCTGTCCCTCCGCCTATCCATCACCCTCTCCGCCACGCCTTCAACCGCCGCACCGCCTCTTCCATCTCCGCCATCGAGCCGGCGAAAGAGATGCGCAGCGTCCCCGCTCCGCGCGCGCGATCGAAGTCGACGCCGGGAGTCGTGGCGACGCCCGCTTCCTGCAGCATGCGCTTGCAGAAGTCGCGGCTTTCGTTGGTGAGGTGGGAGACGTCGGCGTAGATGTAGAAGGCGCCCTGCGCTGGCGTCAGGCGGTCGAGGCCGGCGGCAGGCAAGCCCGCCATCAGGAGATCGCGGTTGGCCTTGTAACGCGCGACGTGCGCGTCGAGTACGTCGCGACATTCGAAGGCGGCAAGGGCCGCATACTGGCTGAGCGTCGGCACGGAGATGAAGAAGTTTTGCGCGAGCCGCTCGATCGGGCGCACCAGTTCCTCGGGCACGACCAGCCAGCCCACGCGCCAGCCGGTCATCGAGAAGTATTTCGAGAAGCTGTTGACCACGATGGCATGCGGCGAGACCTCGACGGCCGAGGTCGTCTCTCCCTCGTAGACGATGCCGTGATAGATCTCGTCGGAGACCAGCCGCACTTCGCGATGGTCGCACCAGTTGGCGAGCGCAGTGAGTTCGCTTCGCGTCACCATCGTGCCGGTGGGATTGGACGGGCTGGCCACGATCAGGCCCGCGATAGGTCCCGCTTTCTCCAGTTCGGCGACGGTCGGCTGGTAGCGGTCGGCGAGCGACGTCGGCAGGTCGACGGCTTCGAGATGCAGCGCCGAGAGGATGTTGCGATAGGCGGGATAGCCAGGGGCTGCGAGCGCAACCCGATCGCCGGCGTCGAAGGCGGCGAGGAAGGCCAGCGGAAAGCCGCCGGACGAGCCGGTCGTCACGATCACACGCTCGGGCGAGACGTCGGCGTTGTAGGTCTCGCGATAGTGTTTGGCGATACGCTCGCGCAGCGCCGGCATGCCGAGCGCCGCCACATAGCCGATGCGGTCGGCGTCGAGGGCGGCGTGCGCCGCCGCCAGCGCGCCCTTGGGGGCGGGCGTGCTGGGCTGGCCGACCTCGAGATGAATCACCGTGTCGCCGGCCGCTTCCTTGGCAGCGGCGGCCGCCATCACGTCCATGACGATGAACGGATCGACCGCCTCGGAGCGGCGCGAGACTTTTGCCATCTAGTTACTTGCCGACAGCGATCATCGACAGGCCCGGCCCCGACCTGTCGATGCCGGTGCCGCAACTCGCGGCATAGCTGCGGATGCCCTGCGGACAGGCGAGCGCATTGACGTAGCCGCCCTGCCCCTGCCGCGCCGCGAGGATGGCGCCGACGGTCGCGCCGCCCATCGCCGCGCGGGCGACGGCACCGGTGGCATAGGCCGCACCCGGCCCGCCGCCGCCTGCGCCGGCGAAGCGGAACTCGCCGTTGTTGGGGTTGCCGATCACCACCGGGCTCACTGCCGCGCTGTCGGCGGTCATGGCGCCCAGCAGGATACCGGTGCCCGGCACGATGACCCGCGCGCCGAACAGCTGGCCCATCGACATGCTGCAGGCCACCGCGTTGCCGTCGGTGTCGACGGCAGCGAAGCCCGAGATGCCGCCGGAGTCCGTGGGCACCGCCGTCGTGGGCGCCGCCTGGTTGTTCCAGCCGGCGAGCGCGCTGGCGCCGGCCAGCGGTGCAGGCGCCACGTAGACCTTGTAGCCTCCGTCATTGACCATGTCGGGCGCGCCAGTCTTGGGCAGCGTGCCGCGCAGCAGTTCGGTCGGCATGCTGCCGCCCATCTGGGTGATCTGGTCGGACATCAGGCGGGCGAAGGTGCCGGCGAAGAAGTCGGCGCCGCCGCGCTGGCGCAACACGCCGATCGTGGCCGCGAGTTCAACGGGCGACCAGCTTTCGCCTTCGGTGATCGCCGTGCCGGTGCCCTTGCCGAAGATGCGGCGCGTCTCGCGGTCGGCGCCCAGGAAGGAGGCGCCCACCTGCAGGTCCTTCGACAGCGCGCGCGGCACCGGGAAGCCGATCCGGGCCAGCCGCTCCGCCGGCGCCAGATCCTGCTCCCAGCGCAGCTTGCCGTGGCGGATCTGCATCAGCGTGATCGCGCGCGGTCCGCCCGGAACCATGATCGACACGCCGTTGATGGCGCCGGGGGCGGCCTGCGGCGGGAAGCCGAAGACCTCGCCCGCCCGCGTCTTGGCGTCATGAACGATGCAGGCGCCCGAGGCGCCGAGACCGGCGGCCGACGGCAAGGTCACCGCCATGGCGAAATACATGGCGACTGCGGCATCGGTGGCGTTACCGCCCGATTGCAGGATGTTGCGGCCAACCTCGGCCGCCAGGCTCTCATCGGCGGAAACGGCGGCGAACTTGGTCGAGAAGTTCAGCAGATCGCTGAGCGGGGCACGCGGCGGGGCCGCGCCGCTCTGGGTGTCGGTCCGGCTGGTGTCCGGCGTCTCAAATCCGCCACAAGCCGACAGCAAGAATAAGGTCGCCGCTACCAGCCCGAATTGACGTCGCATGCCTGACTTCTTAGCCTGACCTCCGCCCGTGCCCGTATTCAACCGCATCATCACCCTCTTCTGCCTTGCGCTTCTGGCGCTGGGGACGGTTCGTGCCGCCTCGGCCCAGCAAGGTCAAATGAATCTCATCCGCGATGCCGAGATAGAGAGCACCATCCGGACCTTCATCACGCCGATCTGGCGGGTCGCGGGCCTCAATCCGGAAGCCGTGCAGATTGTGCTCGTCCAGGACAATAGCCTGAACGCCTTCGTGGCCGGCGGCCAGCGGATATTCATCAATACAGGCCTGTTGATGCGGACCGAGCGGCCGAACCAGTTGATCGGCGTGCTGGCCCACGAGACCGGCCACATCGCCGGCGGCCATTTGGCGCGGCAACAGGAAGAGCTGGCCAACCTCAGCACGATGCAGATTCTCGAGACCCTGTTGGGCGGTGCCGCGATGATCGGCGGCGGCGTCGCGGGCGGCGGTCGCGGCGGCAGCGGCGGTGGCGTCACCGGTCCAGGCGGCCAGGGCATCCCCGGTTCGCTCGGGGCCTACCTGCGCTATTCGCAGACGCAGGAATCCTCCGCCGACCAGGCCGCCATCACCTTTCTCGACCGGGCGCATGAATCGCCGCGCGGCATCGTCGAGTTCCTGAAGATCCTCGAGCACCAGGAACGGCTGACGATCGGCCGGCCGACCACGCCCTATCTCACCACCCATCCGCTGACGCCCGACCGCATCGCCACCTTCGAAGCTGCGGTGGCGCAGTCGCCCTACGCCAACACGCCCGATCCGCCGCAGTTCATCGAGCTGCACCAGCGCATGATCGCCAAGCTGATGGGCTTCATGGCCCCCGATGCCGCCCTGTCGCGTTACCAGGAAGGCGACCGTTCCATCCCGGCGCGCTACGCCCGCGCCATCGCGCTGTATCGCAAGGGCACGATCGGCTCGGCGCTGCTGACGCTCGACGGGCTGCTGAAGGAGCGGCCGAACGATCCCTACTTCCACGAGCTGCGCGGCCAGATCCTGTTCGAGAACGGCCGCGCGGCCGAGGCCGTGCCGTCCTATCGCCGGGCGGTCCAGCTCACGGGTGCGCCAGTGATCAAGATCGACTTCGCGCGCGCTCTGATCGAGACCAACAAGCCCGATGCCGACCGCGAGGCAATCCGCTTCCTCGACCTCGCCGCCCAGACCGAGACCGACAGTTGGGACCTGTGGCGGCTCGAGGCCACCGCCTACTCACGCCAGGGTAACGAAGGGATGACTTCGCTTGCCCGCGCCGAGATGGCATTACTGCGCGGGCAGAAGTCGGAGGCGCAGGCCCATGCCAGCGCAGCCACCCGTCAATTGCCGCGCGGCACGCCAGCCTGGCAGCGCGCCCAGGATATCCAGTCCCTCGCCGGTTCCCGGTCGCGCCGGAACTGACACGATCAGCGTTTTGTGGAGATCAGTATCATGCGGACCACCCTTTTCATTCTGAGCGGCGCCCTGATCGGTGCCGGCGCCCTCGTCGCCGCCGGCGCCACCTCGCCGCGGCAGGTCGCGACCTCGCCCGCCCCGTCCGGCGCCAGCAACGCCAATCTCGGCAACAACATCCGCGCCTATCTGATGGCCAATCCCGAAGTGCTGGTCGACGCGATGGCCGAGCTGGAGCGCAAGCAGGACAGCCAGCGCGAGAACACGGCGCAGAAGGCCATCAAGGAGAACCAGGCCGAGCTGCTGCGCGATCCGGCGACGCCGATCGCCGGCAATCCCGCTGGCGACGTCACGATCGTCGAGTTCAGCGACTACCAGTGCCCGTACTGCAAAAAGGCGCATTCGGCCGTGAAGTCGACCTTGGCCGCCGACAGCAAGGTGAAGCTCGTCTACAAAGACCTGCCGATCCTGGGCGAGGCGTCCAAGATCGCCGCCGTCGCGGCGCTGGCCTCGATCAAGCAGGGCAAGCACGACGCCTTCCACGACGCCCTCATGACCAACACCGCCAAGCTCGACGCCGACCGCATCTTCGAGATTGCCGCGTCCGTCGGCCTCGACCTGCCGCAGCTCAAGAAGGACATGGAAGATCCGAAGATCAAGGAAACGATCGACCGCAACATGGCGCTGGCGCAGGAGCTGGGCGTGCGCGGAACGCCCGCCTTCGTGATCGGCGGCCAGTTCGTGCCGGGCGCCGTCGATGCCGATGCGCTGAAGAAGCTGATCGCCGACGCCCGCAAGGGTGCCTAGTTAGCTACTTCGATATCTTCGCCGACAGGCCCAGCAGGTTGATCAGGTCCGGGCCGGGCTGCTGCAGGGCGCGCATGTTGTTGACGCCGAACGGCGGATCGGGCCGCGCCTCGACCGTGAGCGTGCCGCCCTTCTCGACGAACTGCGCCACCGTATCGAGCAGCTTGGTCATGTCGTCGGTGATCAGCACGTTCGCCGGCTGATAGCGCCGGATCTCGCCCGCCATGTTGGTCCGCGCCATCGCGGGCGATCCTCCCGAGACCGCGCCCAGCGCGCGCATGCTCTTGTCGAGCAGGCCCTTGTCGGCCAGCGTGAGCTTCGCCTCGCCCAGCCCCGCCTTCGAGGCATAGATCGAGAAGGCGTTGCCGCCGTCCATCGCCTTCCAGAACGCCTCGTCGGCGTTGACGATCTTGCCGGTGATGTCGAGTTGGCCCAGCTCGTCGCCGGTGAGCGCGCAATGATCGACCACCACCTCGTTCTTCGGGCGATCCTCGCGGCCGTTACACTCGAGGTCGAGCTTCAGCTGCTGCAGGCCCATCGCCATCATCACCATGCGCGCCTGCATCCCGTCGAGGCTGTTCGACGGCGGCGTCATCGTGAAACCATTGATCTTGGTGCTCGAGCTCGCGACCTCGCCCTGGTGCGTCACTTCGATCGAGATGCTGCCGAGAGCGATACCGTAGCGCTTCATCGCCGCCCCGCCGAAGCCCGACGCGCTCATCTTGTCGATGCCCAGCCGGCCGAGCGGCATGCCGGGCCGCCACGACACCTCCGACATCGCCGTCAGGACACGCGTCAGGTCGAGCCCGTCCGACTTCAGCGTGCCCATGCTGAACACAGGTTCCGTGCCCGCCTTCGGCGTCGCTTCCAGGCCCGTCAGCGTTACCGTGCCGATCTTGCCGTGGTCGACGTTGCCGCCGTCGAGCGACACGAAGCCCACCGTGTCGCCGGTCATGGGCGTCGAATAAATGACGTTGTGTTCCTCGAAGCGGCGCAGCGACAGGGACTTGAGGACCCGCGCCGTGAGCGCGCTCGCCTGATTCGGTCCCGGCGGGACGTCCGCGTCGAAGCGCTCGAGATCGACGCCCTGGAGGACGACAGAGTCGAAGCTCCAGGATAGACCGTTGACCGCCTTGGTCTTGAGGCCACTCGCCTCGATCCTCTCCGCCTGAAGCGGATCTCCGAGCTTGTAGCCGGTTAGCGGCGTGCGGCCTGCCAGGATGTCGCCCAGCGGCCACGACAGGCCGGTGGCCTTCCAGCTGTTCATCGACACGCCAAGCTTGGACTGAACGTCGTAAAGCGTGACCTGCCGGTCGAGCAGGCCGACCTCGACCCCTGCCACCGACAGCGTCTTGTCGCTCTCGATGCTGGCCTTGATGGTGCTGGCCAAATATCCCTCGGCCAGCGGCAAGGCTGCGGCCGCGCCGCCCACCAGCGCCACGACGACGACGCCAGAAATGATCAGCTTGTTCATGTCTCGGCGTCCGGCTGCTTGGAGGGTTGGGCCGCATCGAAAGCGGGATGCTTCATGCAGGTGTCGAAGATGCGCTTGATCGTCGGATAGCGTCCCATGTCGACCTTGAAGCGGGCGGCGTTGAAGACCTGCGGCACCAGGCAGAGATCGGCCATGGTCGGCTGGTCGCCGTGGCTGAAAGCGCCGGTGCGCTTGTCCGTGGCGATCGAGGCCTCATAGGCGTCGAAGCCGGTCTCGATCCAGTGCCGCGACCAGGCGAAGGTACCCTCTTCCGACTGCTCGTACTTTTCGCGGAGATACGCCATCACGCGCAGGTTCTGGATCGGATGGATGTCGGCGGTCGGAATCAACGCCAGCGAGCGCACGCGTGCGCGGCCGATCGGGTCGCGGGGCAGCAGCGGCGGCTGCGGATGCGTCTCCTCGAGATACTCCAGGATCGCCATCGACTGCGTCATGACCTCGCCGGTGTCGAGCACGAGCGCCGGCACCAGCTTCTGCGGATTGATCGCGACATAGTCGGGTGCGCGCTGCTCGCCCTTGCGCAGGTGAATGAACGAATGGTCGACCTTGATGCCCTTCAACTCGAGCGCAATGCGCACGCGAAAGGCTGCCGAGGAGCGGAAGTACCCGATGAGCTTCATGCCGCCACCCTAGGCAGGCGGATCGTACTTCACAACCTTCTGGTCGATGGCGCCGAAGATCGACTTTCCGGCCGCATCGAACATCTCGATCTTGATACGGTCACCGAACTTCATGAAAGGTGTCACGGGCTTGCCACCGTCGATCGTCTCGCGCACGCGGCGCTCGGCGATGCAGGAGCAACCGACGTCGGCCGAACGATTGGCGACCGTTCCCGAACCCACCACCGTCCCTGCTTCCAGGGTCCGCGTCTTGGCGGCATGGGCGATCAGCTGGCCGAAATCGAAGGTCAGATCGGTCCCGGCGTTGGGATGGCCGAACTCCTTGCCATTGAGGGTCGAGACCAACGGCAGGTTGAGCCGCGCGCCGCTCCAGGCCGCGCCAAGTTCCTCGGGCGTGACGGCGACCGGTGCAAAGGCCGTCGCGGGCTTGCCGTGGAAGAAGCCGAAGCCCTTGGCCAGTTCGGTGACGATCAGGTTGCGCAACGACACGTCGTTCAGGATGGTGACGAGCTTGATGTGCTTTCGCGCGGCTTCGGCGGAGATGCCCATCGGCACGTCGTCGACGATCACGCCGATCTCGCCCTCGAAATCAATGCCCCAGGCCTCGTCGGCCATTTCGATCTCGTCGTTGCAGCCGGTGAAGGAGTCCGAGCCGCCCTGGTACATCAGAGGATCGGTCCAGAACGACGGCGGCATTTCCACGCCGCGCGCCTTGCGCACCAGTTCGACGTGCACGACGTAGGCCGAGCCGTCAGCCCACTGGTAAGCGCGCGGCAAGGGCGCCGCGAGCGCCTTGGTGTCCAGCTCGAACGAGCCGACCACCTTATCGTCGCGCAGCTGCTCGGCCAGTTCAGCGAGCCTGGGCTGCACCGCCGCCCAATCCTCGATCGCCTTCTGCAGCGTGGGCGCAATGCCGGTCGCCCGCACGGCGCGCTTGATGTCCTGGTCGACCACGATCAGCGTGCCGTCGCGGCCGCCTTCCTTGAGACTGGCGAGTTTCATTATTCGGCTGCCTGCTTCATGTCGACCGGCGTCCACGACTTCACATAGCCCTCGAACTCGACGCCGGCCGGCATGGCCGCGAGGTCGACCGCATCGCGCGTGTCGATCATGACGGCGACCTCGTCCGTCTCGGTCTTGCCGCCTTTCGTGGCCGCATTGAACGCCTTGGGATGCGGGCCATGTGTGAAACCCGACGGATGAACCGTCATCATGCCGGGATGGATGTTGTCGCGGCTGAAGAAGCTGCCCTTATGGTAAAAGATGACCTCGTCGAAATCGTCGTTGTTGTGGAAGAACGGCAGCCGCAGCGCTTCCGGGTCGCTCTCGAGCGGCCGCGGCACGAAGGTGCAGACCACGAAGCGGCCCGCAAGGAACGTCGTATGGACCGACGGCGGCAGGTGGGCGCGATGGCTCATCACCGGGCGCAGGTCGCGCCAGTTGATGCGCACGACCGAAAGATCGCCGTGCCAGCCCACCGCGTCGAGCGGATTAAACGGATAGGTCACGGTCGAGAGCTGGCCGCGCCGCTTGACCGAGACCTTCCAGGTCCGCTCGTCCTGCTGGGCCTTGAAGGCCTCGTCGATATGCGGCGTGTCGAGGATCGCCGGATCGAAGATCGCATGCCGGCCCATCATGCCCTTGTCCGGCAGAGTGAAGTGATCGTTGGTCGCTTCGATCATCAGCGCCATGGTCGGTTTGGCCGGCGACAGGCGCCACATGGTGCCGCGCGGGATCACCAGATAGTCGCCGTCGCGATAGTCGAGATGGCCGTAGTCGCAGAACAGCGCGCCCTCGCCCTCGTGGATGAACAGCATCTGGTCGCCGTCGCTGTTGCGCGCCAGCTCGGTCATCGGTTGGTCGAGCTTCCAGATGCGCATCTGCAGATGCGGGTTGTTCATCACCAGCTCGGACGTCCACGGACTCGCCTTGGCTGCAACCAGCTTGTTCAGGTCGAAGGCGCGTGGGCGGATGGCGCCCTCGAACTCGACCCAGTCGGTCGGCTTGTGCTTGTGATGGAATTGCGCGGACGGGCCGAAGAAGCCCTCCTTGCTGATCTCGCGCTCGTAGGTGCCTGCGGGCAGCCGCACATGGGCCTGCCGTGACGCCGTGCCTTCGATCTGGCGCAGCGGAATCCAGTTCCTGGACATGGTTTCCTCCTGAAAGTTCTTCTTATGCCTTCAACACGCCGCGACGGATCTGGTCGAGTTCGATCGATTCGAACAACGCGCGGAAATTACCCTCGCCGAAGCCTTCGTTGCCGCGGCGTTGGATGATCTCGAAGAAGATCGGCCCGATCACCGTCTGCGTGAATATCTGTAGCAGCAGCCCACCGCCCTTGGTCGGGGCGCCGTCGATCAGGATGCGGTCCGCGCTCATCCGCTGCAGGCTCTCGCCATGGCCCGGCAGGCGGGCATCGACCTGCTCGTAATAGGTATCCGGCACGTCCTGGAACGGCACACCCTTCAGCTTCAGCGCCTCGACCGACTCGTAGATGTCGCCGGTGCCCAGCGCGATGTGCTGAATGCCCTCACCGCGATAGGCCGAGAGATATTCCTGGATCTGCGACTTGTCGTCGGAGCTCTCGTTGATCGGGATGCGGATCTTACCGCACGGGCTGGTCATCGCCTTGGACTTGAGTCCGGTGAGCTTGCCTTCGATGTCGAAGTAGCGGATTTCGCGGAAATTGAAGAGCCGCTCGTAGAAGCTCGACCACTCGTCCATGCGACCGCGATGCACATTGTGCGTCAGGTGATCGATGTAGGTGAGGCCCACGCCCTTCGGAGTATGGTCGACACCCGGCAGCCATTCGAAGTCGACGTCGTAGATGCTGCCCTTCTCGCCGTAGCGGTCGACCAGATAGATCAGCGAATCGCCGATACCCTTGATCGCCGGGATGTTGAGCTCCATCGGCCCGACCTTGTTTTCCACGCCCCAGGCGCCGAGCGACAGAGCGCGCTTGTAGGCGAAGGCCGCGTTCTTCACCCGGAAGGCGATGGCGCAGATCGACGGGCCGTGCACGCGGGCAAAGCCCTGGGCGAAGCTGTCGGGTTCGGCATTGATGATGAAGTTCACGTCGCCCTGACGGAACAGCGACACGTCCTTCGAGCGGTGCCTGGCCACCTTCACGAAGCCCATGCTCTCGAACAGGGCGCCAAGGGCCGCCGGATCGGGCGCGGTGTATTCGACGAACTCGAAACCGTCGGTACCCATCGGGTTGATCGGATCGGCCTCGAACACTTTCAGGTCACTGACGCTTGCCATGTTTGACCTCCAAGATTTGACGCACCGGAAGAATTAGTTTCATATGTAACTATTATGCCGGCCGCTCCGCAAGTCCCAAAACAAGCCCTCGAACTGGAGAACTTTCTCCCCTACCGGCTCTCGGTCCTGGCCCAGTCTGTGAGCGAATCGCTACACGATCTTTACGCCGGGCCCTTCGACCTGACGGTAACGCAGTGGCGGGTGATGGCGGCGCTGGGCCGCTTCGCGCCCCTCACAGCCTCTGAGGTGGGCGTGCGCATCGTCATGGACAAGGTGGCGGTCAGCCGGGCTGTCGCAGCGCTGATGACGCGCGGCCTGGTCGAGCGCGCCACCGACCGTGCCGACCGGCGCCGGGCCTCGCTGCGGCTGAGCGCCCGGGGCCGGACGATGCACGCCAAAATCGTTCCCCTGGCGCTCGATTATGAGGCGAAGCTCACCGCCGCCCTCACGCCAGAGGAGCGCAAACTGTTCGATTCCCTCTCCGACCGGCTGTTTGCCCGTGCCGAGGCCCTCGGGCTATAAGGCGCGCGACTTGTAATTCGGGAGGCAAGGCTTGGCCAAGAAGGCCGCCCGGCGCCCGCCGGCCGTCAAGCCGGTGCTGGTGCTCAACGGGCCCAATCTCAACATGCTGGGCAAACGGCAGCCGCACATCTATGGCCGCGAGACGCTGGCCGATGTCGAGCGCCTGTGCCGCGAAGAAGCCCAGAAGCAAGGCCTCGCCGTCGAATTCGCCCAGAGCAACCACGAAGGCGTGCTGGTCGACCTTATTCAGGCCGCACGCGAGAACAACAGCGCCATCGTGATCAATGCCGGCGCCTATACCCACACCTCGGTGGCGCTGCTCGATGCCCTCAACGCCGCCGAACTGCCCGCGGTAGAAGTCCACATCTCGAACATCTACAAGCGTGAAAGCTTCCGCCACCGGTCATATATAAGTCCGGCGGCGGTCGGCGTGATCGCCGGCCTCGGCATCCACGGCTATCTTCTGGCGTTACAGGCATTGGCCCGCCTCCTCCTCAAGCGCTGATCCTCTTTCCGGAGCCCTCCTCCATGGCAAAATTCGAGATGGATACCGAGTTCATTCGCCTGCTGGCGAAGCTGCTCGAAGAAACCAATCTCGGCGAGATCGAGATGGCCGACGGCGACCGCCGGATTCGCGTCGCGCGTCCCGTTGTGGCCGCCGCCCCGGCGATGATGGCGGCGCCCGTGACCGCCGCCTCTGCCGCCGCGCCCGTTGCTGCCGCCGCCCCGGCCGCGACCGATGCCGCCAAGAACCCCGGCACGGTGAAGTCGCCGATGGTTGGCACGGCCTATCTGCTGCCCGAACCCGGCAAGCCGCCGTTCGTTCATGTCGGCGACAAAGTCATCGCGGGCCAGACCCTGCTGATCATCGAGGCGATGAAGACCTTCAACCCGATCAAGGCGCCCAAGGCCGGCGTGCTGAAGCAGATCCTGATCGACAACGCCCAGCCGGTCGAATTCGGCGAACCGTTGATGATCGTCGAGTAGGAAACCCCGGCTCGATGTTCGACAAGATCCTGATCGCCAACCGCGGCGAGATCGCGCTCCGCATCCACCGCGCCTGCCACGAGATGGGCATCCAGACGGTGGCCGTGCATTCGACCGCCGACAGCGACGCCATGCATGTGCGCCTGGCCGATGCTGCGGTCTGCATCGGACCGCCGCCGGCGCGCGACAGCTACCTCAACATTCCGGCCATCCTGTCGGCCGCGACCATCACCGGCGTCGACGCGATCCATCCGGGGTACGGCTTCCTGTCCGAGAACGCCCGCTTCGCCGAGGCTTGCGAGGCGCACGGCTTCACCTTCATCGGCCCGACCGCGGAACACATCCGCATGATGGGCGACAAGATCGTGGCCAAGCAAACGGCCAAGGAACTCGGCCTGCCACTGGTGCCGGGTTCTCCCGGCCCGGTGACGTCGGTCGAGGAGATCGTCGAGATCGGCAACAAGATCGGCTGGCCCGTCCTCGTCAAGGCGGTGGCGGGCGGCGGCGGACGCGGCATGAAAGTCATCGACGCCCCCGACAAGGCCAACGAGCAATTCTCGATGGCCCGGGTCGAGGCCAAGGCCGCGTTCGGCAACGACGCGATGTACCTCGAGAAATATCTCGGCAAGCCGCGCCACATCGAGATCCAGGTCCTGGGCGACGGCAAGGGCGCGGGCGTGCATCTGGGCGAACGCGACTGCTCGCTGCAACGCCGCCACCAGAAGGTCCTCGAAGAAGCCCCCTCGCCCGCCCTCAACGCCGAGCAGCGTGCCCGCATCGGCGAGCTTGCGGCTGCCGCCGTGCGCACGCTCAAGTATCGCGGCGCCGGCACGATGGAATTCCTGTTCCAGGACGGTGAATTCTACTTCATCGAAATGAACACACGCCTGCAGGTCGAGCATCCCATCACCGAGGCGGTGACCGGCATCGACCTGGTGCGCGAGCAGATCCGCATCGCCGCCGGTGGCGACCTCGGCTTCAAGCAGGAAGACATAAAGATCACCGGCCACGCCATCGAGTGCCGCATCAACGCGGAGAACTCCGAGACCTTCGTGCCCTGCCCCGGCAAGATCACCGACTATCACTCGCCCGGCGGCCTCGGCGTGCGCGTCGATTCCGGTCTCTATGCCGGCTACGTGATGCCGCCCTATTACGATTCGATGGTGGCCAAGCTGATCGTGAGCGGCTCGACCCGCAACGAGTGCCTGATGCGCCTGCGCCGCTCGCTCGAAGAGTTCGTGATCGGCGGCATCGACACCACGATCGCCCTGCAGCAGCGCATCATCGGCCAGCCGGAATTCATCGACGGCGACTACGACATCCACTGGCTGGAGAAGCTGGTCGGCCTCAAGAAGTAAGGGCGCGATGCTGGAGATCACACCCGACCTCCTGCTGCAGGCCTACCGCATTGGCGTCTTCCCTATGGGCGAGCGCCGCGACGATCCCAAGCTCTACTGGCTCGACCCGCGCCTGCGCGCCGTGCTGCCGCTCGACGGCTTTCACCTGTCCAAGCGCCTGGCGCGCACGGTGCGCAGCGGCCATTTCGAGGTGAGCGCCGATACCGCCTTCCTCGACGTCATGCGCGCTTGCGCCGAACCGCGCCCCGGCCATCCCGAGAGCTGGATCAACGAGCCGATCATGGCGCTCTACGGCCAGCTCTTCGAGCGCGGCCATGCGCACAGTCTCGAATGCCGGGTCGATGGAGAACTCGTCGGCGGTCTCTACGGCGTATCGGTGGGGGCGGCCTTCTTCGGCGAGAGCATGTTCAGCCGAGAGCGCGATGCCTCGAAGGTGGCGCTGGTCCATCTCGTGGCCCGGCTGATCAGGGGCGGCTTTCGCCTGCTCGACTGCCAGTTCATGACCGAGCATCTGCGCAGCTTCGGCGCGATCGAGATACCGCGCGATACGTTCAAGGGGCTCTTGGCCGAAGCGGTCGAGGCGAGCGCCAGTTTTCAGCGCGAGCTGGGTGTCGTCGATCCCTGCGCCCTGGTGCAGGAAAGCACCCGCACATCATAGACGCCGTCGTCGAGCGCCGAGATCGAGGGCGTCGAGGCGAACATCCAGCCGGCGAACAGCTTCTGCTCGGGCTGGCCGGGCTTGTGGTCGACGATGGTGAGATAGGCGACGGAATCGGCCGGCGCGTCCGGCGTGTTGACCAGGCAGTCGGCGACCGTAATGGCGAGTGTGCCGAACGTCGTCGACTTGCCGACCGGCGCGGAGAAGCGTTGAGTCCGTGCCGTCACCTTGTCGAGCCCCTGCAATTCGACGACCGGCTGGCCCGGTCCGTCCGGTAAAGCGCGCAAGGCGGGATTGCCGGTGGTCGCGGCTGGCGGTGTCTGCGCGGCGACCGTGCCGGCAACGAGCACCAATGCCGTGGCGGCGGCGGCGATGCGCACCCTCAGCCCTTCTTGGCGTGAGGCGTCGGCAGCCCGTCGATCAGGGCGTGCAGGGCTTGCTTGATCTGATCGGCGTCGCATCCCATCAGCACTCCATCCTCCAGCGCATCAGCACAGAGGGTTTCGATTTCCTCGACGTTCTGGTTCAGGACTTTGATCTTTTCGAGGCAGGATACCGGCTTGCCGTCAGACTGGCGCCACACCGGCGGCGTCTTGGGCACGCCGGCGTTCACTGCTTCGATCCGCCGAAGACGAACTTGGCGATCAACTCGGTGAGCGGGATCGAATCCTGCGTGTTGGCGATCTCGCCGCCGGCCGCGACCATCTTCTTGTCGGCGCCTGGCTCGAGCACGACCACCATGCCGCCCAGCAGTGACTCGCTCACGATCTTGGCGTTGGTGTCGGTCGGCAGCTGCACGCTCGATGCCAGCGCCAGATGCACGACGGCCTGGTAGGTCTTGCGATCAAGATCGAATCCCGTGACCGTGCCGACCTTGACGCCGCTCAAGGTCACGTCCGAGCCCCGCTTCAATCCATCGATCCGGCCGAACCGCGCGATCACCTCGTAACCGTCAGGACCAGCTCGATCCGATTTGCCGAAAGCGTAGAAAACGAAGGCAGCGGCCACCAGCAGGACCAACGCACCCACGATCGTCTCGACGATATTGCGACCCAAACCTGTCTCCCGCTCTCTGCCCGCCGTCTCGTCAGCCCGGCACCCTAGCTCGGGCGCCACGCCTCATAGGCCGGCTTCGGCTTGTCGCCGCCATTGACCAGCGTGGAACCCGGCGGCCGGTAGGCCAGATCGGTTCCGCTCAGGTTGGGCATATGTTCCTTCTGCCATGCCTTGCGGGGCAGGCCGCCTTGTGGCGGCACGATGTCGTTCGTGTGATGCAGCCAACCGTGCCAATCGGGCGGCACGCGCGAGGCTTCGGCTTCGCCGTTGTACATCACCCAGCGCTTGCGCCGGCGACCGGCGATCACACGCTTGTCCTGGAAGTAGCGATTGCCTTCGGTGTCGGTGCCGACGAGTTCGCCGCGCATCTTGGTGAACAGCCACGTGCCGAGAATCATGAACCAACCACCTGCTCGAAATGTATCGCGCCGCTTTTACGCGTGCGCTCTCTGACTGGCAACGCGACGCGCTCGCTTGCTCGATTCGCGTCGTTCGTCCTCATGCGATTCGCGTCGTGAAACACGGTGTTGCCACTTTGCATCATCTAGTATCATCAACACCCTGGTCTACAAAATGTAGTTGCGCATACAAGATTTTGTAATTTATGATCGTTGTGTACCCATATGTGTGCGTTCGTTTTCCAACGAGCGCCTCCCGCGAAGGGTCCAAAGACGGGAATCGGGCACGGGGGACTTAGTTAATGCGCTTCGAGCGTCGGTTTACGCAAGCAGGAGAATCGCAATTCGAAAGGATGGCTTTCCGTGCTGCCGACTCCGAAATCCGCAATCCGGACGGCACGATCGTGTTCCGCCAGACCGGCATCGATGTGCCGGCGTCCTGGAGCCAGGTGGCGGCTGACGTGCTCGCCCAGAAGTATTTCCGCCGCGCCGGTGTCGCGCTGCGTCTGAAGAAGGTGGCCGAAGCCGACATGCCGGAATGGCTGTGGCGTTCGGTACCGGACGAAGCAGCACTTGCCGAGTTGCCGGCCGACCGGCGCATCGGCGGTGAGTCGAGCGCGCAGCAGGTGTTCCATCGCATGGCCGGCGCCTGGACCTACTGGGGCTGGAAGGGCGGCTACTTCGACAGCGAAGACGACGCGCGGACATTCTACGCCGAACATTGCTGGATGCTGGCGGCGCAGATGTGCGCGCCCAACTCGCCGCAATGGTTCAACACGGGACTGCACTGGGCCTACGGGATCGACGGCGAAGGACAGGGCCATTGGTACGTCGACCACCTCGACGGGACCTCGCATCCCTCCTCTTCTTCTTATGAGCGTCCGCAACCGCACGCCTGCTTCATCCAGAGCGTCGCCGACGATCTGGTGGGCGAAGGCGGTGTCATGGATCTCTGGGTCCGCGAGGCCCGCCTCTTCAAGTACGGCTCGGGCACCGGCTCGAACTTCTCCCGCCTGCGCGGCTCGAACGAAAAGCTCTCGGGTGGCGGCAAGTCGTCGGGCCTGATGTCGTTCCTCAAGATCGGCGATCGCGCGGCGGGCGCCATCAAGTCGGGTGGCACGACGCGCCGCGCCGCCAAGATGGTGACGGTCGACATCGACCATCCGGATATCGAGGAGTTCATCTCCTGGAAGATGATGGAAGAGCAGAAGGTGGCGGCTCTCGTCACCGGCTCCCGTCTCGCCAACCGCCACCTCAACGCCATCATGGCGGCTTGCGTGGACGGCTTCGATCCGAAGGAAAATCCCCGCCTGCGCCGCGAGATCGTGGCCGCGCGCCGGGCCGAGCTGCCGGAGAACTACATCCAGCGCGTGGTGCAATTCGCCCGCCAGGGCTATCGCCACATCGAATTCCCGGCGTTCGACGCCGACTGGCAGTCGGAAGCCTATGCCACCGTCTCGGGCCAGAACGCCAACAACTCGGTACGGGTCACCGATGCCTTCATGCGCGCCGTCGAAGCCGACCGCGTCTGGGCCCTGACCGAACGCACGACCGGCAACGTCGCCAAGACCGTGAATGCCGCGGACCTGTGGGATCGCGTCGCCGAAGCGGCCTGGCACTCGGCCGATCCGGGCGTGCAGTTCGACACCACGATCAACGATTGGCATACCTGCCCAACGTCGGGGCGCATCAACGCCTCGAACCCGTGCTCGGAATACATGTTCCTGGACGACACGGCGTGCAATCTGGCCTCGCTCAACCTGATGCGCTTCCGCCAGGAAGATGGGCACATCGACACCGCCGCCCTCGAACACGCGACCCGGCTGTGGACCGTCGTCCTCGAGATCTCGGTGATGATGGCGCAGTACCCCTCGCGCATCATCGCTGAGCTGTCCTATCGCTACCGCACCCTGGGCCTGGGTTACGCCAACCTCGGCGCGCTGCTGATGGCCTCGGGCCTCGGCTACGACTCGGCAGAGGGTCGCGCGATCGCGGGCGCCGTCGCCGCCCTCATGACCGGGACCGCCTATGCGACCTCGGCCGAGATGGCCGGTCTGATGGGCCCCTTCCCCGGCTACGTCGACAATCGCGACGGCATGCTGCGGGTGATCCGCAATCATCGCCGCGCCGCCCATGGTTCGGGCGCGAGCTACGAGGGTCTCGCCATCCATCCGGTGGCGCTCGATGCCGACAGTTGCCGCGACACGGCGCTGGTCGCTGCCGCACGCGCGGCCTGGGACCAAGCCCTTGAAAAAGGCCAGAAATTCGGCTTTCGCAACGCCCAGGTCTCGGTCATTGCTCCCACCGGCACGATCGGTCTGGTGATGGATTGCGACACCACCGGCATCGAGCCGGACTTCGCGCTTGTGAAATTCAAGAAGCTGGCCGGCGGTGGCTACTTCAAGATCATCAACCAGACTGTCCCGCTCGCCCTCGAGACCCTGGGCTACGACGCGGCGACCGCGAACCGCATCATCGCCTACGCCACGGGTCACGGCACACTGCGCGGCGCGCCGGCGATCAATCACGACACGCTCGCGGCCCGCGGCTTCGATGGACCGGCGCTCGAGCGAATCGAAAAGGCGCTGCCGACCGCGTTCGACATCCGCTACGCCTTCTCGCGTTACACGCTTGGTGAAGCGTTCTGCCGCAACGTGCTCGCGTTCGACGACGCCACACTCGCCGATCCGGAGCTCGACGTGCTCGCGCGACTCGGATTTTCCAAGAGCGACATTGCAGCCGCGAACATCTTCGCGTGCGGGACGATGTCTCTCGAAGGCGCACCCAATCTCAGGCGCGAGCATCTTTTTATATTCGATTGTGCGAATCCCTGTGGACGAGATGGCACACGCAGCTTGTCTGCGGAGAGTCACATCCGCATGATGGCTGCAGCACAACCGTTCATTTCAGGCGCGATCTCAAAAACGATCAACATGCCAAACGCCGCATCGGTCGACGACTGCCGCAAGGCTTACGAGATGTCCTGGAGACTTGGTCTTAAGGCCAATGCGCTCTATCGGGACGGCTCGAAGCTTTCTCAGCCGTTGTCGGCTATGGCCATCGGCGACGACGCCGAAGATCGCGCCGCCAACGACGATCTCGCCGACATGAACCCCGCCGCACGCGCACCGATCATCGCCGAGCGTATTGTCGAACGGATCGTCGAGCGCGAAGTGTGCGCCGGTCGCGAGCGCATGCCGCAGCGGCGCAAGGGCTACACGCAAAAAGCCATTGTCGGCGGGCATAAAGTCTATCTGCGCACGGGCGAATATGAAGACGGCCGGATCGGCGAGATCTTCATCGACATGCACAAGGAAGGCGCGGCGTTCCGCAGCCTGATGAACAACTTCGCCATCGCGATCTCGATCGGGCTGCAGTACGGCGTGCCGATCGAGGAATTCGTGGATGCCTATACCTTCACGCGCTTCGAGCCCTCGGGCATGGTCGAAGGCAACGACGCGATCAAGATGTCGACGTCGGTGCTCGACTACATCTTCCGCGAGCTCGCGATCTCCTATCTCGGTCGCAACGACCTCGCGCATGTCGAACAGGCCGACCTTCGCCCCGACAGCGTCGGGCGCGGCCAGGTCGACGACGGACTGCCGACGGCCGCCACGGAGGTCGCGCAGCAAACTGCCGCCGCCGTCAGCCGCATCGCCAGCGTCGGCTACATGCGCAGCAATCTTTATGTTTTGAACGGCCGGATGGCTGGCAATACCGCGATCGCCGAGGCGATCGCTGCCAGCCCCGAGCCTACCGGACTGACAGACGGCCCAACCGTCACTTTGGCGCCTAACGCCCAGGTGGCCGTCGTCGGAGTCGCGCACGGCGCGGCATTCACCGCGAAGCTGAAAGGCTTCGAGGGGGATGCTTGCCCGGAGTGCGGCAACTTCACCATGGTCCGCAACGGGACGTGCCTCAAATGCACGACCTGCGGCGGCACCACCGGTTGTAGTTGAGCATGCGTGACGAAGCGTACCCGCGTAAGCCGGGGAACCCGCGGTTGGGAACCTCACTGCTAACCATAGGAGACAGTTATGGCTGCTAAGAAAAAGGCTGCTAAGAAGAAGGCTGCTAAGAAGAAGAAGTCCTAATTAGGATAGGGCGTTGGCCAAGACCTTCGGGTCTTGGCCCCTCTACCTAAACGCCTTTCGGCTTCCGGTTGGGTGCCCCTTTGGGGGCCCCACCGGAAGCCACCTTCAAAATTTGCGCATTAAAGCCAAACGACATCCTCCCTAAGGGCGGGTGGAAAGGCGAAACTAGACAAAGATCCGGCGACTTCGGTCCGCCGGACTTTTTTTGTCTGCCCTCTTCGTGGCACGATTCGCGCTATAATGTAGTCATGCCGGATGACTCACCGACGATCGGCCTGCGCGTCGTCGAAAGCCTCACCGCCGTCGACGCGGCCCAATGGGACGCCTGCGCGCTCGCGCCCGGCTCGGCCGGCAGTCCGTTCCTGAGCTACGGCTTCCTGAAAGCGCTGGAGGATTCCAAGTCCGTCGGCCGGCGCACCGGCTGGCAACCGCAATACCTGCTGGCCGAATCGGCCGACGGGACTCTGCTGGGCGCCTCGCCACTCTATATGAAGAGCCACAGCCAGGGCGAATACATCTTCGATCACGGCTGGGCGCAGGCGCTCGAGCGCGCGGGCGGCCGCTATTACCCGAAGCTCCAGGTCGCGATCCCCTTCACCCCGGTGCCGGGCCCGCGCCTGTTCGCCCGGCCCGGACCGCTCGCTCCGGCGGTGCGCGACGCGATGATCGACATGCTGGCGGGCATCGCCGGCGACAACAACATCAGCTCCGTCCATGTCACCTTCTGCAGCGAAGAAGACTGGAAGCGCTTCGGCGATCGCGGCTGGCTGCTGCGGCTGGGCCAGCAGTATCACTGGAGCAACCAGGGCTACAAAACCTTCGACGATTTCCTGGGTGCGCTGTCCTCGCGCAAGCGCAAGGCCATCCGCAAGGAGCGCGAGCAGGTGCGCCGCGAGGGCCTCGTCATCCGTCAACTCAGCGGCGACGACATCAAGCCCGAGCACTGGGACGCCTTCTTCGCTTTCTACATGGACACCGGCGGCCGCAAGTGGGGCACGCCCTATCTGACGCGCGCCTTCTTCGACATCCTGGGCGACACGATGGCCGACAAGGTCGTGCTGGTGATGGCCGAAGCCGATGGAAGACCGGTCGGCGGCGCGCTCAACCTCAAGGGCGACGACACGCTCTATGGCCGCTACTGGGGCTGCCTCGAAAGCCACTCGTTCCTGCATTTCGAGGCCTGCTACTATCAGGCCATCGACTATGCGATCGAGCATGGCCTCGCACGCGTCGAGGCCGGCGCCCAGGGCGACCACAAGATCCAGCGCGGGTATCTGCCGGTGAAGACCTATTCGGCGCACTGGCTGGTCGATCCCAGCTTCCGCCGCGCGGTCGACGATTACCTTAAGCGCGAGCGCCCGGCAGTCGAGCAGGAGATCGAGGGGCTGATGCAGTACTCGCCGTTCAAGAAAGAGAACGAGAGCTGACGCTCACGTCTTAACGGTCAGCACGCCCAGGAAGAAGATCACCAGGAAGACGGCGTAATCGGTGAAGTCGATGCCGGCCATCATCAGGCCTTTCCAGCCTGTATGGTCGATGATCGAGATCACAACGGCAAAGACCGCGGTGGCTAGCACCGCGGCCCTCAACGCGATCCAAAGCGGACGAAGCGCCTTCACTCAGCCAGCACGGGCTCTTGGTTGGCCGGCGGAAGCGCGCGCGGCTCGGGCGGCAGGAAGGTGAAGACCAGCTTCGCCCCCTCGCCCGGACCGTCGGTGTCGACACGGACCGTGCCGCCGCCGTTGGCAAGCTTGCCGAACAGCACTTCCTCGGCTAGCGGCTTCTTGACGTGCTCCTGGATGACACGCGACAGCGGCCGCGCGCCGTACAAGCGATCATAGCCCTTGGTCGCGAGCCAGCGGCGCGCGCCTTCCGACAGTTCGATGAAGACCTTGCGGTCGGCGAGTTGGACCTCGAGCTCGGCCACGAACTTGTCGACCACGTGTCCCATGCTCTCGGGACCCAGGCTGTTGAACTTGATGATCGCGTCGAGACGGTTGCGGAACTCCGGAGCGAACAGGCGGTTGATCGCCTCGTCGTCCTCGTCGTGCCGTGCCTCGCGGCCGAAGCCCAGCGCCGGCTTGGCGATGTCGGCGGCACCCGCGTTCGTCGTCATGCACAGGATGACGTTGCGGAAGTCGACCGTCCGACCGTTGTGGTCGGTCAGCTTTCCGTAGTCCATCACCTGCAGCAGGATGTTGAACACATCCGGATGCGCCTTCTCGATCTCGTCGAGCAGGATCACGCAGTGCGGATGCTGGTTCACCTTGTCGGTCAGCATGCCGCCCTGGTCGAAGCCGACGTAGCCCGGAGGCGCGCCGATCAGGCGGCTGACGCTGTGCCGTTCCATGTACTCCGACATGTCGAAGCGGATCAGCTCCAGGCCGAGCAGGCGCGCCAGTTGGCGCGTCACCTCGGTCTTGCCGACGCCGGTAGGGCCGGCCAGCAGGTAGGAGCCGATCGGCTTCTCCGGCGAACGCAGGCCCGCGCGTGCGAGCTTGATCGCGGCCGACAGCTGGTCGATCGCCTTGTCCTGACCGAACACGACCCGCTTCAGGTCCTGGTCGATCATGCGCAGCATCTCGGTATCGTCCTTCGACACGCTCTTGGCCGGAATGCGAGCGATCTTGGCCACGATCTCCTCGATGTCGGTGACGTCGATCGTGGTCTTGCGATCTTCCGGCTTGCGCAGCATCTGGGCCGCGCCGACCTCGTCGATTACGTCGATCGCCTTGTCGGGCAGCTGGCGATCGTGGATGTAGCGCGACGACAGCTCGACCGAGGCCTTGATGGCGTCATCGGTGTAGCTCACGTGATGATGCTTCTCGTAGACCGGCTTCAGGCCCTTCATGATCTCGATGGCATCGCTGACCGACGGCTCGTTGACGTCGATCTTCTGGAAGCGCCGCACCAGCGCGCGGTCCTTCTCGAAGTAGTTGCGGTATTCCTTGTAGGTGGTCGAGCCGATGCAGCGCAGGTCGCCCGACTGCAGCGAGGGCTTCAACAGGTTGGAGGCATCCATCGAGCCGCCCGAGGTCGCGCCGGCGCCGATGATCGTGTGGATCTCGTCGATGAACAGCACCGAGTTGGGCTTCTTCTTCAGCTCGGTGAGCACGGCCTTCAGCCGCTCCTCGAAGTCGCCGCGATAGCGCGTGCCGGCCAGCAGCGCGCCCATGTCGAGCGAGTAGATGATCGACTCCTTCAGAACGTCCGGCACTTCGCCGTCGACGATCTTGCGTGCGAGGCCCTCGGCGATCGCCGTCTTGCCGACGCCCGGCTCGCCCACATAAAGCGGATTGTTCTTGGTGCGGCGGCACAGGACCTGGATCGTGCGCTCGACCTCGTACTCGCGGCCGATCAACGGATCGACCTTGCCCTCGCGGGCCTTCTGGTTGAGATCGACGCAGTAGGCCGACAGCGCCTCGGTGCCCTGCTTGGCCGCGGGCTCGCCGCCGTTCTCCTCCTCGGAGCCGGTGGCGCGGCGCGTGCGGGCTTTGCCCGGCACCTTGGCCTTGCCGTGGCTGATGTAGTCGACCGCATCGAGGCGGGACATGCCCTGGTTCTCGAGGAACGACACGGCGTGGCTGTCGCGCTCGGAGAACAGCGCCACCAGTACGTTGGCGCCGGTCACTTCCTTGCGGCCCGACGACTGCACGTGCACGGCGGCGCGCTGGACGACGCGCTGGAAGCCCGCGGTCGGCAACGGCTCGCTCGGCGTCTGGGTGACGATGCCCTTCAATCGGTTGTCGACGAAGGTCTCGAGGTCGTGGCGCAGGCGGTCGATGTCGACCCCGCAAGCCTTGAGGACGGGCGTCGCGTCCTCATCCTCGGTCATCGCCAGAAGCAGGTGCTCCAGCGTCGCGTATTCATGGCGACGTTCCCCGGCCAGCGCGAACGCTCGGTGCAGGGACTTCTCGAGGTTCTTGGACAACATGGACATCGGACCACCCTCGACTGAAAAACGAACTGACTAAGCTCTACTCTTTCTCCAACGTGCACTGCAGCGGATGCTGGTTCTTGCGCGCGTAGTCGACTGTCTGGGTCACCTTGGTTTCGGCAACTTCGTAGGTATAGACGCCGCAGATCCCCACGCCCTTCTGATGGACGTGGAGCATGATCTCCGTCGCCTCTTCCCGGTTCTTCTGAAAAATGTTCTGCAAAACGTCGACCACGAACTCCATCGGCGTGTAGTCGTCGTTCAGCATCAGGACCTTGTACATCGACGGCTTCTTGGTGCGCGTGCGGGTGAGCGTCAGCGCGCCGGTGCGGCCATCGTTGTCTCCCTCGCCGTCGCCGCCGTCCCGACGCGGCGGCTGCTGCGGCGGGCCGCCCGGCGGCTCTTTCGGGCCGCCCAGCCGGTCGCCTTCCAGGCGCCAGTCTCTCGGGGAACGCAGGGAAATCATCGTCTCGATACTGTCCTCTTTGATCGTCACTCCAGAATTATATAGGCACTGCAAGCGATTCCGCTACCTCGGCCGGAGCCCATCCTTGCCCACAACCAGCATCCAGCGGTCACCCCGCCCGCGCTGTGCGGAGTGACGGTCGAAGTCCCGGCGGAATTCCGCGGGTTCGAGCTTGCGCGGCTTGTTGATCGCTACCGGCACATTGTCGAACGACCAGAGCTTGTCCGCGAACCGCACGTTGGCGAAGCCGTCGGTCGGATAGTGATAGGCCTGGAAGCCCCAGACGCCATCGCGGCAGGACGCCACCGTCCACCAGAAGTCGTTGTCCGGCAGGCGCAGCCCATCGCGCGGCGGGCCGAATGCCGCACTGGCCTGCAGTGCGCCCATCAATTCACTGGTTTCGCCCGGGTTCAGCAGGCGCTGGCCCTTCTTCATGGCCCACGGATTCGTGAGGTCGAGCCCGTTGCTGACCGAAAGGGAGGCCACATTGCCTTGGTCGGCCAGCACGCCGGTGTTCAGACCGGCGGTGCCGTCGGGCTGGAGGAAGATGTCATAGGCACGGACCTGCTCTTCCCACAGACCGTTGTATATCAGCCTTATGCGGTTGCGGCCGCCGGGTTGGCAGGCAGCGCGGATGTCGTCGCCGCCGACGTAACCGAACCAGCTCAGGGAACGCACGACCGGCTGATCGACATTGCGATCCGCCCGCTGGGCGTGCGCCGTGGCCGACGCCGCGAAGACCAGGGTGAAGACCATGGCGGACAGCGATCTCATGCGTCTCTTCCTCTACAGTTCATCGAAGCAGTTTCCGAACCAACTTTGTCACGAGCGCGGCGGCAAAAGTTGCACTTCCTCACAAACTTTAGTAGTGTCCAAGAAATTGCTCCTAACCTGTTGTTGGGGCACAAGAATAACGACTTCAGCGTAGTGGCGTTTTTGAGATGACCCTCCTCCTCAAGCGCTGTGCGGCACGCCTTTGGTGGCTTGTTGCCTGCAGTCTCTTTGTAATTGGCGCAGCGCCGGGTATTGCCGGCGCGCAAACGCGTGCAGCACCGCCCTCCAAGATCCACGCCACCAAGGCCGCACAGCGTTCGGTCTCGCCCTGGGTGCCCAATCCGGCGGTCAGCGGCCGTGACGCCTATCTGGTCGTCGACGCCACCAGCGGCCGCGAACTGGCGTCCGACCGGGCCGACGAACTGCGCCATCCGGCATCGCTCACCAAGCTGATGACGCTCTATCTCACCTTCTCGGCGCTCGACTCGGGAAAACTGTCGCTGGGCGATTCGCTGCCGGTGTCGCTGTCCGCGCTCAATGCGTCGCCGACCAAGATGGGCTTCGTCGGCGGTTCGGTGATCGTGCGTGACGCGATCATGGGTCTGGTCACCCGCTCGGCCAACGACGCCGCGATCGTGCTCGGCGAGGCGCTGGGCGGCGATGAGGAAAACTTCGCGCGCATGATGACCCTGAAGGCACGCCAGCTCGGCATGATGTCGACGGTCTATCGCAATGCCTCGGGCCTGCCCAACCGCGAGCAGGTCACCACTGCGCGCGACCTCACCAAGCTCGCCAACGCGCTGATGCGCGACTTCCCGCACTATTATCCGATCTTCTCCGTCCAGAGTTACGTCTACCGCGGCCGGCCGCTCACCAACCACAACGGCATGCTCCAGACCTACGCCGGCGCGGACGGCCTCAAGACCGGCTACACCTCGGCCTCGGGCTTCAACCTCGTGATGTCGGCGGTACGCGACAATCGCCGCCTGATCGGCGTGGTGATGGGCGGCGACTCGGCCTACGCCCGCGACCGCCTGATGGCGGAGCTGATGGACCGCGGCTTCGAGACGGCACAGAGCCTGCAGCTCTCGGGCTGGACGTCGCCGCGCGTGCCGCCATCGGCCCGCTACGCCGCCGCCAACTTCGCGCCGGGCACGACCATTGCCGAGACCGTGCGGGTCGGCCAGGCCGTCAAGACCGAGCCCTCGCCTTCCGTGCCGACGGCCTCGCCCCCGGCGCCGTTCCGCGTCGCCACCGCCTCGCCCAATACGCCGGTTGAGACGAGCAGTGCACCGACGATCGGCAGCTGGGTCATCCAGGTCGGCTCCTTCAACGACAGCCGCGCCGCCGAACTCGCGCTCGAGCGCGCAACCTCGAACCTGCCGGATGCGATCCGCGCGCATGGCGCCGTCAGCGTCGATGAAGTCCAGATGGCGCAGAAGACCTTCCATCGCGCACGCCTGATGAACCTGTCGCAGACCGAGGCGATCGACGGGTGCAAGAAGCTGTCGCAGCGCAAGATCTACTGCTCGGCGCTGCAGGTTACGGCCTGGAATACCCCCGGCGCCCATTGAGAGCCTTGACCAGGCGGGCGACGAACACCCGCTTGTCGCTCCGCTGCCAGAGCGTCACGTCCCAGGGCCGGTTGGTCGGCTTGAGCTTGGCGACCAGCGGCTCGAACACCGACACGTGCCCCAGCCTCCCCGCTTGCTTTACCTTGAGCGACGCCACTCGATAGCCGTCGCCTTCGTAGGCTGAGAGGCGCGCCACGTCGCGGTCGCTGAGCCCGCCGACGACGGCCCCCGCGACCTCGCCCTTCCGGTCGGGTACGGAGATCGGATAGCTCCCGCCCTGCACGCGCCAGCGCGACCATCCCGGCAAGGTCGCCGGCGCGAAGGCCTGCGGCGGCAGGCGACGGCCCAGCACGAGGGCCGTCACGTCGCGATCGAGCAGCGTGCCGTAGAAGAAGAACCGCATCAGTGGTGGCCGGACGACGCCTCGTCCGGAAGCTCGACACCGCTGTCCGCCAGTGCCGTCTTGAGGTCGCCCTTCAGCCGCTCGAGACCCGCCTCGTTGGCGCTCTCGCACCGGGCCACCAGAACGGGCTGGGTGTTGGAAGCGCGCAGCAGCCACCAGCCGTCCGGCGTGTTGACCCGCACGCCGTCGATGTCGTTGACCTTGGCGCCGGCCGCCTTCAGCCGCGCCTTGACCTCGTCGACGATCTTGAACTTCCGGTCGTCGGCGCAATCGAAGCGCAGCTCCGGCGTATTGACCAGCTGCGGGAGCTTGTCGCGCATCGCCGCCAGGCTTTCGCGCGAATTGGCCACGATGTTCAACAGTCGCAGGCCGCAGTAGAGCGCATCGTCGAAGCCGTAGAAGGTATCGGCGAAGAAGACGTGGCCGCTCATCTCGCCGGCCAGCGGCGACTTCAGCTCGGCCATCTTGGTCTTGATCAGCGAGTGACCGGTCTTCCACATCAACGGCGTGCCGCCGGCGCGCAGGATCTCGTCGAACAGCGCCTGGCTCGCCTTCACGTCGGCGATGATCGTGGCGCCGGGCCGGTCCTTCAGCACGTCGCGCGACCACAGGATCAGGAGCTGGTCGCCCCACAGGATGCGGCCCTTGCCGTCGACCGCACCGATGCGGTCACCGTCGCCGTCGAAAGCGATGCCGAGATCGCAACCGTGGCGCTTCACCTCGGCGACGAGCTGCTCGAGGTTCTTCGGCACGGTCGGATCGGGATGGTGCGCCGGGAACGTGCCGTCGACCTTCTCGTTCAGCACGTAATGCGTGCCCGGCAGCTTGTCGACGACGGCACGGATCGAGACGCCCACAGCGCCGTTGCCGGTGTCCCACGCCACCTTGAGTTTCTTGCCGGGCTTGACGTCCTTCAACAGCCGCGCGGCGTAGTCGGCAAGGATGTCTTTCTTCTCAACGCTGCCCTTGCCCGCGTCCCAGTCGGCTTTGGCCGCCATCGCGCCCAGCTTGGTGATATCGGCGCCGAAGAACGACTTCTTGCCCATCATCATCTTGAAGCCGTTGTAGTCCGGCGGATTGTGCGAGCCGGTGATCATGATCCCGCCGTCGGCTTCCAGGTGATAGACCGAGAAGTAGAGCATCGGCGTCGCCGCGACTCCGATCTGGACCACGTCGCAGCCGGCGGCGACCAGCCCCTCGGTGCAGGCAGCAGCGAGTTCCGGCGAGCTGAGGCGCCCGTCGTACCCCAGTGCCACCTTCTTGCCGCCGTTGCGGCGCACCAGCGTGCCGAAGGTGCGCCCGATGACGCGCGCGTCGCTCACGTGCAGCGTCGTGCCCACGACGCCGCGGATGTCGTACTCGCGCAGGATCGAGGGATCGAACGTGTAGGCGGTCTCGCTCATGAATTGCTCCGAAAATACCGAGATGTCTCTGGACGCGCGTGCGCCCTAGGTCCGTAAAAGCGGCCGGCCGATGCCTTCATAGGTGAAGCCTAGGCCGCGCATTTCCTCGGGGTTGAAGATATTACGCAGATCGACGATGCGGGGCTGGCGCATCGCTTCCTTGATACGCCTCGGATCGAGGCCGCGGAACTCATGCCACTCCGTGATCACAACCAGCACGTCGGCGCCGGTGGCGGCCTCGTAGGCGGTCTTGGCGAAATGGACGTCCGGCAGCAGCTTGCCCGCCTCGCCCATGCCCTCCGGATCGAAGGCCACGATCTTGCCGCCGGCCTTCTGGAGGGCCGGCACGATGTCGAGCGACGGCGCGTCGCGCATGTCGTCGGTGTTGGGCTTGAAGGTCAGTCCCAGCACGCCGATCGTCAGTCCCGCGATCGAACCGCCGCAGAAATCGATGACCTTCTGCGCCATCTTCTTCTTGCGCGCGTTGTTCACCTCGATGACCTGCTCGACGATCGTCTGCCGGGCATTGGCTTCGCGCGCGGTGTAGGCGAAGGCCAGCGTATCCTTGGGGAAGCACGAGCCACCGAAGCCCGGCCCGGGATGCAGGAACTTGCGGCCGATGCGGCCGTCGAGCCCGATGCCGCGCGCCACATCGTGCACGTCGGCGCCGACCTTCTCGCAGAGATCGGCGATCTCGTTGATGAAGGTGATCTTGGTCGCAAGGAAAGCGTTGCCGGCGTACTTGGTGACTTCGGCGGTCTCGATGTTGGTGAAGACCATCGGCGTCTGGATCAGGTTCAGCGGACGATAGACGCCCGCCATCACGTCGCGCGCCTTCTGGCTCTCGACACCGATCACGACGCGGTCGGGCTTCATGAAGTCCTCGATCGCCGCGCCCTCGCGCAGGAACTCGGGGTTCGACGCGACGTCGAACTCGGCGTCGGGGTTCGCCTCACGGACGATGCGCTGCACCTCGCGGCCGGTCCCGACGGGAACGGTCGACTTGGTGACGACCACCGTATAGCCACGCAGCGCCCGCGCGATCTCGGCGGCGGCCGCGTAGACGTAGCTGAGGTCGGCATGGCCGTCGCCGCGCCGCGTCGGCGTTCCGACCGCGATGAACACCGCATCCGCCTGGCCGACGGCATCGGCGAGCGTTGTGTCGAAGCTCAGGCGTCCGGCCTTGGCATTGTCCGTCACCATGCGATCGAGACCGGGCTCGTAGATCGGGATCTTGCCTTCGCGCAGGGCGGCGATCTTGGCCGGATCCTTGTCGATGCAGATGACGTCGTGTCCGAACTGCGCCAGGCACGCTCCGGAAACCAGACCCACGTATCCCGAGCCGACCATCACGATGCGCATGTCTCAGCCTTTCAACAGGCGCGACAGCAGCGCCCGCGTATCCACCGCGGTGTCGGCACGATGCAGCGCCACAGCGATATTTGCCTCGAGGAAGCCGAGGCGGTTGCCGCAATCATAGCGCTGTCCCCGGTAGGTCAGCGCATGAAAAGGCTGCTGGCCGATCATCTTCGCCATGCCGTCGGTCAACTGAATCTCGCCTCCGGCGCCGGTCTCGTGCTTGTCGAGATGGTCGAACACCTCCGGTGTCAGGACGTAACGGCCGATCAGCGCCAGGGTCGACGGCGCCTCCTCCGGCTTGGGCTTCTCGACCATGCCGGTGATCTCCTGCAGCCCGTCTTTTTCAGGCTTCACGGCGGCGATACCGTAGCTCTTGGTCTGCTCGCGCGGCACATTCATCACCGCGACCACATTGCCGCCGGTCTTGTCGTGTGCCGCCACGAGTTGGCCAATGCAGCTCGGCTTGTCGATCGTGAGTTCGTCGGGCAGCAGCACGGCAAAGGGCTCACGACCGATCCAGTGGCGCGCGCACCACACCGCGTGGCCGAGGCCCAGCGGCTTCTGCTGACGCGTGAAAATCGCATTGCCGGCCTTGATCGTGGAGTCCTCGGTCTGCTTCAACTCGGCGGTCTTCTTGCGCCGGACCAGCGTATCTTCCAGTTCGTAAGCCGAGTCGAAATGATCCTCGATGGCGCCCTTGTTGCGGCCGGTCACGAAGACGAATTCCTCGATGCCCGCAGCCAGGCACTCTTCCACCGCATACTGGATCAGCGGACGGTCGACGACGGTCAGCATCTCCTTGGCCATCGCCTTGGTGGCCGGCAGGAATCGCGTGCCGAGACCCGCGACGGGCAGAACGGCTTTACGGACGCGCTGCGCCATGGGGATCGACCTCGGTTATTGAATGCATATTGTACAGCAATATCAATGATTTGCCTGAAACTATCTGCCCCCGGGGGAGCGGTCGCGGTAGATGCCACAGGGGCGCGGGCTCTGGCAAGGTCATACCCCGAGGAGAATATCCTTCGCCCGGTTGATCCGGGCCGCCAAATCGGCGCTCCCGCCTACGTCCGGATGAACCCGCTGGATCAAGCGACGGTGGGCTGCGTGAATTTCCTCGTCGGTTGCCCCCTCGGCGAGGCCGAGTACGGCGAATGCCTCAGCCCGGCCCATGCCACCGCCAGTGGACGGCGGAGGAGAACCCATCTTGTCGCGCCAATCCGCCCCCAGCCTGCGATCGAGATAGGCCTCCAGGATCCTGAGCGAATCAGGATCGCTTGCGCACTCGCTCCGCAACGCCATCAGGTCCGGCTCGGCCAGGGATTCGAGGAGCCGGCCGGCATACCGGCCCTGGGTCACCCGCCCACCAACGTCGCCGGTGCCGTGATCGATCCACGCCTCCAGGAAGGCGGTGCGCGTCTCCGTGCGTGGGCTGCTTCCGGGCGTGCTGAAGCCGCGCGCCGGCCGGTAGCGTAACGCGCGAGCGATCAGGCCCGTGACAAGGACACCGCCCAGACCGAACAGCTCAGGCAGGAAACTTGGCAGGAAGCGAACGCCGAAGACGAGCACGGCGCCCAAACCGAGGGCACCGACGAACACCAACAGGATCCGCAGGCGGCGCGCGACGGTCGAGGGATTGGCCCGCAGGAACCAGGCGACACCGAGCCCGATCGCCGCCAGCACCACGAGGGCGATGAGCGGCGCCATCGCTTATGGCTTGGCGTTGGCGGGTGACGGCGTTGCCGGCAGGCCCTGCTCCTGCCGCTGCTTCACGATATCCTTCCAGCGCGTGACGTTGCGATTGTGCTCGTAGACGTTGCTGGCGAACGCATGGCCGCCCTGCCCGTCGGCGACAAAATAGAGCGAATGGTCGCGCGGCGCGGGGCTGGTCGCGGCCATGATCGAGGCCCGGCCGGGATTGCAGATCGGTCCGGACGGAAGACCCGGCACGACGTAAGTGTTGTAGCCCGAGGGCGACTGCAGGTCCGCGCGCGTCAGATCGCGGCCGAGCGTGCCCTTGCCGCCCGTGATGCCGTAGATCGTCGTCGGATCGCTCTCGAGCCTCATCTTGATGCGCAGCCGGTTGATGAACACGGCGGCGATGCGCGGGCGCTCGGCCGGAACGGCGGTTTCCTTCTCGATCATCGACGCCAGGATCACGACCTCACGGCGGTTCAGCAGCGGCAAGCCGGCGGAACGCTTGCGCCAGGCTTCATCGACCGCCTTGTCCATGGCCTCCTTCATGCGCAGCAGCACGCTGTCACGCGTATCGTTGCGCGAATAGAAGTAGGTCTCGGGCAGCAGGTCGCCTTCCTTGACGTCGACCGTGATCTCGCCGGTCAGCGTGTCGGCCTTGCGGACCAGCTCGACGGCCTCGACGGTCGACATGCCTTCGGGGATGGTCAGGCGGCGCTGCACGACCTTGCCCGACTGCAGCAATTCGACCAGCGACTGCATGGAAGCGTGCGCCGGGATCTCGTACTCGCCCGCCTTGATCGGCTTTGGCGACGGATCGACCATCAGGGCGACGCGGAACAGGCCGGGGTAATCGAGGACGCCCTCGTCCTTCAGCACCTTGGCCATGGTGGCAGGTCCCGCACCGCGCGGGATCACGACACGCTTGGTGGCGGTGAGCGGCCCTTGGGCAATCAGGGCTTCATGGCCGACGAACAGCGCGCCGCCCATGACACTGACAAAAAGGACGATGAAGAACAGCGTCCAGCGGAAGAAGCTGAGCATGACTCAGCCCTCCGGGGTCAGGTTGCCGGGCCGACGATCAACGAGGCGTTGGTGCCGCCGAAGCCGAACGAATTGCTGAGTGCGAACCGCACCTTGCGCTGCTTGGCCTGCTTCGGAACGAGGTCGATGTCGCAGCCCTCGTCCGGCTCGTCGAGATTGAGGGTCGGCGGCACGATCTGCTCGATGACCGTCTTGATGGCGTAGATCGCTTCGATCGCGCCGGCGGCGCCCAGCAGATGACCGGTCGCCGACTTGGTCGACGACATCGAGAGCTTGTAGGCGTCCGCGCCGAACACCTTCTTCACCGCGCCGAGCTCGATCACGTCCGCCATGGTCGAGGTGCCATGGGCGTTCACGTAATCGATCTGGTCGGTGTTGAGGTTCGCGCGCTTCAGTGCGGCTTTCATCGCACGCTGCGCACCGCTGCCATCCTCGGACGGGGCGGTGATGTGATAGGCGTCGCCCGAGAGGCCGTAGCCCAGGATCTCGGCGTAGATCTTGGCGCCGCGCTTCTTGGCGTGCTCGTATTCCTCGAGGATCACGCAGCCCGCGCCTTCGCCCATGACGAAGCCGTCGCGATTCTTGTCCCACGGCCGTGAGGCCCGGGTCGGCTCGTCGTTGAAATCGGTCGAGAGCGCCTTGCAGGCGTTGAAGCCCGCAATGCCGATACGACAGATCGTGGCCTCGGCGCCGCCGGCGACCATGACATCGGCATCGTCGAGCATGATCAGCCGCGCCGCATCGCCGATCGCATGCGCACCGGTGGCGCAGGCCGTCACGACGGAGTGGTTGGGACCTCTGAAGCCGTAGGCAATCGAAACCTGGCCGGACACGAGATTGATCAGCGCCGACGGAACGAAGAACGGGCTGACCCGCCGCGGACCACGCTCCTTGAGCACGAGCGACGTCTCGTAGATCGTCTCGAGGCCACCAATGCCGGCACCGATCATGACGCCAGTACGGTCGAGGCTTTCCTGATCCTCGGGCTTCCAGCCGGAATCCTCGACCGCCTGCTTGGCGGCCGCCATTCCGAACAGGATGAACTTGTCGACCTTCCGCTGCTCCTTGGGGAGCATGTAGAGGTCGGCATTGAAGTGACCGTTGGCCTTGTCGCCAACGGGCACCTGGCCCCCGATCTTGGTCGCGAGATCGGTGGTGTCGAAGCCCTGGATCGAGCGAATGCCCGACTCGCCGGCGATCAACCGCTTCCAGTTAACGTCGACGCCGTCACCGAGCGGCGTCACCATTCCCATGCCGGTTACGACAACTCGCCTCATCGTTCGCCTTCCCTTCTAGGGGTACGGGCGTCGATCAGGACTTCGAGTTGCTCGTGATGAAGCTGATCGCGTCGCCGACGGTCTGGATCTTCTCGGCGGCATCGTCCGGGATCTCGATGCTGAACTCTTCTTCGAAGGCCATCACGAGCTCGACGGTGTCGAGCGAGTCGGCGCCGAGATCGTCGATGAACTTGGCATCTTCCTTCACCTGGGCGGCTTCGACGCCAAGATGCTCGACAACGATCTTCTTAACGCGCTCGGCAACATCGCTCATTTTCTTGTCCTTCCCGTCTTCAAATTTCCGGTCGCCGAGGGGACGGCGATTTCCGGCTCTCCTAACATAGCTCCCCGGCCATTGGCTAGCGCTGGAAAGCCCACAGAATCAGGCACTTGCGCCTAAATCATGGCCATACCGCCATTGATGTGGAGCGTCTGGCCGGTCACATAGGCCGCTTCCTCGCTGGCCAGATAGACAACGCCGGCCGCGATCTCGCCCGCCGTGCCCAGCCGATCGGCCGGGACACGCCCGAGGATGCCCTTCTTCTGGTCGTCGGTGAGCACGTCGGTCATGGGGGTGGCGATGAAGCCCGGCGCCACGCAATTCACGGTGATGCTGCGCGAGGCAAGCTCCTGCGCCAGCGACTTCGACATGCCGATCAGGCCGGCCTTGGCCGCGGCGTAGTTCGCCTGCCCGGGATTGCCGGTGACGCCCACGATCGAGGTGATGTTGATCACACGGCCGTAGCGCCGTTTCATCATGCCGCGCATGACGGCGCGGATCAGCCGGAAGGTGCCGGTCAGGTTGACCTGCAACACCTTCTCCCATTCCTCATCCTTCATGCGCATCGAGATGTTGTCGCGCGTGATGCCGGCGTTGTTCACCAGGATGTCAAGCTTGCCGCCCATCGCGGCTTCGGCTTCCTTGGCGAGGCGATCGATGTCGGCAGCATCGTCCATCTTGGCCGTCACGACATGCGCGCGGTCGCCGAGTTCGCCCTTGAGCTGCTCCAGCGCGTCGGCGCGCGTGCCCGAGAGCGTGACGGTGGCGCCCTGCTTGTGCAGCGCGCGGGCGATGGCGCCGCCGATGCCGCCCGAGGCGCCAGTGACGAGAGCGGCCTTGCCGGTGAGGTCGAACATGAGAGTGTCTCCTAGGCCGTCTTCAGGAAGGCTTCGATGTCGGCCGGCGTGTTGAGCGCCGTCCCCGTCATCTCCTTGTCGATGCGCTTCACCAGGCCCGACAGGACCTTGCCGGAACCGCATTCGACCAGCATCTCGACGCCCTGCGTCTTCATGTACTGGACGCTTTCGCGCCAACGAACCAGCCCGGTAACCTGTTCCACCAAGCGCTGCTTGATTGCACCCGGCTCGGTGATTTCCGACGCGAGCACATTGGAGATCAGGGGCATGCGCGGCGTGCCGAGCGACACTTTCTCGAGCGCCTCTTGCATCGCGTCGGCGGCCGGCTGCATCAGCGGGCAATGGAAGGGAGCGCTCACCGGCAGCAGCATGCCACGCTTGCACCCGCGGGCCTTGGCCGCCTCGATCGTGCGCTCGACCGCGGCCTTGTGGCCACTGACCACGACCTGCCCGCCGCCGTTATCGTTGGCGACGGCCACGACCTCACCCTGGGCTGCTTCCTTGCAGGCTTCCTGAGCGGGCTCGAGCTCGATGCCCAGCAGCGCCGCCATGGCGCCGACGCCGACCGGGACGGCCTTCTGCATCGACTGGCCGCGCAGCTTCAGCAGCCGGGCCGCATCGGCCAGTTGCAGAGAGCCGGCGGCGGCCAGCGCCGAATACTCACCCAGCGAGTGGCCGGCGACGTGACTGGCCAGGCTGGTGAGCGGCTTGCCGCCGTCCTTTTCGAGGATCCGGATCACAGCCATGCTCACGGCCATCAGGGCCGGCTGGGCATTTTCGGTCAGGACCAGCTCCGATTCGGGGCCTTCGCGCATCAATTTGGACAGGTTCTGCTTCAGCGCCTCGTCGATCTCGTGGAACACGTCGCGGGCCGTCCCGAAGGCGGCGGCGAGGTCGGCTCCCATCCCGACGGCTTGAGAACCCTGTCCCGGAAACACAAAAGCGCGACTCATGGGTCGATTTCCCCCTGTTTTTGGCCGAAAGCGGCCCTCTCATACCCCACTCGGAGGAGGCCCGGAATGCCTTGATTTCGGGGGATGAGCCTGTATAACCGCCGCTCTTCGGGGCCTAAATCGGTCCCGTCTCCTTGCCGACACCCGCATCCCGCGTGGTCGGCTAGACCCGAGCGGTTCTCTCGAACTCCGGGTCGCTAATAGCCATAAGGAGCCCAAATGGCGTTATACGAAAACGTCTTCATTGCGCGCCAGGATGTCCCGGCGACGACGGTGGAGACCCTCACTACCCAGTTCGAAGAATTGGTCAAAGGCCTCGGCGGCACCGTCTCCAAGAAGGAGTACTGGGGTCTGCGGTCGCTGAACTTCCGCATCAAGAAGAACCGCAAGGGCCACTACACCCTGCTCAACATCGACGCCCCGTCGGCGGCGGTGAAGGAGCTCGAGCGCACGATGTCGATCAACGAAGACATCATCCGCTACCTGACCGTGCGCGTCGACGCGCTCGAGGAAGGCCCGTCGGCCGTCATGCAGCGCAGCAGCGAGAAGTCGGATCGTCCCGGTGGCGATCGCGGCGACCGTTGGGGCGACCGTCCGCCCCGCCGCGAGCGTCCGCGCTTCGGCGATGAAGCAGCTGCCCCCGGCACGGAGGAAGAAGTATGAGCGCGCAACGCCGTCCGTTTACCCGTCGCCGCAAGAGCTGCCCCTTCTCGGGCAACAACGCGCCGAAGATCGACTACAAGGACGTGCGCCTCCTGCAGCGCTTCGTCTCCGAGCGCGGCAAGATCGTGCCGAGCCGTATCTCCGCAGTGTCGGCCAAGAAGCAGCGCGAGCTCGCCCAGGCGATCAAGCGCGCCCGCTTCCTGGCGCTCCTGCCCTACCTCATCGCCTAAGAGGAGCATCACACCATGCCGATGAACCTCATCCTGCTGGAACGCGTGCCGAAGCTCGGTCAGATGGGCGACGTTGTGAAGGTGAAGCCCGGCTTCGCCCGCAACTACCTGCTGCCGCAGAAGAAGGCGCTGCGCGCTACCAAGGACAACGTCGCGTACTTCGAGTCGCAGCGTAAGGTGCTGGAGGCCCAGAACCTCGAGCGTCGCCAGGAAGCCGAAAAGGTCGGCAGCAAGATCGGTGACCTCAAGGTCATCCTGATCCGCCAGGCCTCCGAAGCCCTGCAGCTCTACGGTTCGGTCACCTCGCGTGACATCTCCGACGGCGCCGTCGCCGCCGGCGTCAAGATCGAGCGCAGCCAGGTCGAACTGGACAAGCCGATCAAGTCGCTGGGCGCTCACAAGATCAAGGTCCACCTCCATCCGGAAGTGACGATCGAGATCACCGTGGTCGTGGCCCGTTCGCCGGACGAAGCCGACTTCCTGGCCAAGGGTGGCACGTTGGTCGCCGAGACCGAGCGCGCCGCACTCGAGGCCGCCGATGCCGCCCAGCGCGCTGCCGCACAGGCTGCCGCGCTGTTCGAGGCGAAGACCGCCGAAGCAGCCGAAGGCGAGACCGCGGAGGCTCCGGCCGCCGAGGAAGCCCCGGCCGAAGAAAAGTAGTTCGGTCCGGGCGAATGCCCGGCTCCGTACAGGCGCCCGCCGTCGCACGCCCGCGACGGCGGGCGTTTTCTTTTGGGCGCCCGACTTTTTCTAGAGCGACGGCCGGCTTGAAACCTCCAAGGGGGCTTAACACTTAAGGCAAAATTGTGGAATCATTCACGCGGGTTGGCATTTCCCGCGATTGAGGGAGTCACCAATGTTGCTCGTGAAGGTCCTTGCCGGCGTAATTGGCCAAGGCCAACTGACCATCATCGATGCGATGGGCAAGTCGCATCTCATCCAAGGCCCCCGCCCCGGGCCCGCCGTGACCATGCGTGTGCACACATGGTGGACCGGCGTCCGGCTGGCGCTTCGTCCGCGGCTCGCCTTCGGCGAGGCCTACATGGACGGCACGCTCACCGTCGAGAACGGCACGATCTACGATCTGCTAGATCTGATCGGCCGCAACGTCCAGGCGATCGACAACACGCCGCTGCTGCGCTTCTCCTACGCGCTCCAGCGCTGTGTGCGTTTCCTCGAGCAATACAATCCGATCGGGCGCGCCCAGCGCAACGTGGCGCACCACTACGATCTCGACGACCGGCTCTACGACATCTTCCTCGACCGCGACCGGCAGTATTCCTGCGCCTACTTCAAGACCGGCGAGGAACCGCTCGACCAGGCACAGGAAGACAAGAAGCGGCACATCGCGGCCAAGCTCCTGCTACTGCCCGGCCAGAAGGTGCTCGACATCGGCTCGGGCTGGGGCGGCATGAGCCTGTTCCTCGCCCGCCGATTCGGCGTCGACGTGACCGGCGTGACGCTCTCCAAGGAACAGCTTTCGGTCTCGAGCCGGCGCGCGCTCGAGGAGGGACTGGCGGATCGCGTCCGCTTCAAGCTGCTCGACTATCGCCGGGAGGCGAACACCTACGACCGCATCGTCTCGGTCGGCATGTTCGAGCATGTCGGCTCCACGCATTACCTCGAATATTTCTCCAAGGTGAAGGACCTGCTGGCTGACGACGGCGTCATGCTGCTGCACGCCATCGGCCGCATGGAGCCTCCCGGCGGTACCAACCCGTGGCTGCGCAAGTACATCTTCCCGGGCGGGTATTCGCCGGCCCTGTCGGAAGTGCTGGCGGCGATCGAGAAGAGCGGCCTGTGGGTGACAGACGTCGAAGTGCTGCGGTTGCACTATGCCGATACGCTACGGGTGTGGCGCGAGCGCTTCCTGGCCAACCTCGACCGGGTGAAGCAGATCGACGGATACGACGACCGTTTCTGCCGCATGTGGGAATTCTATCTCGCGGGCTGCGAGATCTCCTTCCGTTACATGAACCAGATGGTTTTCCAGATCCAGATCGCGCGCCGCCAGGACGCCGTGCCGCTGACCCGCGACTACATGGTCGACGACGAGAGGCAACGCGAGACGGTTACGCCAGGTGCGCGGTCGATGGCGGCGGAGTGACGAAGAAGCCCATGCGCAGCCAGAGCGCGCGGGGGCTGTCGGCGGCTGTGCTCCAGGCACGCCGCACCTCTTCGACTTCTATCGACATTTGCCGGGCGACCGCTTCGAGGGCGTCGGCGACGCCCATGCCGCCGGCCATGGCGTCTAGAAACAGGTAGTGCGCTTCCCCCAAGGGGACGGTGCGCGTGAGATAGTCGGTGCGCACTAGGGCCACAAAACTGAGATGCGCCGGCGGCAAGGCGGCGGGCTGCTTCTGCCGGACGGCGTGATAGTAGCCCGCCACGTCGAAGCGGTATCGCGCGACCGCAAAACAGGGCTGCAAGCGCAATAGATCGTCGGGCGTCGCCGAGACGGCAAACGGCCTGCCCTCATTGCCCGGCGCATCGAACATCGTGAACACCAGGCGCTCGAAGCGGGCCAGATCGACCATGAAATCGATCCACCGTTCGCGCGCCTCAAGCGGCGCGTCGCGATCGGGCCGGCTGTCTTCGAGGAAACCGGGAAAACGTCGGCCGAGATCGTAGAGCGTATGGCTCTCGGGTGGCTTGTCGCGGACATAGTCGGCGACGAAATCGTCGAACAACTCTTCACCCAGCGCATGACAGAGCGCCGGAAACTGCTCGCGCATGCAGCGCGTGATCCGCTGGACGTAGCTGCGCTGGTAGATGGCGAGCCCGTCTCTGCCGGACAATCGACCGGAGGCGAACGTGCCGGCGATGGCGCCGCTGTCGGCACGTTGGGGGAAGACCAGCGCCTGGTGCATCCAGCGCTGCGTCGCCTCGAGCGGATCGCTCACGCGCTTTCCTGCACGACGCTATCCATCGCCCGCGGAATCATGAAGTCGGCGGGCGTCGAGAGCGCATCGGCTCCGCCGACCTCGACCGTGGAAGCCGGCGCAGGATCGACGGCCATGCCCATGTGACGCTGGGCCTTGCGCAGCTCGGCCAGGCAGTCGGCGAAGGACGGAATGCGGTCGTCCCACTCGAGCAGGGTCGACGCTCCGCCCGTCCGCGCCCAGGCGATGCGGAACAGCTCCCACACTTCGGGCCGCACCGGCCGGTCGTGCGTGTCGATACAGTGCGTGCCGAGATCCTGGTGACCGGCGAGATGCAGTTGCACCACCCGCTCGCAGGGAAAGGCCGCGAGATAGGCGGCGGGATCGGTGCCGGCATTGAAACAGCTCACATAGACGTTGTTGACGTCGAGCAGCAGGCCGCAGCCGGTCGCTTCGGTGAGGCGGCGGAAGAACTCCGGCTCTTCCATCGACGACTGGGCGAAACGCACATAGCTGCTGGGGTTTTCGAGGATCAGCGGCCGGCCGAGGAAATCCTGCACCTGGCGTACGCGCGCGACGACGTGCGCCAGGCTCTCCTCGGTGAGCGGCAGCGGCAGCAGGTCGTGCGAATTCAGCCCCAGCACGCCCGTCCAGCAAAGGTGATCGCTGATCCAGGCCGGCTTGACCTCGTGGGCGAGCGCTTTCAGCCGCGCGAGGTAATCGAGGTTGAGCGGATCGACGCTGCCGATCGACAGCGACACGCCGTGGAGCACGACCGGATATCGCTCCGCGATCTCGCGCAGCACCGACCGGGGACGCCCGCCCGAATCCATGAAGTTCTCGGAGATCGCCTCGAACCAGTCGACTTCGGCTGGCCCGGCGAGGATTTCGGAGAAATGCTGATGGCGCAGTCCGAGCCCCAGCCCCAGTTTCGGGCCGAGCTTTGGACTCACACGCACCCTCCGGCGCCGCTCATGCCGCTGTTGCCGCAGGCATGCGCGTTGGAGCGCTCGGTGTTGCCGTCGGTCATCCAGAGGTAGGTCGGGCCGGTGAAGGCGAACGGCGCCGGCGCGCGGCCGAGCGTCTCGGGCAACGGCTGATCGGCGGGGATCTCGCCCTTTGCCTGCTTCTCCAGCAGCTTCTGGCGCAGATCGGGCCACACCTGCTCCTCGAACACCTTGCGCGCGCGGGCCCACACGCTCTTGCCGCGGTTGGGGCCGTTGGCGCTGAAGCGCTCGGCGTTGATCGGCGTCGCGCACGATCCCAGCGACTTGCAGTCGTTGTAGCCGGGCTGGTTCATCTCCTCGCCGGTGCCGTACAGGCCGCAGCCGCCCTGGTTGCGGCAGCTGTTCTGGACGTGGCAGCTGTGATCGGTCGTGGTCGAGCAATAGCCCTGCCCGGCGCAGGCGTTGGGTGACGGTGCGCCTTCCGGCGTCGGGCTGGTGCCGAAGCGATCCGAGCCGGCGCAGCTGTTCAGTCCCATGCAGGCATGCAGCGGCATGCCTTGCGTGATCGTGCCGATGGTCGTCGGGAAGGCCGGAGAGTCGGCATACGGATAGGGTTTCGGAACCGGAACGCCGTTGTAGGTCACGGGCGGCGTGGAATCGTCAGGCATCTTTGTCCTCCTACCAGTAACGCGCGACGTCGGGCAGATACGTCGTCGTGACCCCGGCGCTGTTGGGCTGCGGCGTGAACGACTGAACGAACGAGATCACCATGCCCATGATGCCCGTGATGTTCTGCTGCATCGCGGTCTGCTTGTTCACCGGAGTCTTGTTGATCTCATTGGTGACCGCGTTCGCCGCCACGATGGCTTCGGCGCCGAACGCCGTGAGGCGCGCGAACGACGTCTTCTGCGGCCCGAGATCGACATTCTCGAACACCGGTCCCATCAGGACCGGCGTCTTGGAGGTGAGATCGCCGACCGGGAGGCCCACGATCTGCTGGCAGTATTTGTCGAGCAGCCAGATCATCGAGCGGTGCAGGCCCTCGTTGAAGAACAGCTTCTGCTCGGCCGGCGGCACGCGATAGATCGTCTCGATCATGATCAGCATGTACTGGAAGCAGGCGCTGCAGAAATTGGCGATCGCCAAGTATTCCTTCGGATAGCCTGCTGCCGTCGGGTTGTCGGCAAGATTGTAGACCAGGCCGGCCGCGGCGAGTCCCTCCGCCGTCACCGTCGGCAATTGCGGCGGGGGCGGCGGCGGATCGGTCGGCAGGCTCTCCGTGGTCTTGGCGTAGTCGGCGTACTGCGCCTGGAGCATCAGGAACTTCACGTAATGCGACTTCTCGCTCTTCGACGGATCGTCGGTCGAGCTTGGCCCAAAGTTGGGCACCGGATAGCCCTCGCCCTGGTCGCAGATCGTATCGATCGCCCAGGCGGCATCGACGCGAGACTGGACGGTCATCAGCTGGGAGGGGCCGGCATGGCTGTCCGGCTGGTTGGTGAAAACCGCCGCCTCCGCCGCACTCGGATATTGATCGGCGTTCGTCCATTCGGGCGTCGAACCGCCCGGCGCGGGCTTCCAGGGATCGAACTTGCCCGTGGGATAGACCGTGTCGGTATTGTCGGGCGAATAATTGTACGGCTGGATCGCGTTGGCCTGCGCGCCCTTGCGGAAGTCGTCGTCGGTCACGAACTTGGTGCGGATCAGGCAGCGGATATACGAATAGAACTGGCCGATCGTCTGCCAGTTGCGATCCTCTGGCAACCCGTCCCACTTCTCGGGATATTCGATCTGCAGGAAGTGCCAGAGCTGCTCGAAGCTGAGCTTGCCGAGCGGGATCGATACCGCCGTCTCGCCGTTCGGTCCCTTGGGTCCCTGCGGATTATGATACGGCAGACCGGTCGGATATTGCTTGGGCGCCTGGCCGTAGAGCTTCGGCGGCACGCCCATCGCATGCAGCACGTTGGACGACAGCGACAGGTGGAGCATCTCCTCCACCGCCACGCTCATGATCATCGCGCCCGCCTTGTTGGCGTAGGCCTGCCGGCGATCGATGTTCTCGCCGCTCGTCGCCGTCCGGTTGATCGAATAATAGGTGTAGAGATAGATTGAGATGGTCGCGAGTTCGATCTCGATTGCCGTCTGGAGATTGGCCTTCAACTCGGCCAGGACGGTCTCGCGGTTGCTCGTCGCGTTCAACTCGGCGACCAGTTTCTTTTCAGCCGGCGTCAGGCGCGTCGTCGGATCGTGCGTTAGCGGATCTTGCGTGTCCATGGCGGCCCCCCGGTCCCCGTCGAATGGGTTGAGTCGTAACAGACCGCTCAACCCGCACCAACAGCGATAAAAAGGGAAAGAGACCCCCCGCCAAAGGTCTTGATTTTCCGGCAAATTGCCTTCGGACCGCCTTGATCCCCCCTTTCCCTGTGGGCAGTCCGGAGGTACCCTGTTCGTTCCCCTGAGTACCCCCTCCTCCGTCACTTATAAGGCTCGCCATGGAGCCCAATCCCAAAGACGACGCATCGCCCGAAAGCCGCGTGATCCAGCTCGCGACGGTTCGCGAACCGCCGCACAATTTCGAAGCGGAACAAGCCCTGCTGGGCTCGATTCTGGTCAACAACCAGGCCTATCACCGCGTCGCGGAATTCCTGAAGGGCGAACATTTCGCAGACCCGCTGCACGGCAAGTTGTTCGACGCGCTCGCGCGCATGGTCGAGCGCGGTCAGTTGGTCAGCGCGGTCACGCTCAAGACCTATATCGAGCACGACGAAGAGATGAAGGCGGCCGGCGGCGCGTCCTATCTCGCCGGCCTCGCCGCAGCCTCCGTGCACGTGATCGATGCCGGCGACTTCGGCCGCTTGGTCCATGATCTCTTCCTGCTGCGCCAGCTCATCACGCTCGGTCAGGACGTCGTCAACGGCGCCTTCAAGCCGACGCTAGAGGAAACCGCGATCGAGCAAATCGAGATCGCGGAGAAGAAACTCTATGATTTGGCGAGCGTCGGCCAAACCGACGGCGGCTTCAAACCGTTCCGGGCAGCCCTCACCGAGGCGATGGTCGCCGCCGAAGCCGCGTACAATCGCGCGGGCCAGCTCACCGGCGTGGCGACCGGCCTCGTCCAGCTCGACCAGCTGCTGGGCGGCCTGCACAAGTCCGATCTCCTGATCCTGGCCGGCCGACCCTCGATGGGAAAGACGGCGCTCGCCACCAACATCGCCTTCAACGCGGTGAAGGCCTATCGCGAGGAGCACGGCGAGGACGGCAAGGTCAAGGCGGTCGACGGCGCCGTCGTCGGCTTCTTCTCGCTCGAAATGTCCGGCGAGCAGCTCGCCAACCGCATCCTGTCGGAACAGTCCGGCATCTCGTCCGAGAAAATACGCAAGGGCGAGATGAACAGCAGCGACTTCGACAAGGTAATTCAGGTCAGCCAGGAACTCGAGCACCTCAACCTCTACATCGACGATACGCCGGCGCTGTCGATCGCGGCCCTGCGCACCCGCGCGCGCCGTCTGAAACGTACGCGCGGTCTCGGCCTGCTGGTCGTCGACTACCTGCAGCTGCTCAATCCGTCGGGCAAGTCGCGCCAGGAAAACCGTGTGCAGGAAGTGTCGGAGATCACGCGTGGTCTCAAGACGCTGGCCAAGGAACTCGACGTTCCAGTGATCGCCCTGTCGCAGCTCTCCCGCGCCGTCGAGCAGCGCGAGGACAAGCGGCCACAACTGTCCGACCTCCGTGAGTCGGGCTCGATCGAGCAGGACGCCGACGTCGTCATGTTCGTCTATCGTGAGGAATACTATCTCACCCGCTCCGAGCCCTCGCGCCGCGCCGAGGAGAGCGACCAGAAGTTCAACGAGCGTCACGACGACTGGAAGCAGCGCTGCGAGCAGACCTACGGCAAGGCCGAGGTGATCGTGGCCAAGCAGCGCCATGGCCCCACCGGCATCGTGCGCCTCTCATTTGAAGGTTCGATCACCAAGTTCGGTAACCTGTCGGCTGACGCGGACGGGGTCGGACCGATCTTCGAATAGCCGCCACGATGTCCCCTCCCGACGACAACGACGCGCTGCGTCGCGCCGGCGCCGTGCTTACCGTCGACCTGGGCGCGATCGCCGCCAACTGGCGCGGCCTGCGCGACGCCGGACGTGCCGCCGGCCGCCCGGTCGACTGCGCCGCGGTCCTGAAGGCCGACGCCTACGGCACCGGCGCCACGGTCGTAGGACCACGCCTTGCCGCCGAGGGCTGCCGCCACTTCTTCGTCGCCCATATCGAGGAAGGCATTGCGCTGCGCGCCGTGCTGCCCGACCTGCCGATCTACGTACTGAACGGCCTGTTGCCCAACACCGAGGGCGACTTCGTCGAACATGGTCTCACGCCGGTGCTCAATCACCTCGGCCAGCTCAACGCCTGGCGCGCCGCCGCCCAACGCTTCAGCCGGCCGCTCGACGCGGTGATCCATGTCGACACGGGTCTCAATCGCCTGGGCTTCAACCCCGACGAGGCGCAGGTCCTGATCAACGAGCGCGGCCGCCTGCGCGGCCTCAGGCTCGCGCTAATCATCAGCCATCTCGTGGCCTCCGAGGAACAGAACAACCCGGTCAACGGCGAGCAGCTCTCCCGCTTCCGCAACTTCGTGCGGGCAATGCCGGGCGCGCCAGCGTCGCTGGCCAACTCCTCGGGTATCTTCCTGGGGCCAGACTACCACTTCGACCTGCTCCGGCCCGGTGCCGCGCTCTACGGCATCAATCCCCTGCCCGACCAGGCCAATCCGATGCTGCCGGTCGTGACCCTGAATGCGCGCGTGCTGCAAGTTCGCCGGATCGATGCTTTCCAGACCGTGGGTTACGGCGGCGCCTGGCGCGCCGCGCGCGCCGGCCGGGTGGCCACGATTGCGCTGGGATATGCCGACGGTTACTTTCGTATCCTCATCAACCGCACCCATGTGCAACTCGCCGGGCATCGCGTGCCCGTGATCGGCCGTATCTCAATGGATCTTGCCACGATCGACGTGACCGATGTGCCGGAGGCCCAGTGCCAGCCGGGCGACATCGTCGAGGTCCTAGGTCCGCACATGACGCCGGACGATCTTGCCGAGCATGCCCGCACCAACGCCTACGAGATCATGACCGCGCTCGGCCATCGCTACGCCCGCGTCTATGTCGACCGGCCCGAAGCCCAGCCGGAGCCGGACCCCGCGGAGCAAGGCGCGTGAGCATTCCTGTCGTCACGGTTCTCGGGCGCATGACGCTCGCCTTCCTGGCGTCCGCCGGCGCGATTACGATGTTCGCCGGCCATGCCATCCGCCAGGTCGTGCGGCCACCCTACTATCGCCGCCAGATCCTGCGGCAGATGCTCGAGATCGGCTACTTCTCGCTGCCTGTCGTCGGCCTGACCGCGATCTTCACCGGCATGGTGCTGGCGCTGCAGAGCTACACCGGCTTCGCGCGCTTCTCGGCCGAAGCGGCGATCCCTAACGTCGTCGTTGTCTCGCTGACGCGCGAACTCGGCCCGGTGCTGGCCGGCCTGATGGTCGCCGGCCGCGTAGGCGCCGCAATGGCCGCCGAGATCGGCACCATGCGGGTCACCGAACAGATCGACGCTCTCACCACGCTCTCGACCGATCCATTCAAGTACCTTGTTGGCCCCCGGCTGATCGCTGGCATCGTCACCCTGCCGATCCTCGTGTTGATCGCCGACATCATCGGCGTGCTGGGCGGCTATCTGGTCGGCGTCTACAAGCTGGACTTCAACGACACCGCCTATCTCCGCAACACGATCGACTTCCTGCAGTTCCAGGACGTCTTCTCCGGCCTGGTGAAGGCCGCCGTGTTCGGCTTCCTGATCACCCTGATGGGCTGCTACCACGGCTACAATTCGAAGGGCGGCGCCCAGGGCGTCGGCATGGCGACCACCAACGCCGTCGTTTCCGCCTCGATCCTGATCCTCACCTTCAACTACTTCATCACCGAGGCGTTCTTTGCCCGCTAGTTGTTGTCATCCTGAGCGTAGCGAAGGATCTAGCGGGGCAGCAGGGCCTTCGGTCGAACCCTTAGGTCCTTCGCTGCGCTCAGGACGACAGAGCAGTCGATGACTTCTCCCAAGATCTCACTGCACGGCGTCACCAAGTCCTTCGGCGCGAAGAAGGTCCTGCAGGGCATCGACCTCGATGTCGCGGCCGGCGAATCGGTGGTGGTGATCGGCGGCTCGGGCACCGGCAAGTCGGTGCTGCTGAAATGCATCCTCGGCCTGATGCGGCCCGATACGGGCGCGATCACGATCGACGGCGAGGAGAGCGTCGATCTCAGCGGCGACGGCCGCGCCCGCATCATGCGCAAGTTCGGCATGCTGTTTCAGGGCGGCGCACTGTTCGATTCGCTCCGCGTCTGGGAGAACGTGGCCTTCGGCCCGATCCAGAGCGACGGCATGGCGCCCGCCAAGGCCAGGGACATCGCGATCGCCAAGCTCGGCAACGTCGGCCTCGGTCCCGAGATCGGAGAGCTCTATCCGTCGGAACTGTCGGGTGGCATGCAGAAGCGCGTGGCGCTGGCGCGCGCGATTGCCCGCGAGCCCGAGATCATCTTCTTCGACGAGCCGACCACCGGCCTCGATCCGATCATGGCCGACGTCATCAACGATCTGATCGTGAAGTGCGTCAGCGATCTCGGCGCCACCGCCGTCTCGATCACCCACGACATGGCGAGCGCCCGCAAGATCGGCCACCGCATCGCCATGCTCTACGACGGCAAGCTGATCTGGCAGGGTCCCGTGGCCGACATCGACCGCTCTGGCAACGCCCACGTCGACCAGTTCATCCACGGCCGCGCCGAGGGACCGATCCAGATGCAGGTCCGGAAGCTCTAGGCGCGCGATGGCCCGTCCGATCAAGCGCTTCGTCTGCCAGGCGTGCGGCTCCGTCACCAACAAGTGGAGCGGCCGCTGCGAATCCTGTGGCGAGTGGAACACGATCGCCGAAGAATCCGCGCCCGCGCCCGGCCCCGCCGGCGGTGGACTGGCGAGCGGCGGCAAGGGACGGCTGCTGGAGTTCACCGGCCTCACCGGCTCGACGCCGCAGCCACCACGCTACAAGAGCGGCATCAACGAGTTCGACCGCGTCTGCGGCGGCGGCCTGGTCGTGGGCTCGGCGCTGCTGATCGGCGGCGATCCCGGCATCGGCAAGTCGACGCTGATGCTGCAGATGGCGGCGGCGCTCGCCAAACAGAACACCGCCTGCGCCTACATCTCCGGCGAAGAGGCGGTCGACCAGGTGCGGCTGCGCGCCGAGCGGTTGGGATTGGCCGACGCGGACGTGCATCTGGTCGCCGCGACCTCGGTGCGCGACATCGTGGCGACGCTGGAGCGGCCGGACGCGCCCCGGATCGCGGTGATCGATTCGATCCAGACCATGTGGCTCGATACCGTCGATTCGACGCCTGGCACCGTGACGCAGGTGCGTGCCTCCGCCCAGGCGCTGGTCGAGTTGGCCAAGCGCCGCGGCATCGCGGTGCTGATGGTCGGCCACGTCACCAAGGATGGTGCGATTGCGGGCCCCCGCGTGCTCGAGCACATGGTCGACACGGTTCTCTACTTCGAGGGCGAGCGCGGCCATCAGTTCCGCATCCTGCGCACGGTGAAGAACCGCTTCGGTCCGACCGACGAGATCGGCGTGTTCGAGATGTCCGACCGGGGCCTGAGCGACGTCGCCAACCCCTCGGCGCTGTTCCTCGCCGAACGGCGCGGCCATGTCGCGGGCGCCTGCGTCTTCGCGGGTGTCGAAGGCACGCGTCCCGTGCTGGTCGAGATCCAGGCGCTGGTCAGCCCCTCCTCGCTCGGCAATCCACGCCGCGCGGTCGTGGGCTGGGACTCGAACCGGCTGGCTATGGTCCTGGCGGTACTCGAAGCGCGCTGCGGCGTGAATATCGGCGCCAACGACGTCTACCTGAACGTGGCGGGCGGGCTCAGGATCAACGAGCCGGCGGCCGATCTTGCGGTGGCCGCGGCCGTGGTCTCTTCCCTCGCCAACGAACATGTGCCGCCCGACATGGTGGTGTTCGGAGAAATCGGCCTGGGCGGCGAGGTCCGGCCGGTGAGCCAGCGCGAGGCGCGACTGCGTGAAGCAGCCAAGCTCGGCTTCCGAAGCGCGTTAGTGCCGAAGGGCCGCGCCGGGTCGGGGCCCGCGCCGCGTCCGCCAGAGGGCATCGCCATTGACGAAATTGAGCATCTATCGGACCTTGTCGCCCGTTTTCAGCCGTCGGATGGCTCCCCCAAGCGCCCGCGGCGCGAGGGCGATACCGGCCGGCGGCGCGAGTAATCGGCTAAGGGCGTAGGGGATCTATGGACAAGCTTGGGATCACTGTTTTCGACGTCGCCGTCATCGCGGTCGCCATCTTTGGGGCAGCCATTGGATGGTCGAGCGGCTTCGCGCACGCTGTCCTTTTCATCGCCTCGTGGATCGGCGCGGGCTACGTCGCGCTCAACTACTCGAAGCTGATCCAGCCTGAGATCGAGAAGCTGGTGAACGGCAACGCGGAGCTGGCCAATTTCGGCTCGATGCTGATCGTGTTCGTAGCGGCCTTGATCGTGCTGGTGATGCTGACCAATGCCCTCTCACGGGCCGTCAAGGCGAGCCCGCTGCGCCGGCCGGACGCCATCCTGGGCGGCGGGTTCGGCGTGCTCTGCACCTGGATCGCGCTGGGCACGGTTTTCCTGTTCTACAGCTATCTCGGCCCCAAGACGCTGCCGCCGCCGGTCGAAGCCGCGGCGACGTTTCCGGCGATCAAGGATATGGCCAATTTCGTCGAGCCCTACCTCCCGCCGGGCTTCCGGACGCGCCTGCAGCGCTCCGGCGGCGTCGATGCCCTGCCGTCGATTCCCATGCCCACACTGCCGTCCGGCACCCAGGACCCGTCCTCACCGCCGAATCCGGCTTCTCCAGCCACAAAGCCCTAGCGGCGCATGCCGCAAAAGCCCTAGAGGCGCCAGGCCCTTTAGCCGCGCGTGCGGCGCGCGTGAGGTCTGAGAAAACGCCGCACAGAGATATCCTTGATGACTAGCCGGCGGGTCCCACATATAACCCCGCCGTGCTGACCCCCAAGCGCCCTTCCGAAACTCCGGTCGTCGACGACGACAAGTTTCATGAGGAGTGTGCGCTGTTCGGCATTTTCGGCACGTCCGACGCCGCCGCCCACACCGCTCTCGGCCTGCATGCGCTCCAGCATCGCGGCCAGGAAGCCTCGGGAATTGTCACGTTCGACGGCCGCCATTTCTACAATCACCGCGCCGCCGGCCTCGTCGGCGACATCTTCGGCGAACAGTCCGTCATCGCCACGCTGAAGGGCTATTCGGCGATCGGCCACAATCGCTACGCCACGACGGGCGGCTCGTCCGACCGCAACATCCAGCCGATCTTCGCCGATTTCGAGTTCGGTGGCATGGCGCTGGCCCACAACGGCAACCTGACCAACGCCTACATCCTGCGCAAGGAACTGGTGCGCATGGGCTGCCTGTTCCAGTCGACGACCGACACCGAGGTGATCAACCACCTGATCGCGCGCTCGGAGTATTCGCCGGTGGTCGACCGGATCGTCGATGCGCTGGGCAAGGTCAAGGGCGCCTACTCGCTGCTGATGCTGACCAACGAGGCGCTCTATGGCGTGCGCGACCCGTTGGGTGTTCGGCCGCTCTGTATCGGCCGCCTCGACGACGCCTGGATCCTGACCTCCGAGAGCTGCGCGCTCGACATCATCGGCGCGCGTTTCGTGCGCGACGTCGAGCCCGGCGAGATCGTGATCGTCGACGGTACCGGCCTGCGCTCGCTGAAGCCCTTCCCCACGCACCAGCGGCGCTTCTGCGTGTTCGAGCACATCTACTTCGCCCGTCCCGACAGCAAGATCGAAGGCGTCGGCGTGTACGATGCTCGCAAGCGCATCGGCATCGAACTGGCCAAGGAAAGCCCAATCCCGGCGGATGTGATCGTGCCCGTCCCCGATTCGGGCGTGCCGGCGGCCATCGGTTATGCCGCACAGTCGGGCATCCCGTTCGAGCTGGGCATCATCCGCAACCACTATGTCGGCCGCACCTTCATCGAACCCGCGGACCACATCCGCCATCTCGGCGTCCGCCTGAAGCACAATGCCAACCGCGCCATGATCGAGGGCAAGCGCGTCATTCTGGTCGACGATTCGATCGTGCGCGGCACCACCTCGATGAAGATCGTCGAGATGGTGCGCAGCGCCGGCGCCAAGGAAGTGCACATGCGCATCGCCGCCCCGCCGACGACCGATCCCTGCTTCTACGGCATCGACACGCCCGAGCGCGACAAACTGCTGGCCTCGCGTTACGACGTGGCCGGCATGGCGAAGTTCATCGGCGTCGATTCGCTGGCCTTCATCTCGATCGACGGCCTCTATCGCGCCATGGGCATCGCCGGCGGACGTAACGCGGCAGCGCCCGCCTTCTGCGACGCCTGCTTCACCGGCGACTACCCGATCTCGCTCGACGACGTGCACGACGCCGAGGATCGCCAACTCTCCTTCCTCGCCGAACCGGCTTAGAGCAAAGGTCATGGTCATGCGGACCGCGCGCATCCTGCGCGCTCATGATTGCGCCTCTGACGACACGGGCGCGCAGGATGCGCGCGGTCCGGAAAAATGAGGCTCCAGGGACGCATCGCGCTGGTCACCGGCGCCTCGCGTGGCATTGGAGCGGCCGCGGCCCTGGCCTATGCACGCGAAGGCGCGCATGTCGTGGCTGTGGCGCGCACGGTGGGCGGGCTCGAGGCGCTCGACGACAAGATCAAGGAAACCGGCAGCGAAGGCGCCACCCTGGTGCCGCTCGACATCACCGACGGCCCGGGCATCGATCGGCTGGGTGCGGCGCTGCATGAGCGCTTCGGCAAGCTCGACATCCTGCTGGGCAATGCCGGCCTGCTCGGCACCCTGTCACCGATCGGCCATATCGATCCCGCGATCTTCGAGCGGGTGATGGCGGTGAACGTCACCGCCAACTGGCGCTTGATCCGCTCGCTCGACCCGCTGCTGCGCGCCTCCGACGCGGGCCGCGCGATTTTCCTCACTTCGGGCATCTCACGCCGCATCATCCCCTATTGGAGCGCGTACGCCGCGAGCAAGGCCGCGCTCGACATGATGGTCGGCGTCTATGCCGCCGAGAGCGCCCACACCAGCCTGCGGGTGAACCTCTACAATCCTGGTCCAACCCGCACCGGCATGCGCAAGGACGCCTTCCCCGGCGAGAACCCGGAGACCGTGCCGGCGCCCGAAGCGCACACCGAAGCGCTGATCCAGCTCGCGCTGCCGTGCTGCCAGATGAACGGCGAGTGGGTGGCCGGCGATCGCACTTCGGTGGGATAAACGATCCCGTTCGCTGTGCCGCAAAGGCAAGATAGCGGCGAGTAGATTGGCGAATAACTCTTTTATGGGTTGTAGACATCTACAATCTCGATCCAGAATAGTGTCCATTTTGTCGGCATCTGGCGCGGGAGCGCCGAATCGAGGAATGCACAATGGCGCTATTGGAGACGCTAACACTCACTCTCGCTCCCGCCGTAGCCAAGGCAATCTTAAAGCTTTGGCTACCTGAGAAATCTCTCGCACTGAACTTCAGTGACGGCGTTATAGAAGCGCTGAAAAAGTACGGTGTTGATTTCATTGCAGCCCGCTCCGTCGATCGTCTATTCCGGGAATTGGCGTCTGAAATGGCGGACCGTCTCTCATCAACAGTAGAAACTGAATTCCCGAGTTTGCCAGAATCAGATCGTGAAGCGGCGGCCTTGACCGTCGCAAATCTTTTTGAGGGGATCGACGTTCCTGAAGCGCTTGTTCGCTCCAACATCAATGCTCTTGAGTTCGAGAAACTTATTCAGCCAACTGCCGTGCAACCCTTTCGGAGACTGGGCGGTGACGCTGAGTCCTTGGCTCAACTTATGCTGAGAGAGTGCTGCGCATACACCGTGAGCGTGGCCAGCAAACTCCCTGAATTCCAAACAGTGATATCCCGCGAACTCCTGAAGCGAGACGATGAAATATTAACCGATCTAAAGCGGGTTCTCGACGCAGTTGCTGATATGCGAGCAAAAGCGACGGGAACCGAGGCCGATGCAAACTTTGACGTGGCCTACCGTAGAGCGCTGGTGCAGCGCCTCGACCGGATGCAATTGTTTGGTGTGAAAATTGTCAGCGGTAGCTTGCGCGAATTAGAGCTCTCTGTTGCTTACGTCACGCTGTCCTCAACTCGATCAAATTCCAATGGCGATCGAGATGTAAATTCATCTTTGTCTGGTCTGACCCGCGTTGTGATCCGTGGTGAAGCAGGCTCCGGCAAAACTACATTGCTTCAATGGTTGGCAGTTCGATCTGCAAGCCGTGATTTTCCGACCTCATTGGAACGTGCCACCGATCGACCGGG
>CAIKZO010000118.1 GCA_903832005.1 Enhydrobacter aerosaccus | reverse complement strand
GATCATGAGCGCGCAGGATGCGCGCGGTCCATATGAGCTACGCATCCGCGGCCCCACCCAGATACGCCTCGCGCACGATGTCGGAGTTGATCACCTCGGCGGGCTTGCCGTCGGCGACGAGCTTGCCCTGGTGCAACACGACGATGCGGTCGGACAGCGAGCGCACCACGTCCATCTTGTGCTCGACCAGCAGGATCGTCTTGTCGCCGCGCTTCTTGATGGCGGCGATGATGTCGAGCACGGTCGGCACGTCGTCGATGCTCATGCCGGCGGTCGGCTCGTCGAACATGAAGATGTCGGGCTCGAGCGCCAGCAGGATCGCGACCTCGAGCTTGCGCTGGTCGCCGTGCGGCAGGGTCGCGGCCACGGTGTCGGCGCGGTCCGACAGCGACACGGCGGCGAGATGCTCGCGCGCACGGTCGGTCAGCTCGCGATGCGTCGAGACGCGGCTGAACAGGTCCAGCGCCTTGCCGCTCTTCACCTGGACTGCGAGACGCACGTTCTCGAGCGCGCTGAGATTCGGAAACAAATTCGTCAGCTGGAAAGCGCGGCCGAGGCCAAGCCGCGTGCGCCGCGGTGCTGCAAGGCCGGTAATGTCGTGGCCGTTCAGCTTCACCTTGCCTGCACTTGCGGGCAATTGCCCCGAGATCAGGTTGAAATAGGTGGTCTTGCCCGCGCCGTTCGGCCCGACGATCGAGGTCAGCGTACCCGGCTGGAACGCGCAGGTGACGCCATCGACGGCCGCGTGTCCGCCGAAGCGGATGGTGAGGTTCTCGGTTTCGAGCATCTCGTCGTTGCTTTCCCCCTCCCTGCCCTCCCCCCGTCAGACGGGGGAGGTGCCCGAAGGGCGGAGGGGGAAGGCCCCAGTATGACTATCGCTTGTTCTTGATCGGCAGCTTCATCTCGTCGGCGGGGATCTCGCGGACGAGGTCGAGCAGATCGGTGTTGTCCGGCGGGTTGGCCTTCATGCGCCACTGGTACATCACCTGCAGCGCCTGATGGTCTTCCTTGCGGAAGATCATCTTGCCCTTGGGCGTGTCGAACTCCAGGCCCTCCATCGCGGCGATCAGCTTCTCGGTGTCGGTGCCGCCCGCCTTGGTGATCGCGGCGACCGCGGCCATGCCCGCGGCCATGCCGCCGGCCACGAAGAAGTCCGGCGGCGCGCCGGCGTTCTTCTTCTTGTACTCGGCGACCAGCCAGTCGTTCACCGGGTTCTTGGGGAAGCCCCAGTAGTAGTAGATCGCGCCCTCGAGGCCCGCGAACTGCTTCCAGCCGGCCATCACCGGCAGGATGTTGCCGCCCGGCGCGATCTCGATCTTGTAGCGCTCGGGCTTGAGGTCCATCAGCTTCGGCAGCGGATGGGCGCCCGCCCACACCACGGCGATGATCTTGCGGCCGGGCTTGTCCTTCAGGGAATCAAAGAGGCGCTGGCCGGGCGCGGTGAAGTCGGTGGTCTGCGCCGGCGTGTATTCCTCGTGCACGACCTTCGCCTTGGAGCCGACGGCGGCGAGCGCTTCCTTCAGCGAGGCGATGCCGTCCTTGCCGAAGGCATTGTCCTGCGCGAGCGTCGCGATCGAGATGCCCTCGTCCTTCAAGGTCGCAGCGGCGGCCAGCGCGTCCTGCGAGGAGTTGCGCGCGGTGCGGAAGATGTAGCGGTTCCAGTTCGCGCCGGTGATCTGGTCGGCGACGGCCGGCTCGACGATCAACACCTTCTTGTATTCCTCGGCGACGGGCAGCATGGCCAGCGCGCCCGACGATCCGGTGGTGCCGACGGCGAGGTCGACCTTGTCGTCGCCATAGGCCTGCTCGAGTGCGGTCTTGGCCATGTCGGGCTTGAACTGGTCGTCCTTCAGGATGACCTCGATCTTGCGGCCGCCCACGGTCATCGTGCCCTTGGTGGCGTAGTCGAGGCCCATCATGAAGCCCGCCTCGGTCTGGCGCGCATAGGCTTCCAGCGGACCGGTCTTGCTGTAGATCAGCGCGATCTTGAGCGGCTGCTGGGCCGCGACCGGGCCCGCCGCGAGAGCGAGACCGGCGACTGCAATAATCGAACGACGAAGCATTCGGAAAACCTCCCCAAAGAACTGGAGGCTTTCTTAGTCGATGATCGCGGCTTGCACCATCGTCCGGAACTGGTTGCGCAGCGCCACCCGGTCCGGGTCGCTGACCTGCACCAGGTAGATCGCGATCAGCTGCTCCTTGGGATCGATCCAGAAGATCGTGCCGGCATTGCCGGCCCAGCCATATTCGCCGACCGAGCCCTCGATCGCGCTGTCGCCGATGCGCGTGCGCACCTCGAAGCCGAGACCAAAGCCAAGCCCCGCCGGACGGCCCGGCCGGTTCAGCGTGTGGTCGGCCGTCATGAAAGCCAGCGTCTGCTTGCCGATGATCCGCTTGCCCTGGAAGGCGCCGCCGTTGGCCAGCGCCGACGTGAAGCGCAGATAGTCGGCCATCGTGCTCAGCGATCCGCCGCCGCCCGACTCATAGGGCGCACCGTCGTCGACCTTGAAGCGCGGCGTCATCGGCTGGCCGTTCAGGCGCGGGCCGGGCTGGGCGGCGCGCGCCACCTTGTCGGCCGGCACCTGGAAGCCGGTGTCGACCATGCCGAGCGGCTGCCAGATGCGCTCGGCCAGCACGTCATGCAACTTCTTGCCGCCGGACAGGACTTCGAGCAGGCGGCCCTGCACGTCGACCGCCACCGAATATTCCCAGCGGTCACCCGGATTGAACTTCAGCGAGAGCTTGGAGAGGTTCGACACCATCTGTTCGACGGTGAAGCTGCGGTCGCCGATCTTGGCGTCGACATAGGACTGGTTGATCAGCGTGGTGCCGCTGCTGCCGTAGGTGAGACCCGACGTGTGGCGCAGCAGGTCCTGCACCGTCATCGCCCGCGTCGGATCGCTGAGATGCAGCTCCTTCTTGCCGTCGGCGCCGGTGACTTCGGTGCCGACCTTCATCTTGCCGATCTCGGGCAGATACTTGGAGACGGGATCGCTGATCTGCAGCTTGCCCTCTTCCACCATCTGCATCAGCGCGACCGAGACCATCGGCTTGGTCATCGAATACATGCGGAAAATCGAGTCGAGCTTCATCGGATCGCCCGACGCCACGTCGCGCTTGCCCTGCACCGACACCCACGCGACCTTGCCCCGCCGCGCCACCAGCATCACCGCACCCGGCAGTAGACCCTCGTCGATATGCGCCTTGGTGACCGCTTCCAGTTTCTTGAACTGCTCGGAGGAAAGTCCCACCTCCTCCGGCGATGCCGCCATCGGCAGCGGCAACTGCTGTGCGTGCACCGTGACGGCAACAGACATCAACGCCGCCGCGAGCAGCGCGCCCTTCATCATCTTCATCGTTTCTCTCCCGAAGTTTTCTTGATTAATCGAGCAGCGCGGCCTGGATCATCGTCCGGAACTGGTTGCGCACGGTGCGTGTGTCGCCGTCGTTGGCCTGGATCATGATGATGGCGAACAGCTGTTCCTTGGGATCGACCCAGAACTCCGTTCCCGCCGCGCCCGACCAGCCGTACTCGCCGACAGAGCCCGGCATCGCGCTGTCACCGACGCGCGTGCGCACCTCGAAGCCGAGACCAAAGCCGAAGCCCGGCGGACGGCCGGGCCGCGCGCCAACATGGTCGGCAGTCATGAACTCCAGCGTCTTCTTGCCGATGATGCGCTTGCCCTGATACGTGCCACCGTTGGCCAGCGCCGAGACGAACTTCAGGTAATCCTCCATCGTGCTGAGGCCGCCGCCGCCGCCCGACTCGTAGACCGCGCCATCGTCGACCTTGAAGCGCGGCGTCATCGGCTTGCCGTCGGGACGCGGGCCGGGCTGCGCCACGCGCGAGAGCTTGGCGTCCGCCACCTTGAAGCCGGTGTCGGCCATGCCAAGCGGCTGCCAGATGCGCTCGGCCAGAACCTCGCTCAGCTTCTTGCCGCCAGAGAGCACTTCGAGAATGCGGCCCTGCACGTCGACAGCCACGGAGTACTCCCAGCGGTCGCCGGGATTGAAGCGCAGCGGCAGCTTGGAAAGGCGCGCCACCATCTCCTCGTTGGTCGCCGTGCGGTCGCCGATCTTGGCCGTCATGTAGGCCTGATGAACCAGCGTCGTGCCGCGATTGCCGTACGTCAGCCCCGACGTATGCCGCATCAGATCCTGCACGGTCATCGCGCGCGTCGGATCGGCGAGATGCAACGTCGGCGCGCCGTCGGCGCCGGTCACTTCCGTGCCGACCTTCATGGCGCCGATCCCCGGCAGGAACTTCGACACCGGGTCGGAGACCTGCAGGCGGCCTTCCTCGACCATCTGCATCAGCGCCGTGGTCACCATCGGCTTGGTCATCGAGTAGATGCGGAAGATCGAATCGACCTTCATCGGATCGGGCGAGTCGGGCGCGCGCTTGCCTTGCGCGTTGACCCACGCGACCTTGCCGCGCCGCGACACCAGCATCACCGCGCCGGGGATCAAACCGTCGTCGATGTTCTTCTTCATCGCCGCTTCGATTTTCTGCAACTGCGCCGACGAGAGCCCGACATCCTCCGGCTTGGCGGTAGGCGTCAGCGCGACTTGCGTTTGCGCCTGCGCAGCACCAGCCACGAGCGCAAGAGCCATCACGACGAGCGTGCGTCTTAGTCCGATCATGTGCGTCTCTCCCGTTTATTTATTGGCGCAACTCTAGCGCGTTCAAGCCGCGCACGCTCGCGTACCGTTTTGACCGTTTTTATACGGTGCCCGAGACCGCTAAACGGACAAGATGCAGCAAACCCGGGCTTTTTCGTTATCGACCCCGTCCGATCAACGGTCGAAAACGGCCGATAAACGGTCAGCGGAGTCTGGGTCGAGACGCAAGGTCCTTCGCTGCGCTCAGGACGACAGGGAGGATTCATCCGCGCATTGTAAGCGCGTTCTCGGAAACCTCGACTTATGGTCGTTACAGATTGCGCCGTTCACCGCGCATCGTCGGCAAACCGACTCCGGCAGCATCGAAGCCACCGTCGACCGCCAGCACCTGGCCGCTGATGTAGCCTGCCTGGTCGCCACACAGGAAACAGATCGCGTTGGCGAGTTCGGTCTCGAGCCCATAGCGGTTGAGCGGGATATGGTCGTGATAGTCGGCGCGGATTTCCTTCGTGTGCACTTCCTTGGCCATCGCCGTGTCGACGGGACCGGGCGCGACGGCATTGACGCGGATACCGTACTGGCTGAGCTCGACCGCCTGCTGCTTGGTGAGATGCGCGACCGCCGCCTTGCTGGTGCCGTAGGCGACCCGCATCGTCGAGGCGCGCAAGCCCGAGATCGAGGCGATGTTGACGATCGCGCCGCTGCCCTGGTCGCGCATGATCGGCGCCACCGCCTGGGTCATCATGAACGGACCGTCGAGGTTGACGGACATCACGCGCCGCCATTCTTCCAAGGTCGTATCGAGCATTGGTTTGAACACCGCGATGCCGGCATTGTTGACCAGCGCGTCGATGCGGCCGAAGTGACGATGCGCCTTCTCGACCGCCGCCTCGACCGCCTTCGGATCGGAGACGTCGGCCTCGAGCGCCAATACATCGTCGGGTCGATCGAGCGCGCGTGCGCTGGCGTTCAACGTCTCGCCCAAAATATCGAGCATCGCCACCCGCCAGCCGTCCTCCAAAAATCGCGTCGCCACCGCGAGCCCGATCCCGCGCGCCGCGCCGGTGACGAGGGCGACTTTCTGTAACTTGGACGTCATGCCTGCTTCTTTCTCTCAGAGGTGGTTAGCGTACCAACTGCTGCAAATTGCCACGATTTTGCCGTTGTTCGTAGCGGCACGAATGCACTGCAATTATATCGCACCCATCGCTTCACGAGGACTGTATCAGGGTGTGCGCGTGGCCAAGCCGCAAAAGGGCTTCTTGTACGGACTATCCGGACTTGTCGTTTTCGTCGGCTTCTCATCATCAGCGTTGGCGCAACAGCCAGCCTTCACCGCTCGGTTTCTTTCCGAAGGTCCCGGCCCCGAGATCGGCACCGCCGACAACATCGGCACCCGCGACTTCGCTTCGTCGAACCAGGGCTCCACGTCGGGCGCGGTGCAGGCCATCCTGCCGAGCCTCACCGATCCCAACACGATGTTCATCGGCGGCGTGAACGGCGGCGTGTGGGTCACGCACAACGCCGGCCAGAGTTGGGCACCGTTGACCGACAACCTCGCGTCGCTCTCGATCGCGAGCCTGTCGTTCAATACGACGAACCCACAAACGATCTACGCCGGCATCGGACTGACGTCGAACGGCGCGGTCGGCGTGCCCGACGACATCTCGGCGCGCGGTGGCGCGCGGGATGGCATCATCGTCAGCACCGACGGCGGCGTCACATGGTCGACGATGTCGACGACGATCACCGCGCCGCTGCAGGGCAAGAGCGTCATCTCGGTCATCGGCAGCGGCACGACCGTGTTTGCCGCGACGGCCGAGCCGCAGGACGCGACCCAGCGCGGCGCCCAAGGATACGGTCTCTACGAGAGCGTCAACGGCGGCACCTTCACGCTCGTCAGCGGCCTGCCCTCGGGCGCGGCGACGGCGCTGGTCGGCGCCGGCACGGTGACACAGCCGTACTATGTCTCGATCAACCCGGACTCGGGTGCCGGCGGCGTTTACCGCAGCACCGACGGCGGCGCGACCTGGACGTCCGCGACGACCTTCGCCACGGGACAGATCGGCCGGCTCGCGACCGCCCCCAATGGCGCCATTGCCGTGGCGACCTACAATACCGATGGCTCGATGGCGACGCTGAAGCTGTCGCAAAACGGCACGCAATGGGTGAACCTGCCGGTCCCGCCGATCACGACCGGCAACCAGGCGGCGACCAACCTGGCGCTCGCGATCGACCCCAACAACACGAATATCGTCTATCTCGCAGGCGACACCCGCAGCACCCCACCCTACACGGCGACGGCGTACAGGGTCTATGCCACGCCGCTGGCGGATGGCTCGGGCCAGATCCAGACCATCACCGACTCCGGCACGGCGGACAATTCGACCGCCCACGCCGATTCACGCAACTTCGCGTTCGACGCCTCGGGCCGCCTCATCCTCGTGGGCGATGGCGGTGTCTATGCCCGCACGTCGCCGTCGAGCGCGTCCGGTACCTGGACCGGGCTGAACAACACGCTGGCGCTCCGCGAGTCCTACGGGGTCGCGTACGATGCGATCAGCAAGCGGTTGATCGTCGCCGCGCAGGACAATGGTGTCGGCGTGCAGACCCTGCCGCGCGGCCAGACGTTTTCGCCGCTGACCAGCGGTGACGGCACCGTCGCCGCGGTGAACGACCGGACCTATGCGAGTGCGGGACAGAGTCTCCAATACTATTCCGCCCAGAACCTCGGCGGCCTCACCCGCAATGTCGTCAACAGCAGCGGTGTCGTCGTCAATTCGGAGCTGCTTCTGGGCAAGGCCGCTCCCGGCGACACCATATGGAACTTCCTGAGCACCGACTTCACCGCCGGAGGCGGCGATCCCGATTCAGATGGCGGCAGCAGCACGGCGCTGGAACTGCCGTTCACCACCAGGTTCGTGCTGAACCGCAACGACCCGACCAAGATCGCCATCGGCGCGCGACATCTCTATGTCACGACCGACAGCCTGATCACGGCCCAGACGGGACCCGTGCTGACCAATGTCGGCGACGACACGGTCATCGGAAATTCCGTGACGGCGCTTGCCTACGGCACCAACAACAACGTCAATGCGCTGCTGGCCGGCGTCGACGTCGATTCCGGCAACAGGCTCTACTACAGCGCCACTGCGGCCCCCGGCTCGCTGGCGCCCCTGACGGCGTACACCGGCGGCGGCCCCGTCGACGTGGTCTTCGACGCCCGCAGCGACTCGCGCTTCTACGTGGTCGATCGCCAGTCGCTTTTCAGCACGACCAACACCGGCGCGAGCTTCAACGACATCACGGCCAATCTCACCACGCTCGGCATCGCGCGGCCCTCCTCGGTCGAATTCATCTCGAACAACGGCGTCAATGCCCTCCTCGTCGGCGGCGCCGTCTCCGATCCGTCGTCGCTGAGCCCGATCGCCGTGGCCATGAGCGACGGCGCGGGCGCGCTGAGCGGATGGTCGTCGTTCGGCCGCGGCCTGCCCAACACGATCGTCAATCTCCTGACCTACAATCCATCGGCCGACGTGCTGGCTGTCAGCCTGTTCGGTCGCGGTATCTGGACGCTCTACGATGTCACCAGCTACTTCTCGACCGCTTCGGTGCTGCAGTATGGCCTGGCCGACAACGATTCCAATCCGGATGCCTCGTTCCTCACCGGCAACCGGCCGCTGATCAAGTACGGTACCGGCACGCTCACGATTGCCGCGGACGCGAGCTACACCGGCTCGACCACGGTGAACGACGGCACGCTGATCGCGAACGCGTCGCTGGCGAGCTCGAGCGGCCTCACGATCCAGGCGCCGGCAACGGTGCGCGGCACCGGCATCCTGCCCACGACGACCGTCAACGGCACCCTGGCGCCGGGCAACAATGCGATCGGCACCTTGACCGTGCAGAACGGACTGACGTTCAACGCCGGCAGCTTCTATCAGGTCGCGGCGACGACGGCGGCGGCCTCGACCGTCAACGTGACCGGCGGCGCCGCGGCGCTCGGGGGAACGCTCGAGTTGCAGGTACAGCCCGGTTCGTACCGCTCCAGCCCCGCGTTCACGGTGCTGAACGCGACCGGCGGCGTGACAGGCTCCTTCGAGAACGCGACGTCGAACATGCCGTTCCTGCGGCCGACCTTGAGCTACGACGCCAACGACGTCTTCCTCACGATCCGGCCGGGCGGATTTGCTCAAGGCGCGCAGACGCCGAACCAGGCCGCGATCGGCGCGATCCTCGATCACAGCGTCGCGACGGCCTCGGGCGATTTCGGCGCCGTCATCGATGCATTCGGCAACCTCAACAGCTCGCAGGCACAGGCGGCGTTCGACGCCATCAGCGGCCAGCCCAATGCCGATGCCGGCACGATCAGCATCCAGACCGCGGCGGCATTCCTCAACACCATCGGCAACCAGATCGCGGTGACCCATGGCGGCGCGAACGGCGGGCAGCGCGTGGCGATGGCTCTCCAGGACGGCACCGAGGCGTGCGACTTCTCCTGCGATGTCTCAGCCAACGTGATCGGCGCGTGGGTGAGCGGTGTCGGCGGCTTCGGCACGGTGCCCGGCAGCGGCAACGCCGGCGCGGCCAGCTACAGCTTCGGCGGTACCGCCGTGGGTGGCGACTATCGCTTCTCGCCCAACTTTCTCGCGGGCGTCAGCGCGGGCTACGTCAACGGCAGCTACTCGGTGAACGGCTTCACCGGCCGCTCGACCAGCGACACCTTCAACGGCACGCTCTATGGCTCGTACACTCAGGGCCCGTTCTATCTCGACGGCCTGGCGGGCTACGCCTCCGCCAGCATCAACACGACGCGCTACATCGTCGTTCCCGGCCTCAATGCGCGCACCGCCCAGGGCCGCACCGGCGCCAATCAGTTCCTCGGACAGCTCGAAGCGGGCTATCGCTTCGAACTGGCGCCGGTCGTGCCCCTGTCGCTGACACCCTTCGCCCGCCTGCAGGGCGCGACCAGCACCCAGAACGCCTTCAGCGAGACCGGCGCGGATTCGCTAAACCTCACGGTCGGTCAGCAGACGACGAACTCGCTGCGCGCGACTCTCGGCACGGACCTCGGCGTAACGTGGGGCAAAGTCGACGTCGGCCTCAGGCTCGGCTGGATCCACGAATACGCCGATACCAGCCGACCGATGACGGCGAGCCTCGCGGGAGCGCCCGGCACGCCCTTCACCGTCTTTGGCGCGACACCGCAACGCGATTCGGCAGCGATCGGTCTCTCGGCAAAGGCGCATATCGCCGAGACCACCGAGTTCTACGCCCGCTACGACGGCGAAGTCGGCGGCGGCAGCGACAACCACGCCTTCACCGCGGGACTACGGATGACCTGGTAGGCGTCAGCTCTGGAAATCGCAGGACGCGCCGACGCCAAACGCCCGGCGTCGGCCGCCGTCGTTGAAGCAGCCGTTGACCCATTGACCCGAATAAACCTGGCCGTCGGCATCGTGCATCGTGCCTTGACCGTTCGGCAGATGGTCGCGGAATTCGCCTTCGAAGCTGAAGTTGGGCGGGTTCGTGATCTCGGCATAGCCGTCGAGCTTGCCCTTCTTGAAGTCGCCGGCGTCGATCTCCGTCATCTCGCCATTCAGGAACCAGCGCAGCACGCCTTTGCCCTCGGCGATGCCATCGACGCACGACCCCTCCCACGTGACGCTTTCTCCGGCCCGGGGCGCGGCATTCCACGCGCGGCACCCGCTCTTCGGATCGGTGATCCAGTCCGATGGTAATTGCTGGCTCCAGGCCGTCGCTGCGGACGCAAGCGTGAGCAAAACCGCCAACGCCAAACGAGGTCCTGACGTCACGTCTTTCATTGCCTCATCTTCCCAGTGCCCGGTTACAATAGACCTCAGGTGACTGGCCCAAGAAGCGGCAAGTGTGGGCTATATCGTCTCGTCTATTGGCCGTATCATCAAGCTCTCGTGCAGGGACTGGATCCACCGATGCCTCTGACCTGGGATATCGATACCGAACGGCGCGTGATGACGATGGTCACCGAGGGCGATGTGACGTTCGCAGAGGTCAACGCCTGTCTCGACGCGCACGCGATCGGAGACACGCTGACTTATCGCAAATTGTACGACGGAAGCCGCGGCTCTACCTCGATGACTCAAGAAGAGCTCCTGACGATCGGCTGGCGCATCCGGAATTACCACCAAACGGCGAAGGTGGGACCGCTGGCGGTGGTCTTCGCCCCGGACAAGCTGGAACTGATGAGTCGGGTCATGGGCATGCTGGCCGCCGCCGATCGGCCGATGCGCGTTTTCGTCGACCGGGAAAAGGCGCGTCAATGGCTCTACAAGCAACCTGACGACAGCTCGTCCCCGGAGAGTCCTCCCAAAGCGGCGGCCACGGTCAGCTGAGCGGAACCGCCGCACCGCGAGTCGATTTTCCTTCGAGCAGCGCACGCTCGCGCTGGAAGAGCGCGATCACGGCATCCATCACGGCACGAACCCGGGGCAGCGCGCGCAGGTCGCGGTGCACGAGCAGCCACTGGTCGGCGAAGAGTTCGGGGATCGGCGGACCGATGCGTTGCAGCTGCGGATCGTTGTCGCCGAGGTAGCACGGCAGGATCGCGAAGCCGCCGCGGGCGCGCGCGGTCTCGCGAATCACCAGCCAGTTGTTGCAGCGGATCGCGGGGCGGCCGTTGCCCAGCCGCTCCTGCAGCCAGCGCTGGCCCGGCATCCGCGGATGGTCGTCGTCGAAGCCGACCCAGGGCACGGTCTTGATCGCGGTCGGCGACAGGCGCGCGACGGCGAGATCGGGATGGGCATAGATCGCAAACGCCGTGCGGCAAAGTTTGCGCGCCACGATGTCGGCGGAGTCCGGCATCTGCTCGCCGATCAACAGGTCGGCCTCGCGACGTGAGAGGTTGAGCAGCGTGTGCCGGGCCGAGAGTTCGAACTCGATCTGCTCCAGCTCGGCGCGCAGCTCCGGCAGATGGCACGCCAGCAGCGCCGACACTTCCTCGCCCGCCGAGATCCGCACCACGCCGCTCACCGTGTCGGCAAGGCCGGCGCTGCGGCGGTGGATAGAGAGCGCCGCCTTCTCCATCGCCTCGGTGTCGGCCAGCAGCTCCGCGCCGGCGGCAGTCGGCACGAAGCGGTCGGGCAGGCGCTCGAACAGGCGCGCGCCGATCTGCTCCTCCAGGACGTGGACGCGGCGGGCCACCGTCGGATGGCTGACGCCCAGCGCCTTGGCCGCGGTGGTGAGCGTGCCCTCGCGCGCAAGGGAGAGGAAAATTCGGAGGTCGTCCCAGCTCGGCTGCATGTTCAGATTTGTACACGAAACTTTCCGAATTGTGTACTGACGGCCAGGAATGTTCGGCCTAAATTCGCCAAATGCACATCGAACCGCGCCTTCTCGTCTTCACCAAGGGTGTCCGTGGCCGCATCGCCGCCGCCGTTGGCCTCGGTCTTTTCTCGGTCGGCATGGGCGTCGCCCGGCTCGGCCTTCTGGGCTGGCTGATCGGCCAGGTCTTCGCCGGCAAGAGTCCCGCCGACCTGCTGGTGCCGATCGGGCTGATCGCGCTGGTGATGGTGCTGCGCGGCACCGCCGAGCACTGGCGCGCGGTCACCGCTCACGAGACCGCCGCGCGCGTACAGAAAAACCTGCGCCGCGTCATCTACGACAAGATCGCGAGCCTCGGGCCCGCCACCGTCGGCCGCCAGCGATCCGGCGCGCTGACGCTGTCGATGATCGACGGTGTCGAGCAGCTCGAGACCTACTTCGGCCAATTCCTGCCGCAGTTCCTGATCGCCATGCTCTCACCGCTGCTGATCTTCGCGGTGGTGGCCTTCATCGACCTGCCGGTCGCCTCGGTGATGCTGGCCTTCGCGCTGGTCGCCCTGTTCGCGCCCGCGCTTTGGCACAAGTGGGACGTGCGCAACTCCCAGTTCCGCCAGAAGTCCTATGCGAGCTTCGCCGCCGAGTTCCTCGATTCGATCCAGGGCCTCGCCACGCTCAAGGCCTTCGGCCAGGGCAAGACGCGTGCCGACCGGCTCGAGGTCGAGGCGCGCGATCTCTTCAAGCGCACCATGTGGGTGCTGGGCACCAACTCGCTGGCGCGCGGCATCACCGACGCCTCGATCGCCACGGGGGCCGCGACCGCGCTGATCTACGGCGCGACCCGCGTCGAATCGGGCGCGATGGCGCTCACCTCGCTGCTGGTCATCATGATGCTGGGCGTGGAAATCTTCCGGCCGATGCGCGAGCTGCGCTCGGTACTGCACCAGGGCATGGTCGGCCTCTCGGCGGCACAGGGCATCTACAAGATCCTCGACGATGCGCCATCGGTGGCCGATGTGCTGCCGGTCCCGCTCGACAAGGCGCTGGCGCCCGTCATCGCCTTCGAGGACGTGGCCTTCGCCTATCCGGGCACGCGTCGCACCGTGCACAGCAATCTCTCCTTCCGTGCCGAAGCGGGCGAGCGTCTCGGCCTCGTCGGTCCCTCGGGCGGCGGCAAGTCGTCAATCGTGCGGCTGTTGCTGCGCTTCTACGATCCCACCAAGGGCCGCATCACCCTGGGCGGCCACGATCTGCGCACGCTCTCGTTCTCGCAGATCCGCTCGCTGATTTCGGTAGTGAACCAGGACACGTTCCTGTTCCACGGCACGGTCGAAGAGAACATTCGCCTCGGCCGGCCCGATGCTTCGACCTCGGACCTCGAAGATGCCGCGCGCGCGGCAAACATCCACGAGTTCATCCTCGGCCTGCCCGAAGGCTACAAGACGGTGATCGGCGAGAAGGGCATCAAGCTCTCCGGCGGCCAGCGCCAGCGGCTCGCCATCGCCCGCGCCCTGCTGCGCGACACGCCGATCCTGGTGCTCGACGAGGCGCTGTCCGCCGTCGATGCCGAGAACGAAGCCGTCATCCAGGAAGCGCTCGACCGCCTCATGCGCGGGCGCACGACGCTGATCCTCGCGCATCGTCTCTCCAGCGTGATCGACTGCGACCGCATTCTCGTGCTCGACGGCGGCAAGGTCACCGAGCAAGGCAAGCACGGCGAGCTGATGGCGCGCGGCGGTGTCTATTCGACGCTGATGGCCGAGCAGGCTCACGCTTCCAACGGACCGCGCGCTTCCAGCGCGCTCATGACTCCGAGCGCGCTGGAAGCGCG
>CAIKZO010000117.1 GCA_903832005.1 Enhydrobacter aerosaccus | reverse complement strand
TTGGGCTCGACCACGGCGTTGTAGCGGCCGCCGCGGCGATAGATCGTGAGGATGCGCTCAACGTCGGACTGCACGCGGGCCTTGGTGAACACCTGGCGCGGCTTGGACTGCACTTCATCACGAATCTTGTCGTCGTCGATCTTCTTGTTACCCTCGAAGGCGACGCGATTGATGATCGGGTTTTCCGTCAGCTTCACGACCAGGACCGAGCCCTGCATGTCCATCGTGACGTCGGAGAACAGGCCCGTCCCGAACAGCGCTTTCAGCGACCGGTCGGCTGCCGCCGGATCGTAGGGCTGGCCTTCCTTGATCTGCAGGTAGGAGCGGATCGTGTCAGGTTCGGAGCGGACGTTGCCGGTGATCTGGATCGACGTGATCGTTCCACCCACCGCGGCGCGCGGGGCTGGCGCCTGCGCATAGGCCGGCACCCCGAACGAAAGAACTGCGGCAATAGCCAGTACGACCCAACGAACGATCAAACCCACCCCCGGCCCCTTCGATACCCACCGATGGCCACACCTGAAAACGCCGTTTCATAGACCGGCATCAGGACCTTAGCCACCCTTATTGTCTCCCGGTGTGAAGCTTTCCCCAGCATCACACTCAGCGCAGCAACAGTTTGATGTCGTTGAACGTCGCGATCAGCGCCATCCCGACGACCAGCGCGAAACCGATCTTGAGACCGAACTCCTGCGCCTTCAGGCCGAGCGGACGGCCGCGCACGGCTTCGTAGATATACATCGCGAGATGGCCGCCATCGAGCATCGGCACAGGCAGGAGATTGAAGACGCCCAACACCACCGAGAGTGCGATGACCAGATTGAGGATGCCGACCCAGCCGCTATAGGACGCCTCGCCCGCCGCCTTGGCGATGCGGATCGGGCCGCCCAACTCGTCCACCGGACGATTTGCCGTCACGATCTGCGCCATCGACGTATAGAACATCGTGGTCATGCCCCAGACGTGGCGGACGCCCGCATCGAGCGCGCCGAACACGTCGTGGCTGCGGAACTCGGTGACGTTTGCCGGGCTGATGCGCAGCCGGCCGACCATGCGAGGCTGCCCGGCGCAGCCCAGCACCTTGTCAGCCTCCGGAACGACCGTGGCCTCGTGACGCACGCCGTCGCGGTCGTACTTCACGACCACCGGCTGGCCGGCGCGATCTCCGATCAACTCGGGAATATGCGAGAAGTAGTCGACCGGCTTGCCGTCGATCTCGAGCAGCAGGTCTCCAACCTTCAGTCCTGCCGCCCTGGCTGGGCTGTTCGGAATGAAGCCGCCGACCACCGGACGAACGAGCTGGTCGAGGCCGAGCTCACCGTAGCGCATGGTGTTCTTGTACTTGTCGGTGCGCTCGCAATACTCGGGCGAGATCTCCGCGTGCATCAGCTTGTCGCCGCGGCGGAAATCGACCGCCATCGGCTTCGCCAGGTAGAGGAACTGGGCGTCCTGGATGTCCTCGTATCTGACGATCTGCTGTCCGTTGAGGCTGACGATCTCGTCACCGGTCCGCAGACCAGCTGCCGCCGCGGGACCGTCGGCCTGAACCGCCACGATCGACGGCGTGTAGGGCTCGCCGGCGACATAGAACACGCCGGTCAGCAGCAGGATGGCAAACAGCAGGTTGGCCGCCGGGCCGCCCAGCACGACCGCGGCACGGGCATAGAGTGGCTGGGTGAAGAAGGCGCGCTTGTTGTCGTCAGCCGAAAGCGGCTGATCCGACGGCGTCGCGCTCGTCGCGTCGCTATCACCCAGGAACTTCACGAACCCGCCGAGCGGAATCGCCGAGATCTTCCAGCGCGTGCCATTGTGGTCGGTCCAGCCGAACAGCTCCGGCCCAAAACCGATCGAAAAAACCTCGGCGTGAATGCCAAAGCGCCGCCCTACCCAGTAATGGCCGAACTCGTGGACGAACACGAGGAGCGTCAACACCAGCACGAAGTACGGCAGGTAGGTCGTGAACAAACTGACGATGCTCTGCATAGCTTAATGGATCACAAAATTTGTTTAAACTCAATTAGTTAGAGCGTGATTCTGGATAGCTTCCTCGGCCCGTCGCCGCGCTTCCAGATCGGCGGCGTGAACCTGTTGCAGCGCCTCGACCGGCGATCCCAGTGACGGGGTTGCCCGCAGAACATCCTCGACGACGCGGGCGATATCGAGAAACCCGATGCGCCGTGCCAGGAAGGCAGCAACCGCCGCCTCGTTGGCCGCATTCAGCACGATGGGTGCAAGTCCGCCGGTCGCCAACGCTTCCCGCGCCAGCCGTAGCGCCGGAAAGCGGCCGGAATCGGGCCGTTCGAAAGTGAGCGGTGGAAGATCGATGAAATTGAGCCGGGTCGCTGGCCCGTCGATCCGCGACGGCCAACCCAGCGCATGGCTGATCGGGATGCGCATGTCGGCCGTCCCCATCTGGGCCAGCACGGAGCCGTCGCGATAGGCCACCATCGAATGGATCACCGACTGCGGATGCACGACGATCTCGATCTGCTCCGACGGCAGGCCAAACAGGTAGTGCGCCTCGATGAGCTCGAGGCCCTTGTTCATCATGGTCGCGGAATCGATCGAGATCTTGGCGCCCATGTCCCAGTTGGGATGCGCCAGCGCCTGCTGCTGGGTGGCGGTGGCCATGTCCTCGAGCGACCAGTTCCGGAACGGCCCGCCCGACGCGGTCAACACCAGCCGGTCGATGGCGTGGCGCTGCGTCGGATCGAGGACCTGGAAGATCGCATTGTGCTCGGAATCGACCGGGAGCAGGACGCCCCCTGCTCCTTCCACGGCATCGAGCAGCAGCCGGCCGGCGCAAACCAGCGCTTCCTTGTTGGCGAGCGCCAGCATGGCGCCGCGCCGCGCCGCAACCAACGCAGGCTGCAGGCCGGCGAAGCCCACGACGGCAGCCATCACCCATTCGGCCGGACGGGACGCCGCTTCCGTGGCAGCCTCGGGACCGGCGGCGGCTTCGATCGACGTGCCGGCGAGCGCGTCCTTCAGTGCGCGATAGCGCTGCGGATTGGCGACGACGGCCAGCTTTGCGTTCAACCGGCGCGCCTGCTCGGCCAGCGCCTCGACGGAATTGCCGGCAACCAGCGCCTCGACGCGATAGCTCTGCGGGTCGCGCGCGATCAGGTCGACCGTGCTCTGCCCGACCGATCCGGTCGAGCCCAGGATCGTGATGCTGCGCGGCGCATCGTGCGAGGGAGCCGTCCAGCGCATCATGCCCATGGCCAGTCTCCTCCGACGACAAGGCGCACCAGCGCCACCACGACCAGCACCGCCGCCAGCCCGTCAATGCGATCGAGCAGTCCGCCGTGCCCGGGAATGAGAGAACCGCTGTCCTTCACGCCGGCGTCGCGCTTGGCCGCCGATTCGAGAAGGTCGCCGACCTGCGCCACGATCGCGAAGCCGACGCCGATCAGGGCCAGGGTAAAGGTGCTGCCTTGCTGAAACGCCAGGCCGACCGCCGCGCTGGCGACCGCCGACCAGCACACGCCGCCGATCAGGCCGGACCATGTCTTGCCGGGGCTGATACGCGGCGCAAGCTTCACGCCACCGGCAAGCTTGCCGAGGAAGTAGGCGCCGATGTCGGTCGCCCAGACGCAGACCGCGATCCAGATCACCGTCTCGCGTCCCAGCACCGGCTGGTGCCGCAACCACAGCAGCGCGACCAGCGCGCCCAATGCGTAGAGCACGGCGATCACACGGACCATCGGCCGGCGCGGCGTGAGGCGAAAGCACTCCGACACGACGACGGGCGCGGCAATGGCCGCGAGCAGATCGATCCAGGGATAGCCGAACCACAGTGCGGCGAGCGCCAGCGGGCCAAGGATCACCGCCGACACGGCCCGCAGCAACAGACCGCGGAACTTGCCCGCCGGGGCGGTGGGAATGCTAGGCGCCGACGCCGCCATAGCGCCGCTCGCGTTTGCGGAACTCGGCGATCGCCTGCTCGAGATGTTCCTTGCCGAAGTCGGGCCACAGCGTGTCGACGAACACCAGCTCGGCATAGGCACACTGCCACAGCATGAAATTGCTGATGCGCTGCTCGCCGCTGGTACGCACGAGCAGGTCGGGATCGGGCACGCCTGCCGTCAGCAGCTCGCGCTCGAATGACGTCTCGTCGATCTTGTCGGCCGGGATCTCGCCTGCCGCCACCTTGCGCGCCAGCGTGCGGGTCGCCCGCAGGATCTCGTCGCGGGCGCCGTAATTGATGCAGATGTTGACGTCGATCCGCGTGTTGGTGCGCGTGCGCGCTTCGGCGTCGACGATGTCCTTGACGATGTCCTTGGCCAGCCGGTCGCGGTCGCCGATCACGCGCAGCCTGGCGCCGTTGCGGCCGAGCTCTTCGAGTTCATGGCGCAGGTAGTGACGCAGCAGGCCCATCAGGTCGCTGACTTCGTCGGCCGGCCGCGTCCAGTTCTCGGTCGAGAAAGCGAACAACGTCAGCACCGGGATACCGAGTTCACCTGCGCCGCGGATCACCCGCCGCACCGCATCCGCACCACGACGATGTCCCGCCACGCGTGGCAACCCACGCGACTTTGCCCACCGTCCATTGCCATCCATGATGATGGCGATGTGCTGGGGACCCGGCGAAGGGTCGGGAGTGGCGGGCAGCGACGCTGTGGACATCAGACCGTCTTTATCTCTTTTTCCTTCGTCGCCAGCGCCTCGTCGACCTGCTTCACGAAACGATCGGTCAGCTTCTGGATCTCGTCGGACTTCTGACGATGTTCGTCCTCGGAGATCTTGCCATCCTTCTCGGCCTTCTTGAGCGAGTCCATGCCGTCGCGTCGCACGTTGCGTACGGCGACGCGCGCGCCTTCGGCGTACTTGTGGCCGAGCTTGGCCAGTTCGGCGCGCCGTTCGCTGGTGAGTTCCGGCAGCGGAATGCGGATCGTCTGACCGTCGGGCTGCGGGTTGAGACCGAGCCCCGAGTCGCGAATGGCCTTGGCCGTCGGCGTCACCAATCCCTTGTCCCACACGTTCACGGCCAGCAGGCGCGCCTCGGGCGCGCTCACGGTACCGACCTGGTTGAGCGGCATGCGCTGGCCATAGGCCTCGACCATGACGGGATCGAGCAGGTTCACGGAGGCGCGGCCGGTACGCAGGCCGCCGAATTCCTTCTTGAGCGATTCCATCGCTCCGTTCATGCGCTTCTCGAGCTCCTTGACGTCGGTGCTCATGATCAGGCCTCGTCCTTGATGATGGTGAATGTGCCCTGCCCGCACATCGTCTCGGCAAAGGCGCCGGACTTGTGGATGTCGAACACGATGATCGGAATCTTGTTCTCGCGCGCCAGAGAGATCGCCGAAGCGTCCATCACCTGCAGGTCCTGCTGCAGCACGTCCATGTAGGTGAGTGTCTCGTAGCGCTTGGCGTTCTTGTCCTTGCGCGGATCGGCAGAGTAGACGCCGTCGACCTGCGTGCCCTTCAGCATTGCATCGACGCTCATCTCCGCCGCACGCAACGCGGCGGCCGTGTCGGTGGTGAAGAACGGGTTGCCGGTGCCGGCGGCAAAGATCACCACCCGGCCCTTCTCCATGTGGCGGGCGGCGCGGCGGCGGATATAGGGCTCGCAGACGGTCGTCATCGGAATGGCCGACTGTACACGCGTCTGCATGCCCTGGCGCTCCAGAGCGCTTTGCATAGCCAGTGAATTGATGATGGTGGCGAGCATGCCCATGTAGTCGCCGCTGGCCCGGTCCATGCCCGAGGCGGCGGCCGACACGCCGCGGAAGATGTTGCCGCCACCGATGACGAGACAGACCTGCACGCCCATTTGGACGACGGCCTTGATCTCCTGGGCCACCATGCCGACCATCTTCGGGTCGAGGCCATACTCACGGTCGCCCATGAGTCCCTCGCCGGAGAGCTTCAACAGGACACGGCGGTAGCGGGGAACCGACGGCATCTGGCGCGCCTCTGGATTGTTTCCTTGGGGGGCGCAGACCCCAATGCCTGCGCCTCCGAACGCCGTTACATACTACTTCTTGAGCTGGGCGGCCACCTCAGCGGCGAAATCTTCCGATTTCTTCTCGATGCCCTCGCCCAGGGCAAAACGCAGGAAGCCCGCGAGCTTGACCGGCGCCCCGACCAGCTTGGCCGAATCATCGACCACCTTGGACACCTTGGTCTTGCCGTCCATCACGAAAGCCTGCTCCAACAGCACGACTTCCTGGTGGAACTTGCGCAGGCCGCCCTCGACCATCTTGGCGATGATCTCGGGGGTCTTGCCGGTCTGTCCCGCCTTCTCGGCCAGGATCGCGCGCTCGCGCTCGATCGCGGCCTGGTCCAGTTCGGTCACGGAGAGCGAGAGCGGGTTGGTGGCAGCCACATGCATCGCGAGTTGCTTGGCGAGGCCAGCGAGCTTTTCCTTGTCGCCCGTCGACTCGAGCGCCACCAGCACGCCGATCTTGCCGAGATCCGGAGCAACGGCATTGTGCATGTAGGCCACGACGACGCCGTCGGAGACGGACATCATCGCCGAGCGGCGCAGGCTCATGTTCTCGCCGATGGTCGCGATCAGGTTGGTGAGTTCGCCCTGCACGTCGCGGCCGGTGCCGGGATAGGCAGTCGTCTTCACCTTCTCGATGTCGCCCGCGCTGTCGAGCGCGATCTTGGTCGACGTGGCGACGAACTTCTGGAACTGGTCGTTGCGGCCGACGAAGTCGGTCTCGGCATTGACCTCGAGCAGCGCGCCCTTGGTGCCCGCGGCGGCGACGCCCACG
>CAIKZO010000116.1 GCA_903832005.1 Enhydrobacter aerosaccus | reverse complement strand
CTGAATCCGGATTAGAACGCTAAGCGCAATGTGAACTGGATGCGCCGGTTGCCGGTGGAACTGCCACCAAAGCCGCCACCGCCGCCCCCAAATCCGCCGCCCGAACTAAGCGACTGGCCGAAGAAAGGTGAATTCAACGCCCCGACGGGAGTGCCCTTGTTGACGTGGTTCAGCGCGTTGTTGGCTGAGATGGTCAGCGACAGGGTGTACTTCTTGCCGGAGCTGCCGACGCCCCCGAAGCCACCGCCAAATCCACCACCGCCGCCACCGCCACCGGGCTGGCGCTCGACGGCTTCGCGTACCGCGATCGAGCGACCGTCGAGCAGCGCGCCGTTCATGGCCTGCATTGCGGCAGCACCCATTTCATCGGTTTCCATCTCGAGGAAGGCGAAGCCGCGGCTGCGGCCGGTCTCGCGATCCACGATCACTTTCGAAGAGGCGACATTCCCGAACTGGGAGAAGGCTTCTTGCAGACGCTCGGACGTGACGGAGTAGGGCAGATTGCCCACAAACAATTTACGACTCATTCAAGGCTCTGGGCTGGAGGAACAATTGAGCGGAGTCCGGGCCGCGCTGCTGGACGATTGCGTCCGAGCGATTCGTTGACCTTTGACGGATGATGACCAAGAAGTTCACAGGAAGACGTTGACCGGTATCGCGCTCTGCGACGTGCCGATGCCTCATGATGATGCGCATCGAATCGTGTCGCTATGCCGCACTTTATGCGCTGATTCAGCGTCTGAGTCCACAGGACGAGAGGCGCGGGGTGACGATCGCGTCGGCGAAGTTACATAATGGCCACGGTAATTGGAGGACACGCCATGATCATCGACCACCGTACGTACGAACTGCAGCCGGGCCGGCTGCGCGACTTCCTCGCGCTCTACGAGAAGGAAGGACTGCCGGTGCAGATGAAGCATCTCGGCCATCTCGTCGGCTATTTCAGCACCGAAGTCGGAAACGTGAACGAGATCGTGCATATCTGGGCGTACGCTGACCTCGCCGACCGTACCAAGCGGCGCGCCGCGATGGCCGCTGATCCGGCCTGGCAGGCTTATTTGCAGAAGAGCCGAGAGTTCATGAAGACGATGAACAACAAGATATTGGTGCCCACCTCCTTCTCACCCACGAAGTAAGGGATCAGCCATGGCTTCCGCTTACCCGCGCCGCTCCGGCGCGCAGGTCCTGATCGACCAATTGCGCATTCACGGCACCGAGACGATCTTCGGCGTCCCGGGCGAGAGCTACCTCGCCGCGCTCGACGCGCTCTACGCCCAGCGCAACTCGATCCGCTACGTCATCTGCCGCCAGGAAGGCGGCGCCGCCAACATGGCGGAGGCCTACGGCAAGCTGACCGGCAAGCCCGGCATCGCCTTCGTGACCCGCGGTCCGGGCGCGACCAATGCCTCGATCGGATTGCATACCGGCCACCAGGATTCGACACCCATGATCCTGCTGGTGGGCCAGGTCGCACGCGAGACGACCGACCGCGAGGCGTTCCAGGAGATCGACTACCGCCGCATGTTCGGCCAGATGGCCAAGTGGGTCTGCCAGATCGAGGACGCCAAGCGTATCCCCGAGCTGATCAGCCAGGCCTTCCATACCGCGCTGAACGGCCGGCCGGGTCCGGTCGTGATCGCCCTGCCGGAAGACATGTTGGTCGACGAGGTCGAGGTGGCCGATGCTGGCCCCTACAAGATCGCGCGCGGCGCGCCCGCCGCCAACGACATGGCGACCTTGCGCGGCCTGCTCGAAAAAGCCGAGCGCCCGATGGTGATCGTGGGTGGCGGCGGCTGGAGCGCCGAGGCCTGCGCCGACATCAAGAGCTTCATCGAGGCGAACGGCCTTCCGGTCTGCGCCTCGTTCCGCAACCAGGACCTGTTCGACAACCGCCATCCCAACTACGTGGGCGATCTCGGCGTCGGTGTCGGCCCTGCGCTGGGCAAGCGGATCAAGGCCTGCGATCTCATCATCGCCGTCGGCCCGCGCCTGGGCGAGGCGACGACCGGCGGCTACACGCTGTTTGATCTGCCGGTGCCGAAGCAGACGCTGGTGCATGTCCATGCCAGTGCCGAGGAGTTGGGCCGCGTCTATCAGGCGACCCTGCCGATCAATTCGGGCATGGCGAACTTCGCCGCCGCGGCCAAGGCGATGAAGCCGGTCGACGGCAAGAAGTTTGCGGCCGACGTGAAGGCCGGCCACGCCGAGTATCTCGACAACATCAAGCCGGGCCCGCTGCCAGGCTCGGTGAACATGGGCGAGGTGATCGCATGGCTGAACCAGCGCCTGCCGGATGATGCGATTGTCACCAACGGCGCGGGTAACTACGCGGCGTTCCTGCATCGCTTCTTCCAGTATCGCGGATTCAAGACGCAGCTTGCGCCGACGTCGGGCGCGATGGGCTACGGCGTGCCGGCGGCGGTCGCGGCCAAGATCGCCGAGCCCGGCCGGATGGTCGTGTCGCTCGCAGGTGACGGCTGCTTCCTGATGAACGGGCAGGAGTTCGCCACCGCCGTGCAGCACGGCGCCAACATCGTGATCGCGGTGATCGACAACGGCATGTACGGCACGATCCGCATGCACCAGGAGCGCGAGTATCCGACACGCGTCCATGGCACCGAACTCAAGAACCCCGACTTCGCCGCTTACGCGCGCGCCTTCGGTGGGCACGGCGAGACGGTCGAGAAGACGGCGGACTTCGGCCCGGCGTTCGAGCGGGCGCTGGCCGCGGGCAAGCCCGCGATCATCCACGTGAAAACCGATGCCGAGGCGCTGACCTCGCGCATCACCCTGACCGAGCTGCGCAACCAGTCGTTGGCGCGGCAAAAGCTGACCTGAGAGCGGACTTGCAGGGGACGGCCTCTATGGATATAGAGGCCGTCACTACCGTGGAATTTGAGCCGACCGGCTTGCGGCCACGTTAATCCTCGCTAAAAGGTCGGAGCTTCGAAAAGCCTCCGACTTCACGGTCGGGGGCTTTTCGCATTGGAGAGAAAGATGACGACGAAGAATTGGCGGCCGCAGACCAAGGCCGTGCGCAGTGGACAGACTCGCAGCAACTTCGACGAGACCTCGGAAGCGCTGTTCCTCACCTCGGGCTACGTCTACCCGACCGCCGAGGAGGCGGAGAAGACGTTCAAGGGCGAGAGCACGCACTTCCAGTATTCGCGCTTCGGCAACCCGACCGTCTCCATGTTCGAGAATCGCATGGTCGCCCTCGAGGGCGCGGAAGCCTGCCGCGCCACCTCGACCGGCATGTCGGCGATCTTCTTCGCGCTGCTGGCCTGCCTCAAGAGCGGTGACCGCGTCGTCGCGGCGCGCCAGCTCTTCGGCTCCTGCCATTACATCGTGAACGAGCTGCTGCCGCGGTACGGCATCAAGGGCGAGTTCGTCGATGGCGGCGATCTCGCGCAATGGGAGAAGGCGCTATCGACGCCGGCGCAGGCCGTGCTGTTCGAATCGCCGTCGAACCCGATGCTCGACATCGTCGATGTGAAGGCGGTGTGCGATCTCGCGCACAAGGCCGGCGCCACGGTCGTGGTCGACAATGCCTTCGCCACACCGATCCTGCAGCGGCCGCTCGAATTCGGCGCCGACGTCGTGGTGCATTCGGCCACCAAGTACATCGACGGCCAGGGCCGCACCCTGGGCGGCGCCGTGCTGGGCTCGAAGTCGTTCATCATCGACAAGCTGCAGCCGATCATCCGCAACACCGGCCCGTCGCTCAGCCCGTTCAATGCCTGGGTGCTGGTCAAGGGACTGGAGACGTTGGGACTGCGCGTCGATCGTCACTGCGCCAATGCGGCGAAGGTGGCCGATGCGTTGTCGGCCAATCCGGCGATCAGCCGCGTGCTCTATCCGGGCCGCAAGGATCATCCGCAGCACGCGCTGGCGGCAAAGCAGATGTCGGCCTTTGGCGGCGTCGTCACTTTCGACGTGAAGGGCGGCAAGCCCGCCTGCTTCACGGCGCTGAACAAGCTCGGGATCGTCGACATCGCCAATAACCTGGGCGACTCCAAGAGCATGGTCACGCATCCGGCCACGACGACGCACATGCGCATCGGCGCCGAAGAGCGCGCCAAGCTCGGCATCACCGACGGTACCGTGCGCATCTCGGTCGGCCTCGAGGATGTCCAGGACATCATCGACGACCTGGAACAGGCGCTCGGCCAGTGAGCGGCCAGTAGGTCATGTCGCTGGCCGCGCAGCTCTGGAAAACCAATGGCGATTGGGCGGGCAAGATCCTCGCCCATCGCTTCGTGCAGGGGCTGGGCGACGGATCGCTGCCGCTCGCCAGCTTCAAGAGCTATGTGGCGCAGGACGCCTACTTCCTCGATGCCTTCGCGCGCGCGTACGCCTTCTGTCTGGCGCACGGCACTTCACGCGACGATCTCTACGGGTTCTCCGAACTGATCGCGGGCGTGCTGGAAGAGCTGAAGCTGCACAAGAGCTATACCGAACGCCTGCAGGTCGTGCTCGACGGTGTGACGCCGATGCCGGCGACGCAGGCCTATGTCGACTTCCTGCTGGGCACGGCCCAGCGCGGCGATCTCGGTGAGACGATCGCCGGCATGACGCCCTGTATGCGGCTCTATGCGTTCCTGGGCCAGACGTTGGCGCAGAAAGAAGTGGCGCCTGCCTACGCCGATTGGGTGAAGACCTATGCCGATCCGGGCTTCTTGGCACTGGCCGTCCGGCTCGAGGGGCTGCTCGACCTGCATGCCACTGATACGCCGGCGGTGCGCGCCAACTACCGTCGCGCGATGGAACTGGAGTACGGCTTCTTCGACGCCAATCTCTAGAGGGGCGCGAGTTTCTCCATCGAGCGTTCGAGCGCGCCGCGCAGGTCGCTCGTCAGTTTCGGGCCCATCGCGTCGCGGACCTCCTGTTCAGCCGCGGCCCACAGCGGCAAGGCGCGCTTGAAGAGAGCGCGACCGGCGGCGGTGGCCGCGAGCTCGTGCCGGCGCTTGTCGCCCGAGACAGCGCGCTCGATTAGCCCGTCGGCCAGTAGTGGCTTCAGGTTGCGCGTGAGCGTCGTGCGATCGGTCGCCAGCAGCTCCGACAGCCGGCCGATCGCGACCGGGCCCTCGGCCGCGACAAAGCCCAGTAGCGAAAACTGGGAGATCTTCAGGCCGGTCGGGCTGAGGTGCTGGCTGTAGATCTGCGTCACCCGGCGCGCGGCACCACGGATGCGGAAGCAAGTGCATTCGGTGGGCGAGAGACGGAGTGGCGAGGTGGACATGGCGTGACGCTATCAGAATAGTGTATATGCACGCAAATGACGATGGAGACCCCGATAATGAAGACTTCCCCTTTGGGCGTTGGCGTGACGCCGCTCAACCAGGTGCGGGCCGTGGACGGCCTCACCCTGATGACCGGTGTCATGGAAGGCCGCTATCCCGCGCCGCCGATCTCCAAGGCCTTGGGCTTCTGGATGAGCGCGGTCGAGAAGGGCCGCGTCGTCTTCGACTACGAGCCGGTGTTCGATCATTACAATCCGCTGGGCAGCGTGCATGGCGGCGTTGCCGCGACACTCCTCGATTCGGTGATGGGCTGCTGCATCCACACGACCCTCAAGGCGGGGACCGGCTACACCACGGTCGAGATCAAGGTCAATTACGTGCGCGCCATGACCGACAAGACCGGGCCGGTGAAGGCCGAGGGCAAGGTGATCAGCGTCGGCTCGCGCATCGCGACCTCCGAAGGTCGGCTGACCGACGCCTCGGGCAAGCTGCTGGCGCATGGCACCACGACCTGTCTGATCTTTCCTATTTAGGCTAGCCTGCGGCATGCTCGATGCCGCGGCCGAACAGCGACTGCTGAAGATCTCGATCGGCGTGACGGTTGTTGTCGCGTCGTTCGGCGTCGTGTTCGGCCTGTTGTCGGGCTCGCTCTCCATCATGTTCGACGGCATGTTCTCCGCCATCGATGCCGCGATGTCAGTGCTCGCTTTGTTTGTGGCGCGGCTGGTGTCGCGCAGTGAGGGCAACCGGCGCTTCCAGTTCGGCTTCTGGCACATCGAGCCGATGGTCCTGGCTTTCAACGGCGTCACGCTGATGGTGCTCAGCCTCTACGCCTTCATCAACGCGGTCTCGAGCTTCCTGGGCGGCGGCCGACAGCTCGCCTTCGACTGGGCGATCGTCTATGCCGTCACGGTCTGCGTGGTCTGCTTCGGCATGTTCTTCTACGAGCGCCGCCTCAACCGGCGAATCGGCTCGGACTTCGTGCGGCTCGATGCGCAGAGCTGGCTGATGTCGGCCTCGATCACCTCGGCGCTGCTGGTGGCCTTCGTCATCGCCTGGGCGATGAAGGAGACGCGCTATGCCGCCCTCACGCCCTATGCCGACCCGGTCGTGCTGGCGGCGCTCACCATCTGCCTGGTGTTTGTGCCGATCGGCACCGTGCGGAAAGCACTGACCGAGATGCTGTTGATCACCCCGCCGGAACTGGATGCCCACGTGCGCGGCGTGATGGAAAAGATCGTGGCCAGGCACGGCTTCAAGTCCTTCACCAGCTACATGGCGAAGGTCGGCCGCGCCCAGTTCATCGAGATCCATATTGCGGTGGCGGCCGACTGGCCGCTCAACAGCATCGCCAAGGCCGATTCGATCCGACGCGAGATCGCCGAGGCGATCGGCGGCGAAGGCCCCGAACGCTGGCTTACGATCGACTTCACCGCCGATCCGAGGTGGCTCTGACAGGTGGCTCTAACAGGCCGCTATAGACGGGTTTGACCTTTTGGGCGGAAACTCCCATGTCATAGGGACCCGAGGGAACGTTCCGCTCATGTACACCGCCACAACCCGTGCCATCTCCGTCACGGTGAAACCCCAATATCTGCCCGACCAGTCGGATCCGAATAAGTCCCAGTTCGTCTGGGCCTATCAGGTCCGTATCGAAAACAAAGGCGATATCGCGGTGCAGTTGCGCAGCCGGCACTGGAAGATCACCGATGGGCTCGGCCGTCAGCAAGAAGTGAAGGGGCCGGGCGTCATCGGCAAGACACCGAGGCTGCGTCCCGGCGAGGTGTTCGAGTACACTTCGGGCACGCCGCTTTCGACGCCGTCCGGCTTCATGGGCGGCACATATCAGATGGTGAGCGAGTCGGGTGAGAATTTCGACATCGAGATCCCGACCTTCTCGCTCGACACGCCCAACGTGTCGCGACAGCTTAACTAGGCCGGCTCCGGCGCGGATAAAGGAGATGCCATGAACAAGATGCTGAAGAAGAGCGAGGTCGTGTCGCTGGCGACCGGAATCGCTCGCCCGTCGCGCGAGGATGCCGAGGCCGCGGTGCGCACGCTCATCCGCTGGGCGGGCGACAATCCCGATCGCGAAGGGCTGGTCGGCACGCCCGATCGGGTCGTGCGCTCCTACGAGGAATTCTTCGCGGGTTATGACGAGGATCCGCGCGACACGCTGCGCCGCACCTTCGAGGAGGTCGAAGGCTACGACGAGGTCGTGGTGCTGCGCGACATCCGCCTCGAGTCCTACTGCGAGCACCACATGGTGCCGATCATCGGCAAGGTCCACATCGGCTACCTGCCGGACAAGCGGGTCGTCGGCATCAGCAAGCTCGCCCGCGTCGTCGATTCCTACGGCAAGCGCCTGCAGATCCAGGAGAAGCTGACGGCGCAGATTGCCAACACGCTGCAGGAGGTGCTGCAGCCGCGCGGCGTCGCCGTCGTCATCGAGGCGGCGCATCAGTGCATGACCACGCGCGGCGTGCACAAGTCCGACGTCGCCATGGTCACCAGCCGCATGCTGGGCGCCTTCCGCGATAACGGGGAGACGCGACGCGAATTCCTGACCATGATAGGTCGTTCGTCCGTCTAACCTTCAGATAGATAGAAAGAGTAGTCCCCCGTCATGGCCGGAGAGATCGTCGCTCCCATCGAGATGCTGCGTCGCCTGATCGCGTTCGACACCACCTCGCGCAATTCCAACCTGGCGCTCATCGATTACGTCCAGGAGTACCTCAAGGGTCACGGCATCGAGTCGAAGCTGGTGCCGAGCGAGGACGGCAAGAAGGCCAACATGTTCGCCACCGTTGGCCCCAACGTGGCGGGTGGCGTGGTGCTGTCGGGCCATACCGACGTGGTGCCGGTCGACGGCCAGCCCTGGGATACCGATCCGTGGACACTGACCCTGAAGGACGACGGCAAGTACTACGGCCGCGGCACGTGCGACATGAAGGCGTTCTACGCGATCGCGCTCGCCATGGTGCCGCAGTTCCAGAAGGCCAAGCTCAAGAAGCCGATCCACTTCGCGCTGTCCTATGACGAGGAAGTGGGCTGCATCGGCGCCCATGGGCTCGCCGCCGCCATGGCCAAGGAAGTGCCCAAGCCGCGCGCTATCATCATCGGCGAGCCGACGATGATGACCGTCGTGCATGCCCACAAGGGCGCGCAGATGTACGTCACCAAGTTCACCGGCTTCGAGGCGCATTCCTCGATGACCCATCTCGGCGTCAGCGCTGTCCACTTCGCGGGCGAGTTCATCCACTACCTCAACACGGTGCAGGACAAGCTCGAGGCGCAGTTCCCGCCGACCAGCGAGTTCACGCCGCCGATGCCGACCTTCAACGTCGGCACGATCGTGGGCGGTACCGCGGGCAACATCCTGGCGCGCGAGTGCGAGATCCTGTGGGGCTATCGCGAGCTGCCCGACCGTCCGCTGGCGGGCCTGGGCGACGAAGCGCAGAAGTGGCTGAAGGATGTGCTGCTTCCGAAGATGAAGGCCAAGCATCCGGCCGCCGCCATCGACACGGTCGTGCGCTCCTCCACCGTTGCCTTCTCGCCGGAAGGCAACGAGGACGCCAAGGTCCTCGCCGCCAACTGGTCGGGCTCGAACACCGTCGGCAGCGTCGTCTACGGCACCGAAGCCGGCATCTTCAAGAAGACGCTGGGCGTGCCGACCGTGGTCTGCGGGCCGGGCGACATCGCCCAGGCGCACCAACCCAACGAATTCATCCTGGCCAACCAGATCGACGCGTGCGTGGCCTTCATGAATCGCATGGTCGAGTGGGCCGCGCGCGACTAGTTGCCGTCGACTGGGGCACCACCTCGCTGCGGGGTGCCCTGCTCGATGATGCAGGCAAGGTGCTTGCCGAAAAGAGTGCGCCGCTCGGCATCCTGAATGTGCCCGGCGGCGATTTCGCCAGCACCTTTGCGGCTCAATTCTCGGAATGGATGCGGGACGCGGGCAGCCTGTGCCTGATCTCTGGCATGGCCGGCAGCCGTCAGGGCTGGCAGGAGGCGCCGTATGCGCCGTGTCCTGCCGGGCCCGACGAGCTGGTGAAGCGCCTGCACTGGATCGAGCCCGGCCGCATCGCCATCGTTCCGGGTCTCAGCGTGGAGCAGGGCGGTGTGCCCGACGTGATGCGCGGCGAAGAAGTGCAGATCTTCGGTGCGCTTCGGCTCACGGGGCTGACGGATGGGCTGTTCGTGCTGCCGGGAACGCACAACAAATGGGTGACGGTGCAGGCCGGCCGCGTCACCGGCTTCCGCACCTACATGACCGGCGAGGTCTATGGTCTGCTCACGCAGCATTCGATCCTGTCGCGCACTACAGAGGCAGATGCGCCGCTCGACGAAGCGGCATTCCTCGATGGCGTGCGACGCGCGGGCGAGGGCGAGGGGCTGCTGCATAATGCGTTTGGTGCCCGCGCGCTCGCCTTGTTCGAGCGGCTCGCGCCCGCACCGTCTGCGAGCTACCTCTCCGGTCTGTTGATCGGCGAGGAGTTGCGGACCCAATCGCCGGGACGCGAGGTTGTGCTGATCGGCGCGCCGGCGCTCACCGCGCGGTACGCTCTGGCCTTGAAGCAGGCGGGCGTCGCCACACGGACCCTCGGTGCCGAAGCGACATGGGCCGGACTCGCGGCCGTGGGAGAGAAAGTGTGAGCAAGTTCCAGAGTGCGATGCGCGAGCTGCCGCTGGTCGCGATCCTGCGCGGGCTGAAGCCCTCGGAGGCACCGGCGATCGGCGATGCACTGGTCGAGGCGGGCTTTCGGCTGCTCGAAGTGCCGCTCAACTCGCCGCAGCCACTCGACAGTATCGCACTGTTGAGGAAGCGCTTTCCCGACGCGCTGGTCGGCGCGGGCACGGTGTTGAAGGCGCAGGAAGTGCGCGACGTGGCGGCGGCCGGTGGCGAGCTGATCGTCGCGCCGAATTTCAACCGCGAGGTCGTGGTCGAGACGGTGAAGCTCGGCATGGTCAGCCTGCCCGGCATCATGACGCCGACCGAAGCCTTCGCGGCTCTCGACGCGGGCGCCCATGGGTTGAAGCTGTTTCCGGCCGAGCTGGCGTCGCCGGCGGTCGTGAAAGCGATGCTGGCGGTGCTGCCCAAGGGCACGCCGCTCATTCCCGTCGGCGGGATCGCGGCCAACAATCTCCAAGGATGGCACACCGGCGGCGCGGCAGGCTTCGGCCTCGGCTCCTCGCTCTACAAGCCGGGTGATGATGCTGCGACCGTGGCGAAGAAGGCCGCGGCGATCGTCACCGCTTGGAAGGCGCTGACCTAATTTCCTGGAAGGCGCTTACTTAAGCTTCAGGTCGACCACCCGCAGGATGCCGTCGGGCACCTTGCGCAGGCCTTCGAGGCGCGCCGTATGCGCCACCAGATTCTGCGGATGGTAGAGATACATGATCCAGCCCTTGTCGAGGAAACGCTCGGTGATCTTGTGATAGATCGCCTTGCGCGCCTCGAGGTCGGTCGCGGCGCGCGCTTCCTGGTGCCAGGCGTCGACTTCCTTGTCGCAATACTTGGCCATGTTCTGCGGCGCGCCGCAGGTCTGGTAGATCACCGAATTGCCGTCGGGGTCACTGCGACCGCTCCAGGTGAGGGCATAGAGCTGGTAGTCGCCATCCTCACCCGCCTTGAGCGCGGTCGCGACTTCGACGATGCGCAGGCGAATGTCGAAGCCTGCTTCGGCCGCCATCGATTGCACCATCTCGGCGATGGCGCGGCCTTCGGGGGCGTTGTTCACCATGAAGTCGATCACCAGCGGCTTGGTGATGCCGGCTTCCTTCATCAGCGCCTTGGCCTTGGCGATGTCGCGCTTGGGAACCGGGAAGTCTTTCTGATAGTACGGGCTCTGCGGGCTGACCCACTGGTTGCCGACGATGAACTCGCCGTTGAAGACGACCTGATTGATGGCGTCGCGGTCGATCGACAGCTCGAAGGCCTTCTGCACCCGCAGGTCCTTGCCCAGCGGATTCTCGGACTTCGGTCCGTTGTTCTGGTTGATCATCAGGCCGAACCAGGCGAGCGACACCGACGGCGACATCCGGAGCTTGGGATCGTCGCGCACCGTCTTGATGTCGGTCGCCAGCACGCGTTCGGTCAGGTCGATGCTTCCCGAGCGCAGGGCAGCCAGCCGCACGCTGGTGTCGATGATCGGCAGATAGGTGATCTTGTCGATGAAGACGTGGTCCTTGTTCCAGTAGTCGGCGAACTTCTCGACCACGATGCGGTCCTGCTGGACCCTCTCGACGAACTTGTAGGGACCGGCGCAGACCGGATGCAGGCCGAACTTGTCGCCCGCGGCTTCGGCGGCCTTGGGCGAGATGATCATGCCGCTGCGGTCCGTGAGCTGGGCGATCAACGGCGAGAACGGCTGCTTGAGATTGAGCCGGACGGTGAGCGGATCGACCACGTCGACGCTGTCGACCGTGCCGATCTCGGGCTTGCGGTACGACCCCTTCATCGTGAGGTGGCGCTCGATCGAATATTTGACGGAGGCGGCGTCCATCGGCTCGCCGTCGTGGAACTTCACGTTCGGGCGCAGCTTGATGGTGACGGCCTTGCCGTCCGCTGAGGTCTCATAGCTCAGAGCCAGCTGCGGCACGATCTTCAGGTTCTCGTCGATGTCGAACAGCTTGTCGCAGATCGAGGCGAAGACGATGCGGCCGGTGTAGGTGCGCGAAAGCGTGGGATCCATGACATCGGGATCGTCGCCGATGCCGATGCGCAAGTGGCTCTGCGCGAAGGCCCCCGTTCCTATACCCGTGGCGGCGAGCGAGAGAGCGGTTGCCAGGACGATACGGCGAACGAACGATCTCATGGGGTCCTCGGAGACTCTAGGCGGCGGAAGCGTAAATCCTGTCCAGATCGTTATCGTCGTAGGCGTACTCGGTCGAGCAGAATTCGCATTTCACAGAGACGCGACCGGTCTTGTCGCGCAGGTCGTCGAGCTCCTCGCGCTTGATGCCGCGCAGCACGTTGTCGATGCGCTCGCGGCTGCAGCGGCAGCGTGCAAACACCGGACGGATGTCGAACTGGCGCGGCTTCTCCTCGTGGAAAAGGCGATAGAGCAGCGTGGTGGCGGGAAGCGCCGGATCGAGCATCTCGGCTTCGGTGGCAGACGCCATCAGGATCACGGCCTTGCGCCAGTCGTCCTCGCGCTGCTCGGTGTCGACGTCGATGCGGCCGGCATCGAACTCCGGCATCTGTTGGACCATCAGCGCGGCGGCGCGCCAGTGTGCAATGCCCTCCTCGACGATGCGCTGGGCGGCGATCTTGATGCCGGTCGGCAACTGCTCGGACTGGCGGAAATAGGTGTGGGCGCAGTCGGCCAGGGTCGGGCCCTCGAGTGGCACGACACCCTGGTAGCGTTCGGTGTGGCGGCCCTGGTCGACGGTGAAGGCAAGCCTGCCCTGGCCGAACAGTTTGGGCACGTAGCCTTCGGGCACGTCCGTGTTGCCGGCGCCCAGGGCGATAGCGAGCTTCCACGAATCGAACTGCGCATAGCCGCGGATCGCGCCGTCGGTCGTGAGGTCGGCAACCAGCAGACGAATCGGCCCGTCGCCCGAGATCTGCAGGGTGAAGATGCCGTCGTATTTCAGCGAGGTCGCGAGGCAAGCGCACAGCACCATCGCCTCGGCGAGCGGCCGCGCCACGGCCAGCGGATAGCCGTGGCGTTCGATGATGGCATCCAGCGCCGGGCCGAGGCGGACGAGCCGGCCGCGGACGCCAATCTCATCGAGTTGAAAGGGGAGGACGTGATCGGCGTCGGGAGCGGTGCCCCCCGACACCGCGCTCACGAAAGGCACCAGGCGAGGATGCTCTTCTGTGCGTGCAGGCGGTTCTCGGCCTCGTCGAACACGACCGACTGCGGCCCGTCGATCACCTCGGCGGTCACTTCCTCACCGCGATGCGCAGGCAGGCAGTGCATGAAGATGGCGTCCGGCTTGGCCACCTTCATCAGGCGATTGTCGACCTGATAACCGCGCAGCAGGTTGTGGCGTCGCGTGGCGCCGGCGCTCTGCGGATCCTCGTCGCCCATCGACACCCAGGTGTCGGTGACGACGCAGTCGGCGTTGCGCACGATCGTCTCGGGGTCGTGGCCGATAGTGATGCGGCCCTTGGACTTCTCGGCCCACTGCAGCACGTCTTTCGGCGGCTCAAGTTCGGCCGGGCAGGCGACCTTGAGCTCGAAGTCGAATTGCACCGCGGCGTGGATCCACGAGGTCGCCATGTTGTTGCCGTCGCCCGACCAGGCGACCGACTTGCCCTGGATGGAGCCGCGATGCTCCTCGTAGGTCATGACGTCGGCCATTAGCTGGCAGGGATGCGTCTTGTCGGTGAGCCCATTGATCACCGGCACGGTCGCGTACTTCGCCATCTCGAGGAGTTTCTCCTCGACGGTGGTGCGCATCATGATGATGTCGACGTAGCGGCTGAGCACGCGCGCGGTGTCGGCGATGGTCTCGCCACGGCCGAGCTGCGTGTCGCCGCGGCCCAGCATGATCGTCTGGCCGCCGAGCTCGCGCATGCCGACCTCGAACGACACGCGGGTGCGGGTCGAGGGCTTCTCGAAGATCATCGCCAGCGTCTTGCCGGCGAGCGGCTTGTCGTGCCCGCCGTTCGCCCGCGCCGTTTTCATCGCCTTGCCGTGATCGAGGATCTGGCGAAGCGTCTTGGGATCGACCTGATCGAGGTCGAGGAAATGTTTCGGCGTCGTCATGACGGCGCTACTCGGCAGCTTTGGCGGACTCGAACGCGACTGCGGCCTTCTCGAGGATGGCGATGCCTTCGTCGAGCGCGGCCTTGTCGGCGATCAGCGCCGGGAAGATGCGGATCACGTTCTCGCCGGCCGGCGGGACAAGCATCCCGAGCGACTGAAGCATATTCACCATGTCTCCGGCAGGAACCTCGCAACGCAGGCCCTGCAGGAAGCCGGTGCCACGCTGCTCGGCGTACACCTTCGGGTGCTTCTTGATCAGCTTCTCGAGCTCGCCCTTCAGGTACTCGCCCTTCTTCTGGACGTCCTCGATGAAGCCCGGCTTCAGGATGACGTCGAGCACGGCATTGGCGACGCCCGTGGCCAGCGGATTGCCGCCATAGGTCGAACCATGCGTGCCCGGCACCATGCCGACCGCCGCCTTCTCGGTCGCCATAAAGGCGCCGATCGGGAAGCCGCCGCCCATGCCCTTGGCAATCGCCGCGACATCAGGCTTCACGCCTGACCAGTCGTAGCCCCAGAGCTTGCCGGTACGGCCGAAGCCGGTGTGAATCTCATCGTAGAACAGCAGCAGGCCGAACTCGTCGCAGATCGCGCGCAGGTCCTTCAGGAATTGCGTGGTCGTCGCGCGGATGCCGCCTTCGCCCTGGATCGGTTCGACCAGGATGCCGGCGGTCTCGTCGTCGATCATGTCGCGCACGACGTTGGTGTTGTTGAGCGGCGCGTGCTTGTAGCCGGGCGCGGGCGGGCCGAAGCCTTCGAGATACTTCTCGTTGCCGGTGGCCGCGAGCGCGTTCAGCAGGCGGCCATGGAACGCCGCCTGGAAGCAGATGATCTTGTAGCGCTTGGGTTGGCCGTTCATGAACTGATACTTGCGGATCAGCTTGATGCCGCCCTCGATCGCCTCGGCGCCCGAGTTGCAGAAGAACATCGTGTCGGCGAACGAATTCTCGACCAGCCGCTGGGCCAGCTTCTCGCCGTTGCCGACGCGGAACAGGTTCGAGGTGTGCCAGAGCTTGGAACCTTGCTCGGTCAAGGCCTTGACCAGATAGGGGTGGCAGTGGCCCAGCGCGTTCACGGCGATGCCGGAGGTAAAGTCCAAGTAACGTCGCCCGTCCGTCGCGTAGAGATAGTTGCCCTCTCCGCGTTCGAACACGACGTCCTTGCGACCGTACGTCGGCATCACAGCCGTAATCACGATAGTCCTCCTCCAAAAAGTAAAAATCCCCCGCCGATCCGGCGATTCCGGACTGGAAACACCGGGTTTTGGCGAGGGGCGGGCACTATCGGACCGAGGTCAGGGGGTGTCAACTCAGGCCGCCATCTTGAGGGGAAGGAACCCCTCTGCTAGGAGACCCGCCTTCCCGATGAACACGTTTCCCACCCGCAACATCCGGCTTGCTTATCGCCGCGGCGCCTTCAAATCGGTGCCGGAGATGCTCGATTACGCCGCCCAGGGCGAGACCGGGGTCAGCTTTTATAATGCCAAGGGCGAGATTCGCTCGGGTCTCAGCTGGCACGACGTGCGGGCGCGCGCCCATGTCGTAGCGCGCAAGCTAATCGGCGCGGGCTTCGCCAAGGGCGACCGCATCCTCATCACGGCGGACACCTGGCCGGGCTTCTTCGATATCTTCTTCGGCGCCCAATACGCAGGGCTGCTGCCGGTACCGGTTTCCGTGCCGGTCGGCATCGGCGGCAAGGAAGCCTATCTCGATCAGCTTCGTCGCCAGCTCACCGCCTCGGGAGCGGTCGCGGCGGTCGGCATCGACGATCTCGCGGGCTTCCTCGCCGAAGCGGCCGCCGAGTTCCCGGCCGTCCGCCTGCACGGCGGGATGGAAGTGATCGACTCGCTGCCGGAGAAGCAGGTCGACCTGCGGCCCCTCGGTCCCGACGACGATTGCTACATCCAGTTCTCCTCGGGCAGCACGCGCCATCCGCACGGCGTGCGCATCGTCCAGCGCGCGCTGATGGCCAATCTCGATGCGATGACCGGGCCGGGTGGGCTCAACCTCAGCGCCGACGACCGTACCGTGAGCTGGCTGCCACTCTACCACGACATGGGACTGGTCGGTTTCCTGTTGGCGCCACTGTCCTCGCAATGCTCGATCGATTATTTGACGCCGCGCGACTTCGCGCGCCGCCCGATGCAGTGGCTGAACCTGATCTCGCGCAACCGCGCCACCGTGGCCTACAGTCCGAGCTTTGGCTATGACCTCGCCACCCGTCGCGGCGCCAACCAGGTCCCGGCCGACCTCGACCTGTCGTGCTGGCGGCATGCCGGCATCGGCGGCGACATGGTGCGCGCCGATGTGCTTCAGCGCTTCGCCGAGACCTTCGCGTCCAAGGGCTTCGATCCCAGGATTTTCATCCCGAGCTACGGCATGGCCGAGGTCTGCCTCGCCATCACTTTCGGTCCCGATCATGGTGGCGTGCGTACCGACACGATCGACCGCACGGCATTGGCAAATGAGCAGCGCGCCCGGCCGGCCTCCGATCCAAACGATCTCCTGCGGGCCCGCCGCTTCGTGCTGTGTGGACGAGTCGTGCCGGGACATCGCCTGGAAGTGCGCGATCCGTCGGGCAAGATCGTGTCCGATCGCGAGGTCGGGCGCATCTTCGTTTCCGGCCCCAGCATCATGCCGGGCTACTTCAACGACCCCGAAGCGTCGGCCGAAGTGCTGTCGGCCGACGGTTGGCTCGATACCGGCGATCTTGGCTACACCCTGGGTGATGACATCGTCGTCACCGGCCGCGCCAAGGACCTGATCATCGTCAACGGCCGCAATATCTGGCCGCAGGACATCGAATGGACGATCGAGGCCAGGCGCATCGTCAAGACGGACGACTGCGCGGCCTTCTCGGTCGACGATGGCGGTGGCGAACGCGTCGTCGTGGCCGTGCTGGCGCGGGTCGCGCCCGACCAGAAGGCTGATCTGGCGCGCGACGTCGCGGGCGCGGTGCGCGAGGCGATCGCTGTCGACTGCGAGGTCGTGCTGGTGCCGCCGACGATGGGGCTGCCCACGACATCGTCGGGCAAGCTCTCGCGGGCACGCGTGCGGGCCAACTACCTGGCCGGCCGCTACGCCGAGGACGCCGCGCCGTCGAACCCCGCGACGGCCTGAGCCGCGCCATGCTGGTCGCGGTCACCGGCGCGTCAGGCTTCGTCGGACCACATCTTGTCTCCGCATTGGCGCGGCATGGGTGGAAGGTCCGCCTGCTGTTGCGCCGCTGGTCGCCGCTGCCGTCGCTGGCCGGCGTCGACGCCGAGATCGTGTGGGGCGATCTCGGGAACGAGGCGGCCCTGCGCAAGCTGGTCGACGGCGTCGATGCCGTCATTCATGCCGCCGGCCTGATCAAGGCCCGCGACCCCGCCGACTTCGCGACGGTCAATCTGGGTGGCACTGCGCTTCTATCAGCGCTGGCCGATCCCGCGCCGTTCCTCCTGCTGTCGTCGCTGGCGGCGCGTGAGCCCACCTTGTCGCCCTATGCCGCCAGCAAGCGCGCCGCCGAGGAGGCGCTCATCGGCCGGACCGGTCCGTGGCTCGCCGTGCGGGCGCCGGCGGTCTACGGCCCAGGCGACCGCGAGACCTTGGCATATTTCCGGGCCGCGGCGCGCGGGATTGCCCCGCAGCCGATGGGCACGGCCCGGCGGCTCTCTCTTATTCATGTCGAGGACCTGGTCGAGGCGCTGGTGCGGGCGCTCGCCCAGCCGGTGCCCCAGTCCCTGTCCCCGGGCGTCTATGAAATCGATGACGGGCGGGAGTACGACTATGCCGACATGGCCGATGCGGCCGGGTCGGCGCTCGGCCGCGGGGTGACTCGTCTGCCGATCCCCCGGCCGGTCATGGTGGGCGTGGCCGGCGTGAATCAGCTTCTGCAATCGATAGGCGGTCCCGCCCGGATCCTGACGGCGGGCAAGGTGGCCGAGATATTTCACGAAGATTGGGCGGTCCATGACCGGAGGCTGGCCGAAACGACCGGCTTCCAGGCGCGTTTCGACCTCTGGACCGGGTTCCGGGACGCCGTGCAGTGGTACCGGGCTCATGGATGGCTTCGGAAACGCTGAAACAGTGCGTAACAATTTGTTATTTCACAAGGAATCGGGGTTTCTGGCAGATAGAGCCCGTCAATATCCCCCGAAGGGAGCCCCCGTGTTGCGTGAAGCCACTAATTCGATCGTCGAGAACGACGACATGAACGACACCCTCGTTTCCAGCCCCGTCGAGCGCGGCTCCATCTCGCGCGCCGAAGTCATGGGCGAAATCTGCCATCACCTGGCCCCGTTCCAGATTGGCGAAAAGCCGATCGCCGGCTCGACCGTGATCACCAAGGACCTGGCCATCGATTCGCTGGCGGTCATGGACATGGTCATGGAGATCGAGGACCGGTTCGACGTCTCGATCCCGATGAACGTCGTCGCGGAAATCTACACCGTCGACGAGCTGGCCGACACCGTCCTGAAGCTGCGCGCCCGGCGCTAACCGCCATGGGTCTGTTGGACCGCTATGCCGGTCTGGTCTCGCTCTATGGCGAGGTCCGCGCGACCGGTCCGGATCCGTTCCAGATTCGCATGGAGCGGGTCCTGTCGCCCACCGAGGCGATCATCAACGGCAAGAAGACGCTGCTGGTCGGCACGAACAATTATTTCGGGCTGACCTTCGATCCGTCCTGCATGGAAGCCGCCATCGAGGCGATCCGGGCCGAGGGCACCGGCACGACCGGTTCGCGCATCGCCAACGGCAGCTACACAGAGCACGTGGCGCTCGAGGAAGAGATCGCCGCGTTCTACGGCAAGAAGCACTGCATGGTCTTCACGACCGGCTACCAGGCCAATCTCGGGATCATCTCCAACCTGGTCGGCGCCGAGGACTTCCTGCTGATCGATGCCGACAGCCACGCCTCGATCTACGACGCCTGCAAGCAGACCCAGGCCGAGGTCGTGCGCTTCAAGCACAACGATCCGGCCAGCCTCGACGCGCGCCTGCGCCGTCTCGGCGACAAGCCCGGCAACCGGCTGGTGGTGCTGGAAGGCATCTACTCGATGCTCGGCGACAGCGCGCCGCTCAAGGAATTCGTCGAGGTCTGCAAGAAATACAAAGCCTACGTGCTGATCGACGAGGCGCATTCGCTGGGCGCCCTTGGCGAGCACGGCCGCGGCCTGTGCGAGAAAGAGGGCGTGCTCGACGACTGCCACTTCATCGTCGGCACTTTCTCCAAGACGCTGGGCGCGATCGGCGGTTACTGCGTCTCGAACGATCCGGACTTCGATGTGCTGCGGGTCACCACGCGCTCCTACATGTTCACGGCGTCGCTGCCGCCCTCGATCGTGGCGTCGGTCCGTCAGGCGCTGAAGGTCGTGATTGCCCATCCCGAACTGCGCACCCATCTCTGGGACAACGTCCACACGCTCTACGAAGGCCTCAAGGCCAAAGGCTTCACGCTGGGACCCGAGCACGGCCCCGTCGTCGGCGTCCATTTGCCGGACAAGATGATGGCGATCGGCTTCTGGCGCGCGATGCTCGATGCCGGCGTCTATGTGAACGTCGCCATTCCGCCGGCCACGCCCAACGGCGTGTCGTTGCTGCGCTGCTCGGTGTCGGCCGCGCACACCAAGGAACAGCTCGACCACATGGTCGAGGTCATGACCGGTATCGCCCGCCAGATGGGCGTCCTCCCGGCCGCGGCCCCCGCGCGTGCCGCCGGGAGCGCACGCTAGCCTCTCCGGCATGTTCACCCTGGCGCATCTCTCCGACCCGCATCTGCCGATGCCGGAGGCGCGCCCGCTTCAACTGCTGAACAAGCGCGCCACCGGCTATTTTAACTGGTGGCGCCATCGCGTTCACATCCACGTGCCCGAGGCGCTGGCCGGGATCGTAGCCGACATCAAGAAGCAGCAACCCGACCATATCGCGCTGACCGGCGACCTGGTGAACGTGGCGCTGCCGCAGGAATTCCGCCGCGCCGCCGATTGGCTGGCGGCCTTTGATGAGCCCACGCGCATCACCGTCATCCCGGGCAATCACGACGCCTACGTCCATGTCACCTGGAAGGAGAGCGTGGGTCTGTGGGGCGCCTATATCGCCGGCGACGGCGCGGCGCCGGCCGAGGGCTTCGATGTCTTCCCGACTGTGCGCCGGCGCGGCGAGATCGCTCTGGTCGGTCTGTCGACCGGCGTGCCCAAGCCGCCGCTGCTGGCGACCGGCAACCTGGGCGAGGTCCAGATCGCCCGCACCGAGAAACTGCTGGCCGAGCTTGGCCGCGAAGGGCTCTGCCGTGTCGTGCTGATCCACCATCCGCCGCTCAAGGGTGAATCGCGGTTCAAGCACCTGACTGACACGGCCGAATTCCAGGCGATGATCCGTCGGGTCGGCTGCGAGCTGGTCCTGCACGGTCATAATCACCGCAGTGAGGTCGCGCGCATCGAAGGGCCGCTCGGGCTGATCCCGGTGGTCGGCGTCGCCTCGGCGTCTGCCGCGCCCGACAGCAAGTACGGGCGCGCGCGCTATCATCTGATTCACATAGAACGCAACGACGATAGCTGGATGCTGCGCATCGAACTGCGGGCATTGAACGCAGCGTTCGACGGTTGCGAGCCCGACGGGGAACTGGTGTTTCACAGTCCCGCGGCTCATTGAGGTGGTCATGGCTTCTTCCGATATCGTCGTCACGCCGGTGGCGGGCAAATCCGACCTCAAGGCCTTCATCGACCTGCCCAGGCGGCTCTTCAAGGGCCAGCCGGGCTACACCGCGCACCTGAACAGCGAGCGGCAGGAAGCCTACTCGCCCAAGAAGAATCCGCTGTTCCAGCATGTCGAGGTCGAGTTCTTCCTGGCCCGTCGCGCCGGCAAGGTGGTGGGGCGCATCACCGCTCAGATCGACAAGGCCTATCTCGAGCGCTACGCCGACAGCACCGGCCATATCGGCTCGATCGTGGCCGAAGACGATCTCGCGATCTTCCAGGCGCTGTTCAAGGAAGCCGAGGCCTGGTTGCGCGCGCGCGGCATGATCCGGGCGACCGGCCCGTTCAGCCTCTCGGTCAACGAGGAAGTCGGCCTGCTCGTGTGGGGCTTCGACAGCCGCTCGGTCCTGCTGGTGCCGTGGGATCCGCCCTATGCCGGTCCCCGCGTCGAGGCCTGCGGTTACAAGAAGATCAAGGACCTCTTCTCCTACGACTACGACGTGCAGAACGCGCCCGAAACCATCGGCAAGAAACTGCTGAATCGTGCCGGCCTGGCCGACCGGGTCAAGGTCCGCACGGCCAACATGAAAATGTTCGACGCCGAGGTGCGTACCTTGGTGGGCGTGTTCAACGACGCCTGGAGCGACAACTGGGGCTTCGTGCCTTTCACGCAGGCCGAGATCGACCATGCCGCCAAGGCCTTCGGACCGGTGATCATTCCCGATCTGGTCGTCTTCATCGATGTCGACGACGAGACCGTGGCCTTCATCGTGGCGCTGGCCAACCTCAACGAGGCGATCGACGGCTTCAACGGCTCGCTGAACCCGCTCAACCTCGCCAAGCTCCTGTGGCGCCTCAAGGTGATGGGTACCGAGAGCATGCGGGTCCCGCTGATGGGCGTGAAGAAGAAGTTCCGCAACCATCCGCTGATGGGCGCGGGTCTCGCCATGATGGCGATCGACGTGCTGCGCGAGAACGGCAAGAAGCTGGGCAAGAAGACCGCCGAGCTGGGCTGGATCCTCGAGGACAACAAGGCGACCAACAACATCATCCGCTCGGTCGGCGGGGTGCACTACAAGACCCATCGGATCTACGAGAAGGCGCTGGTGTGACCACGCCGCCCTCCGGGGCACCCAGGCATCCCTCGGCGCTGTCCCCGCTCGCCAATCGCGTCTTCCTCGGCATTTGGGTCGCCAACATGCTGTCGAATGTCGGCGGCTGGATGCAGACGGCCGGTGCCGCGTGGGAGATGACCAGTCTCACGAGCCAGCCGATCTTTGTGGCCCTGCTGTCGGCCGCCGGCACGTTGCCGATCTTCCTGTTCTGCTTCTTCGCCGGCATCCTCGCGGACCGGTTCGACCGGCGCTTCTATATCATTGCCTGCCAGTGCTGGATGCTGCTGGTCTCCGGGGCGATGGCGGTGCTTGCCCTGTTCGGTTGGCTGACCGCCTGGAACCTGGTCGCGTTCAGCTTCCTGATGGGAATCGGCAACGCCATGAACACGCCGGCCTGGCAGGCTGTCCTGCCCGAGATCGTGCCGGCCTCGCAGCTGCGGCCAGCGGTCGCCCTGAACAGCGTCGGCTTCAACCTGGCGCGGACGATCGGGCCGGTGATCGGACAGGTCCTGCTGAGCCTCGTGGGCGTCTTCCTTCTTTTCGCCATCAACTCGGCCACCTACATCTTCGTGATCCTGGCCATGCAGGTCTGGAAGAGGCCGGCCGAGGCTCGGGCCGGGCAACGGCAGGAGAGTTTTGGCGCGGCGGCCCGCGCCGGCCTCGCCTTCATCCAGGGATCGAGCGAGCTCAAGGCGGTCATGGCCCGCGGCGCCTGCTACTTCGTGCCAGGCATCGCCATCAGCACGCTGCTGCCCGCGATCGGCCGCTTCCAACTCGGCCTCGACGAATTTTCCTTCGGGCTGCTCTACACCGCCTTCGGCATCGGCGCGGTCCTGGGCGCGTTCAGCATGCCCCTGCTCAACCGACTGCTGGGGGCCGCGAGGGCCAATATCTGGGCCATGGGCGTCCATGCGGCGGCAGCGGTGGTAGCCGCGCTGGTCATGCGACCCTACGTCTTCGGCGCCTGCTTCGCCGTGACCGGCGCGTGCTGGATGGTGGTGGTGTCCAACAACAACATGTCGATGCAGATGCTTCTGCCGCACTTCATGCGGGCGCGCGGCATGGCGATCAACCAGGTGGTCTTCTTCGGCGCGATGGTCGTGGGCTCGTTGCTGTGGGGCCAGATCGCCGACTTCTCGAGCGTTCGCGTCGCACTCTTCGTGTCGGCCGTCTCCCTGGCGCCGCTCATGCTCCTCGCCGCGTGGATCCGCCTGCCCAACAGCTCCTCGCCCCGGCTCTAGCGCAACCTCGAGACGGTCGGGTGTGTTCTTCCCAACACAAGGCCCCCAGAAATTTGGTCGACGGGGAAGAATCTTCTTGTACCCGCGTACATTAGTTGTAGATACCAATCCTTAAGACGCCCACGCACGTGCCGCTGGCCCTTTGTGGTTACGCAACGACGGAAAGTGTTCTTTTTGGCAGTGCCGGCTAACAGCCGGGTCCGGGAAGGAGCTTCTGATGATTGCTTACCGCGCGGGGCTTCGTCCCCGCTATCATGTCATTAGCCCGGTGATTTTAGACCGGGCCACGTTCGATCTCCCCTCGAGTATCTGCTGACGCACGCTGCCTTTCGGCAACGTCCGTCGCGTACTCGCTTCTTCGAACAATTTGACGTTTTAGACGGGGAACCCCCCAACGATGACCGAGCGTATTTTTCGTTATCTCCGCGAACAGCAGCCCGAGACTCCCTGCCTGGTGGTCGATCTCGACGTGGTCGACCATAACTTCCGCCGCATGCGCGAGCTGCTGCCGACCGCGCACATTTTCTACGCCGTGAAGGCGAACCCAGCCGCACAGGTGTTGGCTCGTCTAGCGACGGCCGGTTCCAAGTTCGACACGGCGAGCCGCGGCGAGATCGAGCTCGTGCAGGCCGCTGGCGTGTCGGCCGACCGCATCTCCTTCGGCAACACCATCAAGAAGGAAAAGGACATCGCCTGGGCCTACCAGCAGGGCGTGCGCCTGTTCGCCTTCGACAGTGAGGCGGAGCTGCAGAAGCTCGTCCGCGTGGCGCCCGGCGCCCGGGTGTTCTGCCGCGTGCTGGTCGACTGCGGCGGCGCCGAGTGGCCGCTCAGCAAGAAGTTCGGCTGCGCGCCGGAGATGGCCAAGGACCTCCTGCGCAAGGCCAAGCAGTGGGGCATGGATCCCTACGGCATCTCCTTCCATGTCGGCAGCCAGCAGACCGATCTCGAGCAGTGGGACAAGGCGCTGGGCCAGGTCTCGCAGATGTTCTTTGCGCTGGCCGAAGAAGGCGTCGACCTGCGCATGGTCAACCTGGGCGGCGGCTTCCCCGCGCGTTATCGCGCCGAGGTCAGCAGCATCGAGGCCTACTGCGAGGCGGTCGGTCGCGCGCTGGTGCGCCACTTCGGCAACCGCATGCCAGAGGTGATCATCGAGCCGGGCCGCTCCATGGTGGGCGACGCGGGCGTGATCCAGAGCGAAGTCGTGCTGGTCTCGCGCAAGGCCGCCAACGAGCGCAAGCGCTGGGTCTACCTCGACATCGGCAAGTTCTCGGGCCTCGCGGAGACCATGGACGAGAGCATCAAGTATCGCCTGCGCACGAGCCGCGACGGCACGCGCGTCGGCCCGGTCGTGCTGGCCGGCCCGACCTGCGACTCGGCCGACATCCTCTACGAAAAGACCGAGTACAAGCTGCCGCTGTCGCTGAAGCCCGGCGACAAGGTAGAGATCCTGTCGACCGGCGCCTACACGACGACCTATTCATCGGTGGCTTTCAACGGCTTCTCGCCGCTCAAGGCGATCTGCATCTAGCCTTCCGTTACATCGGAGTGACGGGACGGGGCCTTGAGAAAGGCCCCGTTGCCGTTTATCGACCTTTTAACGAATCAGACTCAGGGGCGCTGAAATGGCGAAGAAGATCGCGCGCAACAAGAAGTACCTCGACTTCAAAGGCCGCCTGGTCATGGTGGGCTTCGGCTCGATCGGCCAGGGTGTGCTGCCGCTGATCTTGCGCCATATCGGCATCAAGCCCGAGCAGATCACCATCATCACCGACGAAATGCGTGGCGGTGAAAAAGAGGCCGAACGCTTCGGCATCGAGTACGTCGAAAAGCGCCTGACCGTGTCCAACGTCCGCTCGGTGCTGGACAACCGGCTGGGTGAGGGTGACTTCCTGCTTAATCTCTCGGTCGAGGTCGCCTCCACGGCGCTGATCGAGCTCTGCCAGAAGAAGGGCGTGCTCTACCTCGACACCTGCATCGAGCCTTGGCCCGGCGGCTATTCGGATCCCAGCCTGTCGGTCTCGCGCCGATCGAACTATGCGCTGCGCGACACGATGCTGAAGCTCAAGCAGCGCTACAGCGGCGGATCGACGGCGGTGGTCGCACACGGCGCCAACCCGGGCCTGGTCTCGCACTTCACCAAGCAGGCGCTGGTGAACCTGGCGCGCGATACCGGCGTGAAGACGGCGGTGCCGACCACGCGCGAGGGCTGGGGCAAGCTCGCCCAGCGGCTCGGCGTCAAGACGATCCACATCGCGGAGCGCGATACGCAGGTCTCGCCCAAGCCGAAGGAAGTGGGCGAGTTCGTCAACACCTGGTCGATCGACGGCTTCGTCTCCGAGGGCGGACAGCCGGCCGAGATGGGTTGGGGCACGCACGAGAAGACGCTGCCGGCCGACGGCAAGCGCCACACGTTCGGCTGCGACGCGGCGATCTACCTGAACCGGCCCGGCCTGCTGACGCAGGTGCGTACCTGGACGCCGATCGAGGGCCCCTTCCACGGCTACATCATCACGCACAACGAATCGATTTCGATTGCCGATTACCTCACCGTGCGCGACGGGAAGAAGGTGACCTACCGGCCGACTGTGCACTACGCCTATCACCCGTGCGACCAGGCGATTATGTCGATGCACGAGATCGCCGGTAAGAACCTCAAGCAGCAGAAGCACCAGCGCCTGATCGTCGACGAGGTCACCTCGGGCCGCGACGAGCTGGGTGTGCTGCTGATGGGCCACAAGAAGGGTGCCTACTGGTACGGCTCGCAGATCGACATCAAGGAGGCGCGCAGCCTCGCGCCCTACAACAACGCGACCTCGATCCAGGTCGTGGCGCCGGTACTCTCCGGCATCATCTGGGCGCTCGAGAACCCCAACGAGGGCATCGTCGAAGCCGACGAGATGGACTTCGCGCGCAACCTCGAGATCTGTATGCCCTACCTCGGGCCGGTCGTCGGCAAATACAGCGACTGGACCCCGCTGCAGGATCGCGGCGAGCTCTTCCCCGAGGACCTCGACAAGTCCGACCCCTGGCAGTTCAAGAACTTCCGCGTGGTTTAAATTTCAGTGTAAAAACAATAACTTAGGCCATGACGATCGCATGTGCCTAGGTCTTGTCGAGGTTCCGGCCAGTCGCATCGCGGAAATCGAAATTTGCCGTATGTAGTCTCAACTATCCTTAAGGAGACTGAGATGCCGTACGGTTATGAGCAAAGGGTCTGGGACGCAGCCAAAAGAGAAGCCAAAACAATTCTACAGGCGCGCGCAAAGCGGCGAGCCAATCAGACAATCACATATGCTGAGCTTGCCGCCGAGATAACAGCCATTCGGTTTAGAGCTGAAGAGAGCGCATTTCATCAGATGCTCGGTGAGATTTCCGTAGAGGAGCACAAAAGGACGATGGGTATGCTTTCGGTCCTCGTTGTGCTTAAGGACAGTCTACAGCCCGGAGGCGGCTTCTTTAAGCTCGCGAAAGAGCTTGGGCATGACGTGCGCGACAAGACGGCCTTCTTTATAGAAGAGCTCAATCGGGTAATTGCAGCTTAGGCGAGATAGCAGGACTGAGCGTAGTTCTTCTGCTCCACGATGAACCGACATAGCCATCAGCTCCTCTGCGCGTTTGCATCCTTAAAGAGATGGCTATAGCAAGGCTCACTCCTAAGCTTGACTAGGGGACGTTCGCTGCGATCAAATAGATTGTGAAGGAGTTTCATCCTGCAATCTAAAGAGGAACGGGCGAAGGGTCGCAAATGGGATGACCGCTATCTGCGCCTTGCCCGCCATGTATCCAGTTGGTCGAAAGACCCTAACGCTCAAGTCGGAGCAGTACTTGTCGATGCACAAGGTCGCTTGTGTGCAATCGGCTACAATGGATTTCCTCGGGAAGTCGAAGATTCTCGCGAACGTCTTCAAGATCAAGACACTAAGCTCGACATCATTATTCATGCAGAAGCTAACGCCATAACCATTGCCGGAAGGGGCGCGGTTGGAGGCGAAATATTCGTTTACGGCAAGCCAGTTTGCGCGCAGTGCGCTGGTCTAATAATTCAATCGGGAATCAAGCGAGTAGTAGCTGAGAGGCCTCAAGAAGGCACGAAAAGTAAATGGGACAAGCGTGGTCTGCTCGCTGCGAAGCTCCTTGAAGAAACTAAGAGAATAGAGGTGGAGTTGGTGCCGCGCGATGAAATCAGGGAGCGCGCTCTCACAGAAACTCTTCCGGAAGCGAACAAATCTCCCAGGGACGCTCCTCTCTTCGAGGGGCATTCACTGCCAATATCTCGAAGAGAAACCTAAAAAGAAGATGGCGCTTTCGCCGAGCCACATTCGGGAAGTCGAACGCGTCGATCAGATAATTGAGTTGGCGGAGATCGTGATCGGAGGATTTGAATGAAATTTATTTCCGGAAAGAACGCGGGCAAGACACTAGAAGAAGTGCTTCTAAAGAAGCCTGATTTTGCGCGCTGGTATACTGAGAAATATGGCAGTACGGCGCACGCGAAGGAATTCGTGCGCCTTGCTAAAGTGTTCGCGGCCAAGTCGTTCGTTGAGAAATGCCATGGCTGCGGTAATCTCGCAACGAGGGCGTCTGCTTATCAGGGTGATAGTTCGCTAATGTTTTGGTGTGACGAATGCGACATGTATTCGGCGGGGGCAAACGCAGGCAAGCTTCAAGAGATCAAGACAATCACCCACGCACTCGATCACATCAAACACACCGCGTCGGGCAATCGAGCGTTGAGTAGGGCGATCGTTAAACGTCTCACCGAGGCAAAGGGTCTACCCAAGCGCGTCAGTGCGGATCAGGCGACTAAATTCTTTAAGTAGTTGAGAACACAGCCGGTGAAGTGACTTGCGTTCGCAGGCGAGGCCAAGGGTTTAATCCCGCCACTTTTCGGCAATGCGGCACATGTCTAAACAAGCTCGACAGCGGCGCGCTTCATTTCATCATTCACATCAATATAGGCCTGAGTTGTGGCAATGCTCTTGTGCCCAGCCAACGACGCCAGCACGCGCACGCCGATCCCTTTGCTCGCCAATGCAGTGATGAAACTGCGTCGGCCGGAATGGCTCGTCGCACCATCTACGCCAGCATAGCGATAGAGACCGTTGAGCGTCTGACAGAGCGTATTGGCTGAGAATGCTGATCGCTTCTGCGTTCGAAACAGCGGAGCGTTTGGATCGGTCGTCACCTTTCTTTTGAGGTACGAGGCTATTTCCTTACGAAGCCGGTCATTCACAAACACAGTGCGAGCGTGCTTGCCCTTCGTTTGCGCGGCATCGAGCCGAATTTCGTTCTTCACGGTGCCATCAACGTTACGAACGTCGCCGATGCTGAGTGCT
>CAIKZO010000115.1 GCA_903832005.1 Enhydrobacter aerosaccus | reverse complement strand
GGTCGAGCGTGGACAATGTGCGGATGCCGAAATCCTTGGGCCGGCCGGGGGCGTCATAGGCGATGCCTCGCTCGGCGATGTCGCCGGGGATTTTCCAATGGTCGGCGTCGATGCGCTCGACATGCCCGGCGCGGCGCAAGGCTTCCAGCCGGCGCACATGGGAGCGGATGAAGGCGTCGGGGTCGCCGTGGCGCTGCTCGATGATGTCCCGGGTCGCTTCCAGATGCACACTCGGCTGGTAGATGCCGCCATTGGCCTCCGCCATGATCTGGATGTTGACATCCGCCGGCCGAGGCTCGGCCTTGGTCGGCGCCGGATCGAGCGCGACGATGTGGCCGCGCCTGATCTCGTCCAGGCGGGTGGCGTCCGCCACCTCCACGTAGTGGGTGCGCCCGGCCACGCCATCGATGACGAGGTGCAGCCGGTCGCCCATCTCGTCGCCGGCCAGGCCCTTGGCGAGCACGCGGCCCACGATCGGTTCGGTGATCTGCTTGCCGTGCGCCACATATTGCGCGGGGGCGCGTTCGTCGGCGAGGCCGTGGTCGGCCAGCGCCCGGTGCATGGTCTTGATGATATCGCCGCGCTCGCCCAGTTCGCGCAAGGTCGGCTCGGCCTGTGCGGAGATGGACCAGCGGCCAACCTCCACCTCGGTCGCTAGCCCCATGCTCTCCAGCCGGCGGGCGCGCGCGATCAGCAGCGCACGGTTCCGCCGCGCCGTCTCCAGCATGTCCTGGTCGGGGCGCAGATCGGCGAATGCGTGGCTCGCCTCCTGTTCGGCGATCAGCATACGGTCAAGGCGAGTAAAGCGCTCGGCGTCCACCTCGCGCTCAAGCTGGCGGCTGACCTCCTGCTCGGTCTGCCGGCCCAGCTCCAGCGTGACGATTTCGCTGGCCCGTTCGCGGATGCCGTGGGCGATGTAGTCGCCGGCGATGTTCAGTATCTTCCCGTCGTCGGTAACGCCGCGCACCAGGATGTGGGTGTGCGGGTATCCCGTGTTGTGGTGATCGACCGCGATCCAGTCGAGCCTGGTGCCGAGGTCAGCCTCCATCGTCTTCATCAGGTCGCGGGTGGTCTCTCGCAAGTCGGCCAACTCTACGCCTTCCTCGGCGGAGACGATGAAGCGGAACTGGTGGCGGTCGTCGCGGCCCCGGTCGAGGAAGGCGCGGCCGTCCTCGGCGTCGCGCTCGGCCGAATAGACCTGTCCCTTCTCGCCGTCGCGGTTGACGCCATCGCGCTCCAGATAGCGCAGGTGGGCGTCCACCGCCTTCGCGCTGACGAACGACCGTCCGCGCGCCGCCCCGCGCTGCGGGTTGAGCTTCACGATCCGCGCCTTCACGGTCACGCGCCGGGCGCGGGTCCGCACGCCGCTGGTCTCCCGGCTCCAGGCGCTCCGCCCCTTCAGCCCGGCGGCGGCCGTAGCGCCCCGGCCTCGCGCATTGAACCGGCCGCTCCCCTTCCCGGCCGAACCCAGCCGATTAGGGTCGCCGCCGGCGCGGCGGATAGCCTGATGCACCTCGGCCAGAAACGTCTTCGGGCGCGGCCGGACGGCGCGCGTGGTGCGCCCGCCAGCCCGGTCGCGGACCCGGCCGGGACGGATGCGGAAATGGTCTTCGTCGTTCGCCATGATGCGACGATTGGAAGATAAAACGGCCGACACAAGGTCGAAAATGACGGCGTAGGGCCGTGGCGTAGAAATACTTGCTGTAGAGTAAAAGCGGCGGAACGGCGCACGACGCACATTGGCGGCGCCACCCAAAATGCCATTGAAAACATTGCCGAAATCGACTTCTCCGACGACGCCGCACCTCGCGCCTTCAGCGGCAAGCCGCCAAAAAACAATGTGCAGACAAACACTTAGGAACGAAGTTCCGGCAGCGAGGCAACTCGCTTTATCTTGCCCTCTTATTCGCTCTCTTCTTCGCGGCTC
>CAIKZO010000114.1 GCA_903832005.1 Enhydrobacter aerosaccus | reverse complement strand
CGATCTTGTCGGCGACGGTGGCATCGAGGTGCGCCATCAGTTCGGGATCGCGTTCGTCACGCGTGCCTTCGCGCAATTGATGGGCCAGCTCGCGCACGAGGTCGGGAAGCGTGCCGTTGTGGCCGAGCAGCTTCACCAGGCGCGCGTGCTCGCCGCCGTCGGCGGCCGGGCCCAGTCGCGCTTCACGTTCGAGGATCGCCAGCGAGTTGACCGCGATTCGCATCTGGAAGCCGAGGCGTGGCTCGGCCTTGTCGAGCGCAGGCGTCGCCTCCTCGCGCAGGAAGTCGGCGATGGCGGCCAGAAGCTCGGCGGCGGTGGGACGGTCCTGGGCCATTAGGCGCCCTTCAGAAGTTGCAGCAGATCGACCTCGGTTTCGACGGCGCGCCGGCCGATCGAGGCGAGCTCCATCGATTTCACCGCGCCCGAGAGATGCCGCCACGCCTGGGTGAGACAGATCACGCCCCAACGCACCGTGCCGAAGACTTCCCACCAGTGCGCACGCGCCGGATCGACAGTGCCGCCGCCAGCGCGTTGATAGGCCTGCCACAGTTGCTCGCGGCTGCCGAAGCCGCCCGCCGGATGGTCGATCGCGCCGAAGCGCCAGCTCTTCACGCACAGCCAGCCGAGATCCTCGATCGGATCGCCGAGATGCGCGCCCTCCCAGTCGAGGATCGCCGTGACGCCGGTCTCGTCAGCGAGATAATTGCCGGTGCGATAGTCGCCGTGCACCAACACGGGCTTCGCGCCGGGCGCAGGCTTGCGCCGGTCGAGCCAGCTCAAGGCAAGTTCAAACACGGGCTGCGGTTGGTCGAGCAAGTCGAGAGTTGCGCGCAGGCTCGCCACCTGGTCGGCGGCTTCGCGATGGGCGAGCGGCGGCAGCTGGGCAAGGTCGACCTTATGGATGCGCGCCACGATCTCGCCGAGCTGGCCCGCGATCTTGGTGCGGGCGTCGGCATAAGGCGCATCGCGCAGGAGCTTGCGCGCGATCGCCGTGCCACCGACGCGGCGCATCACGAAGGCGTCGCCCAGACCATCGTCGGCCATGAGTTCGAACAGCGGCTCCGGCGCGCGCACGCCGCCGTTGAAAGCCGCGCGCAACACGCCGAACTCCGTGCTGCGATCGAGCGCGGTGGCGCTGCCGCGGTCTTTTCCGCCGGCAGTTGGAGGATCGCGGCGTAGGATCAATTCATGACGCCGGCCGGCGGCCATCGCGTCGAAGCTCCAGGTCTGGCGCGAGGCGCCGCCCGATTCGCGGTGGAGGTTCTCGATCGCCGTGGCGGCGCGGAAGTGACGGCCGCAGGCGGCGGCGAGAGCGGCGGCAACGGTCTCGTTCATTCAGCCGACTGTGGCATAGGGTCCGGGGCATGGTAAGAGGGCGGCCCGGAGCAGGGAGCTTGAACGGTGTCAGATTTCGCAGCGATGAACGGGCTTTTCCTCGAGGACCTGACGGTCGGCCAGTCGGCGATGTTCGGCAAGACCGTCACCGAAGCCGACATCATGGCCTTTGCCGGCGTCTCCGGCGATACCAACCCGATCCACCTGCACGAGGGCTTCGCCAAAGGCACCCGCTTCGGCCAGCGCATCGCGCACGGCATGCTGAGCGGCAGCTTCATCTCGACGGTGATCGGCACCAAGCTGCCCGGGCCCGGCGCGATCTATATCTCGCAGACGATGAACTTCATGGCGCCGGTGCTGATCGGCGAGACCATCACCGCCGTCGCCACGATCACCGCGATCGATGCGCAGAAGCGCCGCGTCACGATCAAGACCCAATGCCTGAACGGCGACAAGGTCGTGATCGATGGCGAAGCGGTCGTGCTGGTGCCGCGCCGTACTTCCAAATGATTCCGGTCTTCGACCATTGGGAGCACACGCCGGCCGCCTGGAAGGGCGGTGCGGTGGCGCTCGGGAATTTCGACGGCGTCCATCGTGGCCACCAGGCGTTGCTGGCCAAGACCGCCGAGCACGCGCGGGCACTCAACTCGCCACTGGTCGCGCTCACCTTCGAGCCGCACCCGCGGCGCTTCTTCGTGCCCGACACCGGCCCATTCCGCCTTACCTTGCCGCCGGCCAAGCTCCGGCTGCTCGAAGCGTACGGCGTGCAGGCGGTATTGGCCCAGCGGTTCGACCCGGCGTTCGCCGCCGTGACCGCCGACGCTTTTGTCGACGACGTGCTGCTGGCCGGCCTCGGCGCCCGCCATGTCGTGTGCGGCTACGATTTCACCTTCGGTGCGCGACGCGGCGGCAATGTCGAGAAGCTGCGCAAGCTGGGCGAGAAGCGCGGCTTCGGCGTCACCATCCTCGATCCGGTGATGCGCGAGGGCGAGATCTATTCCTCGACCCGTATCCGCGAGGCGCTGCGCGCCGGCATGGTGCGCGAGGCCGCCGAGCTGCTGGGTCATGCGTGGGAGATCGAGGGCGTGGTCGAGCAGGGCGACCAGCGCGGCCGCACCATCGGCTTCCCTACCGCCAACGTGGCCCTGGGCGAGCATCTGCGCCCGCGCTTCGGTGTCTATGCCGTGCGGGCGCTGATCGACAATACGTGGCGCAATGCCGTGGCGAACCTCGGCAAGCGGCCGACGGTCGGCAAGCTGCAGGAGAATTTCGAAGTCCATCTGTTCGACTTCGCGGGCGATCTCTATGGCAAGACGTTGCGCGTGCAACTGGTCGATTTCATCCGGCCGGAGATGAAGTTCGCGGGCCTCGACCAGCTCAAGGCTCAGATCGCCGCCGACGGCCAGACGGCCCGTACGCTCCTCGCGTGATCGCCGGACTTTCCGTCGTTGCAACGTTGGGCGTCGCGGTGGCGACCGCGGCGTCCTACGCACGCGACTGGCGCCTGGCGCTGCTCGTTCATTTCCGGGCGCATCTGGCCGTGGCGTCCGGCGCGGCCGCTCTCCTCGTTGTGCTCGCCGATCTGCCTGTGGGACCGAAGCTCTTCTTCCTTCTCGTCGCCATCGGCGCCGCGGCGATCAATTGGCGTGAGATCGTGCAGGCGACGCCCGCGGCGCCGCCGCCGACCGGCGATCGCCGGCTGCGGCTCGCCTTCTCCAACGTGCTTCGGAGCAACCATGACGCCGCGCGCTTGATCGACTGGGTTCGACGCGAGAAGGTCGACGTGCTTGTGGTGGCCGAAGCATTGGACGCGTGGCCGGGACGTCTGGCGGTGCTGGGCGACGAGCTGCCGACAAGGGTGGCGTTGTCCTCGTGCGATGTCGCGATCTATGCGCGCCATCCGATCGTGGGCGAGCCGTCGTACATCTTCGCGAACGTCGGCAATGCCATCGCCGTCGAGATCGAAGGCCTGACGTTGATCGGCCTGCACACCGCCTCACCCATGGCCGAGATACACTGCGTGGCCTGCGACGAGTTGCTCGATAAGGTTGGCACCCATGTCGAGGGCCTCACTGGTCCCGTCGTCGTGGTCGGCGATTTCAACGCCACGCCCTGGAGCGCCGTCATGCGCCGGCTGATTGCGCGCACCGGTCTCGCCTACGGACCGGGCGCCCGGATCGGCACCTATCCGGCCGAAGTCGGCGGTCGCAACATTCCGACGTGGCTCGCCATCCCGATCGATATCGTGCTCACGCGCGGCGGTGCTGCGGTGGCAGAACGCCGTCACGGGTCGCGCATCGGCTCCGACCACTGGCCGGTGATTGCCGAGATCGTTTACGAACAGCGAGGTCTGCGAAAATAGGTGTGGCACGTCATGGTTGTGTAACCCTATCTCTCTACGGGGATATTGGGGGAGATAATCATGACCACTGCTTTTCGTGCCGCGGCGCCGAGCACTGTTTCGACTTCGACTCCGAATCTGGGTCCTCTGGCCCAGTTGGCTGGGACATGGGTGGGGAGTGGCTTCAATCTGGTTGCGCTGCCGATTTCGCCGCCACCTCCGCCAGACTCGCAGACGAATCCGTCCTTCTTCGTCAAAATCAACGCGACCCACGAGACGATCGCCTTCACGCCGATCTCGGCGCCCATCCCGGACCGCGGCTTCCAGCAGCCGGACATCGAGTATCTCGGCCTGCATTACCTGCAGCAGGTCACCGACGCGGTGCTCAACTCGGCACTCCATATCGAAACCGGCATGTGGCTGAACGTGCCGGCGACCACGGCGCCCGCGCAGCCGGCGACGATCGTGCGGCTCGCGACGGTTCCGCACGGGGATTCATTGCTGATGCAGGGGCAGGCGAACGTCACTCCGTTTGGCCCGGCGCCGTTTCTTCCGGTTAGCACCTCTCCTATCGGAACCTTCTCCGGACTGGGATACACGGATCATTACAATCTGCCGCTTCCGCCCGGCCTTCCCGTGGGCACGCCGACGGGCGTGATTGCGGATCCCAACCTCCTGCTGGGGCAGGCGGTGAGCGGCCAGAACATCGTGTCGACGACCGTCCTCACGATCTCGACGGCGGCCCCCGGCGGTATCCTGAACATTCCGTTCGTCACGACCAATGCCCAGGCCACGCAGTGCACGGCGACCTTCTGGATCGAGACCGTGCAGAACACGGACGGCAGCCAGTTCGTGCAGTTGCAGTATTCGCAGACGGTCCTGCTGAACTTCGGCAACATCATCTGGCCGCATATTTCCGTCTCTACCCTGATCAAACAGTGACGGCAGGGGGCGTCGGGGCGCCTTGACCCCCCCGACCCCCATCCCTAGATTGCCGGCCCCATGACGATCAGGGTCCCTCGGGAGCGAATTAGCCGCCCGGTCCGCTAGCAGCGGCCGGGTCTTTGTGTTGCCTTGCGGGCCGGTCCAGATCGGTGCCGCCGCTCCCGATCCAAGTGAGTTTCCTGTGACAACTGATTATAAATCAAGCGTTTTCCTGCCGAAGACCGACTTCCCCATGCGCGGCGGGTTGCCCAAGAAGGAGCCCGAGCTTCTGAAGCGCTGGGCCGACATGAAGCTGTTCGAGCGGCTGCGCGCCGAGAGCAAGGGGCGTCCCAAATTCGTCCTGCACGACGGCCCTCCTTACGCCAACGGCAACCTCCATATCGGCCATGCGCTCAACAAGATCCTGAAGGACCTGGTGAGCCGCACCCAGCAGATGCTGGGCAAGGACAGCCATTACGTGCCGGGCTGGGACTGCCACGGTCTGCCGATCGAATGGAAGATCGAGGAGCAGTACCGCGCCAAGAAGCAGGACAAGGACACGGTGCCGATCGGCGAGTTCCGCAAGCAGTGCCGCGCCTTCGCCGATCACTGGATCACGGTCCAGCGCGAGGAGTTCAAGCGGCTCGGCGTCGATGGCGACTGGGACAACTACTACTCGACGATGAAGTACAGCTCCGAGGCCACGATCGTGAACGAGCTGGGCAAGTTCGTCATGAACGGCGGTCTCTATAAAGGCTCGAAGGCGGTGTTGTGGAGCGTGGTCGAGAAGACCGCGCTGGCCGAGGCCGAGATCGAGTATCACGACCATGTCTCCGACACGGTGCATGTGCGCTTCCCGATCGTGACGTCGAAGGGCGGCAAGCTCGACGGCGCCTCGATCGTAATCTGGACGACCACGCCGTGGACCATGCCGGGCAACCGCGCGCTGGCCTATGGCAAGGACATTGCCTACGCGCTGGTCGAAGTCGCCGCTGCCGAGGAAGGCAGCAAGGCGGTGGTCGGCGAGAAGATGGTGCTGGCCCGGGATCTGGTCGGCGTCGTGGGCGAGGCCGCGAAGTTCACGCCGAAGATCGTGGCCGACGTGCCGGCGGAGGATCTCGAAGGGCTGATCGCGGCGCATCCGTTCCGCGGTCAGGGCTTCGAGTTCGACGTGCGCCTGCTGCCGGGCGACTTCGTCACCGCCGATGCCGGCACCGGCTTCGTGCACATCGCGCCAGGGCACGGCGCGGACGACTATGAGCTGGGCGTCGCCAACGGCGTCGAGGTTCCCGATACCGTTGCCGAAGACGGCACCTATTACCCGCACGTGCCGCTGTTCTTCGGCAAGCGCGTCTACACGTCCGAAGGCAAGAAGGGCGATGCCAACCGCACCGCCATTGCGCTGCTCGATGGCGCGGGCAAGCTTTTGGCCTCCGGGCGCATCACGCACAGCTATCCGCACTCGTGGCGGTCGAAGGCGCCGGTGATCTTCCGCAACGCGCCGCAGTGGTTCATCGCCATGGACAAGCCGATCGCCGAGATCGGTGGCACCTTGCGCGAGAAGGCGCTGGCGGCGATCGATGCCACGCGCTTCGTGCCGCGCGCCGGCTACAATCGCCTGCGCTCGATGATCGAGACGCGGCCCGACTGGTGCGTGTCGCGCCAGCGCGCCTGGGGCGTGCCGATCGCGGTGTTCGTTGACAAGAAGAGCGGCGAGCCGTTGCGCGATCCCGAAGTGATGGGTCGCGTGGTCGAAGCCTTCAAGACCGAGGGCGCCGACGCCTGGTTCGAGAGCCCGCCCGAGCGTTTCCTCGGCAACAAGTACAATGCCGCCGACTTCGAGCAGGTGCGCGACATCCTCGACGTCTGGTTCGATTCGGGCAGCACCCACGCCTTCACGCTCGAGGGCAATCCCGACCTCAAGTGGCCGGCCGACCTCTATCTCGAAGGCTCGGACCAGCATCGCGGCTGGTTCCATTCCTCGCTGCTCGAGAGCTGCGGCACCCGCGGCCGCGCGCCCTACGACGGCGTGCTGACGCACGGCTTCACGCTCGACGAGCAGGGCCGCAAGATGTCCAAGTCGCTGGGCAACATCACCGCGCCGCAAAGCGTCTGCGACCAGTATGGCGCCGACATCCTGCGCATGTGGGTGGTCGGCACCGACTACACCGAGGACCAGCGTATCGGTCCTGAAATCCTGAAGCACCAGGCCGAGGCCTATCGCCGGCTGCGCAACACGCTGCGCTACCTGCTGGGCAGCCTCGAAGGCTTCTCGGCGGCGGAGAAGGTGACGCCCGCGGAGATGCCGGAGCTCGAGCGCTGGGTGCTGCATCGCCTGGCCGAACTCGACACAATCCTGCGCAAGGCGGTCGACGACTACGACTTCCACACCATCGGCACCGAGCTGAACACCTTCTGCTCGCAGGACCTCTCGGCCTTCTATTTCGACATCCGCAAGGACTCGATCTACTGCGACGCACCGTCGGGCCTGCGCCGTCGTGCGGCCCGTACCGTGATGGCGGAGGTCTTCTCGTTCCTGACCGCGTGGCTGGCGCCGATCACCTGCTTCACCGCGGAAGAGGCCTGGCTTGCCCGACCCAAGGACGTGCCGGACGGCGCGGCCGACAGCGTGCATCTGCGCATCTACCCGACGATCCCGGCGGGCTGGCGCGACGAGGCGCTGGGCGAGAAATGGAAGACCGTGCGGGCGCTCCGTCGTGTCGTCACCGGCGCGCTGGAACTCGAGCGCGCCGAGAAGCGGATCGGTTCCAGCCTGGAAGCCGCGCCGCACGTTCATGCAGCGCCGGAGTACATCGCGGCGATGAAGGGTCTCGACCCGCGCGAGATCTTCATCACCTCGGACGCCGATCTCGTCGCGGGCGAGGCGCCGGCGGGCGCGTTCAGCCTGCCCGACGTCGCGGGCGTCGCAGTGGTGGCGGCCAAGGCCCACGGCGCCAAGTGCGCGCGCTGCTGGCAGGTGCTCGAGGAAGTAGGCAAGTCGGCCAAGCATCCGCTGATCTGCCAGCGCTGCGAAGCCGCGGTGGACGCATGATGCGTCTCCTCGACAAGCAGGCCATGGCGCTCGTCGTGGCGACCCTGGTGGCCGATCAGCTCACCAAGGAACTGCTGCTGCGCTACCTGCTGAAGGCGGGCGCGATCGTGCCGGTGCTCGACGATTTCTTCCGCCTCGTGATCGTCTGGAATCCGGGCGTCAGCTTCGGCTTCCTGGGCGGCGACAAGGCGCTGCCGCCCTGGGTCCTGTCGGTGGTTGCAGTCGCCGTGTGCGTGGGCCTTTTCGTCTGGCTGCGACGCATCGACCGCCCCCTGATCGGATGGGGCATCGGTCTTGTCATAGGGGGCGCCATCGGCAATGTTATTGACCGCGCCCGCTGGGGTGCGGTGTTCGATTTCGCCGATTTTCACGTCGGGCAATGGCATTGGCCGGCATTCAATGTCGCCGATTCGGCGATCGTGGTGGGAGTCGGTCTGATGCTGATCGATTCTCTGGTCGGCGAGAAGAAATCCGCGCCCTGATACGGCCACGATCGGCGGACAGAAGCTGCTCCAAGGAAAAATGATGAGACGGACCGACCTCTATCCCGTAGCCCTGATTGCCGTTGCAACCGTCGCCCTGGGTGGCTGTGGCGCCCTCGAGAACTTCGGCGGCAGCAAGAAGGTCTCGCCCGACGAATTCAAGATCGTGTCGCATTCGCCGCTTACCATGCCGCCCAACGCCGAGCTGCGTCCGCCGCGGCCCGGCGAGCCTCGGCCGCAGGAGACCTCGACCGCCGACCAGGCACGCGAGGCGCTCTCGCCCACCATGGCCGCGCGCAACGTGCCGCCCGACACCAAGGTCGCCCGCTCGGGCGATGCGTCCGAACAGGCACTGGTCGCCAAGGCCGGCGCCGGCGGTATCGATCCCAACATCCGCGCCACCGTCAATCGCGACACGCGCGTGCTCGACGATAGCAACAAGGGCTTCATCGACAGCCTGATCTTCTGGCAGGACAAGCCGGTGCCGGGCACGATCGTCGATCCGGCCAAGGAGCAACAGCGCCTGCGCGACGCTCAGGCGTCCGGCCAGCCGTCGACTGCGCCGACTCCCAAGATCGTGCGCCGCGAGCGCGGTCTCCTCGAAGGCATCTTCTGACGGCCCTGCCGCCGCTTCGCCGTCGGGCCCTGCTCGGCGGCCTCGTTGCGGGTGCGGGCCTCGCCGCTGTAGCTCCCGCCCGCGCCACCCTGCTCACCGTCACGCGCCGCCCGGCGGAAACATTCCTGCTGGCCAACGGCCTGCAGGTCGTCGTGCTGCCGTCGCGTCGCGCGCCGATCGTCACCCAGGTCGTGGTCTACAAGGTCGGCAGCGCCGACGAGACCTTCGGCCATACCGGCATCGCGCACTTCCTCGAGCACATGATGTTCAAGGGCACGCCGACCGTGGGCCCCGGCGAGTTCTCGCGCATCGTGGCGCGCAACGGCGGCCGCGAGAACGCCTTCACCGATTTCGACGTCACCGGCTACCACCAGACCATCGCCGCCGACCGGCTCGAGCTGGTGATGCGCATGGAAGCCGACCGCATGGCCAACCTGCAGATTGTCGAGAAGGAGCTGACGCCCGAGCGGCTGGTCGTGCTCGAGGAACGTCGTCAGCGGATCGACAATGTACCGTCGAGCCTGCTCGACGAAGCCTCGCGCGAGCAGCTTTTCGGCCTGCACAAGCCTTACGGCATGCCGGTCAGCGGCTATGTCGAGGACGTGAAGAAATACGGCCCCGACGATCTCATGGCCTTCTACAAACAGCACTACACGCCCAACAACGCGGTCCTGATCGTGGCCGGCGACACCAACGGCGAGGCGGTGCGCAAACTGGCCGAGAGATATTACGGACCGCTGGCCAGCCGGCCGGTCGAGGCGCGGCGCCGACCGTCGGAGGGCGGCAACAGCCTGCCGCAGCGCGTGGTCCGCGCCGATCCGAGGGTCGCCGAGACGCGCTGGTCGCGTGACTATCTTGCGCCGTCGCTCCGCCTGGGGTTGAAGGAAGGCGAGACCCGACACGCCTATCCGCTGGCGGTGCTGGCGCGTGTGCTGGGTGGCAGCGAGACCAGTCGCCTGTGGCGCAGCCTGGTGCTCGACCGCAAGGTCGCGCTGTCGGCCTCCGCCGGCTATTCCGGCGCCAGCCTCGGTCTCTCCAGCTTCGGCTTCGATGCCCAGCCGGCTGCCGGCGGCGGCGTGCCCGAAATCGAAAGCGCACTGGCCGACGAGATCAAGAAGCTGCTCGACAACGGTGTCACCCCCGAGGAAGTCGAGGGCGCGCAGAATCGCATGCTGGCGCAGGCCATCTACGCGCAGGACTCGCTGGCCAGCGGGCCGCGCCAGTACAGCGCCGTGCTGAGCACCGGCGGTACCGTGGCCGATGTCGATGCCGGCCCCGCCCGTATCGCCGCGGTCACACCGGCCGACGTGCTGGCCGCCGCGCGCGATGTGTTGCGCGAGGATCGCGCCGTCACGTCGGTGCTGACGCCGGTCGAGAAATGATCGCCCGCCCGATAGGTCGTCGTTTATTCGCCGCGCTGACGGGCGCGCTCTGCCTCGCGCTGCCGCTCGCGCAGGCCTGGGCGGTCGACATCGAGGAAGTAACGACGCCGCTCGGCCTCAAGGCCTGGCTGGTCGAGGACCACAGCGTCCCGATCGTGACGCTGGCCTTTTCTTTCGACGGCGGCACCGCCTCGGAGCCCCAAGGCTCGAAGGGCGTTACCAGCATGATGGCCCTTCTTCTGACCGACGGCGCCGGCACTTTCGATGCGCAGGCCTTCAAGCGACGCGAGGAGGAGGCCGAGGTATCGCTGGGCTTCGGTGCCTCGCTCGATCGTGTGAGCGGGTCGCTGAGCGTTCTCACGGCCAATCGCGACGAGGGCTTCGAGTTGCTGCGGCTGGCCATGACCGAGCCGCGCTTCGATCCCGAGATGATCGAGCAGCGCCGCGCCCAGGCGACTTCCAGCCTCAACCAGTCCGAACAGCGCCCCGCCACCATCGCGGCGCGGGCCATGATGTCGACGGTCTTCGCGGGCCATCCCTATGCGCCCGACGTCGAGGGCGTGCGTGCCGGCCTGAAAGCGCTGACACAAGAGGGGCTGAAGGCACGGGCCGCCACCTTGCTCTCGCGCACCGGCCTCGTGATGTCCGCGGTCGGCGACATCGACAAGGCCGAACTGGCGCGCCAGATCGATCGCGCTTTCGGCAGCCTGCCCGCCGGACCGGCCCAGGCCGCGGTGCCGCAGTGGACGCCCGAGATCAAGCGCCGCACGATCGTGATCGAAAAGCCGTCGCCGCAAAGCTCGGTGCAGATCGCCCTGCCCGGGATCGCGCGCAACGATCCCGATTGGTATGCGGCCTTCGTGATGAACCATATCCTGGGCGGCAGCGGCCTGGGTTCCCGTCTCTCGACCGAGGTGCGTGAGAAGCGTGGCCTCACCTACGGCGTGACCAGCGGTCTCCGGCTGTTCCGGAAAGCGGCGTTGATGGTGATCTCGACGGCCAGCGCCAACGACAAGGTCGCCGAGGCGGTCACGCTCATCCATGGCGAGATGGCGCGCCTGCGCAGCGACCTGGTGACGCCGGAAGAGCTGGCCGACGCCAAGACCTATCTCAGCGGCGCGCTGCCGGTGTCGCTCGATTCGTCGGGCTCGGTCGCCAACCTGCTCTACAGCATGAAGGTCGACGACCTGCCGCGCGATCATCTCGACAAGCGCCCGGCGCTGATCGGCGCCGTCACCGCGGAGGACGTGCGCCGGGTCGCAAAACGCTTGCTGCGCGACGACAACGCCGTCACGGTCGTCGTCGGCAAGCCGGTCGGAATTTCCGCAGAACCCTGAACGAGGTCGCGCGCATGTTGTACACGCAGGTCATCGACGATGCCTTGGAATCAAAGATCGGCAAGAAGGGCCTGTCGCAGGCCGTGCTCGACCACGAGCTCGCGCGCACCGCGCCCGCCCTCGACAAGATCCGCAAGTGGAAGGACGAGGGCACGCTGCCGCTGCTGAAGCTGCCGGCGCGGCGCGACGATCTCGAGGCGCTGAAGCCGCACGTCGAGCGCTTCTCCAGGTTCGAGCATGTCGTGGTCATGGGCAGCGGCGGCTCGAGCATGTCGGGTAAGACCCTGGTGGCGCTGAAGGACCAGGGCTTCGGCCCGATGAACGGCCGGCCGACGCTGCATTTCATGGACAATGTGGATCCCGCACGGTTCGCGGCACTGGCAAGCCAGCTGCCGCTCGACAAGACGGGCTTCATCCCGATCTCCAAGTCCGGAGGCACGCCCGAGACCCTGATGGCGACCTTCACCGCGATCGCGGCGATCGAGGCCAAGCTTGGCAAGGCCGCGGTGGCGTCCAACATGATCGCCATCACCGAGCCGACCGACAATTCGCTGCGCAAGTTGATGAAGCGCTACGGCGCCACCGTCCTCGATCACGATCCCAAGATCGGCGGCCGTTACACGATCTTCTCGCTGGTCGGCGCGCTGCCGGGCCTGATCGCGGGCGTCGATTGCGCCGCCCTGCGCGAAGGTGCGGCGAGCGTGCTCGATCCGGTGCTGGCGGCCAAGGATCCCACGGGCCTTGCGCCCGCGATCGGTGCGGCGCTGTCGGTTGGTCTCGCACAGGAGCGCGGCATCAACATCACCGTGATGATGCCCTACGTCGACCGGCTCGAGGGCTTCGCCTTCTGGTATCGCCAGATCTGGGCGGAGAGCCTGGGCAAAAGCGGCAAGGGCACCACGCCGATCCGCGCCATGGGCACGATCGACCAGCACAGCCAGGTCCAGCTTTACCTCGGCGGCCCGATCGACAAGCTCTTCACCCTGGTGATCTCCGATTCGACCGGGCAGGGCACCAAGCTCACGCCGGACATGCTGGGCGGCGACAAGGCGCTCGACTATCTCGCCAACCAGACGATGGGCGACCTGCTGCTGGCCGAGGCCGACGCGGTCGCGGCGACCATGGCCAAGAACGGCCGGCCCGTAAGGATCATCCGTATTCCCACAGTGGATGAAAGGGTGATGGGCGCGCTGATGATGCATTACATGCTGGAAACCATGTTCGCCGCCGAGCTGTGGGGCATCGACGCCTTCGATCAGCCCGAGGTCGAGGCGTCCAAGGTTCTCACCCGCCAGTATCTTTCCCAACGTCGGAAGTCGTAAACTGGCGGCGCGATGTTGCGCCGTCTTCCTTCCAACCTGGTCAACCAGATCGCTGCCGGCGAAGTCGTCGAGCGGCCAGCCAGTGCCGTGAAGGAACTGGTCGAGAATGCGATCGACGCGGGCGCGCACCGCATCGCCGTCACCCTGAAGGAGGGCGGCCGCACCTTTCTCTCGGTGGTCGATGACGGCGTCGGCATGTCGCCCGACGAGCTGCAGCTCGCCGTCGAACGGCACTGCACCTCGAAGCTGCCCGACGACGATCTTTCCGACATTCACACCTTGGGCTTCCGTGGCGAGGCGCTGCCGTCGATCGCCTCTGTCAGTCGCTTCACCATCACCTCGCGTCCTGCCGGCGCCGACACCGCCTGGAGCCTCGCCATCGACGGCGGCGCGAAAGCCAAGCCAATGCCCGCCGCCGCGCCGGCCGGCACGCGCGTCGAAGTGCGCGATCTCTTTTTCGCGACGCCCGCGCGATTGAAATTCCTGAAGGAGCCGCGCACCGAATCGAGCCATGTCGCCGATGCGATGCGGCGTCTGGCCATGGCGCATCCCGCGATCGCCTTCCGGTTGGAGAGCGAGGAGCGCACCTTGATCGACCTGCCGGCGGCCAATCCGTCGCTGCTGGACAAGGCGGATGCGGCGCGGCTCGAACGGCTGGCGGCGATCATGGGTCGCGAGTTCGGCGACAATGCCGTGGCGATCGACGCCAATCGCCAGGGCTTCCGGCTCACCGGCTTTGCCGGCCTGCCGACGCTCAACCGGCCGACGGCGCAGCACCAGTATCTCTTCGTCAACGGCCGGCCGGTGCGGGACAAGCTGCTGAATGGCGCCGTGCGCGGTGCCTACCAGGATTTTCTGGCGCGCGACCGCAATCCCATGGTGGCGCTGTTCCTCGAGGCGCCGCCGGAGATGGTCGACGTCAACGTCCATCCCGCCAAGACCGAAGTGCGCTTCCGCGACGCCGGCATCGTGCGCGGCCTGATCGTGGGCGCGCTGCGTACCGCACTCTCCGCCGCTGGCCATCGCGCCAGCACGACCGTCTCCGATGCCGCGCTGGGCGCCTTCCGCCCGCATACCGGCTATTCGACGCCGCTGCCCTACGGCAGTCCCGGTGGCAGCGGTTACGCGCCGATCCCGCGCGGTCTCGCGGAAGCGGCGATGCAGTTCATGTCGCCATTCGCCGAGCCGTCGGCGCGCGTCGAGGCGGCGCCCGCCGACGCCAATGGCACGTCCTATCCGCTGGGCGTGGCGCGCGCGCAATTGCACGAGACCTACATCGTGGCGCAGACCGGCGAGGGCGTGGTGATCGTCGACCAGCACGCCGCGCACGAGCGCCTGCTGCATGAGAAGCTCAAGAACCAGCTCGAGTCGGAAGGCGTGAAGCGCCAGGCGCTGCTGCTGCCCGAGGTCGTCGAGGTGGGCGAGGATGGCGCGCGCCGTCTGACGCAACGCGCGGCGGAGCTGGCGGACATGGGCCTGGTGCTGGAGCCGTTTGGCCTCGGCGCCGTCGTGGTGCGCGAGACGCCAGCGCTGCTGGGCGAAGCTGATATCCAGGGCCTGGTGCGCGATCTCGCCGACGAGCTGGCGGAGATGGGCGATCATCTGTCGCTGAAGGAAAAGGTCGAGGAAGTCTGCGGGACCTTGGCCTGCCATACCTCCGTGCGCGCGGGACGGCGGCTCACCGTCGAGGAGATGAACGCGCTGCTGCGCCAGATGGAGGCGACGCCCCATTCCGGCCAGTGCAATCACGGCCGCCCGACCTATGTTGAACTCAAGCTGGCCGACATCGAGCGGCTGTTCGGAAGACGATGAAAAAGATCCTGCCGTTGCTGCTTCTCGTTGCCTCGCCCGCGTTTGCGCAGACCTCACCGCTGGATGGTGATTGGCATGGCCGCAGCGACAACGGCTCCTGCGCCGCGCCGCTCGAGTATCAAATCTCGATCGACACCGGCATCGTCGACGGTTCGGCGTACGACACCTCCGCGCACGGGCCGGTGCCCAACCTCAAGAAGAGCGCACCGCCTGCACCGACGCCCGGCCTGTGGATGCTGAACGGCGTGGTCAAAGGCAATTCGTTCCCGCTGCAGGCCATCGCCTCGGTGAAGTCCCAGGACCGCCGCTCGGCCAAGTTCTCGGTCGCCGTTCAGGGCGCTTCGCTGGTCGTCACCGAACAGGGCACCTGCGGCCGCCGCGCGACGCTCACGAAATAAGAGATCAAGCCGGGATCTTCTCTTCCGCTCCATCGGTGAGGCGGAAGAAGGCGTCCTGCGGCTTTTCCAGCACGAACATCGCACGCGCATCGAGGCCGAGATTGAGGCCGCGCATCACGGCGCTGCTGACGCCATGTCCGATCACGACGGTGCGCTTGTTGGAGGCGGCGATGTCGGCCAGCACGGCGGCGGCGCGTCGGCGCAGGTCGGCGTGGCTTTCGCCGCGGGGCGGGCAGTAGGTCTCGGGATCGGCTTTCCAGTCGGCCAGCGCATTGGGCGTATGCTTCTCGATCTCCGCCCAGCTTGAGCCTTCCCAGTCGCCATAGCTCAACTCGACCAGCCGCGCGTCGTTGCGCCAGTGTGATGGATCGAGGCCGAGTTCGCGGCCAACGATCAGCGACGTCTCGACGGTGCGGCCGAGCGGGCTGCGCAGGAAGAGTGTCGGCTGCTCCTCGCGCGCGAGTTCGGCCGCGAGCGCGCGGCCCATGGCGAGAGCCTGGGCGCGGCCGCGGTCGGTGAGGTCGGAATTGCGCGAGCCCTGCATGCGCCGCTCGGTGTTCCACGCGGTCTCGCCATGGCGCAGCAGGTAGAGAGGCGCCGCGAGCTTCATGAAATGCGGCGCAGGATCACGATCTTGGCGGCCCCGTAACGCCGCTCGTCGAGGCTCTCGAAGCCCGCAGGTGGGATCAGCTCTTCGTTGTTGGCGAGTTCGACCGTGGCAACGGTGCCGACCTTCATCCAGCCGGCTTCGGCGAGCGCGGTCAGGGCAGGCGCGACCAGGCCCGAGCGGTAGGGCGGATCGAGGAAAACGAGATCGCAGGCTTCCTTGCTCGGCGGCGGACGGGTGACGTCGCCGCGGATCACCTTGGCCGTCGCGGTCTCGCCCAGCTTGCGCAAATTCTCGCCGATTGCCTTGATTGCGTTGGCGTCACTGTCGAGGAAGGTGGCGTGCGCCGCACCACGCGACAGCGCCTCGATGCCGAGCGCGCCCGAGCCTGCGAAAGCGTCGAGCACGCGGGCGTCGATCAACGGCGAGGTTCCATCCGGGCGCCAGTTGGCGTGGGCCAGGATGTTGAACAACGATTCGCGCGCGCGGCTGGCCGTCGGTCGCGTGTCGAGGCCCTCGGGTGTTGCCAGCGTGCGGCCTCGATGCTTGCCGGCGCCGACCTTAATCATCGGACCTTTGCGTCCGGCGCTTGCGGTGCGGCTGCTTCGGCCGCGGCTTGGCCTTGGCCCAGCCCTCGCCGCGCTTCTGCGTGACGCCCAGCAGGGTCGACAGCGCCTGTGCCGGCACCTCGTCGACCTGTGCGCTCGGCAGTTCGCCGAGATGAATCGGCCCGAAGGCGATGCGGATCAGGCGCACGACAGACAGTTCGAGATGCGCCAGCACCTTGCGCACTTCGCGGTTCTTGCCCTCGGTCAGCGCCACGTCGAGCCAGGCGTTGGAGCGCTGCTGGCGATCGAGCTTGGCCTGGATGGGGCCGTAGTTCACGCCGTCGACGGTGATGCCCTTGGCAAGCGCCGCGAGCTTGGCTTCGTCGACGGTGCCGTGCACGCGCGCGCGATAGCGCCGGGTCCAGCCGTTGGCCGGCAGTTCGAGCTTGCGCGCCAGCTCGCCGTCGTTGGTGAGCAACAGCAGGCCCTCGGACATGAAATCGAGACGCCCGACGGTGATCACGCGCGGCATGCCCTTGGGCAGCGCGTCGAAGATCGTCGGCCGGCCCTGCGGATCGCGCGCCGTCACCAGCTCGCCCACCGGCTTGTGGTAGCGCCACAGCCGCGAACGGTCGGCCTGCGGCAGCACCTTGCCGTCGACCTCGATGTGGTTCTGGTCGGTGACGACGCAGGCCGGTGTCTTCAGCACCTCGCCGTCGACCTTGACCCTGCCTTCCTCGATCCAGCGCTCGGCGTCGCGGCGCGAACACAGGCCCGCGCGTGCCAGGCGCTTGGCGATGCGTTCGCCTTTTTCGGCTCCGCTCACCGACTCGCTCATGCCCCCGCTCACGATTGCGTCGCGGCGAGGAAGGCGCGGAAGATCTTGGCGTCGCCCTCGGAGATGTGGAACTCCGGGTGCCACTGCACGCCGATGCAGAACTTGTACTGCGGCGCCTCGATGCCCTCGATCACGCCGTCGGAGGCCGTGGCGTTGATCACGATGCCGGGCGGCGCATCGGCCGCGGCCTGGTGATGCGCGCTGTTCACCGCCAGCTCGTCGGCGCCCACGATCTTGTGGAGCAGCGTGCCCCTGGCGACCTTCACCGTATGGCCGGGCTCATTGCGTGGGTTGGGTTGCTCGTGCGCCAGCGAGTCCCTGATGGTGTCGGGAATGTGCTGGATCAGCTTGCCGCCCAGCACGACGTGCAGCAACTGCTGGCCGCCGCAGATGCCCAGCACCGGTTTGTTCTGGGCGAGCGCGCCTTGGGTCACGCCAAACTCGAAGGCGGTGCGGCGATCCTTGGTGATCACCGTCGCGTGCTTCGCGCCGCCGCCGTAATAGGAGGGATCGACGTCGAACGCGCCGCCGGTCACCACCAGCGCGTCGATGCGCTCGAGATAGTCGGCCACGCGGTCGGGCTCGTGCGGCAGCGCCACCGGCAGGCCGCCGGCGGCATCGATCGCATCGAGATAATTCTGGCGCAGCGCATACCAGGGAAACTTGGAGTAACCGCCGGGCTTCTCAGCATCCAGCGTCACACCGATCAGGGGTCGGGACATGCGCGACGGTAGCATGAAAGCGAGCAAAATGACGCTTCTATCGCCGGTAACGACCGTAAGTCAGGGTTTGAGGCGAATGGGTTTAAAATCGCGCGATGATCATCGCCCGACTGCAAGGAGGAGAAAGGAGTGCGTTCTTTTATTGCGCGCCATCGAAAAGGCCTGCGATTCAAGGATCCGCGGGCACAGCGCCGCCCGCGTCTCCCGTCTACGGCCCGTTTATTAAACGGGAGGAAAAACTCACGACGACACAATGTTGCGTGGCACGTCCTTGAAGGGCTTGTTGGTGTCGACGCTGGTCTCGCGCGGCATCTTGAGGACGCGCTCGGAGATGATGTTGCGCTGGATTTCGTCGGTGCCGCCGGCGATCGAACTGGCCGGGACGGAGATCAGGATCTCGGCGATCACGCCCTCCATCGGGCTGTCCTTGCCGCTCAACAGCGCGTCGGCGCCGGTGAGATAGGTGTGCACGCGGGCGGCCTGGCGGGCGACGTTGCTGGCCACCAGCTTGCCGAGCGAGCCTTCCGGCCCCTGCGGCTTGCCCTGGTTCTGCGCGGCCCGTGCACGTCGCGCCGTCCACTCGGCCGACTTGGACATGATGAGAAGCTTGGCGATCTCCTGGCGCACCACCGGATCGTCGATCTTCCCGGTCTCCTTGGCGCGCTGCATCACGAGGTCGACGCGGCCCGCGCGCTGCGGATACCACTTGTAGGGCTCCATCGTGGTCGCGATCTCGGCGCGCTCTTCTTCGTAGATGCGGCCCTTGGCGTTGGAGGCGGTGGCCCAGGTCCTGAGACCGTCGGCGCCGCGGCGCTCGTGCATCAGGGTCGTGGTCGCCACGTTCCAGCCGTCGCCCACGTCGGACACCAGGAACTCCGGCTCGACGATCGCGTCGGTGAAGAACACCTGGTTGAACGAGGCGTGATAGTTCATCTGGCGCAGCGGATGGACCTGAACGCCGGGCTGCTTCATGTCGAGGATGAAGTAGGCCAGGCCCTTGTGCTTGGCGACGTCCCAGTTGGCGCGGGCCAGCAGCAGGCCCCATTGCGCCTTGTGCGCCGAGGTGGTCCAGACCTTCTGGCCGTTGATCACCCACTTGTTGCCCTGCTTGTCGGCGCGCGTCACCGCGCCCGCCATGTCCGAGCCGCTGCCAGGCTCGCTGAACAGCTGGCACCAGGTGTCCTCGCCGGTGAGGATGCGCTTCAGGAATTTCTCTTTATGGAGATCCGTGCCGTGCGCGAGGATGGTCGCCGCGGCCAGGGTGCGGATGCCCGCCTTGGCGACGCCGACGGCGCCGATCTTGGCGAATTCCTCGTCGACGATGGCATTGAACTTCACCGGCAGGCCGCGGCCATACCATTCCTTGGGCCAGTGCGGCGCGCCCCAGCCCGACTCGCACAGCTTCAGCCGCCACTCGACCAGGCCGAGCGCGGGATCCCAGTTGTCCTTCAGCCAGGCGCTCACTTCGGCGCGGACGGACTCTTCGGTCGGTTCGGTCATGTCCGTTGCTCCACTCATACTGCTAAGGGGGTGGCCCAGTGCCGCATCATGGCTTCGCGGTGGTAGTTCGCGTCGCCAAACAGGATCTCGCTCGACTTGGCGCGCTTGAACCAGAGATGCGTGTCGTTGTCCCAGGTGAAGCCGATGCCACCGTGCATCTGCACCGCATGGATCGCGGTCTGCAGATAGGCCTCCGATGCCGCCGCCTTGGCCAGCGACGCCACCGCCGGTACGTCGTCGTCGCCTTCGTCGAGCGCGGCCGCGGCGTAGTATGCCGCCGACTTCGCGAGTTCGACGTCGACCAGCATGTCGGCTGCCTTGTTCTTGGTGGTCTGGAACGAGGCGATCGAGCGGCCGAACTGCATGCGCATCTGCACGTACGCGAGCGCGTCCTCGCGCAGCCGGTCGGCGCCGCCCACCATCTCGTTGGCGAGGCACACGATCACCTGCTGCAGGGTCTTGGCGAACGGCGCCGCGGCGCCGCCCTCGCTGCCCAGCAGCCTTGCCTCGACACCGTTGAAGGTGAGGCGGGCGAGCTTGCGCGTCTCGTCCATGGTCTTGAGCAGCTTGCGGTCGAGCCCGGGCGCGTTGCCCTCGACGGTGAAGAAGGAGAGGCCCTCGTCGCCCTCCGAGCCGGGGCGGCGCGCCAGCACGACGATCAGATCGGCGGTGTGGCCGTCGAGCACGAAGCTCTTGCTGCCCTCCAGCCGGAAGGTCGCGCCCGACCTTGTGGCGGTGAGCGCGACGCTTGCAGCCTCTGTGAGGCCGCTGTCTTCGGAGAAAGCCAAGGTAGCAGTCGTCTCGCCGCCCGCGATCGTGGGCAGCAGGGCCTGCTTCTGCTCTTCGGTGCCGGCGTTCAGGATCGCGGTCGTGCCCAGCGCCGCAGTCGAGAAGAACGGCGCGCACAGCAGGCTGCGGCCCATTTCCTCGAGCACGATGCCCAACTCGCCGTAGCCGAAGCCCGCGCCGCCGTAGGCCTCGGGGATATGGATGGCGGTGAGGCCGAGTTCCTGATTGAGCTTCTTCCAGCCCTCGCGGTCGAAGCCAGCGTCGGTCGCCATGAGCCGGCGCACCTCGGTCGTGGGCGAGCGCGCCTCCAGCGCCCGGCGCACGCCGGTGCGGAATTCCTCCTGCTCACTGCTGAAGCTGAACTTCATGGACTTTGCTCCCAACCCGACCCGTTTGGCGCTATTTTCACTGGAATGACCGGTCCGACAAGAGCCACTCCCATGGAACGCGCGCTAGGCGAAGCACGCGCAGCCGCACAGCGCGGCGAGGTGCCGATCGGCGCGGTGATCGTGGGGCCGGACGGGACGGTGCTGGCCGCCGCGGGCAATCGTACGGAAGCCGACCATGATCCGACGGCGCATGCCGAGATGCTGGCGATCCGCGCCGCCGCCGCGGCCTTGGGCTCGGCGCGGCTGGTCGACTGCGATATTCACGTCACCCTCGAGCCGTGTCCGATGTGCGCGCAGGCGATTTCCTTCGCACGATTGCGACGGGTCTATTACGGTGCGAGCGATCCCAAGGGCGGCGGCGTCGAGAACGGCCCACGGATCTTCGCCCAGCCGACCTGCCATCACCGACCGGAAGTCTATGGCGGCATCGCAGAGCAGGAAGCGGCGGAATTGCTGCGGGGGTTTTTCCGCGAACGTCGGTAGTTAGAGGCTTGGTAGAGTGGCAGCAGCAGACGTTGACGTCGTCGTCAAAGACAAGAGCCGGGTTTCCGAGGTGTTGGCAAATGTCGCCGGCGACCTCCTGGGCGGCGCCACCAGCAGCATCGTTGCGATCGCCTATGGGCTCTCCTTCGCCAGCCTGATCTTCGCCCCGCCGCTGATGCCGTGGCTCGGCATCGGCATCGTCGCCACCTTCGTCACCTTGGCCGTCAGCGCCGCCATCATGGCCGTGCGCGGCAGTTTCCCCTTCGTCATCGCAGGCCCGGACGGCGCCACCTCGGCGATCACCGCCTCGCTGGTCGCGGCTCTGCTCGAACGGCTGAACGAGGTCGGCGCGCCCGACGACCTGATCGCGCCGATCATGATCGTGATGATGATCGGCACCGGGCTGACGGGCCTCTTGCTCTGCACGTTGGGCTTCCTGCGCGCAGGCGTCGCCGTGCGCTTCGTGCCGTTCCCGGTGATCGGCGGCTTCCTCGCGGCAACCGGCGCGCTGATGGTCCTGGGCGGCGTGCGAGTCATTGCCGAGCATCGGCTGAGCTTCGGGAACCTCGAGCTGTTCCTCGGCCACGTCGTCCTGATCAAGCTTGCCGCAGCGAGCGCGGTGGCAGCCGCGATCACCTTGGCGGTGCGCCGCTCGCGCAGTCCCTACATCGTGCCGGGTATCGTGTTGGGCGGCATTGCGCTTGCCCATGTCGTGCTGTGGCTGATGAACACGCCCGTCAGCGAAGCGCAGGCCGAAGGCTGGATGTTCAGCCCCACCGGCACCGCCGCTTTGTCGCTGGAGTGGGACATGGCGGACATCCATATGTTCCACTGGCAGATCATCCCGTCCCTGGCCGGCGATATCCTCGCCATGATGTTCGTGACCACGATCACCATGCTGCTCAACACCAACGGCATCGAGTTCGTGGTGCGGCGCGAGGCCGACCTGCAGCGCGATCTCAAGGTGCTGGGCGTCGCCAATCTCCTCACGGCAGGACTGGGCGGCTACGTCAGCTGCACTTCGCTCAGCCGCACGACCCTGAACTATGCCGCGGGCGGACGCGGGCGGCTGAGCGGCCTCGTCGTGGCCCTCGTGGCGGCGGGCGTTCTCGCGATCGGTACGGACTTCGTGGCCTATGTGCCGCGCTTCGTGCTGGGCGGCCTGCTGCTCTATCTGGGCGCCAATCTGCTGTATCGCTGGCTGGTCGCCTCGGTACATCGCATCTCGAAAGTCGACTACGCCTCGCTGCTGCTGGTGACGCTGATCATCCTGCAGTGGGGCTTCATCGCGGGCGTGGTGATCGGCGTGGTGATCAGCTGCATGACCTTTGCGCTCAGCGCCAGCCGGGTGAACGCGATCAAGTTCAGCTTCGACGGCTCGGAGTACCAGTCCTCGCTCGACCGCGGGCCCGACCAGCTCGCCATCCTCGCCGCGCGCAGCAACAAGATTCAGGGCGTGGTGCTGCACAGCTACCTGTTCTTCGGTTCGGCCAGCCGGCTGCACGACTACATCAAGGCGCTGTTCGAGCGGCGGCCGGACTGCCGCTTCCTGGTGTTCGACTTCCGGCTGGTGACCGGCATCGATTCCTCGGCGCTGCACAGTTTCGACCAAATACGCCAGGCCGCCGACAAGATCGGCGCGCGGATCATGCTGGTGAACCTGCAGCCGAGCTTGCGGCACACGTTCAATCCGCTGATCGACACCGAGGACTATGTTTCCGACGATCTCGACCATGCGCTCGAGCTTTGCGAGAACGCGATCATCGCGGAGCACATGACGGAGCGTGCCGAGGGGCGCGACCTCGTCGCCTGGCTGACCCAGGCGCTGGGCAGTGCCGACTTTGCGCGCGAACTGGCGACGTCCTGCGAACGGCTCGACGTGAGCGAGGGCGACGTGATCGCGGCCCAAGGCGATGCCGCCGACAGCATGCATTTCATCGTGCGCGGCCGCATCGGCATCGCCGTCAGCGTCGAGGGCGGCCCGCCCAACCGCGTGCGCAGCCTGGGGCCGCACACCACGATCGGCGAGATGGGCCTGATCACTGGCCGCAAGCGCAGCGCCACCATCCTCGCCGAGGCCGACAGCATCCTCTACGTGCTGGGCCGCGCGGACTTTGAACGCCTCAACCGCGATCACCCGCAGCTCAGCCAGGCGCTGCTCACTTATACGATCGCGGTGATGGCCGAACGCCTGCGCTTCGCCAGCAACCTGATCAGCGTCTTGCGGCGGTAGAGCAACTACCTCACCCTGAGGAGCGCGCCCTTGCGCGCGTCTCGAAGGGTGGGCCACAGACAAGGTGCTCGTTCCAACCCTTCGAGACGCTCGCTGCGCTCGCTCCTCAGGGTGAGGGGAGTTCGTTGAGACGGAACTCGCTCTAGGGCTTCACGAACTTCAGGACGAACTCGTCCTTGGGCTGCGCCGGGTCGGGCGTGTTCTTGTCGCGCGGATCGTTGGGATTGCGCAGGAAGGTGCCTTCGGCCGCGAACTTGAAGCCTGCTGCTTCGACTTCCTTGCGCAGGAACGCCTGCTCGATGCGGTGCAAGGTTCCCGACTCGGAGATGCCTGTGCCGGGGCGTCCGGCGTGGTCGGCGATGACATAGACACCGCCCGGCTTCAGCGCGCGGAAGACGGCGGCGTTCATCTTGGCGCGATCGACGCCCAGGAATCCGAGGTCGTGGTAGTTGAACATCAAGGTCACGAGATCGAGCTTTGCGTCGGCGGCCTCGGCCGGCACGGGCTCCTCGAATGGCTGGACGACGGCCACGATGGGCGCGGCCTTGCCGGTCAGGGCCTTGTCACGCTCGGCGAGCGCCACAGGTGACGGACGCGGCGCCGCTGGCGGTGCGGCGGCGGCCGCGGCAGGCTTCGCCGACGGATCGGCGTTGCCTTCCGGCGCGGCGGGCGCGGGCGACGGCTGCCCCGCGGGACGTGGCCGGCTCTGGCCATAGACCTTGCCGGTGGGGCCAATGGCGCGGGCCAGCAACTCGGTCGTGTAGCCGCCAGCGGCGCTGAGATCGAGCGCGGTGCCGCCGGGTTTGACGCCGATGAACTCCAGCATCTCGACCGGCTTGCGGCGCTCGTCGTTCTTGCGATCGGCGGCGCTGCGGTCGGGGCTGGCGACAAGATCCTTGATCTGCTGCGAGGACAGCGTCTGCGCCGAGACAGCGCCGGAGGCGAGAAGGCTCACGAAGGCGAGGGCAGTCAGAACGGCTTTCATCGATACCTCTTCAGGTGAGGCGCGACTTTGCCCATGCCGCGGCGTCGCGCACCAGCGCGGAATCGTCCTTCACCAAAAGTTCAATCGCCGGCAGCGACGTGGCCGGCGCACCGCTGTTGCCCAGCGCGTAGGCCACGTTGCGCACGAAACGGTCGCGGCCGATGCGCTTGATCGCGGTGCCGGCGAAGCGCGCGCGGAAGGCGGCATCGTCGAGCGCAGCAAGCTCGACCAGCGCCGGCGCGTCGAGACCTTCCTTGGGCGCGAGCGCCACCTGCTGCGATGTCTGCGCGAACTTGTTCCACGGGCAGACGGAAAGGCAATCGTCGCAGCCGTAGATGCGGTTGCCGAGCAGCGGTCGCAGCTCCTCGTCGATCGGCCCCGCGTGCTCGATGGTGAGGTAGGAAATGCAGCGCCGCGCATCGAGACGATAAGGCGCGGGAAAGGCTTTGGTCGGGCAGATGTCGAGACAGGCATGGCACTGGCCGCAATGGTCGGTCTCCGGAGCGTCATAGGGCAGCTCGACTGACAGCAGCAGCTCGCCGAGGAAAAGCCACGAGCCGAAGTCGCGCGACACGAGGTTCGTATGCTTGCCCTGCCAACCCTGGCCGGCTTCCTGCGCGGCAGGCTTTTCCATCAGCGGCGCGGTGTCGACGAAGACCTTCAGGTCGTGCTGGTAGGTGTCCCAGATGATCCTGCCCAGCGCCTTCAGCTTGGTCTTCATGACGTCGTGATAGTCACGGCCTTGGGCATAGACCGAGATTGCGCCCAGCTCGCGCTGCTCGAGGATCGCCAGCGGATTGCGCTCGGGCCCGTAGTTGAGCGCCAGCGACACGACGGTCTTCGCCTCGGGCCACAGCGTGGCCGGATCGGCGCGCTGCGCCGTGCGCTCGGCCATCCAGCCCATGTCGCCCTGCCAGCCGTCGTCGACGAACTGCATCAGCCGGCCGAGTCGCAGCGCGCGCGCGTCGGGATCGAGGTTGGCCGGCGCGAAGCCCACCGCATCGAAGCCAAGCGTCAGTGCGGCATCGCGAATGGCGTCGCGCAACTGGGCAGGCGTCGCCTGCTTCGGCGGGCGCTTGGGACGAGGTGGGTTCCGGCTCATCGTCCCCGGTAGGCCGCGACGCCCTGGTCGGGCAGCCACAGGCCCTTGGGCGGCGCACCGGTCTGCCAGAACACATCGATCGGCATGCCGCCGCGCGGGTACCAGTAGGCGCCGATACGCAGCCAGCGGGGGGCGAGCACCTTGGCGAGCTTCTGGCCGATGGTGAGCGTGCAGGCTTCGTGGAAGTCGGCGTGATTGCGGAAGCTGCCGAGATAGAGCTTGAGCGACTTGCTCTCGATCAGCTTCGCGCGGGGCGCATAGTCGATCACCAGATGGGCGAAGTCGGGCTGGCCGGTCATCGGGCAGACGGTGGTGAATTCCGGCTGGGCGAAGCGCACGAGATAGAGCGCCTTGGGGTCCGGATTGGGCACGGTCTCCAGCACGGCCTTGTCGGGCGAGGCGGGGAGGGCAGCGGCGCGGCCGAGCTGGCGCAGGTGAGGGTATTTAGACATGCCCCCATCATATGCTAAGCGGGCCGCCATGACTCATAGGGTTGCGCCTCATCGAGTAGCCATCGTGGGGGCCGGTCCGTCGGGCTTCTATGCCGCCGACGGGCTGCTGCGCGGCTCTTCTGTTTCCGGGCCCACCCTTCACATCGATATCATCGACCGTCTGCCGACGCCGTTTGGCCTGGTCCGGGCGGGTGTGGCGCCCGACCATCAGGGCACCAAGGCGATCGTGCGCCAGTTCGAGAAGCTGCTGGCACAGCCCAACGTGCGGTTCCGCGGCAATCTGGAGATCGGCCGTGACAAGACGTGGGACGAGATCATCGCGGCCTATGACGCCACGATCGTGGCCACCGGCATGGTGCTCGACCGCAAGCTCGGCGTGCCCGGCGAAGAGCTGCCGCACGTCTGGGGCTCGTGGCGGTTCGTGGCCTGGCTGAACGGCCATCCGGATTTCCGGACCGGTCCTGACCTCGGCGTGGTCAAACGCGTCGCGGTGATCGGCAACGGCAACGTGGCGCTCGACGTGGCACGCCTGCTGGCCAAGTCGGCCGACGAGATGGCCAAGTCCGACATCGTGCCCGAGGCGGGCGCCGCCATCGCGGCCGCACCGATCGAGGCGATCGACATCATCGGCCGGCGCGGCCCAGAGCACGCATCCTTCACCAATAACGAGCTGGCCGAGATGGGCCGGCTGTCGCGCGCCGTGGCGCTGGTCGATGCCAAGGCGCTCGAGGCAACGGCGCCCGCGGACGACCCGACGCCGGAGCGGCTGCGCAAGACCAAGAACCTCGACACGTTGCGCGCCTTCGCGGGTAATACCGCGGGCGCCAAGCCGATTGCGCTGCGCTTCCTGTTTCACACGACCCCAGCCGAGATCAGGCAAGGCGAGTACGACCTCGTCGTGACCTGCATCGGCTACGGCGGCACGGAACTGCCCAAGGGCGAGGGCGTGTTCGCCGTCGGTTGGGCGCGGCGCGGGCCGAGCGGCACCATCCCGACCAACCGCGCCGACAGCCACGCGGTGGCACAGCAAGTGCTTGCCTGGCTGAAGGATCGCGTGCCCAGGGACGGTGTCGATCCGCTGCCGCCGGGGATCGACGCGGCGGGCTGGCAGCGCATCGACAAGGCCGAGATCGCCGCCGGTGCGGCCGAGGGCCGCCCGCGGATCAAGTTGACGGACTGGGCGTCCTTGTTGAAGGTCGCCGGCGGGTAAGAGGGAGAAGATCATGTTGGGTCGTCGTTTTGTCTGCGCGGTCGTGGCCGCGCTCGCCTTCACGGGCGCAGCACCTGCCACGCACGCCGAGACCGTGCTCAAGGTGGCGCTGCATTCCGATCTCAAGATCGTCGATCCGATCTGGACGACGGCGCTGATCACGACCCACCACGGCAACATGATCTACGACACGCTGTTCTCGGTCGACGAGAAGCTCGCCGTGAAGCCGCAGATGGTCGACAAGTGGGACGTCTCGGCCGACAAGCTCACCTGGACCTTCACCCTGCGCGACGGGCTCGAATGGCACGACGGCCAGCCGGTGACGGCTGAGGATTGCGTGGCCTCGCTGAAGCGCTGGGCCGCCAAGGATTCGATGGGCCAGAAGCTGATGGGCGAAGTGACGTCGCTCACCGCGCCCGACGCCAAGACGATCAAGATGGTGCTGAAGGAGCCCTACGGCCTCGTGCTCGATTCGCTCGGCAAGGCCAGCGCCAACATCGCCTTCATGATGCCCAAGCGGGTCGCCGAGACCGATCCCAACACCCAGATCACCGACTTCACCGGCTCGGGTCCCTTCATCTTCAAGAAGGACGAGTGGAAGCCCGGCGAGAAGGCGGTCTACGTCAAGAACACCAAGTACAAGCCGCGCAACGAGCCGCCCTCGGGCCTGGCCGGCGGCAAGGTGGTGAAGATCGACCGCGTCGAGTGGATCACCATCCCCGACCAGCAGACCCAGGTGAACGCCCTGCTGAACGGCGAGATCGACCTGATCGAGATCACGCCGCCCGACCTGCTGCCGCTGCTGCAGAAGGACAAGAACATCAGCATCCAGGTCGTGAACCCGGCCGGCCGCCAGTACGAGATGCGATTCAACGTGCTGACCAAGCCGTTCGACAACGCCAAGATCCGCGAAGCCGCGCTCTACGCGATCGACCAGAAGCCGTTCCTCGAGGCCAATGTCGGCGACGCGAAGTACTACACGCTGTGCAAGTCGGTCTTCCCCTGCGGCTCGCCGCTCGAGACGACCAAGGGCTGGGACGACAAGCTCTCGGGCAACATCGCCAAGGCGAAGGAGCTGCTGAAGGAAGCGGGTTACGACGGCACGCCGGTCGTGATGATGCACCAGACCGACATCGCCGGTCACAACCAGCTCGCCACTGTGGCCAAGCCGCAGCTCGAAGCGGCCGGCTTCAAGGTCGACCTGCAGGCAATGGACTGGCAGACCTTGGTCGCGCGCCGCGCCAAGAAGGATCCGGCCGACAAGGGCGGCTGGAGCGTCTTCTTCACCTCATGGGGCTCGCCCGACGTGATGAATCCGGTGTCCGCCGCCTTCATCAACGCCTCGTGCGACAAGGCCGCCTTCGGCTGGCCGTGCGATCCGGAGATCGAGAAGCTGCGCGACGCCTACGCCAAGGAAACCGATCCGGCCAAGCAGAAGGCGATTGCCGAGCAGGTCTCGCTGCGCCTCTCGAGCGGCTACCCGACCTTCGTCCCGCTCGGCCAGTTCACCACGCCAACCGCGATCCGCACCAACGTCACGGGCATCCTGCAGGTGCCCGAGCTGGCGCTGTGGAACGTGGAGAAGAAATAGCGAAAGGTCCCTCGGCTTCGCTTCGCTACGCTCGGGATGACAACAATACTGTCATCCCGAACGAAGTGAGGGACCTTTTAGGTTAGTCCAACCTGACGCAAATCCCTTCCAGCCCCTTCTTCGAGGCGGGGAAGCGTTTGGTGACTTCGGCATCGTGGCCGGGGATCACCTTCTCGATGCGTCCGTCGGCCAGCTTCTTCAGCGTGTCGTAACCGGCCAGCATGTCGGCGACCGAGAAGACGATCGAGAACAGCTTCTCCTGCTCGACGCCCCAGAAATAGTGCGAGGCGTCGGAGGCGAGCACGAGCCAGCCGTCGCGCGTGTTCACGCGCACCGACTGGATGCCCATCGTATGGCCGCCGATCAGGTGCACGGAGATGCCGGGCGCGATCTCGCCGTCACCGTCGTGGAAGGCCACGCGCTTGCCGTAGAGCGCGCGCACCATGCCCACGATGTCGTCGACCTCGTAGGCGTGCTGGAACGCGCCGTGGCACATGTGCCGGCCGGTCGCGAACTGCATCTCCTTGTCCTGCAGATGGAAGCGCGCCTTGGGGAAGCGGTCCCAGTTGCCGATATGGTCGTAGTGCAGATGGGTGACGATGACGTCCTCCACCTCCTTGGCATCGATGCCCAGATGCTCGAGCAGGTCGGCCGGATTGGTCTTCACCTCGCGGCCGCGCTTCTTGCCGACGGCGGCATTGAAGCCGGTGTCGATGACGATCGGTTTGCCGCCGATGGCGCGATGGCCGCTCTCGTCGATCGGGATCGCGACCCAGATGAAGTAGTCCATCGGGAAGTTGGCGTCGTGCGGGTCCGGGTTGATCTGCACTTCCCACGCCTTGCGCGGCAGGTGGGCGTATTTGATCGCATGGACCTCGTAGATGGGCATCGAGCGCATTTTTGTTTCCTTCCCGGGAAGCCGTTGGTGGGAGGGTAGCCTGCCGCCGGCCGATGGCGCTATAGTGGCCACTATGGCCCGCATGGACCTCCTCATTCGGCGAATTAGCACCCCGGTTTGCACTGCAAACCGGCCCGTCGCTATTCGTCCGTTTTTCGAGGAGTCATTCCATGTCGTCCGTGCTCGCGCTCAAGCGTAATTCCTCCACCGTCCGCTACTGTTTCGAAGCCGATGCCGAACCCGGCGTGCTGCCACGCGCATTGGAGCTTCTGGCCAAGCGCGGCCTCGTGCCGGCGCGGGTCTTCGCCCAGGCCGATGCCGATGCGCTCAACGTCGAGATCGAAGTCGAGGGCCTGGCGCCCGAGACGGCCGATCACGTCGGCCGCTGCCTCGGCGAGATCGTGGGCGTGCGGGCGGTGTTCTAGCGCCGGGCCCGGGATCACACGTGCCTTTTACACGTGTGAATCACAAGGGAGGGGTGGCGGAAATGGAGACAAATCGCCTGAAACCCTTGTGCCATCGGCATCCGAGGTGTCCCAGGATTTTGGGACATTTTGTGAGACAAGGGCCTAGGCGACAAGCCGGCGGACGATCTCGTCGATCTGCGGCCGCGCCACGTCGATGCAGGGAAAGCCCGCGGTCGCCTCGTCGAAGATCACGGTGAGGTCGGTGCCGGCCAGCAGGATCACTTCGACGCCGTCCTGCTTCTGAAGCCGGGCCGCGATCTCGCGGAAGCGGTCGACGTCGCCGGGCGCGGGCATGCGTGTGTCGAGCAGGCGCTGGTAGGCGTCGCCCAGGAACTTCATCTCGTCGGGCTGCGGCTTCACGATCTCCGCCGCCGCCATCTGGCCCCACAGGCTGCCCTGCATGGTGTAGATGGTGCCGAACAGCGCGACCCGCTTCACCTGCCTGGCGCGCAGCTCCGCGGCGAGCGTTTCCATGATGTTGATCAGCGGCACCTTGGTGCGCGCCTTGATCTCGGCGATGGCGATGTGCGGCGTGACGGCCGGGATGGCGACAGCCTCGGCGCCACCGGTCGCCAGCTGGTCGATGTAGGGCGCGAGATAGTCGCCCAGTTGGTCGAGGCGGCCGGCGCGGATGAAGACCTGGCCGGTGTTGGCGTCGGCGTGGTTGATCAGGAGGCTGGGCACGAACCCGCGCGCGGTGCAGGCTGTCGTGATCTTCTCGTAGTAGTGCAGGGTGGCGCCCACGCCCAGGCCGCCCACGATGCCGATGCAGCTCATGTCGGCCAGTTCCTTCGCCAGGTTTCAGCCAGTTCGGGCAGGGCATCGGCGCGGCGCGCGATGGCGAACAGGCGCGGCGTCTCCTGCTCGAACCAGGGGCGCTTCGGACCCCAGTGGGTCATGACGGCGATGAAGAGGTCGAGCGCGGAGAAGCGCTCGCCCAGGAACCACGGCCCAGCCGCCGCGCCTTCGAGCTGGCGCCACAGCTTCTGGCGATAGGCATCGATCGTCTTCACGAACGGCGCTTGCGCGGCCTCGACCTCGACGAAGCGCGCGGGCACGTCGGCGTAGGTGAAGGTCGGGTAGATGTTGGCGACGATGAACACGAGCCAGCGCAGGAACGGCGCGCGTTCGGCGGCCTGCGGGCGGGGCACCAACGTGTCCTTGCCCGTGATGTCGGCCAACAGGAGCGTGATCGCCGCACTCTCGCTCATCATCGTGCCGTCGGGCATCACCAGCGTCGGTAGCTGCGCCAGCGGGTTGATGCCCTCGATCTTCTTGCGCGCTTCCGGGTCCCGCAGCATGTCGCCGACCGGCTCGACGGTGAAGGCGAGCCCATACCAGGCAAGCTGCGCCTCCACGATCGCCGAGCCCCAGCCGGCACGGCCGTAGACCTTGATGGTCACGGCTTCTGCAGCGGCTGGATCAGGCTGGAGGTATCCCAGCGGCCGCCGCCACGGGCCTGCACGCGCTCGTAGAATTGGTCGACCAGCGCCACCAGCGGCATGCCGGCCTTCTGGCGCTTGCCTTCGGACATGGCGATGCCGAGATCCTTGCGCATCCAGTCGACGGCGAAGCCGTACTCGAACTTGCCGGCGACCATGTTCTGCCAGCGGTTCTCCATCTGCCAGCTTTGCGCGGCGCCCTTGGAGATCGCGCCCAGCGCCTTCTCCATATCGAGGCCGGCACGCTGGCCGAGGTTCAGCGCTTCGGCCAAGCCCTGCACGATACCGGCGATGCACATCTGGTTCATCATCTTGGTGACCTGGCCCGCGCCCGGCGGGCCGATCAGGGTGACGGCCTTCGAGAAGGAGTCGGCCACCGGCTTGGCCTTGTCGAACGGCGCCTGTTCACCGCCGCACATCACGGTGAGCTGGCCGTTCTCGGCGCCGGCCTGTCCGCCGGACACCGGTGCGTCGATGAAGTCGATGCCGAGTTTCTTGCCCGCGGCATGGAGCTCGCGCGCGATGTCGGCCGAGGCGGTGGTGTTGTCGAAGAAGATCGTGCCCTTGCCCATGCCGGCGAAGGCGCCGTCGGGACCGAGCACGACCGAGCGCAGGTCGTCGTCGTTGCCGACGCAGCAGAACACGATCTCCTGGCCAGCCGCGGCTTCCTTGGGAGTCTTCGCGGCCTTGCCCTTGTGCTTCTGGGTCCAGGCCTCGGCCTTGGCGAAGGTCCTGTTGTAGACGGTCACGTCATGGCCCTTGGCGGCGAGATGCCCCGCCATCGGAAAGCCCATCACGCCCAGACCCAGAAATGCCACCTTCGCCATCGTCATATCCTCCGATTTTCAAGAGGCCGGAGCATAGAGCAGCAGCGCGACCGCTGCCATTCCCACGACGAGCGGCGGAACGGCGAGAGGCCAGGCCCGCCGGTAGAGCATGCCGTCGGACGCGACCAGCGACAGGAGGGCAGCGCCCATCGAGATGCGGATCGGCGACAGCATCGTGAGGTTGGTGCAGACGCTGTTCTGGATGGCCGCGATCCAGGCCGGGTCGAGCGTGAGCGCGCGGGCCAGTGCCGTCACCATGGGCATCAGCATGGCGTTGGCGGCCGAGCCGCCGCCGGTGAGGAAGCCGCCGACGCCCGCGAACAACGGTACCGCGACGGCGGCACCTCGGCCGACGGTGGCGCGCATCGCCTCGGCGATCTCAGCGGCCATGCCGGAGCCGACATAGAGTTCGGCCATCAGCACGAAAGCCAAAGTCACGGCACAGGCACGCCACGCGCCCTTCGCCGTCTCGGCCATGACCTTGCCCAGCGAGGCGCGCGCCAACAGCACGACGATCACGCCGATCGACAGCAGCCAGAAGCTCGGCGCATAGAGCGGCGCGAAGGCGGGCTGGTTGTCGTAGGGGCGGAAGGCCCACAGCGGCTTCAGGAAGTCGCGCAACGGCGGCACGAGGCGTGTGGCGCAGAGTGCGATCGTCAGGGCCACGTACGGCGCGTTGATGCGTAGCGCCGCGCGCACGCGGCTTCCATCCGGCCGTTCGTCGCGCCAGAAGCGCAGCGCCGCCAGCACCGCCGTCGGCGCTGCGCCCGCGATCTCGACGTCGCCGTAGCGGTTGGCGAGCCAGACCAGCGCCAGAAGTGCGATCGTCCAGGCAACGTCGTCGAGCTTCTGCGCGAACGACACGCGCACGCCCGCTTCGGCGGCGAAGCGCCAGTAGAGCAGGAGGTAGAGCGCATGCATCGGCACCTGAAGCAGCGCCGAACTGAGGCCCAGCTGGTTGGGCGTGAGGCCGGCCAGGGTGGCGCCGACTGTCGTGCCGATGGCGAGCGCGCCCCACGGTACCAGGCTCTGGCTGTAGAGGCCGAGCAGCAGCGCCGGCAGGCCGCGTAGTCCGAGCCGCTGCAGGGCGGCCAGCGCGATCATGTAGCCCACGCCGAAGCCGGTGACCGACTCGGCGAAGGGCGCGATCAGGAAGCACACCGCCCAGAGCCGGCGCGGGTTGGCCTCGAGTGCCGCCCCGGCGGCCGCCGCGCCGCGCGCCTGCTGGCAGCGATGGAAGAAGATGCCCGTGGCGATGATCGCGACCACCTGCCAGGACAGCCACAGGCCGGCCGGGATCTCGCGCGCCAGCAGCGAAATCGAAGCGCCGGAGACCACGATCGTCGCCACCAGCCCCAGGATGCCCGCCGCCAGGGCGCCGGCTCGGCCGGACGCCAGCAGTCCGAGGACCAGCAGGAAAGGCAGAAGGGCGAGAAATGTCGTCATCGCCGGCCTTTATAGCGGGTCAAACGCCGCCTTGCGCGGCCCCGGGCTTTTCTTTAAACCCGCCCCGTTGCCCCGGTAGCTCAGCTGGTAGAGCACGTCATTCGTAATGATGGGGTCGGCGGTTCGATTCCGTCCCGGGGCACCACTCTTTTGCCGCCCGCCACGACTGCATCGCGCTATATTGGCCGTGTCGTTGTGTGGGGAGTGAGTTCCAGTGGCATTGCCGTCGTCTGTCGCCGTCATGAGCGGTCTCGCCCTCGAGGTGGCCGTCAATCGCTGGCTGAAACCGGCCTTCGAGGCCGCATCGCCCTATCGCCTGGAGATCGACTGGCGTCCGACCACCGCCATCATGAAGTCGATCGCCGAAGGCCAGCACGCCGACGTGGTCATCGCCATCAACGGCTCCATGGACAAGCTCTGCGCCGACCGCATCGTGCGTCCCGAGACCCGCGTCTGTCTCGCCGACTCGATCCTGGGCGTCGGCGTCCGCGAGGGTGCGCCGAAGCCCGACGTCTCGACGGTCGAGGCGTTCAAGCGGACGCTGGTCGGTGCGCGGGCGGTAGCCTACTCCCGGGCGGGTGCGAGCGGCATCTACTTCACCGGACTGGTCGAGCGGCTGGGTATCGCCGCGGAGGTCCTCGCGCGCGCCGTCGCGATCCCGATGGGCTTCACTGGCGAGAAGGTCGCGAGCGGCGAGGCCGACATTGCGATCCAGCAGGTGAGCGAACTGATGTCGGTCCCCGGCGTTGCCGTTGCCGGTCCATTTCCTGCGGAGGTCCAGACCGTCTCTACCTTCGATGCCGCCATCTTTGCCGATGCCGCGAACCCCGACGGTGCCGCCGCGCTGATGGCGCTGCTCGCCTCTCCCGCCGCGGCCAAGGCCTACGGCGACGGTGGTCTGGTATCCCGCCTGACGCATTCCTGAAAACGCTCTCCTTTTCGAAAGACTGGCCGCATGTCGAAGAAGCCTCGCGTCGTCCTCCTGCATGGCACACCCGTCGCCGTGGAACCCATCCAGCGTGCCTTTGCCACGCGCTGGCCCGAGGCCGAGGCCGTCGACATGCTCGACTCCTCGCTGTCGGTCGATCGCGCCAAGGACCATGACCTGACGCCGCGCATGTTCGAGCGCTTCGTCGAGCTCGGCGTCTACGCGCATCGCCTCGGCGCCGAGGCGATCCTCGTCACCTGTTCGGCGTTCGGGCCGGCAATCGAGCGCATGGCAAAGGAACTGCCTGTGCCCGTGCTGAAGCCCAACGAAGCGATGTTCCGGGAGGCGATCGGCCGGGGGCGGCGGATCGGCATGCTCGCGACCTTCGCGCCGTCGGTGCTGACCATGACGGAGGAGTTCGAGCAGTTTGTCGCCGAAGCAGGCGCCCAGGCGACGCTCGAGACCATCGTCGTCGAGGGGGCCATGGACGCGTTGCGCAAGGGCGACGCCGACCGGCACAATACGCTGATCGCCGCGCGGGCGCCCGAGCTCGCGCATTGCGACGCCATCATGCTCGCGCACTTCTCGACGTCGCGCGCGCTGGCGGCCGTCACCGCCGCGATCGAGACACCGGTGCTCACCGCGCCCGATACCGCGGTCGATCGCATCAGGGCCGCCATCACGGGCTGACGCCGGGCATCATCATTCTTCCTGGTGGACAAGCAAAAGGCGACCCGTTGCCGGGTCGCCCTGCTGTCTTCGTTTGTCGGAGGAGCGGAGTCTAGAAACCCATGTCTCCGCCCATGCCGCCGCCCGGCATCGACGACGAGGCCGCCTTGTCGGACCTTTCGGCCACCATCGCCTCGGTCGTGATGATCAGTCCGGCGACCGACACGGCGCCCTGCAGCGCCGAGCGGACCACCTTGGTCGGATCGATGACGCCCGCTTTGATCATGTTCGTGTACTCGGCCTTCTGTGCGTTGAAGCCGTAGTTGATGTCCTTTTGCTCGAGCATCTTGCCCGCAACGACGGCGCCGTCGAAGCCGGCGTTCTCGGCGATCTGGCGGACCGGTGCCTGGAGCGCCCGTCGCACGATGTCGATGCCGACCTGTTGGTCATGGTTCGCGCCCTTCTTGCCTTCGAGCACGCGCGTCGCATAGAGCAGCGCCGCGCCGCCACCGGCGACCACGCCTTCCTCGACCGCGGCCTTGGTCGCGTGCATCGCGTCGTCGACGCGATCCTTGCGTTCCTTGACCTCGATTTCGGTGGCGCCACCGACCTTGATGATCGCCACGCCGCCGGCGAGCTTGGCTGTCCGCTCCTGCAGCTTCTCCCGGTCGTAATCCGACGAGGTCTCCTCGATCATCGCCTTGAGCTGCGTGACGCGCGCCTCGATGTCCTTCTTCTTTCCGGCACCGTCGATGATCGTGGTGTTGTCCTTGTCGATGTGCACCTTCTTGGCGGTGCCCAGCATGGCCAGCGTCACGTTCTCGAGCTTGATGCCGAGGTCCTCGCTGATTTCCTGGCCGGCGGTCAGGATCGCGATATCCTCGAGCATCGCCTTGCGGCGATCGCCGAAGCCTGGCGCCTTGACGGCCGCGACCTTGAGGCCGCCGCGCAGCTTGTTGACGACCAGGGTGGCCAGCGCTTCACCTTCGATTTCCTCGGCGATGATCAGCAGCGGTCGGCCCGACTGGGCGATCAGCTCGAGCAGCGGCAGCAGCGTCTGCAGGCCCGAGAGCTTCTTCTCGTGGATCAGGATGTAGGGCGCTTCCAGCTCGCAGATCATCTTCTCGGCGTTGGTGATGAAGTAGGGTGAGAGGTAGCCGCGATCGAACTGCATGCCCTCGACGACCTCGAGTTCGGTCTCGAGCGTCGAGGCCTCCTCGATGGTGATCACGCCTTCCTTGCCGACCTTGTCCATCGCCTTGGCGATCATGTCGCCGATCGCGCGGTCGCCGTTGGCGGAGACCGTGCCGACCTGGGCGATTTCCTCGCTGGTCGACACTTTCTTGGAGCGGCTCTTGAGCTCTTCCATGACCAGCTCGGCGGCGAGGTCGATGCCGCGCTTGAGGTCCATGGGGTTCATGCCCGCGGCGACGGACTTGGCGCCTTCACGGACGATCGCCTGGGCGAGCACGGTCGCGGTCGTGGTGCCGTCGCCGGCCGCGTCGGACGTGCGGGTCGCGACTTCACGCAGCAACTGGGCGCCCATGTTCTCGAACTTGTCGGAGAGCTCTATCTCCTTGGCGACGGTGACGCCATCCTTGGTGATGCGCGGCGCGCCGTAGGACTTGTCGAGCACGACGTTGCGGCCCTTGGGGCCGAGCGTGACCTTCACCGAATCGGCCAGGACATCGACGCCGCGGATCATGCGAGCGCGGGCGTCACCGCCGAAGCGTACTTCTTTTGCAGCCATGGATTGGTTCTTTCTTAAATGAGAGCTTTGGAAGCGACCGTGTGGGTCACGCGGCCTTCTTGTTGGTCGTGGCGGATTCGTCGATGACGCCCATGACATCGGACTCCGCCATGATCAGGAGATCCTCGCCGTCGAGCTTGATCTCGCTGCCGGACCATTTGCCGAACAGGATGCGGTCGCCCTTCTTGACGTCCAGCGGTACCACGGCGCCGCTTTCGTTGCGGGCGCCCGGGCCGACCGAGACGACCGTGCCCTCCATCGGCTTTTCCTTGGCGGTATCGGGAATGATGATCCCGCCCGTGCTCTTTGCGGCTTCCTCCACTCGACGAATGACGACGCGATCATGCAATGGCCTGAATGTCATAACGCTTCCTTGTGAATGTTGGGGTTGGGTTGAAGGCCTGGCATGGCGGCATCCGCCGCCAGTGCCTCGGCCAGTTCCTGCGGATCGACTTGCACGCTCTCGCGCGTCATTCCCGGCTTTGGATCGGCCGGCAGGAAGAGCGTCGTCGACGTGCGGTGGAAGGCGCTGAAGGACAGGCCATCGACCTGCTCCTCGTCGGTCTCGACCCTGTAGGTGCCGGCAGGCTGTTCGCCGTCGACCGAAGAGAGCTTGAACGGCGCCTTGAAGGTCACGGCTGTCGTGGTCGAGCGCGTCGGCATGAGGGATAGTCTCCCGTATCGGGCGAGCAGCCCTTGAACGAATATCGTTCAAACGACGCAACCTTGATGTGGGCGCGGCGCCGGGCGATTACATCGCGCGCGCGTCATATATATCTGCCGTCGAGACGGCGAATGGACTGGACTTGTCGCGCGATGACGCGCCGGCTCGCGAAACACACGCAGCAAAACTCTACTGGTGGCGAAGTCAAACTGAAGCGGATGGAGCCGTATATGAAGCGGCTTGGATAGACACGTTCCGATTTCGAGATGCTCACGGCGAGACCCTGGCGGCAGATGAACCACCGTCCCACTCCATCCGAGAGGAAGCTCAAATGGCGCTCATTCAGGAAGTTGGCTCTTTACCGACAAAATCCCTGTCCGTGTCGTTTCCCGGAGACCGGGAGGCGGCCGCCTTTGCACTCCGTCTGTTTGCGGTCCTTATGCTCGCCCTTGTGGCATCCGTTGTTTTCCTGCCGCACACCGCTTTTGAGCCGACGGACGCGGTCGTGCTGCTGGGGCCCTGATCACAGGCGCTGGCCTTCACGTTGACGCCGGGATAAAACGCGGCGGAAAGCCGTGGGGACGAGGGCGTGAGCGTAGTTGTCAGAGAGTCTACTATTCATGGCAAGGGTCTGTTCGCCGTCGAGGACATTCCCTGGGGCATGAAGATCATCGAGTACGTCGGAGAGCGCATTTCCGACGAGGTCGCCGAAGCCCGCATTGCAGAGGGTGCCGACTGCATCTTCGAGCTTCGCGAGAACGAAAATATCGACGGCGCCTCGAATGGCAACGAGGCGCGCTATGCCAATCACCGTCGCCGCAAGCCGAACTGTTTCATCCTTCGCGAAGTCGATCGAATCTGGATCGTGGCCGGGATTGAAGGTGTGGCTAAGGACGAAGAGATAACGTTTGACTACGGATCGACGTTTTACGGGCGATAAGTCGGCTGCTTCATCATTGCGCCGGCGGCAGCTCGGCCATGAATTTCACCAGATACGGCTTCCACACCGAGGCGTAATAATAGGTGAAATGCCCGTGCGTCTCCTTGCTGTAGGGGGTGAGCACGTAGGTGCCGTGCGCGATCTGCTTGAACGCGCGTTCGACGGTGCCGAGGTCCGGCGGGTCGGCATAGTCCTCGACGTTGTTGACCAGCAGTACATGCGCCTTGATCTTCGGTAATTCGGGTTCGGGGCTGTAGTCGTAGATCGATTCGAGTTCGCGGAGCGAGTTGTTCGCATCGACGTTCTTCATCGCTTCCGCCATGCGCTTCTCGTAGTACACCTTGGACGCCTGCAGGGTCGGCGCTTCTTCCTGGATGCGCACCGGGCTTTCGGGCAGATAGCCGCCGCCCGCGTAAACATAGAGCGTCGGGCTCTTGTCATAATTGCCGCCCTGCCAGGCCGGATCGTTGCGGATCATGTCGATGGTCGCGCGCCGCAGCATGTAGTTGCGGCCGCTGATCTCGACCGGCTGGCACGACAGGCCGACGGTGCCGTCCATCAGGTCCGGATACCACTCGGCCCACAGGAATTGCTGCATGCAGCCCAGCGACCCACCCATGACCAGCCGCAGATGGGCAACCTTCAGCCCGTCGGTGACCAGTCTGTGGGTCAGGTCGACCATGTCGCGATATCGGTAGTTCGGGAAGCCGGCCTTCAGACCATCCGACGGCTTCGACGATCCGCCGCGGCCCAGCGCGTCGGGCATGATGATGAAGTGGTTCGCCGCGTCGAGTGGCTGGCCGTGTTTGAACAGTTCGTCGGCCGTGCCCGGGCGCAGCCAGTTCGCGCCGGTGCCGGCGTTGCCCTGTAACAGCAGCACGCCGTTGGTCACCTGGCCCGCCGCGTTCCGCTTCGGCGTGCCGATCGTGCGATAATGCAGCTTCACGCTCGGCATACTCTCGCCGCTCACGAATTTGTAGTTGCTGACGGCGTAATCGCCTTCCTGGTAGCCTGGCCAATCGGTGGCGGGCTTTGCCGTCTCCTGCGCCAGCGCGGGAAGAGACGCGGCCAGCAACATAGTCACGATCAACGCGCGGATGGACATTCGGTCGCCTCCAGTATCCTTCGACAATGCCATCTTAAGAAGGAGCCTCAGCCAAAGCACTGCATTTCAAGAAAGCCGCGCTCTTCTCGCTCCCGCATATGCGACAGCACGACGTCGGGATAGGACGTGCGGCCCATCGGCGTGCCGCCCTGATATTGCACCATCGACAAATCCCCGCGGACGTTGATCTCGACAATCACGGGCCTGCCGGGAGCCGGCGCGATGTCGAATGCCAGCAGGACATAGCTTTGGAAATGGCGATGCGTTGAGATAGCCAGGTGCCGAATCTCCTCCCATTGCGGCACCTGCCGGCCGGCGAAGAGGGCCTGGGTGTCGGGATGGCAGTCGATCGTGGCGTGGCGCTGGCGGTAGCTTTGTCCGGCCCTCATCCCGCCCGAGGATACGTCGATCTGCGAGATCACGTTGCCGCGCATGAAATTGTCCACGAGTGCGTCGCCGACCGGCATTTTCAGCGCCGCTGCCATGACCGTGATCCGACCCGAGGCGTGACGCGCCGTGACCACGCGCACAGTCGCGAGCCCGCCGCCGGTCAGCCGCGCGGTGTCGTCGTCATTCAGCAACCGTTGCTGGATGAGAATCGGTCGGCGCTGCGAGAGCGCGCGTATCTGCGTGAGAATATCCTCGAGTGTCTGGCTCTCCCCAAGCGCGCCCGTGTAGCCCCCGTCCTTGTCTCTGAGCCAGCGATAGAAGCCGGAGCCATTGCTGCCGCGCATCGGCTTCATCACGATATCGCCGTGCCAGGCTGGACTGTCGAGCGGATGGCGGAAATCGATCCGGCCGTTTTGCGCGACAGCGAGCGACACAACCGTCGCAATGCCGCGTGACTCCAGCGCGTCGCAGATCGCGGCCTTGTCGACCAGTAATCTTCCTTCGGCCGGATCGGCGGTCAAATAGAGCGTGTGATAGATGTGCAGTGACTGGCGCTGCAGCAGGTAATCGCCTACCGCCGCCGCCGCGTCGGGGCGGTAGAGGGCGTAATTGAAATAGTCTTCAGGTGGAACGCCGAGCCGGGCGCAGAACCACCAACTCCGCCATTTCTGGGCGCGGGGCGAGCGCCCCGTGTGTCCCGCAGCGGCCGTCAACAGCTCGGCGTCGATCTTCGCCATCTGCTTCCAAGCCATGAACGGCCAACAGATGAAATCGATGGCCTTGCCCAGCACGACCGTCCTGCAATCGAGGTTCGACGTGACGACCCGCGCCGCCAGCCGATGGATCTCGGCCATCTCCGGCGAGCCAGCGAGACGGGCCCGGCGCGGCAGGAACGGGATGGTCGCGCGGAGCCAGCGCAACGGATGGAGCAGCCGGTAAGCGGCCAGCGGTGCCGGCGTCGCATGCAGATCGTTTCGCGGCGACGCCAAGGACGGAGCAGCGTCGTGCTGCAACGTCAGGATGCCAACGTTTCGGCGGACGGCAGCTGCGCCCAGGCTTGCGCGGCTTTGGCGGCGGTCAGGACGCCATTGGCCATGGCCATGACATCGTCGGCGCCCATGGCGTGATCGGCGGCGATGCGTCCTTCCCGATCGAGCAGGATCCCGGTCGGCGTTCCGTTGATTCCGAAAGCGGTGCTCAGCTTGCGATCGGCATCCACGGTGACCGACGCGCCGAGCCTCAGGACCTGATCGTTGTCCTTGTCGCTCGGTGTGACGACAAGCAACGCCGGCGCCCACGGCGGCGGGTCGCGCACCCAGATCGCGAGTGTGTCGAGCATGTTCTGGCAGTAGGAGCAGTAAGGACTCCAGAAGAGCAGCAGCAATTCCCGGCCCAGGAAGTCTTCGAAGGCATGGTTCTTTCCATGCTGGTCGCGGAATGACAGTGCCGGCGCCCGATCACCGACGCGAACGGTTGGAGCGGGGCGCTTGCGCGTCGCCGCCACGCGCGGATGCTCGAGGCGTTCGGGCGCCTCCACTGTTGGCTGCTCCGGAGACAAAGGCGAGATCGGCGGCGGCAGATGAATGTAGGCCGTCACGAACGCACGGATATTCACCATGCCCTTGATCACGCCACTGCCGATCTTTCGATCCTGCCGTACGAGGACAGCCTCCGGACTGCCCCAACAGCGATAGTCATCGGCAACCTCTCGGTCCTGCTGGACGAGGCCGCGTTGAGGCAGCGCCTGTCCTCGCGCGGGACCTTCATGGACCAACACGATGCGCGGCGTGACCCCGCCCGCCGAACGCCAGCGTGTCGATTCCTCCGGCAGCATGTCGCAGGAGGGACAGCCGGCGCCGATGAAGGTCAGCAATATCGGCCTGCCGTCTTCGATCATGTCGTCGAGGCCGAAGAAGCCATCCTTGCCGTCGCTGAGTCGGAAGTCGGGCGCCGGACTCCCCGTCGGCAGTCCGGTCGAGGCCGGCTTCAGCGTAACCGGCGGCGCGTTGCGCAGCGATCCCAGCAGGGTGTTGCGTTCGAGCAGGCGGCGCCGACGACGGCGCCAGCGCCGCACGCGGACCACGGCAATCGCGGCCATGAGACCGAAAGCCGTGGCGAATGACGCGGTCAGCACGGCCCAGGCCAGCATCGTCGGTACCGTGCCCCAACTCGTGGATGCCGTGAAAGCGGGGCCGAGCCAGACCAGGCCGATCGCCAATGCCAGAAGCAAGCCGTTACGCAACAGCGTCAACGGGCCGATCGGTTTGCTCTTGGTCTGGCCGAAGCAATTGCAGTCGGGTGCCTGGCCTTGCGCCAGCTTCACGCCGACGGCAGCGGTGAAGAGCGCCAGCAGAAGCGCCGCTCCCGTTGCGGCGGGCGCGGCGAAGGCCGGAACGATCAGCCCCGCGGCAACGGCGAACTCGCCCAGCGGCAGCAAGAGCGTTGCGCTGTCGATCAGCCGCAGCGGCACGCCGAACTCGCCCATCATCGTCCTGGTCTTGTCGCGCTGGCGCAGCTTTGCCATGCCGGCGACGAGAAACACCGCGACCAAGATCGTCTGGGCCAGGAGCTTGCCGTTCTGAAGCGTCAGGACGCCCATCAGGGCGGAGATCACGGCATTCATGAACACTCCTCCAGCATCTCGAAGATGCGCGGGATCACTGCCTGGGCATCCGGCCGCTCCGTGCGGAAGACCGGCGCGCGGGTGGCGACGGTGGAAACCACTTCCATGACACGGGCAGGGTAGATCCGCGCGGCGACGGCATTGGCCATCAGCTCGAGCGCGCCTTCCGAGGGCGAGGCTCGCACCGGATTCCACACCGCGTCGGCGGCGAACCGTGTCGACAGCACCAGGCCGATGGGCAACGCAGCGGGCGCGACCCTTGCACCGAAGGTACTGGGCGGAACGTCACGCTGGCGAGCATAGGGGACCGCTCGTATCGACAGCGGCTTGAACCAGGGATGAACGAGGCCGTCGCTGTCGATGACGGCGTGGTCATCGGAAAAATAGTCGGCGCCCGCCTTGATCATCTCGGAGACGAGGTGGGTTTTGCCGGCGTGCGATTTACCGGGAAAGATCGCGGCCCGTCCCTTCCAGCCGACCACGCCGCCATGGATGAAGATCTTGTCGCGTGCGAATTGCGCCACGGCGAAGCGAAGCTGCGAGTCGAAGGCCTCGATCACGTCCTCGAGCGCTTCGTGCCGTCCGCTCGCGCGCACCGCGATCCAGGCATCGACGGCACCACCCTCGGCGTCCCCGTCGGCAGGTGTCACATTGTCCGGCAGATGCCGCTGCAGCACGGGCGTCATGAAGGCCGCGTCGACGCCGATGCCGATGGTGGCGCCATACGCAGTGACGACGAAAGTTTCCGTCAGGCCGGCCGGCGCGGTGACCGGGGGAAGGCTCAGGAGCGTGACGTCAGGCATCGACCTGTCCGGCGGCGGTCTGGAAAGGCTTCCGCGCGAGGAGGCTGGCGCGCAGACGCTGCCACCAGGCGCGGGTGAAGACGCGCGACAGCGCGCGCGGGATTTCAGCAATGGCGAAGAGCGCGAGTTGATGGCGACGTTGGCGGTTCGATGTCACCGGGGCGCCGCGCAGCAGCGTGGCGCGGATCGGATTCGGCCATTTGCCCCGCAGCCAGGCAATCGGATCGCGGAACTCGGTGCCCGGCGGCGGCATGGCGCGTTGGGCATAAGGGGCCCGCCATTCCTCCAGGAGGGCGCGGACGAGCCAGCGCGGGCACGGCATGATTGCCTCTGCCGGCAAGTGGGACGGCGTGCATTCGAGCAACTCGACCGCGGCGGCAATCGTGGCCTGCAGCCAGCCGCGGAGACGTGCGTCGGCGCCGAAGAACAGCTCCCAGTCGAAGGTCGGGCCGGCAGCTTCCGTCATCGCCGCGACGTCGCACAGCCACAGCGGTCGCCAGCCGCCGTGCCGCAGGAAATGCAGGATGACGATGCGCAAATGATCTTCGAGGCAGGGCGTGAGCAAGGTTCCGCCACTCGGCAGTGTCATCTGTTCGGCGCGGGCAAACACGGCGTCGACAGGAAGCGCATAGGCGTCGGACAACCGGTCATGCAGGTCGACGTCGTAAAAGCCGGTATCGGTCGCGATGGAAAAGACGTTCGGATCGGCGAAGCCCGGCCGCGCAGCCGCGTGGCGGACGAGTACGTCGCGTGCTTTTGCGAGATCGACAGGGCGCACCAGAAGATCGAAATCGCCGTAAGGCCGTAAATAGCTCTCGGCATAATGACGGCCGGCGGCCCATCCCTTGATGAGCACCGGCACGATGCCGTGGCGATTCAGGATCGAGGCGATGCGGGCGAGGGCGCGCTGCCGCAACATGTCGTTGACGGCGAGCAAGCGGGCGGCGTCGTGCAGGGCCGCGGGTCGGCATTCGGCCGGTAAGGCGGCAGGGGAAGCGCCGAGCCGCCACCAGCCCAGCGCCGCGGCGCCCGAGCCCGTCAGGCAGGGCAGTACGGCATCGAGTTGCGCCGACGCACCGCGATAGGGCGACGGGGTCGGACGCCATGAGGTCGCGAGAATCGCCGCGACCGTGCGGCCGAGCGCCGGCTCTTGCCTCATGTCAGCTTATTCCTGTTTATCCGGAGTTGTCGGCGCACTGATTGCCGATGCAAACGGGGAAAAAGGCATCCTCGCAATTCCCGTTGCTGAGGCATTCGACGCAAGAATTCGTGCTGAGATTGCAGAACGGCAGCACACCGCTGCATTGTGAGTTGGATGTGCAGCCGGAAAAGGCAACACAAGAGCCGCTGATGCATAAGAGGCCATTGCTGCACTGGGTGCTGGACGTGCAGGCCGTACATGTGCCGCTGGTGCATATGGGTGTGGCGCCGGAGCACTGGGAATTGGTTAAGCACCCCACGCAAACATGAAGCGCCGTGTTGCACGTCCCTGTCGGAGGGGTGCAATTGGAGTTGGTCGTGCATCCCGTTTGACATCTACCCGATACGCAGACCTTACCAACGCCGCACTGTGCGTTGCCCGTGCACGCTACGCAGTGACCCGACGTACATAGCTGTCCGTTGCATTGAGCTGCCGATGTGCACGTGGCCGTTGCCGCTTCGGCGGGCGAGGGAGCAACGATGGAGATGACTGTCGGCGCCAGTGTCGTGCTCGCGGTCGCGGCGGCCGCTCCGGAAAAGAAGCGGCGGATGAAGCTTCGGCGATTGTCGCCTTCCCGTCGCGGCCGGCGCGGCGGTACGGGCAGCGGCGGGATCAGGTTCGCCCGGCGCAGCAGATCGAGGGCCGTCTCGACAGAGTCGGGATCGTCGATTTCGACGTCCGGCCGATTGCCTAGGTCGATATCGACGTGGTCACGCCACACGCGGGCCGCGACGGGGTTGAGTGAGGTAACCTGCTGGGTCCGTAGATCGTAGACCAGAAGCTCGTCGCCCATCGGACGGACAATGAACGAGTCTGCCCAAGCTTTCATTGTCGCTACTTCCATGCGGTCACGTTTATCAACGTGCCGAGACGTCAGCCTTTGCTCCACTGTCATGATGCCGCACCGTGCGCGAGCGATCTTCACTGCAATTAAATCTGAAGGTCGGGCGCAAGGATTGCGAGGAGCGTGCGCGTCGCCGACACTGCTCCGCCGATTGCATACGAGGTTCGTCTATTTTTTCCTGGCCTGAGTAGATGGCGATTTTTCTGGGCTTCGCCCTGGCGCTTCTGGCCACCGCCGGCGCCTGGGTGGCCGCCGCCGCCCTTCCGGTTTCCGACTTCAAGATGCTGTGGGGCACGTGCGAATCGGACGGGGTCGAGCTCCTCGCCTGCTCGGCGGCAGCGACGCGCATCGGCCTGATCTCGACCGCGACGCTGGCGGTCGCGGCCGTGCTCGCGCTGGTCGCCACGCTGGTCTTGCATCGGCGTCGCCGCTCCACCGTCTGTCTTGGCCCCGACATCGAAATCGATCCTGCTTTGTCATGGACCGTACTGACGGCCGGCATGCTGATCGTCCTGGGGCATCATCTGGCATGGCATTACGGCACGGCGCGGATCGGGCGCGATACCGAGGTGGCCGATTACATCACCTTCATCTCGCTCGAGAGCCTTGCCTGGCCGTTCCTGCTGCAGATTCTTGTACTCGAACGTCGCCATGGGATGCGTCTGCAGATTCTCGCCGTGCTGGTGGCGATGATGGCCTTGTCGCCGTTCCGGGCGGAGTTGATGGCCATCCTGGCCTTCGGCCTGGTGCTGCCGCTGGCCGGCGAATGGTGGCCGCTTCGAGCGGAGGGCTGGCCCCGTCGGCGGCTGGTGCGAGCCGCGGCTTGGGGCGGCATGGCGCTGGCACTCGCGGTCTGCGCGGTCTGGAGCGGGCTTGGCCGCACCGACGGCAACGACATCCTCACCCAGGCCGAAATTCAGCCCCTAGGCGTCGCTCTCAACGCGGAATGGGATGTCAGCCTGGCGCCGCCGCTGCTCCCGCTCTCGGAAGAGCCGCGACCGCTGAAATTCACAATGGAACGTCAGGCACCCGGATATCCGGAGAAGCAGGTCCTGCCGCCGCCGCTGGAGCGGCCGGCGACCGGCCTGCATTCTCTCCTGCAGCGTCTCGCTGCGCCGGTCTATCAGGCTGCGTCGCTGGACCGGAGGGGCGGCGACGAGTTGCCCACGTTGATGGACGAGATCAGGAGCAAATTTCGCCTCGGCGGGGCGCCGACGCTCAACCAGTTCCTCTTTCATCGGCTCATGCCTCATGGCGATGCAGGCCAGACGACGACGCTCTACTACGGCGAGGCCGCGGCCTATTTCGCGGCCCATCCGGTGCTCTGGATGATCGTCGCACCGTTTGGACTGTTCCTTGTCTGGCTCGCGTTGCGCGCGGCCGGGTTCGATGCCCAGACCCTCTTCGGGGTCGCGCTCTGGCGAAGCTCCTTGGCCGGGGCGATCACGATCCTGCCATCACTCGCGATCCAGCTCCTGGCTTTCGTCGGCCTCAAAGCGCTGAACCGGCGCTTCGTGACCATGGACCGCCGCCTCATCTACAGCGACCGTCGAAAGGCGCGCTTCCTCTTCCTCGCCGTTGCAGCGTTGCTGCTGACAGCCGAATGCGTCACCGCGTGGAACAGCACGGCACGCAACAGCCTGTGGCGCGTCGCTCTCGCTGCGCCTCGCCGCGATTGCTTTTTCGAGAAGCTCGAGCCGAACATGACCGTGGTGGACGAGGCGCTTGCCCGCCGGGGGCTGAACGTGCGCAGTGACATCGGGGAAAATGGCCTGCTGTTCTACCGGGACCAGCCGATCCTGATCCTGATCGATGTGCCCGACGGTGGGCACGCTTCGGCTTTGCGGGACGATGTGCGGACAGCGTTCCTGCCGTTCGTATCGTGCACCAGAAAATTCTTCGATACGCCGCCGGTGATCATTGCGGACTGGCGGGTGCCGACGCGAACCACCTTGCCGCTGGAAGCCTTCGCCATCGGACTGCTGGCGGCCAGCCTGCTCCTGGTCGCGCGCGACAATGTCCGGCGCATCGCGCCTCATTCATAGACGACAGACGATCTCGTCCATGTTTGCGGCTCGAATATCGAGTGGCAGGTCTTCGACGTCCGGTCGTCGCAGCGCCACCGCCAGAAATCGGTTGGGGATCGGGCAGGTTTGCGCAAATTGCCAGCGCGCGGGCACGTCGACGGGGCCGGCATACTCGCGATCCCGATAAAAGGTGATCCGAATCGGATCGAGCGTGAAGGAGAAGGACGCCAGAGGGCGACTGAGTCCCTCGCCAGTCGCCTTGATGAAAGCCTCTTTCAAAGTCCAGAACTTGTAGAACAGCGGGAGGCGCTGCTCGGGGAGAGCGGAAAGGACAACGGCTGATTCTTCCGGGGCGAAATAGCGGTGGGCGACGTCGAGGCTGGTCGTGCGCTCGGCATTATCGACATCGACGCCCAACTCGCAGTCCGCGCCGACGGCGCAGGCTACCAGCCCATTCGTATGTGAAATGTTGAAGTGCACCTGCCGTTCGCCGGCGCTGCGGGCGACTTCCGGCTTACCATAGGGCCCTTTGACAAATCGTAGAGACGCTGCCGGAACGCCTGTTGCTTCGGCGAGCATGGATCGGGTGAGCGCGTGGGCTGCAATGAACGCGTCGCGATCCCGGCGATGATAGAAGCGCTCCGCCTGATTGCGTTCCGGCTCATCGAGTGCCGTCTGCAAAAGCGGAAGCCGCGCGGCGACAACGTCATCTATTGGAAGGAAGCGCACCCGCACGGCATCGTGGGGGGCACTCATCGCGGTGGCCGATCGGCGCCGAAGCAAGGAACTCCCACAAGGGACTCCTCGCTCGAACGATCAGAACGCAGCGCTTGGCAGGCTAAGCCGGCTGCTCGTTGGACGCCGTGAACGTGTGAATATCGCGCTTGAGAGACTTCGCGAGATCCTTGCCCTTCTCGACCTGCTCTTTGTAGTAGCCGCGTACGTCCTCGACACCGATGTCGAACACCGAGCCGCCCTTCTTGAAGTGCTGGGCGAAAACGTGGCCGATCGCATAGGTCGACGCACCGACAAGGACGGGCATGGAGACGATGCCCAACATCCAGCCGATGCCCGGGATCGTTTTTGCGAGGCTGATGCCCAAGAGCACGCCGCCGCTCTGGCCGACTGCGGCGCCACCCAAAGAGGCGATGGTATTGCCCACCGGGCTTTCCGAGTAGCTCTTGCCGTAATGCTCCGCGAGTTTCTGGATCATGCGCATCTGCACGCCCGTAATCGCGGCCAGGTCGACCAGAGGCACCGGAGTCAGGCTGGCTGCGCCGGCAGCCATCATGTAAGTCTTGATGAGACTTTCGGCCTTGAGATCCAGTTCCGTGGCCTTGGCCGCAGCGGCCGCCATCTCGGAATCGCTCAGCTCGCTGGATTGACCCGCTTCGCTTGCTTCAGAAGAAATCGATTTGCTCATGCTCAACATTCCTCGCTGGGCGCCGCTTGGGTGCGCTAAACCTAATGCACGTCAGAATTGTCCGTCATTCGTCCGAAGGGAGCAAGCACAATACGCCAGTTGCGAGAGGTTCTGGCGAGTTGCCATGGACCACTCGCTAAAGTTGAAAAATGAGCCGTCATTCTATGGCTCAGGATAGCCGCAACGTTTGGTGAACAAAGCGGCACGCGCTCAAGGGAGCCCGATCCCATCCAGCCAAGGTGAGCGACAAACAGTTTTGCATTCCTGAATGACAGCATCGTTAACAGGCTTTCTATTGTTTGACGCGCTTCACTTCTGCTGTCAGTTTTATCATCGGCGATATTTTTTAATTGGTCAGCCAATGATTAAGCATGACTACAGGCGGGGTGAGATAATGTCCCGCGTCGCCGCGATTATTTTGGCTTCCTGCTTGATGCTCGACAGCGTCCCCAGCGAAGCCGCTCCTTCGGATGATTTTCGGATCGCAAATCTTCCTGGATTGGCAACGCAACCCGGCTTCGCGAGCTTTGCGGGCTATCTGCCGGTGACGGAAAGCAAGTCTGCCGATCCGAGCAAAAGCGATCGCATGTTCTTTTGGCTTTTCGAGTCACAGACGTCGCCGGCCACCGATCCCCTCGTTATCTGGCTGAGCGGTGGTCCGGGATGCTCGAGCATTTCCGCGATGTTCGAAGAGAACGGGCCGTTGACGCTCAAGCATGACCAGACCGTGGCGACGACGAACCATGGATGGAATCAAAGAGCCAACGTGCTGTATGTCGATCAGCCGCTGCAGACGGGCTTGTCGTATTCCGGTGATGGCCGCTTCCTGAACAGCCAGGCCGCCGTGAATGCGGATTTTTACGTCTTTCTGGAAAAGTTTCTCACGGCGTTTCCGCAATACCAGGGCCGCAAGGTGTTCATTACCGGCGAGAGCTATGCCGGGCATTTCATCCCGGCCATCGCGACCTACATACTCGGGAAGCAAGGCACTGCGGGTGCGATTGACGTGAACCTCGCCGGTTTGGCGATCGGCAATGGCTGGATCGATCCGCGCACGCACATCGAAGCGGCGCCGACCGTTGCCTACGCGGCGGGCGTGATCAATCACAAGCAGGCCGACGCGGCGACGTCGCTGGTCGAAGGCGCCGTCAAGCAAAAGGGCGTTACGGGGAATCTATCGCTCGAAAAGCCCAAGGACGAGAAGCCGATAGAGATCGATACGAGCGCCATGATGGCGCCGTACGCGGGAATCACGCTGCCGCCCGCGCTTGAGTCGAATACGAAGGCGCAGGCTCTCGTTGCCTTGTTCGCCCCTTACAAAGGGAAGATCGTCGCTGTCACTTTCTCGAACCGTGATTTCATCGCGCTGACCGATATTCTGCGGACGGGACCGAAGGAACTGGCCGACTTGCTGCCGCCCTCGATCAAGGTTCAATTGGCCGGCAAGAGCGGTGCGCAGCTGATCTTCAACTATCTGATCGCCCGCGTGGTGTCCTTCACGTCGGATGCCGAAGGGAACTCCGTCAATCTGATGGACTTGCTGAACTACGGGCCGGTCTCGATGATCGGGACGCCGACCGCATGGCCGCCGAGCGACGATGCGTTCAACAAGTACATGGTCCGCCCTGACGTGCTGAAGGCACTGCATGCCGAGAGCTACGGGACCCGGCCGTTCATGGCCTGCAATCCACTCACCTACTTCCACCTGGGCGACGACTACTTCAAGAGCACGGCGTATCTGCTTCCCAGTCTGCTGCGCAAGATGCCCGTGTTGATCTACAACGGGCAGGACGATTTGATCGCGTCCAGCCTGTCGGCGCAGCGTATGTTGAACGGCATTGCTGCGGAGGCAGGGACCGATTGGCCCGGGAAGGCGGATTATGCTGCTGCGCCTTTCTTGCCATGGGACCTCAACGGCGAGCGCGTCGGCTATTCCCAGAGTGCCGGCAATCTTCAGTTCCTGGGTGTCCTGAGGGCGAGCCATATGGTGCCGCTTTCGGTGCCTCTGGTGGCGCAGAGCATGATCGGCCGCTTCGTTCACGGCGAGCCGATCGTCCAGTCGACAAGTGCAAAGTGAAGTGATTCGGAACTACGTCGGGATCGCGAACTCGTTTCACGATAGCGCGATCGCCGTCGTCAACGCAGAGGGAAAGGTGACCTTTGCGGAGGCGACGGAGCGCTATCTGCAAACGAAGAGGGCAATCAACAACGCGGCGGATCAGTATCTGCGAATCGATCAGATCATCGAGAGCTCGACCGACGAGGGCGCCGAACTCGTCCTGGCGCAGCCGTGGTCCAGCAAGATGATCGACGGCATGCGCAAGAACGAGGGCCAATCCAGCCTCGGGCAATTCATTGCCAAGACGCGCCCCGGCGAGATTCCGCCTCTGCTGATCGATCAATACGCTTTCTCGCGCTTTTGCCAGAGTTCGGCGGCCCCGATGATCGACATCACCGCGACCAATCTCTGGTTCGGCCTCAGTCAGCGCCGCCCGGATATGGCGGTGCGTTCTCCGCTCGTCCGCCACTACGATCATCATCTGTCGCACGCGGCAACGGCCTGTTTCACCAGCCCGTTCGAGGAAGCGGCCTGCGCGGTCATCGATGGTTACGGCGAGGGCCGTTCCTATAGCTGCTATCGTTATGTTGCCGGCCAGGCGATAGAGCCGATCGATATTCCGCCTCACCCGCAGGCGACCAGCCTCGGCTACTTCTACATGCTGGTCTGCCGCCTCTGTGGTTTCGGCCTTTTCAATGGCGAAGAATGGAAGGTCATGGGGCTTGCCGCCTACGGACGCTACGATCCTGCGATCGCGGCGTTGCTACGGCCGCTCATTCAGGTCGATGGTCTCAACCTCATTCAATGCCGGTTCGCCGAGACCTATCAGATCTACAAGAATCTCGAACGATACCGTCGCCGCGCGGAGGAGCCGGCCACGGCGGTGGCCGATCTCGCGCACACCGCACAGCGAATCTTCAGTGAAGTCGTCGTGGCCTATCTCGATGCGCTGCAGCGGGAGACCGGCGCGCGCAACGTCACCCTCGGTGGCGGCTGTCTGCTGAATTCGGCCGCCAACGGACTGGTCGTCGAGCAGACCGGCTTTGAGCGCGCGCATGTGTTCAGCGCGCCGGCCGATGACGGCAACGCGCTGGGAGCGGCCCTGTTGGCCTGGCAAGAAGATCATCGCGGCGCCCAACGCCCGGCCTGTTGGCAGTCGCCCTATCTGGGCTCCGAGATGTCGCCTGAATCGATCGAGCGCCTGCTGGCATTTGGCGGTCTGGCGGCCGTGCAACTGGACAGCGAAGAGCTGCTGGCGCGGACTGCACGCAGTCTCGCCGACGGCAAGATCGTCGGCTGGGTGCAGGGACGGGCGGAATTCGGTCCCAGGGCGCTCGGCAACCGGTCCATCCTGGCCGATCCGCGGTCGGGCGAAGTGAAGGAGCGCATCAACGCTCGGGTCAAGTTTCGCGAAGAGTTCCGCCCCTTTGCGCCGGCGATCCTCGCGGAGCATGGCGCCGAGTATTTCGAGGAGTTTCAGCCGACACCTTATATGGAGCGCGCCCTGCGGTTTCGACGCGAGATGCGGGACCGGGTGCCAGGCGTGGCCCACGTCGACGGCACAGGACGCCTGCAAACCGTCGAGCGCGAGATGAATCCCTTGTTCCACGGTCTCATCACGCAATTTGCCCGACTGACCGGCATTCCGATCCTGCTGAACACGAGTTTCAATGTGATGGGCAAGCCGATCATCCATACGGTCGAGGATGCCCTGGCGGTGTTTCATACATCGGGCCTCGACATCCTGGTGATGGGCGATTGTTTCATCGAAAAGGCGCGCTCATGAGCGGGTCGTCGACGGCACTCCTGTTTCCCGGCCAGGGATCCCAAATGTGCGGCATGGGGGCCGAAAGCTTCGACCGCTTTCCCGATCTGGTGCGGGCTGCGGATGCCATTCTGGGCTACTCGATACGCGACCTCTGCTTGAACGATAAGCTCGGACAACTGAAGCTCACGCAATTCACCCAGCCCGCGCTCTATGCGGTGGAAGCGCTGGACTTCCTGCGGCTGCAACAGGACGGAGCGGCGGCCCCCCGCTTTGCCGCAGGCCATAGCCTGGGCGAGTACGCCGCCTTGTTCGCTGCCGGTGTTTTCGATTTCGAGACCGGTCTTCGCCTTGTCCAGAAGCGCGGCGCGCTCATGGCGGAGGCGCCTGCCGGCGGCATGGCCGCGGTGATCGGCATGTCGGAAGACCGTATCCGGGTGGTGCTTCGCGAGAGCGGCTTCGACGGTATCGACGTTGCCAACAGCAATGCGCCGACGCAGGTGGCGGTCGCCGGTCTCAAGCCCGACATCATGGCCGCCCAGCAGGCCTTCGAAGCGGCCGGAGCGCGCTATATCATCCTCAATGTCGGTGCTGCCTTCCACTCGCGCTACATGCGGCCGGCGCAGGCGTCGTTTGCGGCGTTCGTGCGGCAGGTGCGCTTCGCACGCCCCGCCTTTCCCGTGCTGTCCAACGTCACCGCGAGACCACACGATCCCGATGCGATCCGCGATCGCCTGATCGAGCAGATCGATAGTGCCGTGCAATGGACCGACAGTGTTCGTTTCCTGATGGGACAGGGCATCGCGGAGTACCAGGAAGTTGGTCCCGGACAAGTGCTCTCCCGCCTCGTTCAGCAGATTCGCAAGGAAGCCACACCGCTGGTCATCGTGGCCGAGCGAGCACCGCAAGCGCCAGTGAAGCCTGCTGCTGTGCCGCCGCCGGTTGCCCAGGCCGACGCGGTGCTCTCCGCGAAACGTAGCGACGATAGGAAACCAGGGCTACGGTCCGGCCAGCTCGGCGCGGCCGGGTTCCGCGAGACCTATGGCACACGATACGCCTACGTTGGCGGAGCGATGATGCACGCAGTGGCCTCGGCCAAGCAGGTCGTCGCTTTCGCCAAGGCCGGCATGCTCGGCATCTACGGCGCCGATGGAATAGCCGCCGAAGAAGTTGCCGCGGACTTGCGGCGCATTCGTGCGGCCATCGGCGACAAGACCTTCGGCGTGAGCTTGATGGCAGACTGGGCCCAACCCGAGCGGGACATGGAGCGGGTGCGGCAGTATCTGCGGGAGGACGTCCGGCTGCTGGAGGTCTCGGGTTTCGTGACGGCAAGTCCAGCGCTGGTTCTGTTTCGTCTCAAGGGCCTGTCCGCTGACGCACAGGGCCGTCCGGTTCCGCGCAATCGAATCCTGGCGCGCGTCACCCGGCCGGGCGCGGCACTCCTGTTCCTGCAACCGGCCCCCGAGGCGGTCGTCGAAAAGTTGCGCGCCCTCGATCAGATCACGCCAGAGGAGGCGAGGCTGGCGCGGCAGCTGCCGCTGGCCGACGACGTTTGTGCGCAAGCCGATGGCAGCGGGCCATCGGACGGTGGCAACCTGCTGAGCCTGCTGCCGTCGGTCTGCCGGCTGCGCGATGAGCAACAGCAGTCGTTGCGTCTGGCACAGAAGGTGCGAGTCGGCGCCGCAGGCAGCCTTGGCACGCCCGAGGCGATGGCGGCGGCGTTCATGCTGGGTGCCGATTTTGTCCTTGCCGCCGCGATCCATCAATGCTCGCCTGAGGCCGGCACGAGCGACATGGTGAAGGAGATGCTGCAGTCGATCGACGTAGCGGATACCGACCGGGCGCCCTCGGGTGAGTTGTTCGAGCAGAACGGACAGATCCAGGTGCTGCGGAAGGGAGTCTTCTTTCCCGCGCGGGCGAACAAGCTGCACAGTCTCTGGCGCCATCATGCGGCGCTCGACGAAATCGATACGACCACCCGGCGACAGATCGAGGAAAAAATGCTCGGTCAAAGCTTCGAACAGGCATGGGCTGATCTGCAGCGCAATCATGGTGCTCGCGAGACCGCTGTCCTCGACCGTGCGATGCGCGACCCGAAGGCAAAAATGGCGCTGATCTTCCGCACCTATTTTGCCACCAGCGTGCGCTCCGCGCTGGCGGGCGATGCTGCCCAGAGAGTCAACTTCCAGGTTCATTGCAGCTCGGGGCTTGGCGCGCTCAATCTCTGGTTAGGCAACGTGCCCTGGCAGCAGCGCGGCGTCGCCGAAATTGCCGGCAGGCTGATGGAAGAGACGGCGGCACTGCTTCAGACGAGGGGCGGCCAGCTTTGGCAAGCGCTCTAAAGCAAGGCAGCGCGCTACCTGAGCCGATCGAAGGACGGGGGACTCGGACTCCGGGAATCGCGATCATTGGAGTGGCCTGCCGCTTTCCTGGTGCCGACGACCCGGAGGCGTTCTGGCAGGGCATGCGCAATGGCGTCGACCAAGTCTCCGAAATCCCAAGGGACCGGTGGCGCTGGGAGGACGTGTTCGGCGATCCGAAGACCGAGCCGAACAAGACCAACAGTCGCTGGGGCGGCTTCATCGAGGGGATCGATCAATTCGACCCGCTCTTCTTCCAGATGTCGCCGGCGGAGGCGAATTTCGTCGATCCCCAGCATCGCCTGTTCCTCGAAACGGCATGGCGGGCCGTCGAGGATGCGGGCTATCGGGTAAGCGACCTGTCCGGCCGGCCGATCGGCGTCTACGCCGGCGTTTCCAAGAACGACTACGCGGAAATGTTGGGGGCCGAACTTCCGGCCTTTGTCTCGACCGGCACCGTCCATTCGATCCTCGCCAACCGTGTCTCCTTTCTCTTCAATCTTCGTGGCCCGAGCGTTCCGATCGATACGGCGTGTTCGAGCTCTCTCGTGGCGTTGCACTACGCGATCCGCGACCTCCGTGACGGGAGCTGCGAAGCGGCGCTGGTCGGCGGGGTCAACGCCCTGCTCAGCCCGCGGATGTACATCTCGCACGCCAAGTCAGGGATGCTGTCGCCGCGCGGACGATGCAGGACCTTCGACGCCGGCGCCGACGGCTATGTGCGCGGCGAGGGCGCTGGCGTCGTTTTGCTCAAGCCCCTCGATCGCGCCCTCCAGGATGGCGACCGGATCCGCGGCGTCATCCGCGCGACCGCCATCAATCATGGGGGCCGCGCCAATTTCATGACCGCGCCGAACGTGCCAGCGCAGCGCGAAGTGATCCTGCAGGCGTTGCGCGAGGCGGAGATCGATCCGCGATCCATCCGCTATATCGAGGCACATGGGACGGGCACTGGGCTCGGCGATCCGATCGAGATCGAAGCGCTGAAGCAAGCGTTCGCCGAAAGGCTCGGCGAATTGGGCATGACCGCGGCTGCAGACAGCTGCGGCATTGGCTCGGTAAAGACCAACATAGGGCATCTGGAAAGTGCCGCTGGAATGGCCTCGCTGATCAAGGCATTGGCCGTGCTGCAACATCGGGAAATCCCGCCGTTGCTGCACTTCCAGTTGGCGAATGCGAACATCGAATTGGCCGGGTCACCGTTCTTTCTGGCCCATGGCGCGGCACGTCCAGGTGTCGACGGGATGGGGCCATGGCGCGCCGGCATCAGCGGCTTCGGCATGGGCGGCGTGAATGCCCATGTCATCCTCGAAGAGGCACCGGAGGCCGCTGCAGCGACACGCCATGAAGGGCCGCTGCTCTTCGTGTTTTCGGCGCGTCGCGATCGGTTGCGCGCTTTGCTTGCGACCCATCTTGCACATTTCCGTAGCGCCGCCGGCCGCGACGCGAATCCTGTCGACGTTGCCTACACCCTGATGTTCGGGCGCGACGTCTTCGAGGAGCGTTGCGCCATCGTGGCGTCCGACATCGCCGGTCTGGCCGAGGCGGTCGATGCCTTTCTGGACGGAAGAAGCACGGACGCCCCCTCCGTGCAGGCGCGCGAATGGATTCGCACCGGCGATCTGAAGCTTGACCGCAGGCAGGTTCCGGGGCGCCGGATCTCGTTGCCGGGATATCCGTTCGCGCGGCGCTCCTGCTGGTTTACAGCGCGGCAGGTCGCGCCCGTGCCGCCGGCGCTTGGCAACGACCGGATCGAGATCCGGGCGGACGACCCGGTGTTGCGGGACCACCGGGTGCAGGGCGTACGGCATATGCCCGCCGCAGCCTTCCTGAAGATGGTCGTCGAGCGGATCGGTGCCACTGAGGCAGTGGAAGTCCGCGATACCTACTGGCTGCAGCCTTTGGCGGTTCCGGACGACGTCCTCAATACCGGGCTCGAGCTGACTGTTTCGAGCGACCACTCATTCGTGTTCAGAAGCGGCATTGACCATTGCCGCGGCAGCGTCCGTATCGGCGCTCCTGAGGCTTCTGTTGTTCCTATTGCCGAAGCGATCCAACGGTGCGCCGAGCGGATCGAGGCGCCGGAAATCTATCGCCGCTTCGCCGACAACGGACTCGATTACGGGCCGTCCTTCCGTGTCCTCGCCGGTGCTCATCTCGGACCGAACGAGGCCGTGGCGATCATCGACCGACAAGCGGGCGATAGCGGTGCCGGTCTTTGGGACGCCGCGATGCAGGCGGCTGCCATTCTCAGCATCCGCAACGGCAGCGCTGCCACGGCGCAGTTCGTGCCTTTCCACGTGGAGCGTTTCCAGTATCAGGGCGATCTGAAAAAGATTGCCTTCATTCATGTGCGACAGCGCGCCCCGGCTGGCGCGGGTGCGGTGATTGGCTTCGACATCGATTGCTGCGATCGCGATGGGGCGTGCCTGGCGTTCTTTCGCGATTTCACCAAGCGCGGCTACGTTCGTGCGATCGCCGACGCTCCGCCGGTCGCTCCGGTCGAGCCCAGCGATCTGCAGTACTATAAAGTGAGCTCACGCGTATCGACCGAGAGATCCGTCGTCGCCCCGGTATCAGACCTGATGCCGCTGCTCATCGATGCTGCGCCTGTCGACCACGCCGCCGTGCAGCAGTCGCTCGGCCGGCCGGTGCGGAATATCGTGTCCGGCAGCGAAGGGGCCGTTTCCGAATTTACCAACGTGTTTGGCCAGCCCAACTGGGAAAGCCAGCCTTGGCTCATCTTTGCACGCGAGCCCGGCGAGGCGGACCTGCTCCGCCTGTTGGATATCGTGCAGTGCCTGATCGCCGCCAAGCCGCGCGGTGTGATGCAGTTGAAGTACGTGGGAGATATCCGCGACCCGGCGTTGGCGGCTGCATTTCTCGCTGCGGCGGGCTTCGCGCGGACCTTGAGTATCGAGAATCCGAAGCTGCAGCTCGATGTCGTGGCGTTCCGCGACGATTGGCAGGCCGCCGGTTGGCTTGCGGAGGCGCACCACCCGACATCGACTTTGCATGCCGCCGAATGGTCGGGGACCGAGCGGCGGGAAATAGTGGTCGAGCCCGTCTCTCCGCTTGTCCTGAATGAGGGACTGCCGATGCGGCGGGGCGGTACCTGTATTCTCGCCGGTGGCACCGGCGGGCTGGGGCGCATCGTCGGGCGGTGGCTGGTGGAAACGTGCCGTGCCCGGCTGGTGTTGCTTGGCCGCAGGCCCGCCGACGCATCGATCGACGCGTGGATCGCGGAGCTCGAGGCTTTGGGCGGTGAGGTCCGCTATATCCCGAGCGATATCGCAGATCGCGGTCAGGTCGAACGTGCCGTTGCCGAGGCACGACGGATGTTCGGCGGCATTCACGCGGTAGCCCATGCCGCGGGTTCGATCGAAGATAGCTTCATCCTGCGCAAGCAGGCCGGGTCGTTCGCGCGCGTGCTTCGGCCAAAGATGCTTGGCGCGCTTCATCTCGATGAGGCAACCGCGCAGGACGACCTCGATCTGTTTGTGTGTTTCTCGTCCGTGGCGGCGCTGATGCCCAACCAGGGCCAGTGCGACTACGCCAGTGCCAACGTCTATCTGGATCAATTCGCTGCGGAACGTGCCCGCCTCGTTGTCGCCGGTGCGCGGCGCGGCGTCTCTCTCTCGCTCAATCTGCCCCTGCTCGCCGAAGGCGGCATCAAGGTCGGGCGCGAGGAAGCAGCCCATCTTCTCACGGAATTCGGGATGCAGCCGCTGCCGTCGATGGCGGTCGCGGAGCTGCTCCAAAATGCCATCGCGCTGGCTGCGTCGGGAGAGGCAACGCAAATCTTGGGAATCACCGGCGATCGCCGGAAGATCTCCGAGCATTTGCGCGTGGCGAGCGAGCCCTGGAAACCGTCTCACGGTGATCTGCGCGACCTGGTGGCGCGCGACCTGACCGTGGTGCTTGCCGAGCAGTTCGGGCAGAGCCCGGCGAGTTTCGGGCCGGGCGTGTCATTGCGCGACTTCGGGCTGGACTCAGCCGTCACCGCGAATTTAACCGCCCGTCTCAATCAGGTACTGGGCCTATCGCTGAAGCCGATCCTGCTGTTCGAGGAAGATCGCCCCGATCATCTCATCGACATCCTGCTGGCGCGTCATCGGAGTGAACTGGAAGCGTCCTTCTCCAAGCTGGGGGCGATCGCGCTGCTGCACCGGACGTATGGGCTGATCGACCCGGAACGCAGTGACAGCGCCGCAGGCAAGTTCCGGCGGCGCGTGACGAATCGCGAGTTCTACATGGTCGACCATGTCGTCGGCGGCCAGTTCAACGTGCCCGGCGCCTGCTATCTGGAATTGGCGCGCGAGGCGGGCGCCCTGTTTCGGCCCGACCTGCCGGTGACCAGGCTGCTCGATGCACTTTGGATACGGCAGTTGTCCTCCACGGGACCCGCGTTCGACGTTTGCATCGAGCTACGGGACAAGGACGGCCATAGCAGCTACGAGATCTTCAGCGAGAGCGCGGACGGCAGCCGGACGATCCATGCGACCGGGATGCTGGTCCATGGCGCCTTCCCGCCGGCACCGACAGATCTGCCGCTGGAAGCGATCCGGAAGCGTTGCCCGCGGCAGCGTAGCCGCGCGGATGTCTATCGGCAGATCCACGCCGAAGGGCTGCATGTCGGGCCAAGCTTCATGCCGATGAGCGACATCGTCCTGTCGGAGGGCGAGGCGCTGGCCCGACTCCAGCTGCCGGAGGCGGTGGCTGAAAGCTGGAATGACTATCTGCTTCATCCGACCCTTCTGACCGGCGTCTTCCAGACGGCGCTGATCAACAATCGCGACCAGGACCAGACCGCACGGGAGTTCATCCCGGTCGCCATCGGCGCAGTCGACATTCATGGCCTCGTGCCGCCGGAATGTTTCGTCCATTCGATCCTTCGCAGCAGGTCGTCCGGCGGCGATGTCGTGAAGTTCGATGTGCAGGTTGCCGACGCCGATGGGCATGTCGTCCTCGCGCTGCGTGATTTCACCATTATGGTTCATTCGCGCGCGGCGGCAGACGCGCGCCCGCCGATCGCAGCCGATGTTCCGGATCAGTCCGCGACGCAACGCGTTCTCGCAGAATGCATCGCCCCGATCATCGGACTGGCAGCCGGTGAAATCGACCCGCACGTGCCGTTCAAGGACTATGGCATCAATTCGCTGATGATCATGGACCTCAATCGGCGGATCGAGGAGGTCTTCGGTCGCGGCCAGTCGAAGACCTTGTTCTTCGAGTATCAGAACCTCGCCGAGCTTGCGGCGTATTTCGCGAGCGCCGACACAACGACAGGACGTGGCGAGGTGGCCGTCGCTTCACCGCCGATCGTTGCCCGCGCGCCTTCGCCAGCAAGGCCGGAACCGTTGCCGATGGCCGCGCCACTGCCGCCGGCATCGGCGGACGCCAACGCCATTGCCATCGTCGGCATGGCGTTCCGCTTCCCGCGGGCGCGCACGGCTGACGACTTCTGGCGTGTGCTATCGGAAGGGCGAGACTGTATCGAGAGGATGCCGGCCGAGCGGGCGTATCTCGACGGCACACCGGTCGACCAAGCGCCCTGGGGCGGCTTCCTGGATGGTGTCGATCACTTCGATCCGCTCTTCTTCAACATCACGCCGCGCGAGGCCGAGCAGACCGATCCTCAGGAGCGTCTGTTCCTCGAAGTGGCGTGGAACGCGCTGGAGGATGCCGGCTATACGCGCGCGGCGTTGGCGTCGCGCAAGGTCGGGGTATTCGCGGGAGTCCTGTGGCAGCCCTATCTGGAACTGGGCATTCGCTCCCGCGCTGCCGGCCATGCCGTGGCGCCAAGCAATCTGCTCTACAGCATCGCCAATCGGGTCTCGTATGTGTGTGACTTCCACGGCCCCAGTCTCGCGATCGATACGGCCTGCTCGTCGTCCCTGACGGCGCTGCATCTTGCCTGCCAAAGCCTGATCAGCGGCGAGAGCGACGTGGCCCTGGCCGGCGGGGTTAACCTGTCCCTGGGCACGAGCAAGCAACTTTTCCTGTCGCAGAATCACTTCCTGGCCAGCGATGGGCGCTGCCGCAGCTTTGGCGCCGGCGGCGACGGCTATGTGCCCGGCGAAGGGGTAGCCGTCGTGCTGCTCCAGAAGCTCGACGCGGCGCGTGCAGCGGGACGGCGCATTCACGGCGTCATCCGTTCAACAGCAATCAACCATGGCGGCAAGACGCATGGTTACACCGTTCCAAATCCGAGGGCACAGGCAGCGGTGATCCGCGAGGCAATGCAGCGGGGCGGGGTCGATCCGCGCGCCGTCAGCTACCTCGAAGCCCACGGCACGGGCACTGAACTTGGCGATCCGATCGAAATCGCAGCTCTCACCGAGGCATACCGAGGTCAGACCCCCGATACCGGTTTCTGCGCCATCGGTTCTGTCAAATCGAACTTCGGGCATCTCGAGGCGGCGGCAGGCGTTGCCGGGCTGATCAAGGTCCTTCTGCAACTCCGCCATCGCAGCCTCGTGCCGTCGCTGCATTCCGCGACGACCAATCCTCATATCGACTTCGGCACCACGCCGTTCGTCGTGCAGCAAGGCGTCGAGCGCTGGCAGCGGCCCGTCATCGATGGCGTGGAGAGGCCGCTGCTGGCAGGCATAAGCTCCTTCGGCGCCGGCGGCTCCAACAGCCACGTGCTGGTCGAGGAGTACGAGAATCCCACCCCGCCGCCCGGGCGCGAAGATCGATGGATCGTTCCTCTCTCTGCGCGGACTCCGGGACGTCTGCATGCCGTCGTCGCGAGCCTGCTGGCAGCGCTTGCGGAAATCCCGGAGGGCGATCTGCCGGGCCTGGCCTACACGCTGCAAACGGGGCGCGAAGCCTTTGAGTTCCGGACTGTGTTCATTGCCGAGACGATCGAGGCGTTGCGCGCGCAACTGGAACGCTTCCTCGCCGACGATGCGCATCGGGGCGCGGCCGCCGAATCCGTTCAGACCAACGATCCACTCCTGCGGTTGCTGCGCAGCGACGGGGATATGTCGCTTCTCGTTTCGCAATGGATGGCCAGGCGAGACCTTGCCAAGCTCGAGCAAGCCTGGCGTCTCGGTGTGGATATCGAATGGTCTACGCTGTGGGCGGCACCGCCTCGCATTATTGACCTGCCTGGCTATCCTTTCGCTCCGGAGCGGCACTGGCTGCCGCAAGGGCCGGCGATCGAAGGATCATCGATTGTCGGCCGATTGCATCCGATGCTGCACGAAAACATTTCCCGGCCCGGGATGCAGCGTTATCGGTCGGTCTTCGCAGCCGGCGAGCCGGTGTTTGCCGACCATCGCGTCGGCGATCGAAGCATGTTGCCGGCAGCGGCGTATCTGGCAATGGCCCATGCCGCGGCCAATGATATTTCCGCGGCAGGACCGGAGCGCTGCATCGAGTTGCTGGATGTCGTGTGGCAGCGCCCCTGCGTTCCGACCGACGGCAAGGCTACTCTGCTTCTGACCATCGTCGTCTCGGCCGGCGCGGAGGAAGCCAGTTTCGAAATCTATCCCGATACGGCCGCCGACGATCAGACACCGTTTTGTCGTGGTGCGATTCGGTGGAGCCGCCTGCCGGTTCCCGAGGCGATCGACGTCGGTACGCTCCAGGCAGCCAGCGCCATCCACGAGGCCGCGGCTGAGTGTTATCAACGGTTCAGCCAGCACGGTCTTCATTACGGAGCGAGCCACCAGGGCATCGACTTCGTCGATCGGACGGAACAAGGAGTACTGGTACGGCTGCGCCCGAGCGCGGACGATGGGCAGACGCTTCGGCCCGGTATTCTCGACAGTGCCTTCCAGTCGACTTTGCTGTCGATGCTGGACGGCTCGCCAGCCGCGTCGCCGCCGCTGCCGGTCGCGTTGGATGGCGTTGTCATTCACGGCGCGATCAGCCGCGCTGCTTATGCCTGGGCGCGTCCTCGTCGCGGCGACTCAGGTGTACCCTCGCACGGCTTCGACATCGATCTGCTGACCGACGAGGGCGATGTCCTGGTCAGTTTGCGTGGCTTCCAGCTTCATCGCGCTCCTTCCGGCAGGTTGCAGGATACGCCGCTGTTGGTGCCGGTCTGGCAGATGCATCCGGCGGTCCCTCCGTGCGAGGAAGCCGACCGGTGCAGTGCGCAGTCCCTGCTGATGATCGGTCCGGCCGACGCGCTGTTGGAGCGCCTTGCGCGTCCTTTCCGGACGATGATGCGGCGGGCTCCGGGCGAATTTCGGCCTGAGGGGCTGTCGGATATCGACCATGTCCTTTGGCGTATCGACGAGCCGGCCAACCCCACGGCACATGCCACTTGGGATGGCGCGCGGCGCGTCTTTCAAGAACTGAAAGCGTTGCTGAAAGCAGGGGTGGGCGAGCGTCGCCTGGAATGGACGATCCTGACCCGTCGCGCCGAAGGATCTGCCTTCCCGGACCCCGATGTCGCTGCCTGCCAGGCGCTGCTGCGCACGGCCGCCATGGAACATCCGACATGGGCAATGCGGATCGTCGAGATCAGCGGCGACGATGCCAGCGTTCCCGATAGCGTGCTTCACGTGCGCGCCGAGCGGCCGGTTCCGGCCTGGCGAGTCGATCAAGGTGACTGGCTCCGGTTGGCATTGCTGCCGCTGGCACGGCCCGATGCTTTCGATGCGATGCCGACGCCGCTGCGTCGCGGCGGAGTCTATCTGGTGATCGGTGGCTCCGGGGGCGTCGGCACCGCCTGGAGCGAATGGGCGATCAGGCAATTCGATGCACGCATCGTCTGGGTCGGTCGTCGCCCTCTATCCTCCGGCATTCAGGAGCAGATCGATCGTTTGGCGCGGATCGGCGCAGCTCCCCGATATATCCAGGCGGACGCCGCCGATCCCGAGGCTCTTGGGCGCGTGCGTGACGAAGCCTTCGCGCAGCACGGGGCGGTCCACGGCATCATTCACTCCGCGATCGTGCTGGACGACGCGAGACTCGAGACCATGAGTCCGGCGCAGTTCGACCGTGTCATGGCCGCGAAAGCCGGAATCTGCCGCGCAATCGAGACGGTGTTCCAGGATCGGCCGCCGGAATTGATCCTGTTCTTCTCGTCCATAAATGCCTTCGCGGCGCCTGCCGGCCAGGGCAACTATGCTGCCGCGTCGTGCTTTGCCGACAGATTTGCCGAACGGTTGGGCCGTCGTTGGCCCAGTACGGTCAAGACGATCAACTGGGGTTATTGGGCAGACGCCGGCGTGGTCGCTACACCGGCCTACCGTGAGCGGATGTTCGGGCTTGGCTTCGGATCAGTGGAGCCCAAGGCAGGCTTTCGAGCACTGGACGTCCTGCTGCGCTGCACCTTGCCTCAAATGGCGTTCGTGCCGAGCCAGCCCGGCGGCGCTGTCGCACGCGCCTTCTTTGAAAGCGGCAGGGCTGGACCCGTGGCCGAAGGACAGGTGGTGGAGACGGGCCAATCTGCCGGCGCCCTGGCGGCGGACGCCATTGTCCCGGAGGCTGACCATAGTGTTGTCGAGGTCGTCGTTCGCGAGGTGGCCCAATTGCTGGGAGTTGCGCCTGCCGACGTAGACCCGCACGGCAGGCTGGTCGATTCCGGCATCGATGCGGCGGGGCTGCTCGCGTTGCGGGCGCGCCTGCAGGTGTTGGTGCCGAACCGCCTCCAACTCGAGCGGCTGACGAGTGAAAGCGCGCCGATCGACATTGTCGAGAGTGTCCGCCCGGCGTCCTCGCTCACTGCTGACCCTGACGAAGCAGCCGGCGAGACGCTGCTCCTTCGGCTGTTGCGCGCGCTGCTCGCTGAAAACGATCTGTGGGATGAGCTGCCAAAGAGTGCGCCCGCGCATCTGCACCAATGGCATCGGGAAACACGTCGGCAGCTTGCAGCGGTGACGCCGGAAAGCTCTGGGCTTCTATGGCCCGCGTGGCATGCCATGACCGCGCCCGTAGCAGGTGATCCGGACACGCCATCGCGGTTTCGTGCCTATGCGCAGTTGCTTCAGCATGTGCTGCCGGCGTTGCCCGATATTCTGCGAGGGGCGATCAGGCCGACTGATATCCTGTTCCCTCAAGGTTCATCGATGGAAGTCGAGCGGATCTATAAAGGCAACGCGGTCGCCCGGGAGCTCAACAATCGATTGGCTACGGCCGCCGTCGCGTTGCTCAAGGCCCACCGGCACGCCAATCCGGACCGGCCCTTCCGGATCATAGAAGTCGGGGGCGGCACCGGCGCTACGAGCGAGGCGGTGTTCTTTGCCTTGGACGAGGCCGGCATCGCGCCTGACAGCTACGTCTATACCGACCTCTCCCCGGCATTCCTTACTGCCGCTGCCGATCGCTACGGCAAGAACCGACCCTACGTTTCCTTCGCGACGCTCGATATCGAGGCGATCGCCTGGGACGATCCGGCCGTGGTTCCGCTTCAGTTCGACCTGGTCATTGCGACGAATGTCCTGCACGCCACCAGCATGATCCGGACCACGGTCGCAAACGCCAAAGCGCTGCTGCGTCCGAACGGGGCGTTACTGCTCAGCGAGTTGACGAGCGTCAGCCTCTTCAATCATCTGAGCTTCGGATTGCTGGCCGGGTGGTGGGCTTCCCAGGATCGCTTGCGGCTCCCTGGCTCTCCGCTGCTCTCGGCAGGGCGGTGGGTGGACCTGCTATCGCAGGCCGGATTCCACGGCGTCCGCCGTCTGGGGCACGACACGTCCGATCTTGGCCAGGCGATCTTCGTCGCCGAGAGCGATGGCGCGATCGTGCGGGCGCTTGTCGAGACACCGCGGAAGACACCGGCCCCCGCCATCGCGTCCTTGCCGAGCCGGCCGGACGGGATTCTTGCCTATGTGCGGGATGCCGTCGCTGCCGTGACGCGCATGCCCGTGCAGCGCCTGCGCGCTGACGAGCCTTTCGACTCGTACGGCGTGGATTCCATCGTACGTATCGCTTTGCATACCGAACTGGAACGCGTCTGTGGTAGCTTGCCCAGGACGCTGCTCTTCGAACACGCCAGCATCGCCGAGGTCGCCACTTATCTGGCGGCCCATTGTTCGGAAAAGTTCTCAGCGGCCGAGCCGCCGCCGGCGAAACTGCTAGAGCCTTTGGTCAGGCCGGTCTCGACTCCAGCGCCGGTCGCCCCTGCAGCACGCGAACCGTCGGCATACGAACCAATCGCGATCATCGGCATGAGCGGCCGGTATCCGCAGGCCGACAATCTGGCCGAACTCTGGCAACGGCTTGTGGCGGGGGAGAATTGCATCACCGAAGCGCCGGCCGATCGGTGGGACCTGGATGCCATGGGCATTCCGGCCCATGGCGGCTTCATCGCCGATGCCGATCGGTTCGATCACGCTCTGTTTCGGCTGAGTGCGGACGAGGCCGCCGTGCTCGCACCTGAAGTCAGGCTGTTCCTGGAAACAGCATGGCTCACCTTCGAGAGCGCCGGCTACGGACTGTCTCGGCTGAAGGACCTGCAGCGATCCCAGCCCGGTGGCGTCGGCGTGTTCGTGGCGTCGATGTATCACGAGGTCCAACCGGCCGAAGCCGCGCCTGGAAAGGCGGACGCCAATCTCACCGACTGGATGATCGCAAACCGGGTATCGCATTTCTTCGATCTCGGCGGGCCGAGCCTGGCGATCAATACGGCTTGCTCCGGCGGACTCACGGCGATCCATCTGGCCTGCGACAGCCTCCGCGGCGGCAGCTGCGACATGGCGCTTGCCGGCGGCGTGAATCTGACGCTGCATCGGTCCAAGTTTGCCACGCTGCAACGGTTGGGATTGCTGGCCAGTGGTGACGCGTCCAAGAGCTTCGGTCGCGGCGACGGATTCCTGCCAGGGGAGGGTGTGGGGGCGGTGCTGTTGAAGCCCTTGCATCGCGCCATCGCCGATGGAGATCGCATCGAAGCGGTGATCCTTGGCAGCCATGTCAATCATAGCGGCGGGCGCCAGAGCTATCTCGCCCCTGAGCCCAAAGCGCAGGCGCGGTTGATCGCCGAGATGGTACGCAAAGCCGGGGTGCCGGCCGACAGCATCAGCTATATCGAAGCAGCGGCGAACGGTTCGGAGATCGCCGACGCCATCGAGGTCGCTGCAGTAACGGAGGCGCTGGGCACGGGATTGCGCGAGCGACCGTGTGCCATAGGCGCGGTGAAGTCCAATCTTGGCCATCTCGAAGCGGCATCCGGCGTTTCACAGGTCGCCAAAGTCGTGCTGCAGATGCGCCACCGGACCTTGGTGCCGTCGCTGTTCGCAACGCCTCCCAATCCGCATCTTCGACTGGACCGCGCGGGACTTGTGGTGCAGCAGGCGCTGGCGCCTTGGCCTAATGAAACAGATCGCGACGGCGCACCGCGGCCGCGCCGGGCGATCGTCAATTCGTTCGGCGCCGGCGGATCTTATGCAGCTCTGCTGCTGGAGGAGTTCCTGCCGGATAATGCAGCGGCAGCGCCAAAGCAGATCGGACCGGAGCTGTTTGCCGTATCCGCGCCGGATCGCGCCGCGCTGCGCCGCCGCCTGATCCAACTTCAGGACTTTGTCACCGGCGACCTGCCGGCGACGGATTTCGGCTCTCTCTCGGCAACGCTGCGGGCGCTTGATGCGCCCTTCGCGCACCGTACTGCCATTGTCGCTGCGTCCCGCGAAGGCTTGCTCGCGGGCTTTCGTCAGGCTCTTGCGACGGCATCGCCCGAAGGTGTCTTTCATGGCGATGGCGGCCCGGGCCTTACGCCCGAGCTCGAGGCCGAGGCGGCAGCCTGGCTCGCTGGCGAAACGCTGGCACGCCGGCAGGCGCCGCTGCTGTCACTGCCCGGCTATCCGTTCGATCACCGAGAGAGGTTCCGCATCGGTCACGCCGTCGCGCCGGCCGGACAATCAAGCTTGGGCGACACCTATTCGAAGATCGTCTCCGGCGATATGACAGAGGCGGAATTTGCCGCCCTGTTGGCGAGTTGAGGGCGCCGATGCAGCCCGACATCAGCAAGCTCTATCAGGACATCCGCAGCGGAAAGCTGGATCGCGCGGCTGCCGAGCAGGCGATGCGAGAGCTGCGGCGATCGCTCGGCGCACAAGCGCGGCTGACGCACGGCGATCCGTACCTTCGTGACCATCTCATCGGTACTGAGCAGGTCGCTATCGGCGTCACCTATGCTTCGCTGGCGATACAGGCTTTCTTCGACGCCCATCCGGGGGTGCCGGCCGCCAGTTTGCGCAATCTGCAATTCGTCGATCCCGTCAAAGTTGCGGCTGGTCAGTCCGTGGAACTGCGCACCGATACCGCGACGAACGGAAGCTTCGTCGTCGGGCATCGACCAACACCGGCTGATCCGTGGAAGGCTGCCGCTACCGGCGTGCTGGAAGCGGCCCCTCCGCTCGTTGCGGATCGATCGGACAAGGCTCTGGCGTGTGAGCCATTGCCGGTGGCAGAGGTGGAAGCGCTGTACGCGGCAAACCCCTTCGTTACCTGGGGGCCGACCTTCCGCACGATCGTCTCGGTCGCGGTGTCGGACTCGCGGGCCGTGATGAAATTCGCCCTGCCGGAGGGCGCCATCGAGGGCTTCGATCCCGCGAGCTTGGCGCTCGACCCGCGCTTGCTCAACAGCCTGCTTTTTGGCGCTTTCGCCATCATGACTCAGCGCGGCCTGGCCTGTCGGTTCCTGCCGTTGTCGATCGTTCGCCTGCAAGCCGCGGCAAGTCGGGGGGCTGGGCCTTTCACGGTGCAGGTACGGCTCGTCCGCACGTCCGAAGAGATGGTTACGGTCGATGCCGATGTTGCCGACGCTCTCGGTCAACCCATGTTGAGGTGCGAGGGGTTGGGGTTCAAGCGGATGCGCCAGGAGATCGTGGCGCCTCGTCAAAATGCGTTGGCCCCTAGTACACAGAGTGAGCCGGCGACGGTGATTCGAGACTACCTGACCGCAGAGGCGGAGCAGATCCTTGGCGGACCGATCGAGGATGAGACGAGGAACCTGCTCGATCTCGGATTCGATTCCGCAGGGCTGGTCGCGTTCGCCAGACGTCTGGAGAAGCAGCTCGGGATCGAGTTGTTCCCGCCAATCTTCTTCGAATATCCCAGCCTCCAGGAACTGGCAGGCTATTTCCTGGCCAATCATCGCGCCACCGTTCTCGAGCGTGTCGCGCAGATCGGTCATGATCCTGTCGTCTTGCTTCCTGTGGCTGCCACGCAGCCTGCGACGCCAGCCTCCAGCGAGCGACCGCGCCGCGTTGCAGGTCGCGCTGATGAGCCGATTGCCATCATCGGCATGGATGGCCGCTTCGCAGCATCGCCGGATCTCGACAGCTTCTGGTCGAACCTGATCGACAATCGCACATTGATCACGGAGGTCCCGCCGGACCGATGGAACGCTGCCGAGTGGTTCGACTCCGATCGAACCGCCGAGCACAAGACCTACTGCAAGTGGGGCAGTTTCATCGACGATATTGCTGCCTTCGATCCGCTGTTCTTCAACGTCTCACCGCAGCAGGCGATCTGGCTCGATCCGCAGGTGCGCCATCTCATGGAGGTCGCCTATGGGGCGGCCGAGGACGCCGGCTATAGCACGCGTCTGCGCGGCGGCCGGATTGGCGTGTATGCCGGCGCCTGCTTCCAGGAGTACTGGGACGAAATCATCCGCAACCGGATCGCGTTGACCGGTCACGAGCACACCAGCAGCTACCGGTCTTCGATCGCCACTCACGTGTCCTATGGTCTCGATTTGCAAGGACCGAGCGTGCCGGTGGACAGCGCCTGTGCATCGTCGTTGACGGCGCTGCATCTGGCTTGCCAGGCCTTGCGCGCAGGCGACTGCGAGATGGCTTTCGCCTGTGGCACCAACCTTCTGATCAGCCCCCTGCAGTATGTCTATTTCTCCCGCATTCAGGCGATGTCGCCGAGCGGGCGATGCCACACCTTCGATCGACGTGCCGATGGGTTCATTCCAGGCGAGGGCGCCGTGGCGCTGCTTCTCAAGCCGCTCAAGCAGGCCGAACGCGACGGCGACAACATCCACGCGGTGATCCGTGGCTCGGCCATTAATCATACCGGCCGGGCGCCCAATCCGACCGCGCCGCGGCCGGAACTTCAAACACAGGTGCTGCGGTCGGCTTGGGACAATGCCGGCATTCGGCCCGAGCAGCTGACCTATATCGAATGCCACGGCACCGGTACGCAGCTTGGCGATCCGATCGAGATCAATGCCCTCAAGAAAGCCTTCGCCGACTCTGCCGCGCAACCGGGATCCTGCGTACTCGGCTCGGCCAAGGCGCACATCGGACATCTGGAAGGAGCTGCAGGACTGGCCGGCGTGGTCAAGGTCGTGCAATCGATGAAGCATCGTACCGTTCCGCGCATGCCCGAATTCGAAGAGCTCAATCCGATGATCAAGCTCGACGGTTCACCGTTCCGCATCAATCGTGAAATCGAGGCATGGCCCGACGGAGCGGGTCCGCGCATGGCCGGGATCAGCGGGTTCGGGATGACCGGCAACGGCGCCCATGTCGTGATCGAGGAATATGTCCGGCCTCCCGTGCGCGATGCCGGGGCGATTGGGTCTCAAATCATCGTCCTGTCCGCGAAGAACGAGGCGCAGTTGCGCGCAAAGGCGGAGCGCCTCCGCGACGCACTTGAGCGGGCACCGGATCGGTTGCGCTTGGCGGACGTCGCTTACACGCTTCAGGTTGGACGCGAGGCCTTCGAGGAGCGGCTGGGCTTCATTGCTACCAATCTCGCCGACGCTTGCGCCAGGATCGGCGCCTTCCTCGATACGCCCCACCAGCAAGGCACGTTCCGACACTATCGTGTGCCGCGCGGGCAGACGGGTGCCGCTCTGAGGATCGAAGACGGGACACGTCGCGACGCCGGCATGATGCAGGCCTGCGTCGATGCTTGGGTGAAGGGGGCTGTCATCGATTGGGCCGGGCTGGCTGCGGCCGATCTGGAAAAGCCCCGTCGCATCAGCCTGCCGGGATATGCCTTTGCCCGCGAACACTACTGGTTTCCCACGGAGGCCGTCGCCGCGCCGGCTGCCCAAATCGATCTTCATGCAGAGCCAAAGTTGGACGGACTCGCATTTCAACCCGTGTGGCAGGCGACATCGTTGCCGACGGTCGAGCAGCCTCGGTTTCGCCGGCCGCTGATTGTCGCCGCGGCTGATGAGCCGCTGGCCGCCGCACTGGGAGCGCTGCTGCCCAACCATGCTCGGGCTGACGGGCTCGATCGTGTGGCAAATGATGATGTGGCCTTCGATGCGCTCTTCTTTTTCGCTGGCAGAGAGGCAGCAAACGAGCTGTTGCTGCTGAAACTGGCCCAGCTTCTCGGCAAGCGGCTTGGTCCACGACAGGTGCTGCACTGCTTCATTGTCTCGCAGGAAGGGGATCCCTTCGGTGCCGGCGTCATTGGCCTTGCCTACAGCATGGCCCAAGGCGATGCGCGCTTCCTGGTTCGCAACATCAGTCTCGCTGCTGGTGAGGCGGCTGAGCCCAGTCGCCATGCGGCGCTTCTGTCCGCGATATTGCGCGAACCCAGTGATTCCCGCGGCGATCTCGTCCGCATCGAACAAGGCCAACGCTATGGCCGCATCTTCAAGCCGCTCGACCTTGCGGTTGCGCCGGAGCCTGCATTCCGTCGCGGCGGTGTCTACGTGCTCGTGGGTGGCGCCGGCACCGTAGGCTCCGTTGTCACGCGTCGCCTGCTCGAGACCTACGGCGCTACGGTCGTCTGGATCGGGCGCAGCCAGCGCGCCTCAGTCGGGGCGCGCATCGCGAACTTCGACGCCTGCGGTGGCCGGTTGCGATATGTTCAGGCCGATGCAACGCGGCCGGCAGAGTTGCGGGCTGCGATTGAGGCGATTGGCCGAGACCACGGCACGATCAACGGGGTCATCTTCGCTCCGGTGGTCTTCTCGTTCGCCAATTCGATCGCCGAGACCTCCGAGACGGCGTTCCGCGAAATTCTCGACGTCAAGGCCGCCGGAAGCGTCGCTATCTACGAAGCCGTTCGCGATCTGCCGCTCGATTTCCTGTGTTTCTTCTCGTCCTGCCAGGCCTTTGCCTTTTCCGGTGCGGCGCGGTTGTCGGCCTACGCCGCCGGCATATGCTTTGCCGACGGCTTCGCCCAAGCCATCGGCCGTGATGCTGCCTTTCCGGTCGGCGTCATCAATTGGGGCTTCTGGCGTGCCTTCACCGAGGGCGATCTTTGGCGGCGTTATCAGGAGCAGAATCCGGATGCCGCGCAGGAAAGCCACATCGGCTTCCTCGAAGATGCAGAGGGGATTGCTTGCCTGGAGCGGTTCGTGAACCAGCTGCGCCATCGGAAGACATGGCAGATTGCCTGCCTGCGTCCCACCGATGTTGTTCGCGACCTCATGCGGCGAGGAAGCAAGGCTGCTCCGGCGATTGTTGCCGCGCCTGCACCAGCATCGGCGCGAGCTGATGGCGCCACATGGCGGGAGTTTCTCGCCTCCCGCCTCGGCGAAGTGTTGCAGCTGCCGGCGTCGCGGATAGAGGACGATGTTCCCTTCATCGAATATGGTTTCGACTCGATCACCAGTGCCGCCTTTGTCACGCGCCTCAATCGCGAGCTCAATTGCGCGGTCAGCGCCACGCTCCTGTACGACCATCCGACGCTTGCGGCTTTGACGGCGCATCTGACTGATATCTTGCCGGGCGTCCGTATCGAACCTGTCGCGACCCGGCCTGAATCAGATCCTGCAAAGGCTGTGCAGTCGAGCGAGGCAATCGCCATCATCGGCATGGCGCTGCAAGTTCCCGGCGCCGCAACGCCGGAGGCGTTCTGGCATATACTCGCAACCGGGCAGACGCGCGTCGGGCTTCTCGCCGATCGCGACGCCTTCGATCCTCTGTTCTTCAACATCTCCCCGCGCGAAGCGGAGGACATGAGTCCCTACCAGCGTCTGATGCTCAAGGAGGCCTGGCGCTGCCTCGAGGACGCAGCGCTGAACCCGAAGGGGCTCGCCGGCTCCCAAACCGGCGTGTTTGTCGGCGCAGAACCCTCCAGCTTCGCCCGGGCATCCCTGACCGGCGGTTCGGAGGCGCTCATCGCGGCGAGGGTTTCCTACTTCCTGAACTTCAAGGGACCGGCGCTGGTGGTGAATACCGGGTGTTCGTCATCGGCGATGGCGCTGCATCTGGCCTGCGAGAGCCTGCGCCGAGGCGAATCGAGTCTGGCACTTGCCGGTGGTGTCTTCGCCGATGTCGGCCCCGAGACCCTGCGCCTGTTGTCCGGCATCGGCATGGTTTCGCCGACGGGGACCTGCCGGCCCTTCGACGCAAGGGCAGACGGCACCGTACTGTCTGAAGCCGTGGCGATGGTCGCGCTCAAGCGGCTCGACGATGCGGTGCGGGACGGCGATCCGATCCACGGCGTCATCGTCAGCTCGGCAACCAACCAGGATGGCGCCAGCAACGGGATTACTGCGCCGAACGGTGCGTCCCAGGAGGCGCTGCTTCGCAAGATTTATGACGGCTCCCGCGTCGATCCCGCCGGCATTTCCTACGTCGAGGCGCATGGCACCGGCACGAATCTGGGCGATCCGATCGAGGTCAATGCGCTCGGTCGTATCTTCGGCCCGCATTCCGCCGATGCCGGATTCCGCGCGTTGGGATCAGCGAAGGCGAATATCGGCCACACCTCGGCGGCGGCAGGCGTCGTAGGCTTGATCAAGATTCTACTGTCGCTGCGCCACGAGATCATCCCGGCTTTGCCGGGCTTCGCGCAGCTCAACCCGAAGATCGATGGCCGGGGCTTCGACATCGATGGCCAGTCGCGCTCATGGCCGGGATCGTCGCGGCAGCCGCGGCGGGCAGGACTGAGCGCCTTTGGCCATAGCGGATCCAACATCCATGTTGTGCTGGAGGAGGCGCCGCGGTCCGATCTGCCGATCGCCGCCGAGCAGCTTGGGCACCGGCTGCATCTGGTGCCCCTTTCCGCCCGTACGCCGGCATTGCTGCAGCGGCAGGCCGAGGCGCTTCTCGAGCATCTACGAACTCACGGTGAGAAGGAGCTGGATCTGGCCGCCGTCGCCTGGACGCTGCAGTCGGGCCGCGCCGTGCTGGCAGCCCGAGTCATCTTCCTGGTGCGTTCCCTGCAGGAGCTGCAGGACAGGTTAACGGCCTTCCTTGCGGGAGAGCGCGCGAAGAACATCTGGACCAGTTCATCCGACACCGTCGGGGCAATGAGGGAGATGTCTTCGCCTGACGCCGCCGCTGCCCGTTGGGTGAGTGGGGGAAGCGTTGATTGGACGTCGCTGCATGACCAGTCGACACCGAGGCGGCTGAGCCTGCCGACAACGGTTTTTGCCGACAAGATGTTTGCCACGGCTGCCGGAGTTGAAGCCGTTGCTCCTGTCGTCACTGAAAGACGGCGGGAGGCGCCGATCTGGCTGCCGATCTGGCGCGACTTGCCATCCGCGTCGCACATCGCCTCCCTGGACCCGCAGTCCGTCCTGATCGTCGGCAGTGCGGCGGGCGGGACGCTCGCCGGCGCGCTGGTCGATGAACTGGAAAAAGCCGAGCGTGCTCTTGGCTCGACTGTTGTCCGGTGCGATCTGCTGGCCGGGTCTGCGGTATCGGCTGGAGCGGGCGGTGTGCCCGGAAGGGTCTACGTGCTGGCGTGGCAGCCCGACGGAGACAAGGCGATGACCAACGATCCCGTTATCGAACTGGCGGCGCTGGCGTTGATGCAGGATCTGAGGAGGATCGCTGGTACCGGGCGGCACATCGACCTGTTCGTCATCACGGCGGATGCGCAGGCGACGATGGGCGCCGGGGGCACTGGCCTCGCCTATGCACTGGCGCAGAGCGATCATCGCTTCAAGGTCCGCAACATCGGCGCGAGGATGATCGACGGCGATGCGTCCGAGATGGCGCGCTTGATCATGGCGGAGCCGCCATCGAACCGTGGTGATCGTATCAAGCTGTCCCGTGGAGCACGCTTTGGCCTCACCTTCCCACACCTGGCCGAGTTGCCTGGCGACCTTGGGGACGGACTGCGGCAAGGCGGGACTTACGTCATCGTCGGTGGCAGCGGCACGGTCGGTGGCGTCATCACGCGCTTCCTGTGCCGGGAGTATCAGGCGCGCGTGATCTGGCTCGGACGCAGCAGCGCCGAGGCGTCCAAGGTCCGCCGCAGCCTCGCCGCGTTCGCCGGCGCAAATGCGCCGGTCTACCTGCAGGCCGATGTGACCGATGCCGTGTCTCTCCAGGACGCGGTTCGCGCGATCAAGGCGCGCGGCTGGACGATCAATGGCGCCATTTTCTCCGGTCTGGCATTTTCTTTCGAAGACACGATCGATCGTGCGAGCCCGGCCACGTTTCGTGAGATCTTCGATGTGAAGGTCAAGGGTGGCCTGAACTTCCGTCGCGCCTTTGCCGACGAGGCATTGGATTTCCTGTGCTGGTTCTCGTCCAGCCAGGCGTTCTCATTTTCCGGCGCGACACAGTTCGTGAGCTACGCGGCGGCCATCACTGCCGCCGATCGTCTGGTCGACCGCCTGCGCCATGGGACGCAGGTTCCGGTCGGCGTCCTGAATTGGGGGTTCTGGAAGTCCTCCATCGAGAACGAGCAACTCGGCACCAACATCGACTTCATTGAGGACGAGGAGGGGTGGAACGCCTTCCGCACCTTCATAGCGTTGCTGCGCGCCGGACGACTGACGCAGGCCGCCTGCCTTCGTCCGTCGTCTCTGGTGCGGGGGCTGATGGCAGGGGCAGACGGTCAAGTCCGACTGGCGCCGCGTGCCGTCACGTTCGGCCTGTCGGTACGACATACCGCTGAATCTGCCCAATTGACCGGACTGCGCGCGGAGCGCCAGCCGCCCGAACTCGACGCGTGGATGGCAAGGCTGCTGCACAACGCGCTGCAGGAAATGGGATGCCTGATTCCTGCGCGCTCTCGCGCCATTGGTGAGATCCAGGCTCAAGCCCGCATCCTGCCGAAATATACGAGCTGGTTGTTGGAGGCCATGGCGATCCTGGCACAGCACGGCACGGTCGAGATCCGTCGCGACGAGATTCTATACGTTGGTTCGCACGAGCCGGAGGTCGAGGCGCAGTGGCGGCGTTTCCGCGATCGCAGCCGCGACGATATCCGCTGGCGAGCCCAGATCGATTTGCTCGACGCGTGCCTGTGCGCCTTGCCTCGTATCCTGCGCGGAGAGATCCCGGCCACGGAGATCCTGTTCCCGGGCGGAACCACCGAGAAGGTCGAGGGCGTCTACAGCCGCAATCCGCTGTTCGATTGCCTCAACTGTATTGTCGCCGAGGCCGTCGGCGCGTTCTTGAACAGTCGTGTGGCAGCAGAGCCGGACGCACGACTGCGCGTGATCGAGATCGGGGCCGGGACCGGCGGCACAACCGGTCTTGTACTGGATCATCTGGGACAGCGACCCGACGTCGCCGAATACTTATTCACCGATGTATCGCGCTCGTTCCTCCTAAGAGCAGAAGAGCGCTTCGGCGGCGACTATCCCTATCTGAAGACACGGTTGTGGAACATAGAGCGCGAAGCCGGCGCTCAAGGTATCGACGTGGGCGCCTACGATGTCGAGATCGCTACAAACGTGCTGCATGCCACGCGCGACATCCGCGCGACGCTGCGCCACGCCAAGAGCGCGCTGAAGCAGGGCGGCGTCCTCTTGATCAATGAGATCACGGAGAACGGCCTTTTCGGCACACTGACCTTTGGCCTGCTCGACGGCTGGTGGCTGTATGACGACGATCACCTTCGCATTGCCGGCTCGCCACTGTTGAGCCCAACGGCCTGGAGACAGGTGCTGGAGGACGCCGGCTTCCAGTCCATCGAGTTCCTGGCAGGTGACGCCTCCGATGGCGGCCATCATGTGATCCGGGCGGTTTCTGATGGCGTGCTGCTTCCCGCACCACCGACCGTCGGGGCTCTCGAATCCCCGGTTGTCGCGTCCGTGCCCGCCAAGGCGGCAGCTCCGGCGACTCGGCGCGGCCCGGCGGCAGTGCCGATCGAGCCCGTCAGTCCGGCGGACACGGCACGCTGCCGGCAACTGATCATTGCGGCCCTGAGCACGACGTTGAAATTGCCGGTTACCGAGATCAACTCCAGCACACCGCTTGCAGATTATGGTGTCGATTCAATCCTCGGCATCAGTTTCATCGACGCCATCAACCGTGAACTCGGCCTCTCGCTCAACCCGGCGGTCGTGTTTGAATACAGTACGGCCGATCGGCTCGCCGAGCATGTGGCATCGCTTGTGCGGCGGGATGCCCCCTCTGCACCGATTCCAGCTGCGATCGTCGAAACACCGGCGTCGCACCAAGTGCCACCGGCGACGCCACGTGGTGCAATCGCCATCGTCGGCATGTCCGGGCAGTTTCCAGATGCGCCGGACGTCAAAGCCTTCTGGGCCAACTTGCTTGCCGGGCATGACGCGGTCCGCGAACTACCGGAAGCCTATCTCGCCGGCCGCCGGCCCGAAATGCGCGTCTTCAAATGGGGCGGCATTCTCGAGGACCGCGATTGCTTTGATCCACTGTTCTTCGCCATCACGCCGCGCGAAGCGGAGTCCATGAATCCGCATCAGCGCCTGATACTGCAGGAAAGCTGGCGAGCATTGGAGGATGCCGCGATCGATCCCGGTCGGCTCGGCGGCCAGCGCGTCGGGGTTTACGTCGGCGCCGAGCCCGCCAACTACGTCCATGAGAGCTTCAGCGGTCAGTCCGACGCTCTTGTCGCGGCCCGGTTGGCCTATTTGCTGAACCTTCGTGGCCCCGCGATGGTCGTGAATACCGGCTGCTCCTCGGGCGCCGTGGCGCTCCATCTGGCCTGTGAGAGCCTTCGGAGCGGCGAAACGACAATGGCGCTGGCTGGCGGCGTCTGCGCCAACCTCGACAATGCCGAACTTCTCAATCTCCTGGAAATCGGCATGCTCTCGCCCACCGGGCGATGCCACACGTTTTCAGCCGAAGCAGACGGCACTGTGATGTCGGAAGCGGTCGCGGTCGTTGTGCTCAAGCGGCTGGATGATGCTTTGCGCGACGGCAATCCGATCCATGCGACCATCGTTGCCTCAGGCGTGAACCAGGACGGCACCAGCAACGGCATCACGGCTCCGAACGGTGCGGCGCAGGAAGCGTTGATCGTTGATACCTACGCGCGGTTCGGTATCACACCGGCGTCGATCGACTATGTCGAGAGCCATGGCACCGGCACGACGCTCGGCGATGTCGTCGAAGCAAATGCCTTGGCCAGAGCGTTCGGTCGCTCCACCCAGGAACAGCATTCTTGTCTGCTGGGTAGCGCGAAGGCCCACATCGGTCATACGTCGTCAGCGTCGGGTGTGGTCGGATTGATCAAAGTCGTTCTGGCGATGCGAAACGCCACCATTCCCGGACAGTTGCACTTCAGTGCGTTGAACCCGCTGATCGATGGCACCAAGACCCCGTTCCAGGTCGCCGCGACAACTCAACGATGGGAGCGGCGAGATGATCATCTGCGCACTGCTGCCCTGAATTGCTTCGGTCATAGCGGGACCAACGCCCATTTCGTGATCCAGGAATTCGCTGGCGACGATCAGGAGGGTGCGCCTGCCGTTTCACACATGCCGGTGCTCGTACCGCTCTCCGCCCGGAACAAAGCTCAACTCGTGGAAGTCGCAAAGCAATTGGATCGGGCCCTAACCACACCTGTCGCGGCGGCGGTGGGGAGGGAGGATGTCGTCGTCCTCGTGGTCGAGCAACTGGCCGATCTTCTGAATGTCGATAGTGCAGAGTTGGCGATCGATGACAGCCTCGACGATCTTGGCCTGACATCGCAGCATCTGGCGCAACTGTGCGAGCGGCTCGCGGCGCGCCTGGGGCGCGCCATCCCCGTCCAGGATGCACAGACGTGGCGCTCGATCGGCGGCATCATCGACAGTGTCCGGCCTGGCGTCGTGACAGAGGCATCGGAAAGGGAGATCGATCTCGCCTCCGTCGCCTGGACGCTGCAGCGCGGGCGAAAGGCCCTGAACGAGCGGGTGGTCTTCGTCGTGGCGAGCCTCGATGAACTGCGCGGCGTGTTGCGTGATTTCGCAAATGGCGTGGTCGACAAGGACAAGTGCTGGAGGGGGCAGGCGGATGGCGGATCCGAGATCGCCACCCTGTTGGCAGACGACGACGATCTTCAGGAAACCCTGTCGCGATGGATCCAGCGCGGTAAGCTCGGCAAGCTGGCGGCACTCTGGTGCCGCGGCTGCGACATTCCTTGGGAGCTACTGCCGAGATCGCAGCACGTGCGCCTGCTGCACCTGCCAGGTTATCCATTCGCCAGGGATCGTTATCGCAAGCTCTCGCCGGTCGCCGCTTCCGCGCAATCGATCGCCATGCCCAATCTCGGTTCGCTGCTGTTACAAGAAAACACGTCCACTCTTTTCCAGCAGAGATTCACGACCCGGTTCAGCGGCGCCGAAGCATTCCTTGTCGATCATCGGGTCGGTGATCGAGCTGTCTTGCCGGCTGCCGCCGCCATGGAGATGGCACGGGCCGCTGCTGCGGCGGCAACCGGCCGCCCAGGATCCGGTCTCCGCCTGCGTAACCTGTGCTGGCTGCAGCCGCTGATCGTGACGGATGCGGAAGTCACCGTCCATACGACGCTCACGCCAGGCAGTGGACGCGACGGCCGACCCGACTTCGACGCTCTGCAGATCGAGATTCGCCACAGTGACACCTCCTTGCTGTTCTCCGCAGAAGCGGCCTGGACGGTCGATGCGGTGGCTTCCCTTGATCTCGAGGCGATGCTCCGGCGTCACTCGGGTCGGGGCATGGACATCGGCGAGATCTATCGGCAGATCGAGGCGACCGGCGTCGATCTTGGACCAGCCCATCGCGCCATCGAATCGCTCCACGCCGTAGAAGGTAGCTGTCTCGCCCGCGTGGCGCTTCCGGCGAGCGCCGCCGGGAGCAGCGACCGCTATGGTTTGCATCCTAGCCTCATGGACGCCGCGCTACAGACGATCATCGCGCTGCAGGAGCCGCAAGCCCGGCCGATGCTGCCCTACACGGTGGATCGCATCGACATCCTCGCCCTGCCGCGGGAGCGGCATGCGGAGAAACTCTTGCATGTTTGGTGCCGGCGTGCGGTAGGGGCGTCACAGCAGTTCGATCTCGACTTGCTGTCGGACTCCGGTGAGGTCTGCGTTGCGATTCGTGGTCTCGGCCTGCGTGATGCACCACTGCAAGCGCGCCCCGCGACGTCGGGATTGATTGGTCCTGTCTTGCTGGCGCCGATCTGGGACGTGGTGTTGGTCACTCCCGAGAGTCTCAGCGGCGGTGGCTCTCTGTTGTTCTGCGGCTCCGACAGCCAGTGTGCGCAGTGGCACACGCGTTCGCGCTCAAGAACATCCGCCTCGCATCTCCTGCCTCTGAGCTCGGACCTGTCCATCGATGTGATCCAACAGTTGCTCGACGGAATCGATCCGCCGGCTGGCATCGTTTGGGCCGCGCCCGCCGCTTCAGTCAGGGACATGGCGCAGCGAGACCTGGTTGCCGAACAGGAAGAGGCGGTCGTGTCCTTCTTCCGTTTCATCAAGGCAGCACTACGCAACGGCTGGGAAGCGCGTCCCATCATGTGGACGGTGCTGACCCGCAATGGCGTCACCGTGTCTCCCGAAGACATGATCGATGCGGCGCATGCCAGCCTGCTGGGTCTGGTCGGCTCGCTCGCCAAGGAAGCGCCCGCCTGGCAGTTCCGAGTCGTCGATCTTGGTGCCGATCCGGCGAATGATCCCGCGTTCGATGCTCTCGCCGTTCTGCCCGCCGATCCTGCCGGAGAGGCCTATGCCTGGCGCGGTGGGCAGTGGTTCCAGCGCCAGCTCGTTCCCATCGACCCATCGGCCGCTCTCGCCAAGCGTGATCCGGCAGCGGACGCGCCGTCGGATGGCGTAACGGTTGTCATCGGCGGTGCCGGCGGCATCGGCAGAGTGTGGAGCGAGCAGATGATCCGCGACCACCAGGCGCGCATCGTCTGGCTCGGGCGTCGGCCGTTGGACGCGCATATACAAAGTGAGATCGCTCGCCTGGGACAGTTCGGGCCGGCGCCGAACTATGTGCAGGCAGATGCCAGCGATAGAGCGCAACTTCGCGAGGCGATGCTTCTCATCAAGCGCGATCACGGCCCGATCAAGGGGCTGGTCCATTCGGCCATCGTGCTGTCGGACCGGACGCTGTTGACGATGTCGGAAGCGCAGCTTCGGCAGGTGCTGCAGCCTAAGGTCGATGTCGCTGTCCGGATGGCGGAGGCCTTCGCGCAGGAACCGCTGGCGTTCGTGCTGTTCTTCTCGTCGGTCCAGTCCTTCCTCAAGATGCCAGGGCAGGGCAACTACGCCGCCGGCTCCTGCTTCATCGACGCCTTCGCGTCGCTGTTGCGCCAGCGGCTGTCGTGTCCCGTCAAGGTGATGAACTGGGGCTATTGGGGCGACGTGGGTGTCGTCTCGGCCCCGGAATACCGGCAACGCATGGCCGATGCTGGCATGGGCTCGATCACGCCGGCCGAAGCGACGACGGCGCTCGATCTCCTGTTCCGTGGTTGCTTCGATCAGATTGCGCTGATGAAGCCAGAGCGGCCGTTGGCAATCGACGGCGTGGCACCGGACCATCGACTGGTCCTGGCGCCATCGGTCGATGTGGGGCTGCTGGACGGTATTGCCGTGTCACTGCCTGAGAGCGGGCCCGAGATCGATTATATCCGGTCCGGCGGCGACTTCCGGATGGCGGAGATGGAGCCGTTGCTCCGTGACATCGTCGCCGCGTCCCTTGGCGAGCTTGGCCTATTGAACGGGAATGACGGTGGCGTCGTTGCTCAGCCCTACCTGCGACGCTGGCTGGATCACGCCCGGACGTTCTTGAAGAGCAGCCCCGGTGCGGTGCGCTCCGTGACCGAGGCATGGCGGGCCTGGGATGAGGCGAAAGGCGCGTGGTTGGCCCACGGCAGCCGGCGCGCGCAAGCGGTATTGGTCGAAACGGCACTGCGTGCGCTGCCAGATATTCTACGGGGGCGGCGTTCGGCGCCCAGCGTGTTGTTCCCGGACTCGTCGCTGTCGATCGTCGAGGCCGTATACAAAGAGAATCTGGTCGCCGGCTATTTCAACCTCGTGCTGGCACGTGCCTTCGCCGCTATCGTCGAACGCCACGCGACGCGCCATCCTGGCCGTGCGCTGCGTATCCTGGAGATCGGCGCCGGGACGGGCGGCACCAGTGCCGTGCTGTTGCGTACCCTAGCGGCAAGCGGGTTGGCGGGGGTGATCGGCGAATATCTCTATACCGACATCTCCAATGCTTTCCTCGTGCATGCCCAGGAACACTATGCGCCGGAAGCGCCGTTCTTGCGCACAAGGCGGCTCGACATAAACGAAGCGCTGGGTCGACAGGGTGTGCCGGAAGGTGCCTTTGACATCGTCATTGCCGCGAATTCGCTGCACACCACGCCGGATATCCGACGGGCGGTGCGGCATGCAAAATCGGCACTGAAACGCGGCGGCGTCTTGCTGCTCAATGAGATCAGCAGCGCGACCCTGTACGCTTATCTCACTTTCGGCTTGCTGGAAGGCTGGTGGCTGTTCCGCGATGAGGCTCTGCGCATTGCGGGTTGTCCCGGCCTGTCACCGGCGTCGTGGCGGCATGTGCTGGAAACGGAGGGATTCGGCTCGATCGCGTTTCCAGCCGAGGAACGGCACGACCTTGGGCTGCAGATCATCGTTGCCGAAAGCGATGGTGCGATCCGAACACCTGCCGAGGAGCGCCCGGCGCAGCCCGAAGTCCGATCCGATATCCGTCCGACGACCACTGCGCCAATTACAGAGATGCCGCGGGAAATGGTGGCTTGGCTCAAGGCGCTGGTGGCCAGGGTGACGCGCATCCCGCTCGGCGAGATCGATTCGAACCGACCCCTGGAAGCCTACGGCATCGACTCGATCGTTGTCATCCAGTTGGCGAAGGAGCTGCGCAAGCTGCTGCCGGATGTGAGCGCTACGTTGTTCTTCGAGCATCAGACAATCCAGGCGCTGGCCGACCACCTGGCCAACACGCGGCAGGCCGAGCTGGCGGCACACTTCAGTGCGCCGACAGAACGACCCAACCCCGTGCCGGCAAGCAACGTGGCGCCCGATCAGGTGAAGCCGTCGGCCCAGGCCGACGCGAGCCCGGTTCCTTCTTCGACTCAGCAACTTGCCCGTGGCCGCATGCCCGTCGCGATCGTCGGCATGGCAGGGCGTTATCCCGGCTCGCCCGACCTCGAGGCGTTCTGGGCAAATCTGGCCGAAGGCCGAAACTGCATCGTCGAGCTCCCGACCGAGCGCTGGATGTGGCAGGACTATTTCGATTCGACGCCCGGCAAGCCAGGGGCCACCTATGCCCGCTTCGGCGGGTTCGTCGCGGATATCGATTGTTTCGACCCGCTCTTTTTCGGCATCTCACCGCTCGAGGCCGAGTCAATGCACCCGCAGGAGCGCCTCTTCCTTGAGACGGCGTGGACCTGCATCGAAGATGCCGGCCATACCCCGGCAACGCTGAGCGATCGAAAGAAGGTCGGTGTTTTTGTCGGTGTCATGAATGACACCTACCATCGCGGTTCGAAACATTGGTCGGTCGCCAATCGCGTCTCCTATCATTGCGATTTTCGAGGGCCGAGCGTCGCGATGGATACCGCCTGTTCCTCTTCGTTGACGGCGCTGCATTTCGCCCTCGAAAGCATCGCGAGCGGTTCCTGCGATTGCGCCCTGGCCGGAGGTGTGAATCTTGTCACCAATCCGCTGCATACGATCGGGTTGTCGGCGTTGCGCGTGCTGGCGTCGGACGGCCGTAACAAGACATTCTCCGCGGATGCCGATGGTTTCGTCGATGGCGAGGGTATTGGGGCGGTCTTGCTCAAGCCGCTCGATGCCGCGGTGGCCGATGGAGATCACATTTATGGCGTGATCCTGGGTAGTGCCATCAACGCCGGCGGTAAGGTGAATGGCTACACAGTCCCCAACCCCAGCGCCCAGGCTGACGTCGTGGCCGACGCGATCGAGAGCGCGGGCGTGGATGCAAGGACGATCTCGTATCTGGAGGCACATGGCACCGGCACGGTCCTGGGCGATCCGATCGAGGTCGCGGGACTAACGGCAGCCTTCCGGCGCCAGACCGCGCATACCGGCTTCTGCAGCATCGGCTCGGTTAAATCCAATATCGGCCACGGCGAGAGCGCTGCCGGTATAGCGGGGCTCACCAAAATCCTGCTGCAGATGACGCACCGTAAGCTGGTGCCGACTCTGCATGCCGAGCCGGTCAACCCGGAGATCGATTTCGCGCGGTCACCCTTCCGCCTGCAGACCGAATTGACCGATTGGCAACCCGCTCTCGGGACCCCGCGACGCGCCGGGCTGTCGTCATTCGGTGCCGGTGGTGCCAACGCTCATGTGATTGTCGAAGAGTATGTGGCGCCCATCGCGCCGCGTACGTCGCAAGGGGCTGTCCTGCTGCCGTTGTCGGCCAAGACCCCCGATCAGTTGCGCGAGGTAATTGCCAACCTGCTGAATTGGATGGAATGCGGGATCGGCAGACCGTCGCTTTCAGACGTTGCCTTCACGTTGCAACAGGGACGGGTCGCGTTCGAATACCGGTTTGCCCTTGTCGCCGATAGCGAAGCGGCGGCAGTGGCAAAGCTGCGATTGGGCCTCGACGGCCAGTCCACGCCCCCAGGCGTGTTCAGGGGCAAAACCCGGCGTGCAGCGACCCCGGACGCGACCGCTATTGACGCCGCCGCGATCGCAGGCGACCTCGACACGCTGGCGGGCCTGTGGGTACAGGGTGCTTCGCTGGATTGGACGCGTCTGGCACCCGCTGGTGAAACCCGGCGGCGCGTAAGCCTGCCGACCTATCCCTTTGCCCGTGAGCGCTACTGGAAGCCCGACCTGCCGCATCCCACGAGGCTGCGCGACACGACCGAGACGAGCCACACTTTCACCTTCACCGGGTCGGAGCCCTTCCTGCGCGATCATCAGGTCGGTGGGATGCCGGTGCTGCCCGGGGTCGCCTATCTCGAATTGGCGCGGCAAGCGCTCGCGCGGATCGTTCACACCAATGTAGTTGCCTTCGACGATGTCGCTTGGATCATGCAGTTCAAGCCGGCAACGATGGGCGCGAAGCTTTGCTTCGAGCTTGCGCAGGTTGCTGGTGCACGCGGGAAGTTCACCTTCAAATCAGGTGACGGCGACCAGACGCTTCTTCATTGCCAGGGCCAAGTGACGTGGAGCGCCGTGCGGTCTGCAGTTCCTCCCGCGAGACCGATTGCTGCGCTCGCGGCGCCTTGCAAGGCAAGCCGGGTTACGCCGGACGCATTGCAAGCCGTCTATCGTCGATTGGGCGTGCAGTACGGGCCCAGTCATCTTGCACTCGGTCCGGTCGACCTTGGCGTCGATCAGGCGATTGCGCGGTTGGCGCAGCCAGCCGCATCGTCGATCGAATCGGGCGATTGGGCTTTGCCGCCGGGCTTCCTCGATTCGGCGTTGCAGGCCTGTCTCTGCCTGGTCGAAGGCATGCTCGACAGCGGTACCGAAGCGCCGCTGCCCTCCGGGCTACGGCATCTCGAGATCCACGCACCCTGCCGCAAGGTCGCCTGGGCCTACCTCTCTCGCCGCCGTGCAGGCGAAGATGCATCCCGCGTGGAAGTCGACCTCGATCTGCTAGCGGAAGACGGTTCGGTTTGCCTGCGCTTCCAAGGTCTGTCGTCGCGGCCCCCTGCACGCCCGTCGCCGACAACGTCGCCGCGCTCCAGCGAGGAGGCGATGAACGATCTTCTGGCGCACCTGGCGCGGGCATTACTGCCCAGCAAGTCCGCGATCCGGCCGTTCTATGGTCCCTGGCTTGACCAGACCGAAGTATTCTTGTCCGAGATGCCAGGATCGACGGCTTCGACGGACGAGCTGTGGGCGCAATGGCAGACGCAGCGGGATGCATGGTTGGACGATGCAGTGCTGCGGCCCCGTGTCAGGCTCCTGGAGGCGGTGCTGCCGATGCTGGGAGCTGTCCTCACGGGCGCCACGAAACCAACCGAGGTCCTGTTCCCGAAGGCGTCACTCGATCTGGTCGAGCCGATCTACAACGCCAACCCGATCGCCGACGCGTTCAACGATCGAATCGTCGAGGCGATCGTCGCGTGGATCGAAGCGCGGGTGCGGCAGCTTGGGGACGGGCAGGGTTTGGCCTTGCGCATTCTGGAGATAGGGGCGGGCACGGGCGGCACGTCCCGGCGCGTGCTCGAAGGCTTGGCTCCCTGGCGGGCGCACGTCGCCGAGTATCTCTACACGGACCGCTCGCACGTCTTCCTGAAGCATGCGCAGGAGAAGTTCGGCGGCGAGCATCCGTATCTTCGCTGCGCCCTGCTGGACATCGAAAAGCCGATCGACGAGCAGGGGCTGAGCGAAGGCGCGTTCGACATCGTCATCGCGGCCAATGTCCTGCATGCGACGCACAACATGCGCCGCACCCTGCGACAGGTGCGGAGAGCCCTGCACGACGGTGGTTTGCTGGTGCTCAACGAACTCAGCGGCAACGCTCTATATGCACATCTCACCTTCGGCTTGCTCGAAGGCTGGTGGGACTACGAGGATCCGGAGCTGCGGCTTCCGGGCAGTCCCGGACTAAGCCCTGAGGTCTGGCAAGGCCTTCTGGAGGAGCACGGCTTTGCCGAGATCGGCTTCCCGGCCGCCGACAAGCATGTGCTCGGCCAGCAGCTTATCACCGCGTCGGCGGGCCATGCTGCTGTGTTCGAGATCATTCGCGAGGCGCAGCAGATCGGAGATGAAGAGGCGATGCGCCGTTTCGTGCGCCGTTCGATCCGAGAGAATGTCGCCCGATCGATCAAGCTCGACGAAACGCGGCTGGACGACGACAGGAGCTTTTCCGACTATGGGGTGGATTCGATCCTGGCCGTCAACCTGGTCAACGACATCGCCGACGCGGTGAACGCGCCGCTGACCACGACGGTGCTGTTCGATTACAACACCGTCGAGTTGCTGACGCAGCACATCGTTGAGGCCTACGGCGACCGCTTGCCCTCGGCCGTTCCCGCAGCGGCGGCGGCGGCGGAAGACTTCGCTTTGCGTGCCCTGTTGCAGGCCTTTGACGAAGCCGATCTGCAGCCACGGCAAACCGTTCTGCTGTTGACCGAGGATCCGGAGATTGCCGACATTGCGGCATGGTCGGCGCGTGAACGCCAGATCGACCTGATCGTGGGCGCAGGCTCTCCCGACCTGCTGCAGCATGTCGACGGTGAACGCAGGCTTCTGTTCCATGGTCCGAATTTCCGCGAGCGGTTGCTGGAGCTCAACCAGCACCGCAAGGTCGACCACGTGATCTGTGCGCTTGCCAACGTATCCGACGAACTCTCCTCGGTCCTGTCGACCGATGGGCAGTGGTTGGATCTGGCCTAGGGGGATGTCGTGAAAGTCCTAGCCGTCAATTCCAGCCCCCGGAAGAAGTCGCTGAGCAAGACTGGGCTCATGCTGGAGAATCTGGTGCAGGGCATGCGCGATGCCGGCGCCGAAGTCGACGTGGTCGATATCATCGACAAGACCATCGAGTACTGCACGGCTTGCTTCGCTTGCTTCAACAAGAAATTCAACGAGACTGAGCTCTGCATTCACAAGGACGACATGACGGCGACCCTGCTTCCCAAGTGGAAGGAAGCGAACCTAGTCGTCTATGCCAGTCCGGTTTTCTTCCATAGCGTCACCGCGAAACTCAAGACCTTCTTCGAGCGGACACTGCCGGTCTATGTCTCGTTCAATGGCGGCGAAGCCGACGGCCGGTACAATCCCGGCGGTGAGGCGGTCCATCCGTCGCTGGTCTTCCTCGCGGTGTCCGGCAGTCCCGAAGACACCGCCTTCGATGATTACGCCAAATATGTGCGCTGCTTCGATCCGGTGGCAGAGATCTATCGCAATGGCAGCACCCTGATGTCGCTGCCGTTCTGCCGCGACAAGGTGGCCGATGTGCTGGCCGCCACCAGGCTCGCGGGCACGGAGCTGGTGCGCGATCTGCGGATTTCGGACGCGACGATGGCGCGTATCCGCCAGCCCCTGCACGACGATGCGGCGTTCATCGCGTCGATTGCGGACGCCCACCAGACGCTGCTTCCAGGACATCGCGCCCTGATGACGTTCCGGCCGGAGGCCAAGCGGGAGCTGCGCAAGATTCCGCCGACGATTGCCACCCCGGCGTCCGCTTCCGCGCCAGCCAGCCCACGGCGGCGCGTCGTCGCGCAAGCCGATGACGCCTACCGCCACGACGAGACCTTGACGCGTTTGCGGGCAGCCGCAGCGCTCGGGAAGTCGGTGGCATCCGTAACGCCTGCGATGGCGGGAGAGCCTGTCGCTGTGAAGCGTGCGGAGCGCGAAGCAGTACCAGGTGACGCGAGCGACATTGCAATCGTCGGAATAAGCGGCCGATTTTCTTCGGCGGCGGATCTCGACGCTCTCTGGCGCGCGCTCCAAGGCGGCGAGAGCCTGGTGAAGGAGGCGACGCGCTGGGACCTCCGGGCTCGCTACGAGGCCGAACCTGGCTATGGCCGGCATGGTGGTTTCCTGGAGGACATCGACCGGTTCGATGCGCTCTGCTTCAAGATCGCCGGCAACGAAGCGCGCTACATGGATCCGCAACAGCGCATCTTCCTGGAGGAAGCCTGGCACGCGCTGGAAGATTCCGGCTATGCGAGCGACACGCTGTCGGGCTCGCGCTGCGGCGTCTACGTCGGCTGCGGCGACGGTGACTACCGCGCATTGCTGGCCGACAAGGCGCCACCGCAGTCTTTTTGGGGCAACGCGGCCTCGGTCATTCCGGCGCGTATTGCCTACTACCTGAACCTCAAGGGCCCGGCGGTTGCCATCGACACGGCCTGCTCGAGCTCCCTCGTTGCCATTCACATGGCTTGCCAGGCGCTCCGGGCGGGCGAAGTGGACATGGCGATTTCCGGGGGCGTCTTCGTGCAATGCACGCCGCGCCTGTTCGATGCCGCGAACAATGCCGGCATGCTGTCGCCTTCAGGCCGCTGCCATACTTTCGATGCGCGGGCCGACGGCTTCGTCATCGGCGAGGGCGCCGGTGCGGTGATCCTGAAGCGGTTGGCAGACGCACGCGCGGCGGGCGACCACATCCATGGCGTGATCAAGGCGTCGGGCACCAACCAGGACGGCACGACCAACGGATTGACGGCACCCAGCGCGCTGTCTCAGGAGCGCTTGATTACCGACGTCTATCGGGATTTCGCGATCGATCCAGCCACCATCGGCTTCGTCGAGTGTCATGGCACTGGAACCAGGCTGGGCGATCCGATCGAGTTCAAGGCGCTTGCCCGGGCGTTCAGTGGCCGGCCTGCTCACACAGCGCCGTGCGCCGTCGGATCCATCAAGACCAATATCGGGCATGCTGGCTCTGCTGCCGGCGTGGCGGGCTTGTTGAAGGTGCTGCTGGCGCTCCGGCATCGCACCATTCCCGCCTCGCTGAACTTCGAGCGGGCCAATCCGCTGGTCGGTCTCGAAGGCAGCCCGTTCTCCCTAAACAGCCAGGCGATTGACTGGCCGGCAGAGGCCATCTCGCCGCGGCGTGCCGCGGTGAGTTCGTTTGGCTTCAGTGGCACCAACGCGCATCTGGTCGTCGAGGAAGCGCCGGCTCGGATGCGCCGGTTGCCGGACAAGTCGGCTCATCTCATCGCGTTGTCGGCGCGTACGCCCGATCAGTTGCAGCGGGTCATCGGGCAATTGCACGCAACGCTTGTCGCGGCCGGCCCGGATGTCGATCTTGGCGATGTTGCCTTTACCCTGCTGGTTGGCCGCAAGCACGGCCGCTGCCGGTTCGCTTGCGTGGTCCGGGACTCGGCCGATCTGCTGGTCCGGCTCGAGCGCATCACCATCGATACGCAGATCCCAGACCGGCAGGATGACGGCGTCGAGCACGGCGATATCGAGCGCGAGCACGCGGGCAATGCCATCATCGCACTCGCGCGCACAGCCCACGGAGACGCGCTTGCCCAGCATCTGGAAACCATCGCCGAGCATTATCGGGCCGGTGACAAGTTGCGCTATGACCAGCTTTTCGAGGCTGGCAACCATGGCCGAATTCCGCTGCCGACGACACCCTTTGACCGCAAGAGCTACTGGATCGACGCTGTTCCAGTGACGCCGGAGCCTGCGGTCCTCCCTGAAGCCGAACCGCAAACCGATGGCACTGTCCCCGCCGGCGATATTCTGCTGGTACCGGTGTTCGACCCCGTCGAATTGAGCTGTCCTGCGCCGATGGCCGGCGCCACGGTGATCATCGCATCACCCGGCGCCGATCCCGAGCTTTACCGGAGCCTACGCGGCGCCTTGCCGGGAAGCTTGGCGATACAGCTGGACGGCACGCTCGATGACGCCGCCTTGCGTGGGCGACTGGAGCAAGCCGTCAAGTCAGCGGCGCGGGTGATCTGGCTGACGCCCCAGGCAGTGGAGTCGCCGCTGGCGAATACGGCGTTGCTGACGGCGCAGGAGAGCGGCGTACTGCTGCTGTTCCGCGCGGTGCGAGCGTTGGTCGACGCTGGCTGCGGGACTCGGCCTATCGACTGGACCGTGATCACGGCGCAGACCTCCTCCGTCCATGCCGAGACCACGCATCCCGACCACGCGGGGATCGTCGGATTCATCGGTTCGCTGGCGAAGGAGATGCAGCGATGGACCATGCGTGTGGCCGACCTGGCCGACGGCATGCAAGACGGCGCAGCGCTGGCGGCTGACCTCGTGCGGCTGCCGGTGGCGTCAGCCGATACCGTGTTCTATGGCCGTGTCGTCGATGGTGACGCTCGCCAATGGTATCGGCGCAGGCTCATTCCGGCGTCGGCAACGGGCTCGACCGTCTCCTCTTATCGCAAGGGCGGTGTATTTGTCGTGTTCGGCGGCGCCGGAGGCATCGGCCGGACCTGGAGCGAGCATGTCATCCGCGAGGCCCAGGCTCAGGTCGTCTGGATCGGCAGGCGTCCTCTTGACGATACGATCGAGGCCGATCTCGACCGGCTCGCCCTGATCGGGCCACGCCCACTCTACATCAGTGCCGACTGTCGGCGGGTCGAGGAGGTAGAGCGTGCTCGAGCCGAGATACGCGCCCGTTTCGGTGCGGTGCACGGGTTGGTGCATTCGGCCATCGTCTTGAGCGACGGTGCGACTGCCACCATGAGCGTGGCGGCGTTCCGTGCGGCCCTCGAGCCGAAGATTGATCTGTCGGTCCAGGTAATGCGTTCTTTCCAGAACGAGCGACCGGATTTCGTGCTGCTCTTCTCGTCCATGATCAGCTTCACGACCTCGGCCGGTCAGGGGAATTATGCTGCCGGCTGCGCGTTTAAGGATTCCTTCGCCGAACGTCTTGGGCAGGAGTTGGCGTGCCCGGTGAAGGTCATGAACTGGGGCTACTGGGGTCACGTCGGAATCGTCTCGGGTGAGTCGTATCGCAGCCGTATGGCTCAGTTGGGCGTTGCGTCGATCGAAACCGCGGCGGCGATGCAGGCAATCGCAGTGTTGTTCTCGCATGGCCGAGACCAACTGGCGTTTTTTCGGACAGCCAGAAACGTCGATATCCCCCAGATCGATGCCGCGGACCGTGTCGAACTCCGCCCTCTGCCGCAATTGAGGCCGGCCGGGCCGAAGCGCTTGCCGACGTCCGACGAAATCCAGACGTTGCGACCGCAACTCCACATCCTGCACGAGATCGAGGCGGCAATCGCGCCGGTGGTGGTCCAGCAACTCGCAAGCTCCGGGGAACCGCGGGCGCCCTATCTGGCAGAATGGCGGCGCGAGGCTGAGGCCATTCTCACGCGTCAGCCGTCGGGGCCACGAAGCGAAGACGATCCCTGGGGTGCCTGGGACCGCCGGCGCGCAGCCTGGCACACCAGTCCCGACCATCATGTGCGATGCGAACTGGTCGACGCGACCCTGCGTGCACTCCCCGGCATTCTGGCCGGCACGATCGCAGCGACGGACGTCCTGTTCCCGCAGGGTTCAATGCGTCTTGTCGAGGGCCTCTACCAGCAAAACCATGTCGCCGATGCCTTCAACCGCTGGGTAGCCGACCTCGTGATCGCGGAGATCGAGGCGTTGTCGGCGCGAGGGGCGGCAGTGCCGATTCGCATTCTCGAAATCGGCGCCGGTACCGGCGGTACCACGAGCGCGATCTTGCAGCGCCTGCACGAAACCGGGCTGCAGGCCTTGGTTGAAGAATATCGATTCACCGATGTTTCCAGCGCCTTCCTGCGCCACGGCCGCGATCGATTCGGCGTGTCCAATCCCTTCCTGCGGTTCCAGGTTTTGGACATCGAGGCATCGCCGGCAGCCCAGAGCCTCGCTGAAACAACCTACGATATCGTCATTGCCGCCAACGTCATGCACGCCACGCAGCGGATCAATCGCTCCGTACGTCATGCCAAGGCCGCATTGCGACCGGGCGGCCTTCTGGTGCTGAACGAATTGAGCCGACACACGCTGCTCAGCCACGTGACCTTCGGGCTACTCGAAGGGTGGTGGTCGGCACAGGATCGGGTTCTGCGGCTGCCGGGTGGACCTGCACTTTCGCCGCACGCCTGGAACACGGTGCTGCACGAGGAAGGCTTCGCTGCCATTGCGTTTCCGGCCCGCGATGCACACGTCTTTGGCCAGCAGATCGTCGCCGCCCGCAGCGGTGGCGCCATCCGCCGCTCGGGCGCTACTCCTGTCGCGGCAGTCCTGCCGCGGACGACTGAAGCGGCTGTCGTGGCCCCGGTGGCTCTACCTGCGGTCACGTTCGAGGAGACTGTGGCGCACGAAAAACTGATCCTCGTGGCGCTCTCGAAGTGCCTGGGAGTCGAACTGGGTGAAATCGAGCGCGATGAAGCTTTCGCCGACTATGGCCTCGATTCGCTCAATGCGGTCCAACTCGTGCAGTCGCTGAACCAGTCGCTCGGCACGAAACTGAAGCCGAGCGATCTCTACAGCCATACCAGCGCGGCGCGGCTGGCGCGGCATCTCGCCGTGATAGCACCTGCGATTCCGCAACCTGCGCAGAATGTCACGTCCACAGGCAATATTGCGATAGACCGCACCGAGGACGCGATTCAGATCGATCCCGATGCGGTGGCGATCGTCGGTCTCAGCGCGCGCTTCGCCGGCGCAGAAACAGTCGATGAACTTTGGGAGGCACTCCGGTCAGGGCGCAGTCTGGTCGGCACTTCGAAGCGTTGGCCGGAAGCAGCCCATCGCGGCGCGTTCTTCGATGACATCACCACTTTCGATCCCGGCTTTTTCAATATCTCCGGCGTCGAAGCTGCCTATATGGACCCGCAACAGCGTTTCTTTCTCGAAGAAGCCTGGAAGGCTATCGAGGATGCTGGTTATGCAGGTGAGGGTGTCGGCGGTCTGCGGGGCCGCGATGTCGGCGTCTTTGTTGGCTGTTATCCCAGCGACTACTTCCAGCTCATTGATGACGCGGCACCGGCCCAGGCCATGTGGGGATCCGCTTCGTCCATCATTCCGGCGCGGCTCTCTTACTTCCTCGACCTGCGCGGCCCTGCTGTCGCTATCGATACAGCCTGTTCGAGTTCCCTCGTGGCGCTTCACCAGGCCTGTCGCAGCCTGGTGGCGGGCGAATGTGAAATGGCGCTCGCTGGCGGCGTCACGCTGCACAGTACGGCACATTTCTTCGATTTTGCCGGACGGGCGGGCATGCTGTCGGCGTCGGGCCGGTCACACGCCTTTGAAGCACGGGCTGACGGTTTTGTGGCCGGCGAGGGCGTGGGCGTAGTGCTGCTAAAGCCTCTGGTGCGAGCGATCGCGGATGGCGACCATATCCATGGCGTGATCCGCGGCACCGGCGTCAACCAGGACGGCGCCAGCAACGGCATCATTGCGCCGAACGGCGAGGCGCAGCTTCGATTGCTGCGCAAGACCTATGCGGGAGCGGGCATAGATCCAAGCACGATCCAGCTGGTCGAGGCCCATGGGACCGGCACTAAGCTCGGCGACCCTATCGAATTCGATGCCCTGCAGTCGCAGTTCGCTGCCCTCTCGCGAGCATCCTGTGTGCTGGGATCGATCAAGGCGAATGTCGGACATACCTTGGCTGCCGCCGGCATTGCGGGCTTGATCAAGGTGTTGTTGGCGCTTCGCCATAAAGTTCTGCCGCCGGCGCCGGATTTCAAGGCGCCGAACCCGCTGTTGGCGCTTCAGGATAGTCCGTTCGTCATTCCCACCGAGGCGATGCCGTGGGCCGAGAGCAATCACCCGCGGCGGGCTGCCGTGAGTTCCTTTGGCTTCAGCGGCACCAACGCTCACGTCATTGTCGAACAAGCGCCACCGCCCGTGGTCGCCGAGGCTGTGGTGGCGCCGGCCCGATTGTTCGTCCTGAGTGCGGCAAGTGAGGAGCAACTGCGCCAGCTCGTATCGAAGCTGGAAGCTCAATGCCGCGACGCTTGCCCTGATCTCACGGCGATGAGCTTCACGTTGCTGACAGGTCGCCGCCATCTGGCGCACCGTATCGCTTGGGTGGCCACGACCCCGGCGGAACTGCTGGCGTGTTTGGCCGGCTGGCTGGCTGGCGAGCGGCACGCCTCCATCGTTTCGGGCGTGGTCGAGCGGGCTCAGTCAAACGCCGCGCCATCAGGACAAGCACGCGACACCGACGTGGCGACCTGGGCAACCCGGTTTGTCGAAGGCCAGCAATTGCCATTCGAGGACCTCTTTGCCGGGATGCGTCGACATCGCGTTCCGCTGCCTACTTATCCCTTTGCCGCTGAACATTATTGGGTGCCCGAAGCGGCTGTATCGGTACCGACGCGGACCGGCGCCGCCGCGTCCGCCCCGGATGCAACGCGGCCGCAGACGCTGCTGCACACGACGTGGCAACCTGGTCCGGTAGCGGCCGATGTTGTCTCGCTGCCGGCGCGCAGCATCATCCTGGCCTCGCCGCAGACGCAGTTGCTTGCGCAACGCATCGCCCGCCACCTGCCAGGCAGCACTGTCGTCTCTGCCGCTGGCGATGCGTCGGTCCTGGGCTCCGAAGAAGTCGATGCCCTGATCGACTGCGCCGGATGCGCGCCGGTCGCCGTGGCGGATCTCGATTGGCTGGCCTGGCCGCAACATCTCGTCCAGTCGCAACGTTCGACGGCTGTCCGTTATCTCAGCGTCACGCGCGGCTTGGCCGCGGTCGATGGCGATGATGCCGTCGAGGCGCCGGATGGCCGCGTGCTGCGCGCGGCTTTGGGGCGCATGCTGCAAAGCGAATACCGGCGCGTTCGCTCCGCACATATCGATTTTGCGGCGACTGCGTCGGACGAGATTGTGGTGAACGGCGTTCTGGCCGAATTGTCCGCCATCGATCCTGCGAATCAGGTCGCCTATCGCGGGGGCGTCCGGTTCACCGCGACATTGGCGGAGCTGGATGCGCCGATCCGGTCCGGCCACCTTGAGTTTTCGCCGGATCATGTCTTATGGATCGCCGGTGGGACGCGGGGGTTGGGATTGCTGTGCGCTCGGCACTTCGCAACAGAGTATGGCGTGAAGCGGATCGTGTTGACTGGGCAAAAGCCGGTGGCCGCGGCCCAAGACTGGCCGGCGATGGCACACGCCGGCAGCCAATATGAGGCGTATATCGCCTTATGCGATCAGGGCGTGAGCCTCGAGGTTATGGCGCTCGATCTTTCCGACAGTACTGCGGTTGAGCGCGCTGTCCAGGACGTTGCCGCTCGACTGGGGCCGATCGGCGGATTGCTCCATTGTGCGGGAGTGGCGGATCGCGAGACCTTGGCCTTCATCCGCAAAACAGCCGATGGCGTGGGCAGCGTGCTTACGCCCAAGACCAGTGGCCTCGACATACTGTGGGGCGCTCTGCAGGAACAGCCGCTCGATTTTGCGGTCCTGTTTTCATCACTGACAGCTGCGGTGCCGACGCTGGCCGTGGGCCAGAGCGACTACGCAATGGCCAATGCCTATCTCGACGCGTTTGCCCGGCACCATGCGCCTCGCGCGGGCTCCCGCGCGCCATCGGTCGTCAGCATCCAATGGCCCAACTGGAAAGAATCGGGCATGGGCGAAGTCTCGAGCGAGGCGCTGGCCGCAAGCGGCTTCGCCAGCCTGACCGACCGGGAAGGCCTGGCCCTGCTCGATCGAGTGCTGGCGATGCGCGACGAGCCCGTGGTGCTTCCCGCCATTCTCTCGCAGGTGCCTACCCAAGCAGCCATCTTCGCAGCGCGGCCCGCCGATTCGCCGCGCGTTGCCGATACGCTCGATGATTGGCTCGCCGAGATGTTTTCTGCCGAGCTCCGGATACCGCGTGCGAAGCTGAAGCCCGGCATCCCGTTCCCCGATTACGGTGTTGATTCGATCCTGCTAGTGCAGATCAACAAGACGCTTTGCCAGGCGCTGCAGTGCGATCTGGATCCGACGCTGCTTTACACGCATTCTACGTTGGAAGCGCTCGCGCACTGGCTGCGGGAGAATCAGGCGACGGCGGTGGCAAGCATCGTCGGGTCATCGGACGCCAGTTCCGTTGGCGAGGCGAACCGACCGGCGATACCGGTGCCAACGCGCGCCGCGACGTCGGGGGCAATCGCCATCGTCGGCATGGCGTGTCGTTTTCCCGGCGCGCCGGAGCTCGAGGCGTACTGGAATCTTTTGCGCGGCGGCAGTTCGATGATCGCGCCGATTCCCGACAGCCGCTGGAACCGTCCCGCCGGTGTTCGAGCCGCGCTGCTCGATGAAATCGATGCGTTCGATCCGAACTTCTTCGGCATCGGCGAGGCCGACGCACGAGCGATGTCGGCCCAGGCGCGGATCGCCCTGGAAGTTGCCCTGGCCACCTTCTGTCATGCCGGGTACCGGCCGGAAGAGATCAAAGGACAGCCGATCGGCGTCTATCTGGGCGCGCGGGCTGCGCCGCCGCCGTCCGACGAACTGCTGGAACAGGCGCGCCACCCCATCCGCGCCGTCGGCCAAAACTATCTTGCCGCCGGGATCTCGCAGTATTTCGATCTGCACGGTCCCAGCATGGTTATCGATACCGCCTGTTCATCCGCACTGGTGGCGATGCAGAGTAGTATCCAGGCGATGCGATGCGGCGACCTTGAAGCAGCTCTCGTGGGCGGGGTGAGTATCCTCGATACTGACGGACCCCTGCGCATGTTCTCCAAACGCGCGCTCTACAGTCAAAGCGGTGCCTTCCATGTCTTCGATGGCCGTGCCGACGGTGTGATCCTGGGCGAGGGGTGCGGCATGGTCCTGTTGAAGCCATTGGAAAATGCCCAACGTGACGGAGATACGATCTACGCTGTAATCGATGCCGTGGCGGTCAACAGCGATGGCCGCAGCGCCGGACCCAGTGCACCGAATATAGCGGCGCAAATCGCCGTGATGCAGGCGGCACTGCGTGCCAGCGGAAGGGATGCCTCGGACGTCTCCCATATCGAGGTGAACGGATCCGGCGGGGAGGTTTCGGACCTGCTAGAACTTAAAGCGATGCTGGCCGCCTACGGGTCCGACCCGTCGGCAGGGCTCAGTCTGGGCTCGATCAAGCCAAACATGGGCCATCCGCTGTGCGCTCAGGGTATCGCGAGCATCATCAAGGTGGCCTGCATGCTGCATCATCGGACACTGCCGCCGTTCCTGTCGGCCGAGGAGCCGATGCGCCATTTCGACTTCACCACGTCGCCCTTCGTCCGGCATCGCGCGGCCGTCGACTGGGCGGAGCCGCATCGGGTTGCAGCCGTCAGCGCTTTTGCCGATGGCGGGACCAACGCTCATGCCATCCTGTCGTCCTCGCCGGAAACGCCGACGCTTGCCCCTCGCCGTACGCCGGTGCCCTTGCCGCCCATGGTACGCCAGAGCCTGTATCGCTACGATGCCACCTTTGATGGTGGTGAACGGCCTTCGACCAACTTCTGGGTCACGGCATGAGTGATCGCATTGTCTTCCGTCACGACAACCCGGTGCTGAAGAATCACCGTGCCTACGGGCGCGAGCTGATGCCAGGGCTGACCTATATCGACATCGTTCTACAGCACTTCCGCGACACAGGAGTCGACCCGAAGACATTGAGCCTGCGCAATCTGGCACTCTATCGGGCTCTTGCCGTGCCGGCCGGGGGGAGCCTCGAGGTCCGGGTTCTCTCGACCCAGGCTGTTTTTGGTTGGCGCGCTGAAATCGTCGACGCCGATGGTCAACGTTTCATCGCCGTCGATGTCATAGCCGGCGAGCCGGTTCAGTTCGTCGACCGTATCGATCTGTCTTCTCTTCGCGAGCCGGGGCAGTCCTCCATTCCGCTCGAGAGCATCTACGCGAATTGCCGTGCCGCCGACATGGTCCATGAGGGATTCATGAAAGCGTCGGGAACGCTTTTCCCCGGTGAGGATGCCTTCATTGCCGACATCCGAATTCCCGAGTGCGCGCGCGCGGCAGCTCCCCACTTTCTGTTCCATCCAACCTTGCTCGATGCCGGCAGCCTGGCCACCGGCATGGCCTTCGCCGATCGGGTTGGCGAGGCGGAGCCGTTGTTCCTCCCGTTGTCTTGTGGCGTCTTCCGTTGGTCCGAGCCGTTGCGGGAGGCCTGCTATGCCCGGGTTCGCCGTTCGGGCGTGCGACGCCAGGGCATGCTGCTGATTCGCGATCTCGAGTTTTTCGATTCGACAGGCCGCAAAGTCGCGGAAATCGCGAATTTCGTTTGCACCATGGTGCGCGATTCAACGCATCTGGGGCCACGCCCAGCAGAGGTCAAAGCGGCTGACGGACGCGACGATCGAGTGATGCGCGCATTGCGTCACCTGTTCGCCGAATACCTGTCGATCCCGGCGGGCGAGATTTCCGAAGAGGCGGGCTTCTTCGAGGTTGGTCTTGATTCGGCCATGCTGCTTACCATTGCGGACAGGTTGGGCGAGCGGCTCGGACGGAGCTTACCGCCCACGCTTCTTTTCGAATTCAGTAACCTGCGTGCGCTGGCCGACCATCTTCGTGCGGACTGGGGTGACGATCCGCAGATGCCATCGCCGCCGAGAAGAGAGGCCGGTGATAGGCCCCATAACGAGTCAGGAGTAGAATCGACGGCAGCGCCTGATGCGCCCGAACCGATCGCCATCATCGGTCTTGCCGGTCGCTATCCCGGAGCCGCGGACCTCGGTGAATTCTGGGACAATCTTTGCCAGGGGCGCGACTCCGTTACCGAAATTCCGGCATCGCGCTGGGACTATCGCGACCAGGCTCACCTGCGCTCGCGCACCGGCCGGCCGATTTCCCGATGGGGTGGCTTCATCGATGCGCCGGATGCGTTCGATGCCCGCTTCTTCCGCATCTCTCCGCGTGAAGCCGAGATGATGGACCCGCAAGAACGGCAGTTCATGCAGGTGTGCTGGGCGGCGCTCGAGGACGCGGGTTACACACCGGAGACCATCGCTCCTGAACGTGGTCCGCAGAAGCGGCGCAACGTTGGCGTCTTTGCCGGGGTCATGCACAAGGACTATGCGCTGGTCGTGGCCGAAGCGCAGGACCCGGCGGCGCCGCTACCGCTCTCCTTGAATTATGCCCAGATCGCCAATCGGGTCTCGTTCTTCTGCGGCTTCCACGGTCCGAGCCTCACGGTCGACACGGTTTGCTCCTCATCTCTCGTCGCGATCCATTTGGCGGTCGAAAGCCTGCGTCGCGGCGAAACTGACGTGTGCCTCGCGGGTGGCGTCAATCTATCCCTGCACCCGGCCAAGTATGTCACTTATGGCCAAGGCAATTTGTTCTCGACCGACGGACGTTGCCGCGCCTTCGGCGACGGCGGTGACGGCTATGTGCCGGCAGAGGGCGTCGGCACCGTCGTGCTCAAGCCGCTGTCCAAGGCCATCGCGGATCGTGATGCGGTCTACGCCGTCATTCGCGGCAGCGCGGTCAACCATGTCGGCCATGTCAGCGGGGTCACGGTACCGAGCCCGACGGCACAGGCCGAACTCGTCCAGCAAGCATTGAAGCAGGCTGGCGTCGACGCGCGCAGCATCGACATGATCGAGGCGCATGGCACCGGCACCGCGCTTGGCGACCCCATCGAGATCGAGGGGCTGACCCAGGCCTTCCGCACCCAGACGGAGGATCGCCAGTTCTGTGCGATCGGGTCGGTGAAATCGAACATCGGACATGCCGAAGCCGCCGCTGGGATCAGCGGCCTGACCAAGCTGGCGCTGCAACTCCACCATTGCCGCTTCGTGCCCTCGCTGCATGCCGAGCGGACCAATCCGAAGATCGACTTCGCGACGTCGCCGTTCTTCGTGCAGCGCACGTTGGCGCCTTGGCCCGAACCTGCCGATGGGCGGCCGCGCCGCGGCGGTGTCAGTTCGTTCGGCGCCACCGGTACCAATGCGCATCTTGTTCTCGAGGGTTTCGATGATCTGTCCACGGCAACATTGACCGATGGCGAGATCGGCTGCGTGCTGCCGCTGTCCGCCCAGACCGACGCCCAGCTTCGTCGCCAAACCGGTCGGGTCCTCGCGTTCCTGCGGGCTAACGCCGACACATCGCTGGCAGGCCTGGCCTACACGATGCAGGTCGGACGCAGGGCGTTCGAGCACCGCGTCGCTTTCGATGCCACGGACCGCGTGGCGTTGCTCGCCGATCTCGCGTCCTTCACCAAAGGCGGCGCGCGCGTGACTCTTTCGGCGGCGACGCCTGCCATGAGGCTTGCCGCTGCGTGGCTTGGCGGCGAGGCATGTGACTGGGCGGCGCTCTATCGGGGACGGCAGATGCCGCGACGGCTTCACGCCCCGACCTATCCGTTCGCAACCGACCGCTATTGGGCGCCCATCGCGCGTCCGGCTGCGGCCGCCGCTACCGTGGAGAGCCAAGCGCTGCTGGCCGAGCCGCGCTGGGCTTTCGTGCCGAACGGCGCGACCGCCCCTGCGGTCGATCGGGTGGTGGTGCCGATCCTGCAGTCGATGGGCACGCCGCCCTGGAGCATCGAGCGCGAAGCGGCCGATATCCATTGGCTGAACGTCCCCGGCGAAACATTCGAGGATCTGGCGGCGGCACTGTTCGGCTTGATCAAGACTTACGCCGGAAGCAGCACCGGCCAGCAGCGCTGGCAGATCGTCGTCGACGACTGCGTTGCAGAGAGGGTGGCGGCCGCGTTGTCTGGTCTGTCGCGCACGGCGGAGCTGGAAATGCCGACGCTCGCCCTGCAATTGATTGTCGTGGAAGCCTCGACCTTCGCGACGCGTGAACGGTTCATGGCCGCGACGTCGGCGGCCGCGGCGCGGCCGGATTGTCCGGTACTGCGCTACGACGGCCCGAAGCTGCAAGCACGGTCATGGGACGAAGTGCCGGTGAATGCCGTCGCCGGGCCATGGAAGGATCGGGGTGTCTACCTGATCAGTGGCGGGTTGGGTGGGCTAGGCTTGCTGTTCGCGCGCGACATCGCGGAGAAAGCTGTGACGCCCTGCATCGTGTTGGTCGGGCGTTCACAGCTGGATGCTGCGCGGCAGGCCGCAGTGGAGGCGCTCGAAGCCGCCGGCGCCCGGGCCCTCTATATGCAGGTCGACATCACCGACCAGGCTGCAGTAGCCCGTCTCGTCGCGCATATCCGCGACGTGCACGGCAGGCTCGACGGGGTTATCCACAGCGCTGGACTTCTTTCCGATGCGCTGATCCGCAACAAGACCGAGGCTGCGTTCCGCGCCGTCCTGGCACCCAAGATTGCCGGCACCCGAAACCTCGATGCGGCGACTGCCGATGTCGACCTCGATTTCTTCGTGCTGTTTTCTTCCGGGGCCGGTGTCTTCGGCAATCCGGGCCAAGCCGACTATGCCACGGCCAATGCCTGGCAGGGCGCGTTTGCGCAGCATCGCCACAAGCTTGCGATAGCCGGTGAACGTCGCGGCAAGACCCTCTCGATTCATTGGCCGCTGTGGGCGGAGGGCGGCATGCGCCCGGACGCCGAGACCGAGCGGCTGTGGGAAGAGCGGACGGGATTGCGGCCACTCTCCACGGAGGCTGGGCTCGCGGCGTTCTACCAGGCCTTGGGCGGGGAGAGCGCCGAGATACTCGTGCTGTCCGGGAATGGCGACAGGCTGAAGCGGCACTTCCGGATCGGTCAAGGCATCGCGCCCACGGAAGCTCTGCCACAGACTCCGCCATCGGCGCCTAGGTCCGAACCGCCGGCAGAGCCGGCTGTCACAGTGCGTCCGGCAGAAGTTCTGCCGGCGGTGCTGGCGCGTGCGAAGCAGATCCTCGGCGATATCATCAAGCTTGAGGCCGACTCGATTCGCTCCGACGACAGGCTGGAGAATTTCGGCCTCGACTCGGTGATGGTCGTGCAGTTCAGCCAACGCCTGGCGGACCTGGCGGCGGACATCCCGGCGACGCTCCTTTACGAGTTCAGCGATTTGCGTGGCCTGGCGCAGCATCTGGTGGACCGTTATCTCGCCGCCTGCGTCCGCTGGTGCGGCCTTGCGCCGGCGGAGCAGCCGGCTCCGATTCCAGTAGAGCCGCCACGTCCTGCTGCCCCGGCGCGGGTCGCCACGCGGACATCTTCGGCAGCGGACCAGCAGGAACCGATCGCCGTGATCGGCATGGCGGGGCGGTATCCGAAGTCACCCAATCTCGATGTCTTTTGGGACAATCTGTTGGCCGGCCGCGACTGTATCGGCGAAGTGCCGCCCGATCGCTGGAGCCTGCGTGACTTCTACGAGCCGGACCGTGAGGCCGCCGTGCAGGCTGGCAAAAGCTACGGCAAATGGGGCGGCTTCCTCGAAGGCTTCGCCGATTTCGATCCGCTCTTCTTCCAGATATCGCCCACCGAAGCGGCGGCGATTGATCCGCAGGAGCGGCTGTTCATCGAAACGGCGTGGCAGGTCTTCGAGGATGCCGGCTACAGCCGTGAGGAAATCCAACGCCGTCATCAAGGTCGCGTCGGCGTGTTCGCTGGCATTACCCGGACGGGCTTCAATCTCTATGCGCTGGAGCGGTGGAAGGCCGGCGACAGGATGTTGCCGAGCACGTCGTTCAGCTCGGTCGCGAACAGAATTTCCTATCTGATGAACCTGCGCGGCCCGAGCATGCCGATCGATACGATGTGCTCGTCCTCGCTGACCGCAGTCCACGAAGCCTGCGCGCATCTGCTGAGAAACGAGTGCGACATGGCGCTGGCGGGTGGCGTCAATCTCTACCTGCATCCGCTGAATTATGTCAGCGCATCCGCGCAGCAGATGCTGTCGCCGGACGGACGCTGCAAGACCTTCGGCCTCGGGGCGAACGGCTTCGTGCCGGGCGAGGGGGTGGGTGCCGTTCTGCTCAAGAGGCTGAGTGACGCCGAGCGAGATGGCGATCATATCAGCGCTGTCATCCGGGCAACCGCCATCAATCACAATGGCCGGACCAACGGCTACACGGTGCCGAATCCCAATGCCCAGCGCGAGTTGGTCCAGGCGGCACTGGCAAAGGCATCGATCGATCCGCAGACGATCACGCTTGTCGAAGCGCACGGTACCGGTACGGAACTCGGCGATCCCATTGAAATCCAGGGCTTGCAGGAGGCTTTGCAGGCTCGGGAAGCAGCGCGGATGCCCTGCGCCGTCGGGTCGATCAAGAGCAACATTGGCCACCTCGAAGCGGCGGCCGGCATCGCCGGTCTGACCAAGGCGATCCTGCAGTTGCGGCATCGCAAGGTCGTTCCGAGCCTGCATTCGAGCGAGCCAAATCCGAAGATCGACCTTGCCGACTCGGCGCTCTTTGTGCCGCAGACGGCGGTCGATTGGCTGACCGTCGAGCGCGATGGTTTGCCGGCGCCGCGCCGGGCCGGCGTCTCGTCCTTCGGCGCGGGAGGCGCGAACGCTCACGTGGTGCTCGAAGAGTACCTCCCTTCGAGCGCCCCCCTCCAACCTGCAACAGGTCCCGTCCTCATCGTCCTGTCCGCTCGCACGCTGCCGGCGCTGGAGGCACAGGCATCGGCGTTGCTCACCCACCTCACGGCGCATTCAGCCGATCTGGATGCCGTGGCTTTCACGCTTCAGGTCGGCCGAGAGGCCTTCGCGGAGCGATTGGCCATCGTCGCTCGGTCGATGAGCGAGCTCGAGGAGGCGCTGAGAGCCTTCGTCCAAGGCCGCCCATCCGAGGCGATCGCCCATCGCGGCAATCTCCGCGACGCGCCGGCGTCCTTCGAGGTATTGCGCGACGATCCCGATATGGATGCGCTGGTCGGTGCGTGGGCCAGGCAGGGCCGGCTCCGCAAGATCGCGACGTTTTGGTGTCAGGGCTTCCCGATCGATTGGCGGCAGCTCTACACCGGGCGAACACCGAGACGCATCTCACTGCCGACGGTCCATTTCGACCGGCAGCGGTTCTGGATCGAGCCCGCTGATCCTGCTGAAAGGCCGTCTACTGAGGAGGGGGCTCCTGACCTCAGCGAGGTGATGTTCAAGCCGGTCTGGCAGCGACCAGCCAGCCTGAGACGCATCGCCCCGGAGGCCGGCCGATCGACTGTCATCGTGCATACCCCTTCGAGCGAGGGGCTTGCGACCGCCCTTGCCATGAGCTTGCCATCGGCGCACCGCCTTGCGCTGGCGGAGTCGAACGGTATGGTCGAGCAGATTCTGGCGATCGAGCCCGGTATCGGCCGTCTCGTGCTCCTGGCAGACGCTCCGGATGCGCGGCAGCCGCAACCTGTCGAGGCGATCGGGCTCGCCCTGCTGCAAGGTCTGTCGGCCGGGGGGCTCGTCTTATCCGAGCTTTCACTTTGCCTCGTCACTCAGAACGCCACCGATCACGCTCCGTCGCACGGAGCCGGCCTGCATGGGCTTGGTCAATCCTGGGCGCAGAGCGGCCTGCACGTTGCCGTCTGCGATATCGATGCGGCCGACCTGCTCGATGCGGAGGGCATGGCCGGCATTGTCGATTTTCTATCGCGGTCCGCTTCCAATCCACGCGGTGGCGTTGTTCGCTTGCGGCACGGTGCCTGCTTCTCGCGACATCTCGTTCCGCTCGGCTCGTCGCGCGAACCGCTCGCGCCGCCGCTTCGCAAGGGTGCACGTTACGTCATCGTCGGCGGGGCCGGGCTGGTTGGGCAGATCGTCTCCCGTCACCTGATCGACGAATACCAGGCCGAGATCGTATGGATCGGTCGCTCCCCGCCGACCTCGCCGGCCCTGCAGGCAAAGCTCGATGCGTTCGCCGTGTCCGGCGCGGCGCCGCTCTACCTGCAGGCAGATGCGACCGACCTGCAGGCGCTGCAAGGAGCCGCCGCGCAGATTCCCGACATTGCAGGCGTGTTCTTTGCGGCCATGGACTTCGCCTTTGGCGATCCGTTCACAGTGTCGCGGTCTGCTTTCGAACACGTGCTCGCCACCAAGCAAGCCGGTACCTCCAACTGCTTCGAAGCCTTCCGGGATCGGGAGCTGGATTTCCTCTGCATCTTCTCTTCCATCCAGGCCTACGACTTCTCCGACGCGCGGAATTCAGCTGCCTATGCCGCCGGCATCAGTGCTGGCGACCTGGCAACTCGGCAGGCGGCGGCCTGTTCGCGCTTCCCGGTTGGCATCATCCATTGGGGATTCTGGCGGGCCGCGATCGCCGGCACTGTCCTCGAGCGAAATAGTGGCGCCCTGGATGCGCCGGAAGCTTTGCGCTGCCTGGAAACCAGCCTCTCGCTGTTGCGGCAGGGGCTACTCGACGACATCGTCTGCATGCGCTTGCCGACAGGGGTGACGCGATCGTATGTCCCGCTTCTTGCGGGTGGAACCCTGCATCAAGTCTCGTCCGCCACGCCGATCACCATGGGAGCGGCGGGGTCGGCTGAACCTGCATCGTCTGCGCCCGCCTACCTCGACGCTGGAACAGAGGCGCGCTTTCACGATCTCGCGACACAGGTGCTGCTTGCCACGCTCGGCGACATGGGCTGTTTCAGCGGTAGCGACCCGGGATCGGTTGCGACGATGATGCGCCGCGCAGGCATTACCGAGCGCTACCGTGGCTGGCTCGAAGAGGCTGTCGCCAGCCTGGAGTCCTCGGGCTTGCTGGCCGGCATCGGTCGGTACGATGTCGCGGCGGCGCTCGCCGCCTGGACCGATTTCGAGCGGCAGGCCAGTCACGACCCGGCCATGCGGTCGATGGTGGCATTGCTCGGACGGTGTCTGACCCGTCTGCCTGAAATCCTGCGAGGCGAAGTCCCAGCAACCGCAGTCATCTTTCCCAAAGGTGAAACTGCCGGCCTTGGGAAGGTATATGAGGGCAATACGTGGTCGGACTTCTTCAACGGCCGTGTCGCCGACAGGGTCGTCGATACGGTAGACCGATTGCTGCAGGATCCGGACAGGGTGGTGCGGATCATTGAAATTGGCGCCGGTACGGGAGGCACCACTCGCACCGTGCTCGATCGGCTGGGTGCCCGCGCTTCACAACTGCAGTATCTCTACACTGATATTTCCCCCGCCTTCCTGCGACATGGTCAGGAAGCCTTCGCGGCCAGCGCTCCCTTCGTCGAGTTCCAGCGCTGGAACATCGATGAGCCGCCGAGCGTCCATCGGATAGAGGAGGGCGGTTACGATATCGCGATCGCGACGAACGTCCTGCATGCCACCAGCGACATCCGGCGCACGCTGCGCAACGTCAAGGCATCGCTGCGAAGCCGGGGCGTGCTCGTGCTGAATGAGACCGTTTACAAGACGCTGTATGGAACACTTACCTTTGGGCTGCTGGATGGCTGGTGGGCGTTCTCCGATGCGTCGCTCCGAATCCCCGGCTCGCCGCTTCTTTCTCCGGCGCAGTGGCTAAGCCTTCTGGAAGAAGAGGGATTTGCGGCGGCCCACTTTCTGACCGAACCCACCCGCGCAGCGACACAGTTGGTCATCGCCACCCAATCTGACGGTTGGATCCACGACGCGACAAAGCCTCCAGGCGCGGCCATCGGCGGCACACAGCCGGTGCTTCCGCCTGCTGCGGTCGCTTCCCTTGCACTGCGCGGCACCGATCCAGGTGCCGACCCGGGTACCATGCGCGATGTCGTCCTGGGATGCCTGACCAAGGCTCTCAACATTGCGGCCAATCGCATCGATCTGCGGGCGCCGTTCCTGGACTATGGCGTTGATTCCATTGTCGGCACCGAGGTCGTGACGTTGATCGGAAAGCGGCTCGGCGTGCAATTGAACGCAGCCGTGCTCTATGAACATACAAGCGTCGAGCGCCTGGCAGCTCACCTGGCCCGGATGCCGGCACTAGTGCGGGCATCGGTCGAACGGCCGCAGCCGGCATTGAGCGCTCTCGCGCGACCAGGGCCGATAAAGGAGCAGTCTGTCGACGTCGCACCGGCCACAGGTCAGCGCTCCTCGCCCCATCGGTCGGAGGCCATCGCCGTGATCGGTATGGCCGCGCGGGTGCCAGGCGCCAATGATGTCGATGCGTTCTGGCGAGTACTGACCGGTGAAGCCGCCGTTCCGGCTGACAGACGACTGGATTTCGGCACGGCGTTCGATCCGTTGTTCTTTCGGATTTCACCGCGCGAGGCGGAGAGTATGAGCCGGCATCAGCAACTGGTGCTGATGGAAAGCTGGAGAGCCCTGGAAGACGCGGCCATCGCTCCGTCCGTGTTGGCGGGCAAGGCGGCGAGCCTCTATGTCGGCGCCGAGCCCACAGGCCAGGGCAGCGCATCGTTTACCGGTGCATCCGATGCCATCATCGCGTCGCGCCTGGCCTATTTCCTTGATCTTCGTGGCGCTGCCTTGGTCGTCAATACTGGCTGCTCGTCTTCGGCTACGGCGCTGCATCTCGCTTGCGAGGCGCTGCGTCATGGCGAAACGGACCTGGCGCTTGCCGGCGGTGTGTTCGCCAACCTCAAGCCCGATATCGTCGCGGAACTGACGCGGATCGGCATGGTCTCGCCCACCGGCCGCTGCATGACCTTCGACGCTGACGCCGACGGCACTGTGCTGTGCGAAGGCATTGGCATGGTGGCGCTGAAGCGGCTGAGCGATGCAGTCGAAGCCGGCGATCCGATCCGTGGTGTGATCGTCGCATCGGGCACCAATCAGGATGGCGCGAGCAACGGCATCACGGCGCCGAACGGGTTGGCGCAGGAAGACCTGATCGCCTCGGTCTACAGCCGCGGCAAGGTTTCGCCCGAAGCCGTCAGTTATATCGAAGCACATGGCACTGGAACGGCGCTGGGTGATCCGGTCGAAGTCAATGCGTTGCTCCGCGCGTTCGGGCGCTTCACCTCACGTCGGTCGTTCTGTCAGATCGGCAGCGCCAAGAGCGTCATTGGGCACGCTTCAGCAGCGGCCGGTGTGATCGGATTGGTAAAGATTCTTCTCAGCATGCAGAAGCGTGTCCTCCCTGGCATGGCGAACTTCGCGCGGCTCAATCCACTGATCGATCTCGCACAGTCGCCCTTTACCATCGAGAGAGAGACGCGGAGCTGGGAGGAAAAACCTGGGCAGGTGTTGACTGCCGGGTTGAGCTCCTTTGGTCATAGTGGAACGAACGTCCACTTGGTGGTGCAGTCCTATGATGCCCAGGGTTCGGATGGCTCGGGATTGTCGACGGAGATGCAGGCGATTCCGGTCTCGGCGCGGACACCGGCACAGTTGCGTGCATCGGTCGGCAGTCTGCGCGAGTTCCTTCGGGTAGCCACTGTCCCCGCGGTCCCCGATCCGTCAGGGCAGATCCGGGAAGGGCTCGCCCGCCTGCTCGGTGTCGACGGCCGGATCGTCGAACTCGATGAACCATTGGATGACCTTGGCGTCGGTCCGGAACACCGGGTGCGCCTGCAGCAGGAATTGCTGGAGCGGGCTGGGGTGGACGTGCCCGTGCTGGAGTGCCGAACGCTGCGCGATATCGCGACGCTGGCGCAACATGGCTCGGCGCAGCCGGTCAAGCTGGATGATCTTGCCTTCACCTTGCAACAGGGGCGCGACCATCGCGAAATACGTGCCGTCTTTTTCGCCCAAGGGATTGACGATCTGCTGGCACAGCTCGACCGGTATTTGTTGAGCGACAAGGTCGACGCCGTTCTTTCGACTGAAGGGCCGGCAGCTTTGACTGGATTCGCCCAGCGCTGGTTGAAGGGCGACGACGCGGCCTGGCCGCTGCCAGATCGACATGCCCGTCGTCTGCACTTGCCGTCCTCCGCATTTCCGCGTCGCGTCGATACGACTCCGGTCATTGAGAAGTCCGAACGCAGCCCCGTAATTGAGGCTATTCCGCCCTCCAATCCACCGGTGATGTTCTCACCGGTGTGGGAAGCGGTGCCAGTCGTTGCAGCGGAGATTGATCAAACGGCATTGAATGGTCTGCGATTAATCGCCGACCCGAACGATCTCCGGCGGCAATGCATTCTTGAGCGCCATCCTGGATTGACCAGCTTTGCGCACGGCGACGACCTCTTACCGGGCGCAGTGTCCGCGGGCGCCCATCTGTGCTGGTTTGCGCCGCAGCATCAGCCTCAAGAGCCGGATGAAGATTCGCCGGTGGTGGCGCTCCTGGGCTTTGTCCATTGGCTGCTGTCGCAGGGCGCCGCGCATCTGTCTCTCGAATTGACCATCGTGACCTGCCGAGGCGCAGCGACACATGCCTCCGAACCGGTCGACCCGCATCAGGCGGCAGTGCACGGGCTGGCAGGAACAATGGCCAAGGAATACCCCGCCTGGCGTTTCCGTGTGGTCGACATGGCTGCATGCGACGCCGCTTTCGCGGGTGACGGCTTTGCTCAGATGCTCGGACTGAAGCCCGATCGCCGCGGTCGCCCATGGGTCTCGCGGACGGTCGACGACGATGGGCCGTCGATCCGCCTGCAATGGCGCCAGCAACGTTTGATCCCGCTGCTCGTGGATGCGGACCCGGTAACGGTCTATCGCAAAGGCGGGGTCTATATCGCGATTGGCGGCGCGGGCGACATTGGCGGCGTGTGGAGCGAGCACGTCATCCGGTCCGCGGGAGCGCAGGTCGTCTGGGTGGGACGGCGCCTGGAAGACGATCCGATCCGCACCAAGATCGAGCACTTGGCAGCACTGGGTCCCCGTCCTCTCTATCTCAGCGCCGATGCGAACGATGGTGATGCCCTCGCCGGCGTGCGCGACGAGGTGAAGCGCCGCTTCGGCCGAATCGACGGCGTGATCCATTCCGCGTTGGTCTTCTTCGAGAAAGAGCTTGCAGAGCTCGACACCGCTACGTTCCTGTCCGGGTTCTGCGGCAAAGCATCTTCCTGCACGCAGCTCGCGCGAGTCTTTGCGAACGAAGAACTGGATTTCGTCGCTCTGTTCTCTTCGGTCGTGGCGCAGATCAAGAATCCGCGTCAAGGAGCCTACGCTGCGGGCTGTACATTCGCCGACGCCCTTGCCCATGAACTCAATCGACTGTGGCCATGTCCGGTCAAGACCATCAATTGGGGATATTGGAGCAGCACGAAGCAGCAGGTAGCCGATGAAAGCGCCTATCGCGCCTTCATGCGCCTTGCCGAAATCGGTGTCGGTCTGATCGAACCCGCCGAGGGCATGCGTGCTCTGGACTTTCTGCTGGCGGCGCCCCTGCAGCAGATCGGTATCATCAAGACCACGCGGCAGGTCGAGATCGAGGGATTGGACCGAACGCAGACGCTGCGGCTGCCGGTTGCGCCGATACCGGCTGTGCCCGATCTGGCGGCGTTGCCGATAGATATCGCCGATTTGCAGGCGCGCGGCGAAATTGCTGGTCTCGACAGCCTGCTGTTGCCCTTGCTGCAGGTTCAGCTGATGGCAGCCCGCGAGTTGGGATCCAGCGCAAGCTATCTTGATGCGTGGCGGCAGGAGAGCTTGGCCTGGCTCGAGCGGCGGGGCAGCTCGGAGACGATCGATGCCACGGCGGCCTGGCGGTCCTGGCAGGATCATCGGGCCGTCTGGGATGCCGATCCGGCCAAGCGCGCTCAGGCCGAACTGGTCGAGACCACGCTGCGGGCCCTGCCGGATATCTTGAGCGGCCGCCGGAAGCCGACCGATGTCCTGTTTCCGCAAGGGACCATGCATCTCGTCGAGGCGGTGCATCGCCACAATCCGGTGGCCGATCATTTCCAGAAGAGCATGGCCGCTCTCGTGATCGCCGCCCTGCGGTGCCGTCGGAGCGATGCCACGTGCGGCCCGATCCGTATCCTGGAGATTGGCGCCGGAACCGGCGGCACGACGTCCGCGGTGTTCCAGGCTCTTGACGATCAAGCGAACCGCGACGTTGCGACCTGCCTGGCTGACTACACCTATACCGATGTTTCGAAGGCCTTCCTGCAGCACGGTGAACGGGCTTTCAGCAGCGGTCATCCAATCTTGCACTTCCAGCTCCTCGACATTGAACGCCCACCAGAGGATCAGGGCTTCGATTTGAGTGGGTATGATCTGGTGATCGCAGGCAACGTCCTGCATGCCACGCGTGACATCCGGCGGACCCTTCGGCACGCCAAGTCGCTGCTGCGGCCGGGCGGCATCCTGCTCGCCTGTGAAGTGAGCCTGAACGCACTGTTCACGCATCTGACGTTCGGACTGCTTGAGGGATGGTGGCTGAGCGAGGATCCGGTCCTGCGCATGCCCGGCAATCCCGGCCTGACGCCGCGAGCCTGGCAACGTCTCCTGCTGGAGGAGGGCTTCAGTCGGGTCGACTTTCCACTGGCCGATGCTCACGCGCTGGGACAGCAGATCATTCTGGCGCACAGCAATGGTGTTGTCCGGGTGCAGTCCAATGCACCGCGCGTTGTCGCGGTCGCAGCGTCGCCGGTCGAACCGGTTGGGCAACAGCCGGCCGTCGTCCAGCACGATGACGCCTTGGCGCTTTTCCAGGAGATCGTTGCTTCCGTATTGAAGATGCCGCTCACTGAGGTGGATCCGGAGGCGCCGCTGGATCGCTACGGCATGGATTCGATCCTGGCGGTCACGCTGGCCGAGGACTTGAACCGCCACTTCGACGGGGTCAGCAGCACGCTGGTGTTCGAGCACCAGACTATTGCGGCGATCACCTCTCACTTCGTCCAAACGCAGGGCGGGATCGTCACGCGCCTTCTGGCGGCGCGGGGGACGGCGCCGGAGGTACACCCAGCACCGGCTCCGCGAATCGAACATCCCGCTCCGTCGATTCTTGCCTCGCCGCCACGATCCGAGCGGCCGGTAGAGCGGACGGGCGATGACCGAATCGCGATCATCGGGATGAGTGGCCGGTTCCCGGGAGCCGAAAACGTCGATGCGTTGTGGAGTCTCCTACGTGACGGACATTGCGCGATCAGCGACATGCCGGCCGACCGGTGGGACCAGAATCAGATGGATCTTTTCCGGGGCGATGCCGGCCAGTTCCACACACGCGGCGGTTACGCAGCCGATATCCAATGCTTTGATCCCGTCTTTTTCGGCATTTCGCCGATGGAAGCCCGGTGGATCGATCCGCGCCAGCGACTGTTCCTGGAAGAGGCGTGGCATGCTTTCGAGGATGCCGGCCGGATGGGCGAGCAGCTACGCGGCTCGAACTGCGCCGTCTATGTTGGTGTTGAGGAAGGGGAGTATGGCTTTCTGACCAATGGCCGCGGCCAGATCAGCAGCAATCAGATCGCCAGCCTCGCCGCGCGAATCGCCTATTTCCTGGATCTGCACGGTCCCAACTTCGCGCTGAGTGCGGCATGCTCGTCGGGTCTTGTTGCGATCCATCAGGCCTGCCAGGCCCTGCGCAGTGGCGAGTGCGACATGGCCCTTGCCGGCGGAGTAAGCCTGATTGTCTCGCCCGTGGTCCATCTCGGGCTCGCCCATTCGAAAATGCTCTCGGCCAGCGGCGAGTGCCGGGTATTCGATGCCGCATCGAGTGGAATGGTGCCGGCGGACGGTGTTGCCGCCGTCGTGCTCAAGCGCCTCGATGATGCCATCCGGGACAACGACCGGATCCATGGCTGCATCCGGGCCAGCGGCATCAATTACGATGGCAAGACGATGGGCCTGGCGGCACCGAATCCGCGCAGCCAGTCGAACCTGATCGAAACGATCTACCAGCGCGCAGGGATTTCTGCGGACGCCATCCAATTCGTCCTCGCCCACAGCGTGGGATCGGCCCTGACCGACACTGTCGAGGTGCAGGCGCTTTCGGAAGCCTACTCACGACAGGGCGCTGTGCCGGCGGCCTGTACGCTTTCCAGCATCAAGCCGCTGATCGGGCATAGTTTCGCCGCGTCTGGAGTCGTCAGCCTCATCACCATGCTGCTGGCGATGCGGCATGAGACGATGCCTGGAACGCACGGTCTCGCGGGGACCCATCCGAATATCCGGCTGGATGGCAGCCCCTTCACTATTCAGGCGGAAAATCATGCTTGGCCGCGCCCGGCCGGCGATGTTCGTCGCGGCGCCATCGGCACGACGGGCCTGAGCGGCACCAACGCTCATGCCGTCATCGAAGAATTCGTCTCGCCATCCCGCATCGCTCCTTCATCGGACGAGCCACAGATTTTTGTGTTTTCGGCGAGGACCGAGGATCAGCTCGATCTCGTGCTGGCCCGCTTTGTCGGAGCCCTTGATGGACTCCGGGAAGCGCGATTGTGCGATATCGCCTACACGCTTCAGGTCGGGCGCGAGCCGCAGGCCAAGCGGCTCGCCTTCGTCGCGCGTGACTGGCAGGACTTGCGGACGACTGCCGAAGCCTGCTTGTGTGGCGACGATGGTGGAAGCGCTGCTTGCCACCGTGGAGACAACGGCAAGCCAGCGAGTTCGTTGAAGGGACTATTCTCCGGACCAGCCGGCACGACGTTCATGACGTCCCTTATCGAGAGTCGCGAACTCGACAGGCTGAGCCTGCTCTGGACGCAAGGATGTCAAATTCCGTGGCTCCAGCTGTACCGCGACGGAGAGCCCGGACGCGTCAGCCTGCCCGGTTATCCGTTCGCACGTGAGCGCTACTGGGCAACCGACACATCCGAAAGCTCCGACGTCCCGATACCTGGCCCCGTCGCAGCGTCACCAAAACCAGGCCTCGCGGAGATCATCCGGCAGTTCCTGGCCGGGCAACTTGATATGGCGCCGGATGACCTGCCGGATGAGGCGCATTGGCGCGACTACGGTGTCGATTCGATTGTCGAGACGCGGCTGATGCTGATGCTCGAGGAGACGGTCGGCCTCACCCTGACCGGCCGCGAGCTCGTCGATTATCCAAGTATCGCGGCGCTGTCACTGCACCTCGCATCGTACATGACCAAGGCCGATACCGAGGTCGACGCCGAACCGCCGCACGTGGAAGAGGGGAGATTGTCCGAAGGACAGCAGGGACTTTGGATGCTCGATCAGCTCCATCCCGGTGGCGCGGCCCGCAACATACCGATCGCTTTCGAGATCCCGGGCTCCTGGGATCCTGCCGCCTTCTCTCAGGCGATTACCGTTCTGTCTCGTCAGATCCCGTTGTTGCGCGCCGCGGTGTCCGAGCACAACGGCGAACCTAAGCTGTCGATCGCGCCGGAAGCGGTGGTCGATTTCCAGACTGCGTCTCGGCCCGATCTCGCAGGGACCGACTTGATCGGCTTCCTGCGGAAAGAGGCGCAGCGATCCTTTGCTCTGGCGTCGGGGCCGCTGATGCGCACCCGGGTCTGGACCGGGACGGCGGGACGTGACCTCGTCCTCATCGTCTTCCACCACCTGATTTTTGACGGTACGTCGGCCGTTATTTTCTTCAAATCCCTCTGGGCGGCTTACGACGCGATCGCGCGTGGTCAGGCGGTGCCAACGCTCGCGCATGGTGCGTCCTACGCTGATTTTGTGGCCTGGGAGCGTGACATGCTACGCGGTCCGCGGGGGCAGGTGCTGCGTGATTATTGGCACCAGCAACTGGCAGGTGCCTCGTTCTCCGCGTCTCTGGCCAGCGACCGTCCGGCAACGTCGGCACACGGGACACAAGCCGGGCAAACGCATCGCCATACGCTCGATCCGCTTCTCGCCACGCGTCTGCGTAGCCTTGGCCGGACGCGTGGCATCCGCGATTCTGTGGTCTTCCTGGCGCTTTACCAGGCGTTCATCGCCAGGCTCGCGTGCAGCGACGATCCGGTGATCGGGCTGGTGGCCCAGGTCCGCCCGCAGAGCCGGTTCGAAAATAGCATCGGCTATTTCGTCAATACGGTGCCGATCCGGCAGAGGATCGACCCGGACATGCCGCTCATCGCGCAGGCAAACAGGCTTCAGGACTGCATGCTCGGAGCACTCGATCACGCGGCCTATCCTTTCCCCCTTCTGGTGCGGGAGTTTGCTCCGGCGGATCAGCGGGGCGGGAGACCCGTGTTTCAGAGTGTCTTCGCCTTTCAGAACTTTGTGCCCAAGCGGCTCAAGGATTCCCGCAATACCTACAGCAGCGTACTGCCGATCGTGCCAATCGCGGAGATCACCGCAGAGGGAGAGGACGAATTGGCGCTCGAGGTCCTGGAGGAAGCCGACAGCTTCACTCTGCTTTTCAAATACGCCCCCGACCTCTGGAGCCAGGCGACGATTGAAAGTCTTGCCCGATCCTTCGTCCACATGGCGGAGGCGCTTGTTGACGGCCCCGATCGTCCGTGGCGCGATATTCGCCCGTCCAACCCGCCAACGACGTGGATCGGCGGCAATCCCGCGGATCCAACCGCACCGGATATTGTCGCCGCTGTCGAAGCTGCGGTGCGTCGTACTCCGGAAGCGATTGCTGCCGTGTTGGCCGCCGACATTTCAAACGAGATCAGCTATCGAGAGCTCAATGCCCAGGCGAGCAGGGTTGCTCAGCTATTGATTGCATCTTGCCAGGATGCGACGAGACCAGTTGGCGTGTGCCTGAAGCGATCGATCAACAGCGTGGTCGTCATGCTCGGCCTGCTGAAGAGTGGCCTTATCTACATGCCGCTCGATCCGCACGACACGCCCCAGCGACTGGCGCATGTGGCTGATGAGGCTGCGCCGTCATGTATGATCGTCGATGACGAGACTGCGTCTTTGTTTGCCGATGCGGGCAATGCTGCCGGAAGATTGCTGCACATAGAGGATTGCCTGTCCCAGGCAGCGGCCTATCCGGAACAGAATCCCGCGGTTCGGATCGACACCTCCGCGCCCGCCTACATTATTTTCACCTCCGGCTCCACGGGAACGCCGAAGGGTGTTGTTGTCGAGCGGTATTCGCTTTCCGCCCATTGCCATGAAATGTCGCGGCAACTGAACTGCACCCGATCCGATCGGGTGCTTCAGTTTACGCCGCTACATCTTGATCCGTCCCTGGAGCAGATCCTGGTCGGCCTGTCGGCGGGTGCCACGCTGATTTTGCGCGATGGTGAATTCTGGACGGCGGGTCAATTCTGGGACCGCGTGCGGGAGCATCGCGTCAGCATTGTCGATGTGACAGCCTCCTACCTGCGCGAATTGTTGATCGGTGCGCCGGATACCCCACCGCCGTCATTGCGGACGGTAATCGTTGGCGGCGAGGCCTTCCCGATCGAACTCTATCGGCAGTGGCGAAACAGTTCGCTCTCGGCGCTCGCCTTGATCAACGCGTACGGCCCGACCGAAGCCACGATTACGAGCGCCATTTTCGAGGTGCCCTCGGATGGGCAAGTGCCCGACAGCGCCAGGACTGTGCCGATCGGCCGTCCCATCGCCGGACAAGAGATCGTCATTCTTGACGACTATCACCAGCCAGTGGCGGAAGGCTTCCCGGGCGAACTGTATATCGGTGGATCCGGCGTCGCTCGCGGATACCTGCAGCGCGCGGAACTGACGCTCGAACGCTTCAGTGCGCCGCCGCGAGCGGTTCAGGAGATGGTGTCGGCCAAGCGGTTCTTCCGAACCGGCGATCTTGGCCGCTACATTCCGGGCACCGATGGGCTGATCGAGTGCCTGGATCGACGCGACCGTCAGGTCAAGATTCGCGGTGTCCGCATCGAGCTCGACGAGGTCGCGACGGCCGTCAGGGCCTTTCCATCAATCGTTGATTGCGTCGTGAGCGCCGAGAAGGACGCGCAAGCGGACTGGCAGTTGTCGGCGATCGTGCGCTTCGCTGCGGGCGGGGACCACTCGGGTGAATTGCAGCTGCTGAGGAACTTTCTCGAACAGCGGCTGCCACGCACGATGATCCCGACCAGGCTTTCACTGGCGGATGGCTCGGTCACCGCGAACGGCCAAGGGACGTCGACGCTTCGGACCGTCGGAAGTCGAGTGATGGCGATGACCCAGCTCTGGGAAGAGCTGTTGCAGACAAAGGGAATCCTGCCCGGCAGCGGCTTCTTCCACATCGGAGGTCATTCGCTGTTGGCCATTCGCTTGTTGCATCGGATCGAACAGCAGTTCGGTACCCGCATCGCACTGTCGGTCTTCCTGCGGGATCCGACGATCGAGGCGGTCTGCCGAGAACTGGATCGCGTCGAGCCGAGCGATTTGGAACAGGCCGAGCCCGCCGTCGCGACGTCCGATAACCGGCTCTTCTTTGTTCACGCGGGCGACGGGCCATTTTGGGCCGAGCGGGAATTCACCGCGTCCATCGCGCCGATGTCCTTTCACGTCCTGACGCCGCTCGCGGATGATGGCCTGCAGGATCCGGTCTCGGTCGAGGTGTTGGCAAGTCGCTGCGTCGACGAAATCCTCCGGCATCAGCCTGCGGGTCCGTATCGGCTTTGCGGATGGTCGTTCGGTGGACTGCTGGCGTTTGAGACGGCGGTGCAGTTGCGCGCCTTGGGTCAGGAGGTTGAGCCGCTCGTCCTGCTCGATGGCTACACGCCACAGTATGTTGCCGATGCGGAAGCGTCGGTCGGCGCCTTTGAATCCCCGATTGCGGAGTTCGTTCAAAGTCTTTTCGCTATCTCCGGCATCGACCTGGCCGCGGGGATCCCTTCAAGCGCCGCAGAGCCAATACCTGCCGCCGAGATTTTGATCGAGCGGGCGCGCAACGCGGGGCAAATCCAGACTGATGCCGAGGCGGCGTATATCCTGCGCAACTGGCGCAGCTTCGCGCGACAGGCCGATGCGATGAGCCGCTATGTGCCGCCCTCCTATGACGGAGACATCGTGCTGGTCCGGGCTCAGGAAGAACTCAACCGGCTGCAGCAAGTCGGCAAGGATGAGCGCGCGGGCTGGGAAGCCTGCTGCACAGGACGCATTGGCGTTCTGAAAGTGATGGGCAACCACTACTCCATGATGCAGCTGCCGTTGGTCAGCCAGATCGTCGACGCGGTAGCCGATCGTCTAGGCCAGGGTCGAAAAATCCTGGACGAGGGATGATACCACGGCCCGCCAGTCGGTCTGAATGTAGAAGTGTCCTCCCGGAAACATGCGCAACGGGGAAGGGCCAGCAGTCAGGGTATGCCATCCATCCAGCCTTGCCGGAGTCGACTGCCAGTCCTTCTCGCCGCCATAGAGGAAGAATGGCATCGGCAGCTTTGGCCCGGGCCGGTATTCGTAGGTCTCTATCGCTTCGATGTCGCCGCGCAGGGTCGGCAGCAGCAACGCCAGGAGCTCCGGCTGCTCCAGTACGACTTTCGGAATGCCGTCGAACCGGGCCTGCATCTCGTCCACGAACGCAGCGTCGCTCAACGTATGCAACAGGTGATGCGACCGCGGGTTCATCGGCGCTTCGCGACCCGACAAAACGAGGGCAACCGGTGGCGGGGCCCCCAGCTCACACAGTCTCCGGGCAAGCTCGAAACAGACCAACGCGCCCATGCTATGGCCGAACAACGCATAAGGCTTGTCGAGACGGGGCCGGATCTCGGCAAGGAGCCGCGCGATGATCTCGTCCAATTGGGTAACAGGGCGCTCGGCCAACCGACCCTCGCGCCCGGGCAATTGCACGGCGACAAGCTCGATCCAGTCCGGAAGCGCCGCATGCCACGGATAGAACAGAGAGGCTCCTCGGCCAGCGAAAGGAACCGCGAACATGCGCAATCCGGCCAAGGGGCGGGGGCGAGGGGCAACAAACCAATTCGACACGCACGGTTCTCCGAGACAGCTCATATGAGGAGCATTGGCTTCAGCATAGGGGCAAGGTATGCAAGGACCAAGTTCCCCTGCGCCAGCTTCCTGCTGGTGCCCGAGCGATTGGCCTGATCGTGCACGTCCTGCGCCTTCTTTCGTCCGATGCCGATGAGTTTCCGATGGGAGCTCTCGTCATAACCGCGCTGGCAGGGCTTGGGAATGCTGCTCTGATCGGTCTGATCAATGTTGGCGCCGAAAGCGCGGCGCAGGCAGAGCCGGTCGGACCGGTGATGATCCTCATATATGTGTGCACGTTTGGCTTCTTTTACGTGGCCAACAAGACTTCATTGAAGGAGGCGAACCGATACGTGCAGCGGCGGCTGACCGCCCTGCGAGCGCGCGTCGTGGGCAAAATCCAGCACGCACCCCTGCGTGCACTCGAGCAAATCGGGCAGGGCGAAGCGCTCGCTGTCATCGCGCAGGAAACGAATTATCTGGCGCAGAACCTTCCGCTTTTCGTCAGCGCAATCCAAAGCGCTTTCTTGCTTGCATTCCTGCTGTTCTACATCGCCGTGCTCTCCCTCCCGTCGTTCCTGGTGCTTGTAGGGTTTACGGTGGCCGGACTGTTCTTCTTCTGGAATCGCCGCGCTGCTTTGGATCGGGAAATGGGGCGTGTGCACCATTATGAAACGGCGATGATGAACGGCCTGGCCAATTTCACCGAAGGCTTCCAGGAAATACGGCTCAACGCGGACAAGAACGATGCGCTGTTCCGTGCTTTCACGGTGGTCGTGGACGAGCTTGAAACCGCTGTAAGAGGTGTCGGAACGCGTTGGGTCGTCCTGATGGAGTTTTGCAACGCCTTTCTCTACGCGCTCGCCGGTGTGGTGATCTTCGTGTTGCCGATGTTCTTCGATGGCTACACCGACGTGATCTACAAGATTGCGGCTGCGGTCATCTTCAGCCTGGGACCGGTGACAGCGATTACCTCGGCTACCCACCTTTATGCAAAGGCCGAGACGGGACTGGGACACGTCTATCGGATCGAGAAGCGGCTCGACGCAATGACGGTGAGCACAGCGCAGTCAGGCGACGGCGTCGACCTGCGCGGCTTCCAGCAAATTGAATTCCAGGGCGTGACTTTTTCCTACCGCGATGACGCCGACGATGCGGTATTCACCTTCGGCCCATGGGATTTCGTGTTGCGGCGTGGCGAGATCGTGTTTCTTGTCGGCGGCAATGGCAGCGGAAAATCCACGGCGACCAAATTGATGTGCGGTCTCTATCGCCCGGATGCCGGGCGCATCATGGTCGACGGAACCGAGATCACACCGTCGTCGATCCAGGATTATCGTGAACTGTTCGCGGCGATCTTTCCGGACTTCCATCTTTTCGATCGGCTGCATGGTCTGCAAGACGTCGAACCGCTTCGGGTAGACGAGATGCTCGCGCGCATGGAACTCGATACGAAAGTCACTTTCACGAATGGGCAATTCTCGACGACCGATCTGTCGACCGGCCAGCGCAAACGACTGGCGATGGCCGCGGCGCTGCTCGAGGATCGGGAGATCTACCTGTTCGACGAGTGGGCCGCCGATCAGGATCCGCACTTTCGGGAGATTTTCTATCGCGAGCTGCTGCCGAACTTGCGACGGCAGGGAAAGACCGTCATCGCCGTTACGCACGACGATCGCTATTGGTCGCTTTGCGATCGTCGCCTGACGCTCGACTTCGGAACGGTGAGATCCGAGGAGGCGGGGGCAATCGACGCTTCGCGGGCAACGTGATCCGATGCCGCTAATTGAGTTCTTCAAACGCGCCGGACGGCGAGAGCTCTGGCTATTGCTGCTGTTGACGCTCGTGGCCGGAGTGGCGAACACCTTGCTCGTTCTTGCGGTCAATGCCGTGACGAACGTGGTCGCGCGTGGCGACCGACCTGATCTCTTCAGCAGCGGCCTCTATGTCCTGGCCTTCGCCGTTTACTTTTTCGGCAGCCAGACCGCGATGGTGCGGGCGACCAGGGTGGTCGAGCACCTGCTGCGGAATCTTCGCCTTCAACTCGTCGACAAGATCCGACGATCGGAGCTGACCGAAATAAGTCAGCTCGGGAAAGGCCAGCTCTATACGTTGATCGCCCAGGAGACCAACCACCTGTCGGTCACCTTCCCGCTGATGATCGATGCGGCACAGCAAGGCATCTTGCTGCTGCTGTCGCTCGTTTATCTCGGCTGGTTGTCGCCGGCCGCGCTCCTGGCATTCGTCGTCGGCGTATTGGCGGGAGCGGTGGTGTACAGCACCATCGACAGCAGCTTTCGCCAAACCAGGGCGCAAACTGCCGGTCGACAAGCGCGCATGCTGGATGTCATCGCCGATATCATCGATGGCGCCAAGGAACTCCGCCTGAACCAGCGCAAGAGCGACGATGTCCTCGCGCTTTATCGGAAGGAGTCGCAGTCGGTGGAAGTGCTCATGAACCGGTCCGGGGATCATTGGGCAGACATGCTGCTGTTGGGCAGCTTCGCGACTTATCTGATATTGGGCATCGTGGCCTTCCTGTTCCCCGACATGATCGGTGGCCATCAGCTGATGGTGTTTCAGCTGATACCGGTTTTGCTGTTCTGCATGGGGCCCCTGACCAAACTCGTCGCATCGTGGCCCATGTTCATCCTCGCGGATGTCGGACTGCGGTCGATCCTCTCGATCGACCGTCGGTTGTCGGAGAGTGCAGGGCCTTCGCCGGACGACGCTCGTGCGGAGGCCCCGCGGTTTCGGGACTTCGGGCAGATCTCCCTGACGGAAGCGACGTTCAGGCATCGAGACCCCCGCGGCAATACCGCGTTCACCGTCGGGCCGCTGGATCTGACCCTGACGCGGGGCGAGATCACCTTCCTCATCGGCGGCAACGGCGGCGGGAAATCGACGGTGGCGCGCCTGATCGCCGGCCTTTATCCGCTCGACGCGGGCACGATCTCGGTCGATCAAATGCCTGTTTCCAGCCCCGACATTGGCGGCTTCCGCGAGCTCTTTTCGGCGATATTCGCGGATTTTCATTTGTTCGACCGTCTCTATGGCCTGGAAGACGTGGATCCACATGAGGTGAACCGGCTGATCGACGAACTCGGACTAACCGGGAAGGTTCGTTTTGAGGATGGACGTTTCACGCAGCTGGCGCTGTCGACCGGGCAGCGCAAGCGCCTGGCATTGATTGCGGCGCTGCTGGAAGATCGGCCCATATACATCTTTGACGAGTGGTCCGCGGAGCAGGACCCGCGATTCCGCGAATATTTCTATGGTAGCCTCCTGCCGCGGATGCGCGCGCGCGGAAAGACCGTGGTGGCCGTGACCCACGACGACCGTTACTGGCACCTCGCCGACAGGGTGGTTAAGATGGAGCTTGGACGAGTGGAATGGAGCCGCGCAGGCGGAGAGTTGGAGTTGGCATGACCAACCTCTGGCATAGATTTCATGAGTGGCGCCGCCGAGCACCGGACGATCAGTCAGACGGTCTGGAGGTCGTCGAACTGGACGAGGTGGTTGTCTCGCGACCATGGCGCGCCCGCGCGCGGTTCACTCTAGCCAGCCTGGCCGTGGCGATCCTGGTACTGTTCATATTCGAGCGGTCCGTCGTGCCGGTGAAGTCGGGACAAGCGGGAGTGTTGTTCCAATACTTTACCGGAACAAAAATGGAGAAGATCTACGCCGAAGGTGTGCACATCATCTGGCCGTGGGACCGGATGTTCATCTACAACACGAGGCTGGAGACGACGGAGCGGCAGTTCGAGTTTCTGTCCCGGGAGGGCTTGTCGCTCGTCGTGCACGTGGCCATCCGCTATCGGGTCGACGTGCGCCTACTGCCTTTGTTGCATACTCAAATCGGCCCTGACTACCTGAACAAGATCGTGGTCCCGCAGACCCAGGCGGTGCTGCGCCGCGCGATCGGGTTGAATGATGCGGAGCAGGTCTATTCCAGCAAACCCAGTTTTCTCGAGGGGATCGCGGACAATAGTCTCACGGAGGCGGCTAGGAATTACATCCTGATCGATGACGTGATGTTGCGATCCGTGGAGCTCCCGCAGGCGATTCGCGGTGCAATCGAACGCAAGCAGACTTTGGCCGAGGATGAGAAATCCTATGTTTCCCGGCTGGAGATCGAGCGGAAGGAAGCCGATCGAAAGCTGATCGAGGCAAAGGGCATCCAGGCCTATCAGGAGACCATTCGCCAGAGTCTGACGGCGGACTTGCTGCGCTGGCAGGGGATCCAGGCAACCCGGGAACTCGCGGCTTCTCCGAATGCAAAAAGCATAGTCATCGGCGCCGGCAAGGACGGTCTGCCGCTTATTCTAGGCGGCGACAGGTGAGCAGAGTGACACGCCCACGCGCGCGGCTGTTCTCGCGGAGACGGGTGGCGTTCGGGTTGGGGGCGCTGGCAATTTCCCTGCTGGCGATCCGTCTTCTTATTATTCCCCCGTCGTCCCGCATTGTCCTGCCAGGAAAGTCCGCGCCTTCAATTCCGAACGTTGTGTTGGTCTATCCACCCATCCCGGACAACACGCTGTTCCGCCATGGTGCCGAATTGGCCGCGGCCGAAGTGCAGGCGGCGGGCGGTATCGGCGATTTCAGGCTGCATTCGGAAATGGTCGCGCAAGACGCTGCCGACCCCAATGCCCGGCTGGAAACCCTCGTCGCGCAGACGATGACCCAGGCGGCTGACATCGCGAAGCAAGAGAATCTACTGGCCGTGATTGGTTATGTTTCGGCGGATCGCGCGATGTCTGCCAGCAGCGTCTATGATCGCGCCGGCGTTCCGTACCTGGCGACCCATGCCAAGTCCACAGTCCTGACAAGTCTCGGCTTCCAGCAGGTGTTTGCCCTTCAGTGCAACTACGCAGACGATGCCAAGGTCCTGGCGCGCTACGCCCGCCGGGCTGGCCTGAAGCGCTTCGTCGTGCTGTCGGAAAACAACAATTCCGGTCAAGCACTGAGCCGCACGTTCATAAGATCTGCCTCGGAGCGCGGCGCTACGATCCTCTACAATGCGGAACTTGGCACTCATTTTCCGACGACCGAGCGGTTGCTGCTGTATCTCTTGGACAACAAGAGCTTCTCGGCAAATGATATTGATGCCTTCTTCGTTGCCTCGAATGACTACGAGGCCAATATTGACCTGATCACCCGGGCCCACAGCCTGGGATTGAACGTGCCAATCATGGGGTCCGCTGGATTTCTGGCTGGAGACATAGAAAAGCGCCTTGGACCGGCTTTGATGAAAGGCCTGACGGTGACGTCCACCTATGCCGGCGCTGCAACCGAGCCGGCGGCCGCAGCCTTTGTCGGATCATTCGAGAGTACATACGGAAGACAACCAGATCTCTACTCCGCGATCGGCTATGATGCAGTGAAGCTTCTGGCGCATGCCGTTACTGTTGCCGGCAAGGCCGATCGTCATTTGATCTCCGATGCGCTGCGCGGTCTTCGTTTTCGCTCCCCCTTTGTCGGCGTCACCGGAGCGATGAATTTTGACAATCTCGGGCGGATCACCAACCGGCCGATGTTCGTGTTCCGTCACGATGGCGTGGCGTTTCGCAAGGTCGCCACGTTTGAGCATAGTTGCGCGGATGACACCCCTGCGAACGGGCAAGTACCGGGACCGGGGAATGAACGGATGGAGCCGATGCCATGATCTACATGGTCAATCCTGTCGTTTTGCTGACCTGGCTTTTTGCGAGCTGGATAATCGGCGAGTTCGGCCGGAACAAGAGGCTGGGATTCTTTGGCAATTTCCTGGTGTCTCTTGTCTTCAGTCCAGTGGTCGGATTGATCGTTATCTGGGTGTCTCGCGAGCGCCCGCGGCTTCTGCGGAAGCGCGGTGTCGCGAAGAGCACGACAAGTATGGATAATTCGGCGCGCCGCGCGTAGCGCCGCCTCAACTGCTCTTCACGTATAGCAGTTCGCCCCGACTAACAGCTCGCCCCGACGCGCCATCAGTTGATGTGCAGTCGATCCGTTGTCGGCGGCAATCGCAGCCGGTGAAGGGCTCGGCCACGTATTCACATTGCTGATACTATCCCTCGGTTGCAGTCCGCTTCGGCCCGAAATGTGTCACAGTGGATCATCAGGCGGGGCGCGGCGTCATTGTTGAGCTATCTAAAGATTTGGGCGGCCAAAAGTTACTTCGGACTTTTCCTGGGAATTGCTTTCGTTGCCGTCCACGGCCTGGATATCCTCACATATCCGTTGGTTGGCTTCGACGAAGTTTTCCTGAACGACGCCGGCTGGCAGTTGGTGGCGACCGGACAATTCCGCGCCGACGTCCTGAGCCTGAGCCACGGTTTTGAAAGCCATTACTTTTGGCAGCCGCCGGCACTGCCGCTCATCGCCGCCTTCGTTTATCGTCTGTTGGGCTTCGGCCTATGGCAGACGCGCCTCCCTTCGCTTCTATTCGGGGGCCTTGCCGTCTGGGCCATCTTCGCACTCGTGCGCCACTTCCGCCCGCGTGGGCTGGCGGCTTCGATGGCGTCCCTGTCCCTGTTTTTCTGGCCGGCGTTCGTACTGACGGCGAAGACGTCACGCATGGATACCGGGGCGATATTTGCCTTGCTGCTGGCGACGCTGTGGATTGCCCGGACACTCGATCGCGGAGAGGCAGCCTACAAGCAGGCCTTTATCGCGGGCATTTTCGCCAGCGTGGCGCTGATGTTCCACAGTGCCTCCGGGCCATGGGCCTTGGCGCTGCTAATCACCCTTTTCCTGTTCAGTGTCCGGCGCATAAACGCGAGCGTCGCTTACTGCTGCGGCGCCGCCTGCCTGGTGGTGCTGTGGCTGCTCTACGCCATCCAATTTCCCCTGGAATTCGATGCCCAGTACCTCACTCATCTCGCGGCGAGAACGGCTGGTGAAGGAGTGTTCGAGCGCTTCCTCAAGCAAGCAAAGCGGTATTGGACGGAACTCTACAGATTGCCGATCTTCTACATTGTTCTCGCCCTCGGGATATTTGGCTATTCCATCACGCCGTTTCCCAGAGACAGACACGAGCGTATCCTGATCGTGCTTACGGGCCTGACCGTCATATTGACCGCGTTTGCCACCGGAAGTCAGAACACCGGCTATTACACGACATATCCGATGACGTTGGCCTTCTGCACGATCGCAATCGCCCTCGAGGATGTGATCTTCCGCGCTTTGGAAGAGGGAAGGCGCTGGTTCGCCGCTGCAGCCGGCCTATGTGTTGGCGCTATGGTTCTCAACAGCTTTTTTGCGTCTATGGGCCCGCGGCTCTTGGCGTATCAGTTCCAGGGACGAGAACGGGACTATGCCCTGCAAACATCACTGCTGACGGCGCGCCTCAAGCCCGGCGACCAGATTTGGGGCCGGGCGACGCTATGGTTTGCGGCCACCGATGCGGGCGCGCGGCTGCAGGCCTTCGACCCGATACCACCGCACACTGCGACGAGGCCCGATCCGCATCGACATCGCTATGTCGTCGTCAGACGCGGCGAACCATTTCCCGGAACGGAAAGCTACGAGAAGCTCAGCGAATTCGGGGCGGACCTGCCGCTGGTGCTCGGCTCACCCCTGTCCGACCGACCTTACGCGTTCGATCTTTGGCAATCCAAAGAGTTCATGACCTCACGGTGAAGAGGTAAGGGATCGGAGTCCCGCGGCGGGTACCCGAGCATTTATCCCGGTCGTTACATTGAAGCGCCGGGAAGCTAGATTAGAAGCAATTCCGGCAGCCCGTCGCGGCCGCCATTATCTTGGGAGCTTCTGACCATTGTCCTTCGTGTTCGGCTTGCAGGCATCCCATAGGCATGGACGGATAGTGGAATGACCGATCTGAAAGATGGCAGCGAGCCGCCATGGAGCGGCCGGCTGCTTGAATTGTTGCTGCCTGTGATACGCGAGCGGATTGCGGATTCCGGTGAAGTCGGCCGGGCATTTCGATTGATGTCGGCCACCTGTTCCGATTGATGTCGGCCGGGGTAGCGGGCGCCTCTGGTCTTTTGTCGTTTGGCATCACAGAGGTTGCATAGTCAAGCGTCGGCCTGCTG